>CACXPX010000035.1 GCA_902769705.1 uncultured Prevotellaceae bacterium
TACATAACGATTGAGCCATGATGTTGTAGAGCTGTTGCCCCTGTAGGGCGTTGTTTCCTTGTTGCTTGCCTACCCAGGGCGATGCCCTGGGCTGTTAGCAGATTGGCCCTTCAGGCCGCCTTCGTCCGAAAGGTCTGCTTGTATATTATTCCTTTGCAAATATACAAGGAAATCGGGAGATTTTGAGCGGAATCAATGACTTTTTATGTTAAATGCGAGATTTTTGTTCGTTTTGGGAGGCACAATCCCAAATATATCTTGATTTTTTTTTGACAAAGGAGGAGGGCGGACTGGGACAAAGTCAACTGTCAAGCTTGACAGTTCAAAAGAGGGAGAAGGGACGGCTGGAGATGACCTTCCCATTTCTGTCAACCAAATCTGGAAAAGGCAACCCCAATCAGGAAAAATGTAACATGTAACATTTGTAACATGTAACATTAAGGTGGTTCCCATATTCCAAGATGAAATTTCGGTTTTAAATTGACAGATTCAGATTTTACGTGTAATTTTTAATGGAGTGTAAGAATAGTATTTTTATTATAATATATAATATATATATTATGTATTATAATAACCCATAGGTATAGGGGGCGCTTTGCACATGTGGAAGGTGCTTAATGTTACATGTTACAATTGTTACATGTTACAAAATGTCTTGCCCCACCGATATTTAACACATTTTCACAATACGCATGAATAATGCCCTTTTTCGCCTAGATTCTTTTTGATTGTGCAAAAGCTATGTAATGACCACCTCATTGCATAGCTTTGACCAGCTCATTTGTGGTCTTTTGGCAGCCGCAAAAACAACGAAATAGCAATGTAAAGATTTTTTACCATGAAATTTGGAGGATTGGGATAAATTTTGTACTTTTGCTGTGTAATTCCGAGGAATGAGGGAAGGCTACGGGGGGGCGAGCTTGGCTCGGGATGAGGAGGAGAGAGATGTGCATTGGGAAATGCATTGCGATTGGAGGAACAGGCGCTTCGCTAAATTAAAAATGAAAAATGAAAAGGTTCTCGAGGAAGGAGGGGACCACGAAATGGAGGAACCTCGTAACGCCCTGAAAGGGCAGCAGCAACTAGCCCAAGGCAGCGCCTTGGGTGAAGAAAATGGGAGCAAACTAACGCCCTACAGGGGCATAAGAATTACAACTCGAGTATGCTGTGGCTTTGAAACGATTGAAAGCTTTTGCACTTACAGCGCGTCCTACCTTGCACGCCCCTCACCCAGGGCGATGCCCTGGGCTATGAGCAGGTTGGCCCTTCGGGCCGCTCTATGCTTGAGGCTAATGTCCAAACTCCCAAACTCCCAAACTCCTAAACTCCCAAGACCTATGAACTATGAACTAGTTTCTCTCCCAAGAAAAAATCGTGAAATCCGCGACAAATAAAGGTAAAAAGGTAAAAAGGTAAAAAGGTAAAAGGGTAAAGGTAAAAAGTAAAAGGGTAAAAAAGTAAAAAGGTAAAGGTAAAAAATAAAAAAGGTAAAAAGGTAAAAGGGTAAAAAGGTAAAGGGGTAATGGTAAAAAGGTAAAAAAGTAAAAAGGTAAAAGGGGTGAAAATGAAAAAGCCCAGAGCGGCGTCTGGGCTATGAGGTTGTGAAGGGGAGTGCGGAAAGGGCCTACGGACAGGTGGTGAGGGGGTTGCTGCAAATCCTGTCGATGGGCATCCACGCGGTGTGGCGCTTGTCAGCAGTGATCACCTTTATCCATTCTCCCCGGATTTCAAGGGGACGCAGACCGGTTTCTTCCAAATAGGTGGCTCCCAATTTCAGCGGTTTGCCGTTGGGTGAGGGCGTCTCGCGCAAAACATTCTCGTTGTCGCCAGCGATGGTGAATCCCAGAACGGAATAATGCACCCAGTAGCCTGTGCTTGAGCCTTTAAGCTTGATGCTCTCATCTTCGTCGTAATCGCCGTAGAGCTCTACAACGGGGTCAATCTTCCACCATTGGTTTTTCACTTCGAGCAGGGCCACTACATATCCGCCGTCGATTTCGGGCAGTTTCTGCACCACCTTGCCATTTGGCGCGTTACGCACGTTGGTGGCTGTGCCACTACTGTCAAAGATATAGGCATAGGCTTTTGCACCGCTTTGCGCGTTCACCGACAGGGCAACCGCCATTGTCAGGAGAGTGAGAATCATCTTTTTCATCTTCTTCAGTCTTTTACGAAGCTATTGTCAGCGGGGTCCCATAGGATGTATTTCAAGGTGTTGCTGTTATCGGAAAGGCTGTGCAACTCGTAGGTTTTGTCCATATAGTGCAGATGGTAGGTTTCGCCGTTTGACAAGGTCACGGTCATGGTTTCGGTGTTCACTTGATAATTGAGTTTCTTGGGGTTCTCGCTCTCGCCGTTGTTGAAGTAGCACCAATCTGGATATCCCTTGAAATCTGTCCAAGTGTATTTGGCAAAGTTTTCTTGTTTATTCAGGAACTCTGCGGTCTTCTTACGGCCCACTAAGTATTTGTATACGGTGTTGTCTTTGTTGAACACCAGAACACTCATGGGAAGGAAGACATAATTGTCTATGGTTTCATAATGGCCTGTCTGCCCAATACCGGCATCTCCAGGAACCCATACCTCTAAGGGAACGTTGAGGATTTCAACGGGGGGATCGTATTGCCTTAATGTGCCTTGTAGTTTGGTGAGCTTGTCGAGGGTTATGGTTGGCTCGTCGGTCTCATCGTCGTCTCCTCCGCAGGAAACGAATCCTGTACAAAGAATTGCTGCCAGAAGGGTGGCGAAAAATAGTGATAGATATTCTTTTTTCATGTTGCTTATGGTTTAAGTTTGTAATTGATTTGAAAGTTCTCGAAAAGGTGAGGATTCATCGTTTTTGATGAGTCGGCGTTTTTGGGGGATTTTTCTCCCATTATCGTTTGCAAATATAGTGTTTTTGTTTCGACGGTGCAAGCATTGGAAGGATTTTTTTGTGGGATGGAGAGGGTTAATATGCTGTGAATTCTTGATAAGCTTCGTGTGCCGACGGGTCGGGCTGCTCTTGCTGCTCGTGGTTGGCGGCTGAAGCGTTGTCTTCGTCGAGGAAGCGTTGGATGTCGGCCTGTATGCGGCGGAAGGGCTCTGCGGTCATGTATCCGAGGTTTTTCTTGAGCATGCTTCGGATGTCTTCGGTGCTCTTCGAGTAGCACGAGAGCTCGTTGCGGCGCTGTGTGCCGTGCATGCTTTGGCGGTTGATTTCGCTTTGGCGCTCGCGGATGAGCTGGTCGCATATTTTCTTCATCATGGGCACCACGATTTTGTCGAAGAAGTTGTGGCCTTGTATGTAGAGGTAGGTGGTTTCGGGTGTGACGCCGAGCCGTTTGATGTCTTCTTTCACGGCGAGGTAGGACTCTTTGGCGTCGGGGTTGGCGAGCTGCAGCTGCCGGATGCGCGAACCCACTTTGCGCCGCACGTTCTGGATGAGCCGTTCGGCGTTTTGTATGTTGAAGTTGCCGGTCTCGATGACGCGGTTGAAATCGCTGATGGTGAAGTCTTTGTAGTTGGGCGACCTGTAGTACCAGATGCTCCACACGAAGAGGGGGAAGATGGCGAGCGAGTATTGCCTCAGGTATTCGTCGATGTTGAAGATGGCGTGGTCGTTGAGTGTTGTGGCGACGCACACTTCATAGAGCGAGGGCGCGTAGCACTGTAGGTTTTCGATGGCGTAGGCGTAGGTGTGGAAGACATAGGGGTTGCTGAGCACTTCGCGCGAGGTCTCGGTGGCGCCTTGCATGAGGTAGTCGTAATCGGCGTCGACACAGGCTATCATGTCGTGTCCCACTTGTTGTGAGAGCAACCTCATCATCACGGCTTTCTTGCCGCGCTCGAGGTGGTCGAATCTGGAGGGGAGCATCACTTGGAAGTATTGCGACTCGTTCTCGAAGCGGCTGAGCACGGTGCGCCAGAAGAAGACGTCGTCGTAGCTTTCCACGTAGGCCACGATGCGTCGGCGTGCTTTTTTCGAGGTCAGCCGGTTGGCGGCCTCAAAGTATTTGGATGTCAGGTTGTCGCTGAGCCGTTTGCCCATAAGCGAGGGAGGAATTTAGGGGTTTAAAGAGTTTAAAGGGGAGTGGTAGGGCGTAAAGGGACATATGCTTTGGATGTCGAAGAGTTTGGCAGCATCGTGTTTTTTTGAGTGATGGATGGGGACTCATGTCCCTTTATACCTCTCACTCCTCTTTATGCCCTTGATGGCCTTTTTTTTTATTTGTCCGTGATATCCGACACTTCAGTCACATGGTCCACCCATCCGTTCATGATGACGGCTGGCGAGTGTGTGGTGAGGATGATTTGCACGTTGGGGTTGAGTTCGAGCAGGAGGTCGATGAGTTGCTGCTGCCAGTCTACATGCAGGCTCACTTCGGGCTCGTCCATGAAGAGCACGTAGTTCTGGTTGTCTTCCACGAGCACGGTGAGCAGGATGGCCAGCATCTGCTTCTCGCCGCTCGACAGCTGGTAGGGCACCAGCGACTCTCCGATTTGCGCGAAGCGGATTTCGTTTTCGGTGCGAATGATTTGCTTTCCCGTGTCGCGGAACAACTCGTCAACGATGTCCTGGAACCGGCGCTTGGGAATGCTGATTTGTTGGGCTTTTTCAGCTGCGTCGGGGGTGCCGCTTTGCAGGGTTTCGATGATGCGGTTGCCGATGTTCACCTGGTAGTCGAGGTATTTGCGTTGCAGCTGATAGAGCTGGAAGTCGAGTGCCGAAGAGATGCGCGTGTCGACATGGGTCATGGTCTCGAGGTCCAGCACAGGGCTGTCGAGCGAACGGATGATGTCGTAGCGTATCCACTTGGCATCCTCGGGATACACCTTCAGCCTCACTCCCTTGAGCATGTGGCTGGGGAATTCTCCGCCTTGCGCGAGTCCTTTCACCACCTTGTTGATGATGGTGCTTTTGCCCACTCCGTTCATTCCGCTGAGGATGTTCACTTGGCGGTCCAGGTTCCACAGAATGTGCTTTCTGCCA
Source organism: uncultured Prevotellaceae bacterium (assembly GCA_902769705.1). Classification (GTDB taxonomy): domain Bacteria; phylum Bacteroidota; class Bacteroidia; order Bacteroidales; family Bacteroidaceae; genus Prevotella. Next base: position 4,973 of record CACXPX010000035.1, read on the forward strand.
CCCCAGAGTGAGTCGATTTCAATCTGCTCGATATAGTCAGCGTACTTTTGCATGATATTCGGTTTTTAATGTTCTTTGGTGCAAATATAATAAAAAACTGTCAACTTGCAATGTAGAAGCCCACTTTTTTTCGTAACTTTGCCATCGAAAGTCTATTCATCCTGTCAAAACAGGGAACTTATTATCGCTATATCATGCAAACGAGCAAGTATATGTTGGCCACCGAGCGCGATGCGTTGTGGGGGCTCACGGTGAGCACGGTGGGGTATGAGGAGATTGCTCCGGGCGATGTCTATCCTACGCGCGGACATGCCGACGGCTATTATTTCGACACGAAGAAAGGCCGTGTGCTGAACGAGTATCAACTGCTTTACCTCACTGAGGGCGAGGGCGAATTTGAGTCGGCCAACCAGCGGCTGACGCGCATCAAGGAGGGCGACCTCTTCCTGCTGTTTCCCGGTGAATGGCACACCTATCATCCGCTGTCCACACGCGGATGGAAGAGCTATTGGATAGGGTTCAAGGGCCGCAATGTGGACGACCGTGTGAGGGCTGGATTCCTCTCTCCCAAGAAACCCATCTACCACGTTGGCTTCAGCAGCGCCATCGTGAATCTCTACGGCGAGGCTATGCAGACGGCTCGCGAGGAGGCCGCCTATTCGCAGCAGACGCTGGCGGGCATTGTGAACCACTTGGTGGGGCTGATGTACTCTCTGGAGCGCAACCGCGAACTCAGCAAAGACCTCGGGCATGTGGACATGGTGAACCGGGCAAGGTTGCGCATCCGCGAATCGCTGGAGAGCGACTTGACTATCCAGCAGGTGGCTGAGGAGATGGGTATCAGCTATTCAAACTTCCGCAAGCTCTTCAAGGAGTTCACGGGCATTGCTCCGGCTATGTATCAGCAGGAATTGCGTCTGCAACGAGCCAAAGAGCTTTTGTCGGCCACCAACCTGAGTATCAAGGAGATAGCCTATCGGTTGAACTTCGAGTCGCCTGACTATTTCTCTTCGAAGTTCAAGAGCAAAACGGGTCGCAAGCCCACCGATTTCCGATTGGAGATGCAGTGAGTTTGCAATGTTAGGAACTTTCCCCCTATACGTAAGTTTCCAGGAATTTCAATGTACCCTCCACTTGCAACGTCTGCGTAGTGGCGGGAATGAGGATGGTTTCACCTGCCTGCAGCTTGAAACAGTTGCCTTCGTTGTCGGTGAAACGGGCTTCTCCCTCGATTCCGATGAGCACAACAAACGAGTCGAGCGAGCTGTAGTTGAGCGTCAGAGGCTGGTCGATGTCGTAGACGGATGTGACGAAATGGGGGCATGCCACGAGCTCCACACGCTGGTTTTTCTGCGGTTGGTAGTGGGTGCGATAGTCGGGCAGCACATCGAAGTTGATGCTCTCGGCAGCCTGCTTGGTGTGCAGAGGCCGGCAGTTGCCGTCCCGGTCGCGGCGTTTGTAGTCGTAGATGCGCCATGTGACATCGCTGGTTTGCTGAATCTCCACCAAGAAGCAGCCTGTGCCGATGGAATGGATTCGGCCTGCAGGCAGGAAGAAGACGTCGCCTTCGCTGACTTCGCATTCTGCCAAAGCGTCGCAGATGGTGTCTTTGGCCACCATTTGCTGGTATTCCTCGGGTGTGATGCGCTGCTTGAGACCGCTGAAGAGCTTTGCGCCAGGGTCCGATTTCATCAAGTACCACATCTCCGTTTTTCCGCGTTCGTAGCCCTGTCGGCGGGCAGTCTCGTCGTTGGGGTGAACTTGGATGGAGAGGTCTTGTTGTGCATCAATGAACTTGATGAGCAGTGGGAATTCTGTTCCGAAGCGTTCGAGGTTTCTGTTGCCTACGAGTTCTCCGCCGAGGGTGGCAACCAGTTGGTTCAAATTGAGACCTTTGTATTCGCCTTCGCTGACGGTGGTCTCGCTGCCGGCTACTCCGCTGATTTCCCAGCTCTCGCCGACGTTGGGTAGTTTTTCGTCAAGATGTTTGAATGGAATGATTTTACCGCCGCCCCACATGGTCTGTTTGAGCACGGCGTTAAATTTCAATGGCTTCATTTTTGAGTTATTATATCATTATTGTTGGGTATTATCTATTCTCTTAATTCTCTTTCCAGAATGCACGGCTGAAGATGATGAGCACGCTGAAAATCTCCAGACGTCCCATCAGCATCATGGCCGAACAGAACCACTTGGCGGTGACAGGAAGTGATGCCCACGTGATGTTTGGACCCACACCTGTGTCGAGCGACGGTCCTACGTTGCTGATGCAGCTGAGCGTGATTTTTGCCGAGTTCACATAGTCGATGCCGAAAATCATGAGCAGCGTGAACGAGATGAGGCAGAGCAACACGAATATCGTGAAGAATGCCAGCAGCGTCACACGTTGCTGTTGCGGGATGTTCTGGCCGTTGATGCGAAGTGGCAGCACGGCGTTGGGGTGGAGTATCTGGCGGAACTCGTTGCGGATAATCTTCATCAGCATCACGATGCGCACGCCTTTCATTCCCGATGAAGTGGAGCCTGAGCTGGCGCCCACAATCATGCACAATCCGAGGATGATGATGGCGGCAGGAGGCCATCCTGCAACGTCTTCGTTGAACAGTCCGGTGGACGTGATGAACGACACCACTTGGAAGATGCTGCTGCGGAAGGCGTGCTCCATCGAATAGCCCTTTTGGAAGAATAGCATGAGCATCACCGCCAACGTGCAAATCAGCGTCATGCTGATGTAGAACTTGAACTCTGAATTGCGCAGCAGATTCTTCAGGCGCAGCTTGGAAATCGAGAAATATAATAAGGTGAAATTGATTCCGCAGAGGAAGCAGAACAGCGTGCAAGTGTATTCGATGGATGCGATGCCGAAATGGTGGAGTCCGTCGTTGTGAATGGCGAACCCGCCTGTGGCAGTGGTGGTCATCGCATAGTTGATGCTGTCGAACCAATCCATTCCGCAAAGGAAATAGCATCCTACGCAAGCCAGCGTGAGGAAGATGTAGATGGACCACAGCCACTTGGCGTTCGTGCTGAGTTTGGGGTGCAGCTTGGCGCGGATGGGACCTGTGGCTTCGGCAGCAAACACCTTCACGCTTCCACCCACCATCGAGGGCAGCAGGGCGATGGTGAAGAACACGATACCGAGACCGCCAATCCATTGCGATAGCGACCGCCAGAAAAGTATTCCGTGGGGCAACCGTTCCACATCGTTGATGATGGAGGCTCCGGTGGTGGAGAATCCAGCCATCGTTTCGAAGAAGGCATCAGTCAGGTTGCTGATATAGCCGCCAATCATGAAGGGCAGCATGCCGAAGATGCTGAATGCCACCCACGTGAGCGACACGAGCAGATAGGAATCGCGGCGCGAGAGGGTGTTGTTGCTGTCTTGTCCGACGTATTTCAGCAAGAAGGCGACAGAGATGGTCAGGGCGGTGGAGATGATGAAGGACAGTGTGTCGTCTTCGCCATAATAAAAAGCGATGCAGAGACACAGAAACATGAGCGATGCCTCAATGAGAAGCAACTGTCCCAAAATCTTGTATATCGTCTTCAGATTGACCATGCGGGTTGGATGTTAGATGAACATTTTCTCTATCTTCTTCATGTTCATGTTATGACAGAAAACCATCACCGAGTCGCCAGCCTTAATTTGCGTCATACCCGAGACAAGCATGCCTTCTCCGTTGCGCACAAGACCTCCAATCGTCATTCCCTTCGGCAGTCCCAGGTCTTTCACTGGCTTCTGGGTGACTTTCGAGCCTTCTTTCGGGATGAACTCGGCCACATCAGCATTCACGGAAGTGAGGAAGTGGACACTCACAACGGTGGCATTGAGCATCATCTGGTAGATGTGGCTGGCTGCGATGGCTTTTTTGTTGATGATGGTACCGATATCGAGACTCTCTGCCATCGACACGTAGTCGAGGTTTTCCACCATTGCCACCGTCTTCCTCACGCCCAACCGCTTGGCGGTCAAGCAGGCAAGGATGTTGGTTTCGGCGTTTCCGGTGAGTGCCACGAAGGCTTGCGTGTTCTTGATGCCCTCTTCCATCAGCAGCGGAATGTCTCGTCCGTCGCCGTTGATGATGAGCGTCTTGTCGTTTTCCAGCTTGTTGTTCAGCTCTTCGCAACGTTTGCTGCTCATCTCCAGAATCTTCGCGTCCATGTATTCGGGCAGCATCTTGATGGCTCTCACGGCCGTTGCTCCACCTCCCATGAACATCACGTTCTTCACGTCGGCATATTTCTCTTTTCCCACAATCTCGCGGATGTAGGGGATATACTGGCGCGTTGTCATGAAGTAAGCCTGGTCGTAAAGTTTCAGTTCATCGTTACCACCAGGGATAATCGTCTCACTTCCGCGTTTAATGGCCACAATGTGATAGGGGTCTTCAGGTCCGCAGAGTTCGCGGAGGGGTCTGTTCAGGATGGTGCACGACTCTCTCAGCTTGATGCCCAGCATCACGAGCGCTCCATCGTGAATCTCCAGTCGTTGGCGCACCCACGACATTTTCAAGCCGTTGATGATGTCTTTGGCAGCCAAGAGCTCGGGATAGATGAGCGAACTCACGCCCAACTTCTCGAAGAACTGCTGCATCTCAGGCGACAAGTGTTCGGCATCGTCAACCTTGGCTGCTGTGCGTTTGGCTCCCAGCGCCTTCGCCATGATGCAACTGTTGATGTTCTTGCTTTGGTCGGGTGTCACAGCTATGAACAGGTCGGTGTGTTGGGCATCGGCATCGCGCAAAGCTTTGACGCTGACCGGAGACGCATTCATCGTGAGCAGGTCGTAATCGGAGCCGATTCGCGAGAGGCGTTCTTCGTCTTCGTCTATGAGCGTGATGTCGTCGTTGTTGCGCGAGAGCATCTGCGCCAGATGGGTTCCTATGGCATATGCGCCGGCGATGATAATCTTCATGGGTGTTGGGTGTTGGTTGTTGGGTGTTGTTGGGTGTTGGATGATAGGAGTTGGATGATAGCATCCCGAATGGCTTCGGCATCGATGCCCACGATGTGTTGCAATTCTGCCACCGAACCGTGCTCCACAAAATGGTCGGGAAGCCCCAATCGCACGATGTCGGGCTTGTATCCGTGGTCGCACATCCATTCAACCACTGCCGACCCCATTCCGCCACTGCGTGCGCCGTCTTCGACCGTGATGATGCGGCTGAAACGTTGCCCAACCTCGTGAAGCAGTTCTTCATCGAGCGGTTTCAGGAACCTCAGGTCGTAGTGGGCTACGGAGGGGGTGTTGGGTGATGGGTGTTGGAGGCTCTCAATGGCTTCTGTCACATGGTTTCCTATCGGACCTATAGATAGCACGGCCACATCGTCGCCGTCAGCGAGCCGTTGTCCTTTTCCGATGGGCAACTCTTCGAACGGCTGTTCCCAAGAGGGCTTCTCGCCATCGCCCACAGCGAATTGTCCGCAACCGCGTGGATAGCGAATCACGAAAGTGCCTTTTCCTGGCAGCTGGGCCGTGTACATGAGGTTGACCAATTCGCGTTCGTTGAGAGGCGAGGCAATCGTCAGATTGGGGATGGGACGCAGGGCTGCCATATCGAATGCACCGTGATGGGTGGGGCCATCTTCGCCCACAAGCCCTGCACGATCCAGGCAGAGCACCACAGGCAGCGACAGCAGGGCGGCATCATGGATGATGTTGTCGTAGGCACGTTGTGCGAAGGCGCTATAGATGTTGCAGAACGGCTGCAGACCTTCCTTTGCCATACCAGCCGAGAAGGTCACCGCATGACCTTCAGCGATGCCTACATCGAACGTGCGCTCGGGCATCTCTTCCATCATGATGTTCATCGAACAACCCGTAGGCATAGCGGGAGTGACACCCACGATGCGCGGGTTCTCTTTGGCCAGCCTGAGCAAAGTGTGTCCGAAGACGTCTTGGTATCTCGGCGGCTTGTTTTTGTCGTCGCCTACGATGCGCTCTCCCGTCTCAGGGTCGAATTTTCCTGGTGCATGCCACACAGTGGCACTTTCCTCGGCGGGCTTATATCCTTTTCCCTTCTTGGTGTGCAGATGCAGCAACTTTGGGCCTTTCATGTCCTTCAGCTGTTGCAGCACGCGCACCAGCTCCACCACGTTGTGCCCATCGAATGGGCCTATATAACGGATGTTCATGCCCTCGAAGATGTTCTGCTGGTGGGCGAGTGCCGACTTCAGCGCGTTGTTCAGTCGGATGATTCCCTTGCGCCGGTTGTCGTTCATCATACCGCGCTTCTTCAGCCATTGCGACGCCTTGAAACGCAGTCGGTTGTAGGTCTCGTTGGCATCAAGGCTGAGCAGATATTTTTCCATTCCTCCCACAGCGTGGTCGATGGACATGTCGTTGTCGTTGAGCACGATAAGCAGGTCATTGGGTGTCGAGGACGCATTGTTTAGTCCCTCGAATGCCAATCCGCCACTCATGGCTCCATCGCCGATGATGGCCACCACCTTCGGCGTGTTGTCTGTTGGGTGTTGCGCGTTGGCGACAGCCATACCCAGTGCAGCTGAGATGGAGTTCGATGCATGTCCGCATGTGAACGAGTCGTATTCGCTTTCGAGAGGGGTGGGGAAAGGGTGCAGTCCGTGCAGCTTGCGATTCGTGCAAAACGATTCGCGCCGTCCGGTAAGTATCTTATGTCCGTAAGCCTGATGTCCCACGTCCCACACGAGTCGGTCTTCGGGCGTGTTGAAGACGTAGTGCAATGCGACGGTAATCTCAACGACGCCGAGCGAAGAGGCAAAGTGGCCGGGATTGACAGACACCTCTTTGATGATGTCGTCGCGCAGTTCCTGGCACACCTGTGGCAGTTGTTCGACACTGAGTTTCCTCAGGTCGGTGGGTGTTTTTATCTGGCTTAACAACGTATATTCGTTCTTCTCCATTTAGATATTTATGGAATAACGATGCAAAGTTACGAAAAAACGAGAGAAGAACAAAAGAAAAAGACTTTTTTTCTTTTTTATGCCGAGTGCAAGTAACTTCGGCGAAGCCAAAGTTACGAAAAGTTGAGCACAAAACAAAGAAACTGTTTCTTTTTTTGTCGAGACGGAGGAGTTTCCTTGAGCGAAAAGCGAAAAACTTCAGCGAAGCATTCGTCCCTTTAAACCCTTCCACTCCTCTTTATGCCCTTTAAACCCTTTACGCCTTACGCATCACTCCCCTTTACGCCCTTTAACCCCTTCCTTTTAACCTAAAAATCAATAAAATTAAGGTTGCTGAAAAAACAAACGTTGTTTTTGCTTAATTCGTTTTAATGCTTGCGGTCGATGCTTGCAAGATTGGCGGAAACGTGATAACTTTGTCAAAAAATTAGAAAATCGCTTTTATTGTTTATGCTTCGGTTCTTAGTGTTTCTTGCGGCGTTGTGCCTGAGCGGCCGTGCAATGTGCCAGCGGCGCGTCGTGGTCTACGACATGGACACCAATAAGCCTGTGGCGGGAGTTTCGGTGAGGTCCGATCATCACAAAGCTGTCACCACGGGGCTCGATGGTGTTGCCGTTGTTGAGGAACCGTCCGACAGCATATCCTTCAGTCATGTGCAGTATGGGTTCGAGCGTTTGACAGCCCGCGAACTCCCCGACACGATGTTCCTGCTCCCCAACGACCACATGCTGCCTGAGGTGACCGTCACCGAACTCGACCCGCGTGTGAAAGGCCTCATTGCGGCGTGGGCGAAGATGGGCGCCATGATGGGAGCGGCAGAGGCTCCCGCAGGCCTCGTCTCGTTCGACTTTGCCAACTTGCTCGACCGCCGTGGGCGTCGCGACCGCAAGCACAAAAAGCAGGCCGAAGTGATTCTCAAGGAGTGGGACAAGAAAAAGGTTGAGGGTATGGAAACGGAAACGGAAACCGAGGCCGAGACTGAGACCGAAAAAAAGTGATACTGTCTGCGTTATATATCAACAAAAGAAGGCGACCTGCGGGCCGCCCTCTTCAGTTTCACGATGTGGTAATCTTTCTTGCACTTCCTATTTATCTGATAATGACCTTCTGTCCGTTCTCAATATAGACACCAGGCTTGGTGGGCTTTGCATCCAGGTGGATACCGTCGATGGTATACCATTCATCAGGTGTATAAGGCATTGTGACCGTATGAATGCCAGACGCATCTACTATGTTGACAGAAAAATCTTTTGTGATATTGAGGCCATTCCATTGATCATCGACCACAATAATTTGACCATTGATGGTATCTCCGGGTTTGTAGTTATAATTTTTGAGCGTTTCCCCATTGAGTCTCCATTCGAGGTTCATAGGATTTTGGGAGAAGATGAGTTCCTTGTTGTCATTAGTGAAAGGAATCCACTGGCCATTGATGTTCACTTCTGCACCAGGGATTTGGTAGACTACTCCATGATAGTATCCCTTCTCGAGGGGAGTGGTTTCATTGGTGCTGAATTTTGTGGGTAGAGATGTAGGCATGAGATATTTCTGAAAAAATCCCGCAGGATTCATCAGTTGAAGTGGTTGGCTTTCAGGTTGACCATCAAGAATATCATTTGTATCTCCGTCTCCATTTAGGTCAAATCTGATATAGTCAGTAAGGGCAGTGGATCTTACCATTTCCAAAAATTCATCAACATCAGGTGTGTCTGCTTTCATTTGAAATAATATACTTGCAATGGCTACATTTACATAGTTTGTGAATGATGTGGCGTATTTTCCATTATTGGTATTTCCTTCTGCTTCGATTTTTCAGCTATTTAGAGAATGGTATGGGAACGCACGTCAAGAAAATAAAACCTTATCGTGAAATCCTACAGGAAACAAACTACTTTCATATATTTCGTTTGTTTGATCGATATCTCAGTCTTTATTTGTTCATACTGTGGCAAATAGTGCAATATCTGCATCGCTATCATTTTTTCAATTTGCATTGGCTTGTAATGAATATATTCAGTGCTCATCTCAATCTACGTCTTTCTGGTATGATTTGTTTTTAAGAACTCAATACTCTTCATAAATATTTCATCCAGATTTGAATATAATGAGTTTTCCTGATTTGCATAATTCTCTAGCTTTACTATTTTCGCTCCACTGTTGAAATTTCTCCTTATCTGTTTCAGCATAAGAAGAACTTCACAAAATTGAAATTGCGTTTGGATTGTTTTTAATAAATGTTTCTAATTTATTTTGCCATTGTTCTCATGATGTATAAACTACTTTGAAATTAGAATGCTTTACTATAGAATTTAATATACTCCATTCCCTATGAGAATGATCATCTCATTCATCTCAGAATGCTCATTGTCCTATTATTTCAAAATTATCATATCATTTTGGATATTCACCTATCATCCCAGTGTTAAGTCTCATCATGAGATTTTGATACTCTTCAGCGCTATGATTACCTGCACCATACTTCCACATCATATCCGTGATTACAGTAGATTCTGGTATTCTGAGATGCTCTATATGTTTATAGACATTTTTATCTCATACTTCCACTTTTGGCATTAGGTCTTCAGGATTGATATTCGTTATTTCTATGGATTTGTAGCCCTGAGCATAACTTCCATGAACGGCAAAGGCCATTCATGTAAGGAAGAAGAGCTTGATGATGGATTTCCAGCCAGTAGCGGATTTATTATTATTTGTATTCATAGCGGAGTGTCTTAATGATTCTATTTTATCTGACAATGACCTTCTGTCCGTTCTCTATATAGACGCCAGGCTTGGTGGGCTTTGCATCCAGTTGAATACCGTCGATGGTATACCATTCATCAGGTGTATAAGGCATTGTAACTGTATGAATGCCAGACGCATCTACTATGTTGACAGAAAACTCTTTTGTGATATTGAGGCCATTCCATTTGTCGTCTACTGCGATAATCAGCCCGTTGATGGTGTCTCCAGGTTTGTAGTTGTAATTATCGAGCAATTTCCCGTTGAGCCTCCATTTGAGGTTCATAGGATTTTGAGAGAAGATGATTTCCTTGTTGTCATCAGTAAACGGAATCCACTGACCATTGATGTTTACCTCTGCACCAGGAATCTGGTAGGCTACGCCATGATAATATCCCTTCTCGAGGGGAGTGGTTTCATTAGTGCTGAATTTTGTGGGTAGAGATGTAGGCATCAGATATTTCTGGAAGAATCCCGCAGGATTCATGAGTAGTAGAGGCTGGGTTTCTGGCTGACCGTCAAAAATATCATTTGTGTCTCCGTCTCCATTCAGGTCGAATCTGATATAGTCAGTAAGGGCTGTAGCTCTAACCATTTCTAATAGCTTATCGACATCAGGAGTGTCTGCTTTCATCTGGAATAATATGCTTGCTATGGCTACATTAGAGTATGTTGTATATGATGTTGAATATTTTCAATTATTTCTACTTCCTCATTCTGCTGAGATTTTTCAGGATGATTCTATTGGGAACGCACGTCAGGAGAATAATACATTATTTCTAAATCATACAGGAAATTTGCTACTTTCAATGATTTCATTAGTCTGATCTATATCTCAGTCAGCATCTGTTCAGATGGTTACAAGAAGGTGGCTATTGGGTTGTGTGTTCTTATCGGAATTAGCCATAGAAACTAGAGAATACCAACCAAATTCATCTGCTTCATATTCTCCGTTATATATTTTATTTCTTAAATGTCATCCTTTTGAATTGATATTTGTTCCAGCAGCAAAAATAATAATATTATTCATATTGCATAAATCTTTTACACTTTTTTTATTTAATCGTTTATCATAACCAGATTTTGTACTTTCTGATCCATATGCCGAACATCAAAAGATATTTATAGAATTAGAATTGTTTTTTACAAATTCTGTTAGTGCATTTTCTCGTGATGTATCATTTGGATTATTTACTTTAAAATTGGCATGCTTTATCAATGTATTCAATATGCTTCGTTCGCTAGTGGCATGTAAATCAGCCTCCCCGCCATTTCATCATCATATAACTTCATAGTCGTATCATTGTGGACATTCTTGTATCATTCCAATATTAAGTCTCATCATCAATTCCTGATATTCTTCAGCACTATATTTATCTGCACCGTATTTCCACATCATCTCCGTGACTACAGTGGATTCAGGTATTCTGAGATGTTCTATGTGTTTATAGACTTTTTTATCTCATACTTCTACTTTTGGCATTAGGTCTTCAGGATTGATATTTGTTATAGTGATAGCTTTGTATTCCCTACCGGCAACGCTGATTTTCCCCACACCGTTGAGGTCCACGTTGGAGCGGTGGAGTATGGTCTTCGGCGCTTCCGAGATGTCATCGGAACCGCACGGAGCGAAAGCCGTCGTCGTGATTCAAACGGTGGCGAGTGTGGTTGTTGCCAGAAGTGTGGCAAAGAATGTTTTTCTTGCGGGTTGTTGTTTCTTGATTCAGGTCATATTGTGTTCAGATGTCGTTGCGGACGTATCCGTTCGCCTTGAACATGTTTTCGGGGATGAGGAGGTTGGCCCCCAGTGGAGAGTCGTTTCGTTGAGTGTGCCTATCCTCGGACAGCAGCCGTGCCAACTTGCCTACATATCCCTATGCAGCTTAATAAGGCATACTTTCCATTCCCTGTCCTTGCACCGACGCTCCCGGCCATTCCTTTGCTGCCGTACTGGGCTGTGAACGCGGATAAGCGCTACCCCCAGCCGTGACCCCGTCCGCACGCTCGCGAAACTGGAATGTCCAGTTGTTAATCAGGTTTATCGATGCAAAAATAGGAAAAAGACTTGAAACTTCCAAATGATTCGTTGTTTTTTTGCTTCATGTCGTTGTTTGCCGTTTCCTGAAGCTCACAGGATTCTGCCTTGAAGTTGAAGAAGAGCAATATACTACTAATTTTAATTTTTTGTTGCAACCTTGCCACACCTCGTGTAACACGTTGTGAAACAATGGGTTAAGGTGTTGCAAGAGTGTGGCATTGGTGGCAACAACTTCGGTTGGCGCTCTTGAATTGTTACCCATAAGTGGTAAGGCCGTTACCACATAGCGGTAATGAGCTTACCACATAGCGGTAATGAGCTTACCACATAGCGGTAATAGGGTTACATCATATTGGTAATGGGGGCACCTAAAGGGCGTAAAGGGACATTAGTCTCTAGCAAAGAGCGGCCTGAAGGGCTCAGATTGTGGTCCCCTCCCTTTTTGTTAGGCACGGATGACACGGGTTTCACGATTTTTTTCTTGGGAGGGAACCTTGTTCATGGTTCAGAGTCCAGAGTGTTTGGCAATAATATTGCAGTTGACCCAAACGCCCCAACGGGGCAGCAGCAACCAGCCCAAGGCAGCGCCTTGGGTAAGGGGCATGTGAGAAAGACGCGCGGCCTTTCAGGCCGCTCTTTATCCGAAAGGGTCAACTGCGATATTATTGCCAAAAAAAGAATAATTCTTTTTGTTTTGTACTCGTTTTTTCGTATCTTTGCCAACAAGTTGGCGGGTGTAGTGTAATGGCAGCACGCAAGACTTCAGATCTTGATTCGGCGTACCTCCAGTGCGCAGGCGCGGGTTCGATTCCCGTCACCCGCTCTTTGGCAATTGATAATTGACAATTGACAATTAACTTCGTTGATAATGATAATTGCGGGCATAGTGTAAAGGTAGCACACAGGCTTTCGGGGCCTGAATGTCGGCTTCCAATCCGATAGTGGGGGTTCGAGTCCTCCTGCCCGTGCTAAAGAGAAAATAGCCTCTCCCCAGTCCCCTCATTCCCGAGCAAGGCTCGCCTACCCGTAGCTTTTCCCGTGGGGAAGGGAGATTATAAAAGCATCTATGGAAGACGAGAAGATACAACAGCAGCCGCATCCTAAAGACAACTTCAAGGCGTGGTCGGACCCGATGTTTGAAGACCTGCGCCGTATGTTCTCGCGCTCACGTCTTCGTGAGGTGCTGACTCATAGCAGTTTCTACGAGCAGGAGGGCAAGGGCAACAGCCGGTATGTGTTTGCTGGGATGTTTGTGTTCAAGGGAATGGTGGCCGACGTGCTTTTCCATTATTACACGGGCGAGGGTACTCGGCTTCAGCATGTGTTGGGCAATCTGTTCAGGCAGGAGCGCCTTGAGCAGTTGTTCGACGAATGGCAGCTTAGGCAGTTTGCCCGCGCTGGCGAGTCGTTCGATATTGGCAAGCACAAGCACATCTTTGTCTATGCCATCATGGGGTATGTGAGCACACTGGACGAGAATACCCGCAACTGGTTCATCTCGAAATATATCATCAACAAGGATACCGAACATCTTCTGAGCCACTGGAAGCGCAACAGCGACCTGCTGGCACAGGCCGACGATATGGTGAGGCAGACCGACGGGCGACGGCTCACGCTGGAGATGGAGGTGACGGAAGACGGGTTGAACAGGGCGAAGGCCATGCTTTCGGATGGTACGGTGCTTTGCGAGGCTGTGAGCAAGAGTTGGCGTTACGCCCGAACAAAGGTGACAAAGATGGCGCTGAACCTTTTGGCAATGCCCAGCAGAAAGTATCTGCTCTCGAATCCCGAATACCAAGCGCGTGTGTTGGAACGCAAAAAGGCTGAACAGGAACAGCGCAGGGCAGAGGTGGAGGAGCGCGAAGCACAGAAGAAAGAGGCTCGCGAGAAGCGCAAGGAGGATTGGAAAGCAGAGTGCAGGGCTCGCGATGCGAAACGTCGTGCGAGTCAGGCAGCCGCAAAGAAACGCAAGGCAGAGAATGCCGCCCGTGCCGCTGCCAAAGCCGCAAAGGAGTCACGCCCGATGAGTGCGAAGAAACGCCGTTTCTTGGAAGACAAGAAGAAATAACAATACTTTGCGCCTGCAGGTTTTTGTTATTCAGTTATTTTTTTGTATATTTGCACGTAGAAAACCAATATCAGAAAAAACGATATGAACAAACATTTCTTTTTAGCACTGTGCATGCTGGCATCACTGTCGGCTTCGGCACAGAAAACCGATGGGGGAATCACGCAGCAGATGCTTCAGCAGATGGAGAAGGCTCAGGCTGCCACCCCACAGCAGAAGGCTCTTTTCAATGCCATTTCGCAGTTCTCGATAGACGACTTGGCCAAGAACTTTGCCAATCAGGGCGACTTCGACACTCACTTCAGCATTGAGACGCCCAAGCAGAGCATCCACGACCAGAAGTCGAGTGGCCGCTGCTGGATGTTCTCGGGGCTGAACGTGCTGCGTGCCAACTTTGCCAAGCAGCATGAGGACACTCTGGCTGTGGAGTTCTCTCACGACTATTTGTTCTTCTACGACCAGCTGGAGAAGGCCAACCTGATGCTTCAGGGCGTCATCGACTGCGCACAGAAGCCCATCGACGACTTGCGCGTGCAGTTCTTCTTCCACCATCCCATCAACGATGGAGGTACGTTCTGCGGCGTGGCCGACTTGGCCAGCAAGTACGGACTGGTGCCGAAGGGCCTGCAGCCTGAGACCTATAGTGCTGACAACACCAGTCGCATGCAGCGTGTGGTGAGCTCGAAGCTGCGCGAATTCGGATTGGAGCTGCGCCAGATGGTGGCCGACAAGAAGAGACCTGCCGCCATTGCCAGTCGCAAGACGGAGATGCTGACGGCCATCTACCGCATGCTCTGCCTGACGCTGGGCGAGCCCGTGAAGGAGTTCACTTATGCTCATGTGGACAAGTACGGCAAGCAGGTGGGCGAGCCGCGCCGATACACGCCGAAGGAGTTCTATGCCGAGACGGTGGGTGGCGACTTGAACGGCACTTTCATCATGGTGATGAACGACCCGCGAAGACCTTATTACAAGACTTTCGAGGTGGAATACGACCGTCATACCTACGACGGACACAACTGGAAGTACCTGAACCTCCCGATGGAGGACATCGAGAAGCTGGCCATTGCGTCGTTGAAAGACGGCAGGAAACTGTATTCCAGCTATGACGTAGGCAAGCAGTTCGACCGCAAACGTGGCTATTTGGATACCGAGAACTACGATTTCGAGTCGCTCTTCGGTACAGAGTTCACGATGGACAAGGCTCAGCGCATCTCAACGTTCGACAGCGGTTCGACCCATGCGATGACGCTGACGGCGGTGGATTTGGACAATAACGGACAGCCTCGCAAATGGAAGGTGGAGAACTCATGGGGAGCAAGCTCGGGATTGGGCGGCTGTCTGATTATGACCGACCGTTGGTTCCGTGAATACATGTTCCGCCTGGTGGTTGACAAGAAGTATGTTCCCGAAGAGACTTTGCGCCAGTTCGAACAGAAGCCGTTGATGGTGATGCCGGAGGATCCGTTGTTCCAAATGGACGAGTAGCCGGGCAGAAGGGCTTTTAAAAGTTTAAAGGGGAGTGGAAGGCTTAAAGAGACAAATGTTTCGCCAATTAGGAATATACAAGTAGACCTTTTCGGGCAAAGAGCGGCCTGCAAGGCCAACCTGCTCATAGCCCAGGGCATCGCCCTGGGTATCGGGCGTGCAAGGGAGGGCGCGCTGTAAGTGCAAAAGCTCTTCCCCTTTTAATGCTTTTGCTTTTAAGCGATTGAAGGCTGCGGCTCAGCATAGCTCGAGCGAGCTCGGCTCTGCATTCGCCTTGTACTTTAATTGCCCCTGTAGGGCGCTGGTTTGCTCCCAATTCTTTCCCCAGGGCGTGCCCTGGGCTAGTTGGTGCTGCCCCCTTCAGGGGCGTTTGGGTTTTACTGCTATATCATTCCCTTATTCCTCGGTTTGCGTTTTCGGCCAATTGACCAGGAACAGCGTTTCGGTGGCTCGCGTGAAGGCGGTGTAGAGCCAATGGATATAGTCGGGGGTGAGCATTTCATCGGTCATGTATCCTTGGTCGATGTAGACGTGTGCCCATTGTCCGCCCTGAGCCTTGTGGCAAGTCACGGCGTAGGCGTATTTGATTTGCAGAGCGTTGAAGTGCTGGTCTTCGCGCAGCCGTTTCATCCGGTCGGCTTTCAGCGGGATGTCGGCATAGTCTTCCAACACATTATTATATAATTGGTCGCTTTGCTCGCGGGTGAGTGCGGGCGCTTCGGCTGTGAGCGTGTTGAGGAGCACGGTGGCTTGCAGTTCCAGGTTGTCGTAATCGGGGAATTGCATCGTAACATCAGCAAAGGTGAATCCATAAAGCTCGCGTATGTGGCGCACGCGTTGAACACGGGCACAGTCGCCGTTGGCGATGAAGGATAAACTGGGTGTTGGGTGTTGGGTGCTAGGTGATGGTTGTTGGGTGTCGGTTGATGGGGGATTGTCTTTTGGCAACCAGTAATAATTGTTCTTCACAATCAGCAATTGGTCGCCAGAGCAGAGCATGTCCTCGCGTCCGAGGATGGTGTTCCGAATGCCGATGTTGTAAGCGTTGCAACGTTTGTTTGAACGAGTGACAATCATGGTTTCGTCGATTCCCACACGGCTGTAGCTGCTGCTAATGGCCTCGATGAGTTCGTTGCCGGGTACCATTCGCAAGTCTGCAAAGCCGCTGAAACGGATTTGTGGCAGCTGGGTCACCTCGTCGTGAGTAATCATCTGCCGAATGGCTGTGGCGTTCATCAATATTCCGCTTTCCTGACTTTGTCGCAACACCTCGTTCAGGTCGGCCTCGTGGACATCCAATCCGTATCCCCGCATCCATTCTGCATCGAGTGCTGGCGACTCATTCATGCCTACGGGTGGAAGCTGGGCGCTGTCGCCGATGAGCATCAACCGGCAGGTGCGTCCACCATAGACGTAGGAAACAAGGTCATCAAGCAGGTTGCCGCTCCCGAATTGGGTGTTGTTGGCCATTTGCCCCTCTTGCTGGGAGAAGGACTGGGTGTGGTAGGAGGAATTGGCAATCATGGACGACTCGTCGACCAAGAAGAGGGTGTTGGAATGCAAATTGTCGTTGAGGTTGAAGTCGCCCATCAGCGACCGTTGGCGATAGATCTTGCGATGGATGGTGAAGGCTGGGTGCCCGCTGTTTTGTTCAAAAACCTTAGCCGCGCGTCCCGTAGGTGCAAGGAGCACCACTTTCTGCCCCAGTTTGACCAACGCCTGAACGATGGCAGAAGCCAACGAGGTCTTTCCTGTGCCAGCAGAGCCACGTAGAATCATCAGCGCTGAGGGCGACGGATTGGCCACAAAAGCTGCGAATTCGCGGATAGCATGCTCTTGGTCGGCGGTGGGTTGAAGGCCAAACTGTTGGCGTATTTGGAAGATTAATGAGTCGATAGGCATCGATATTAAAAAGATTTTCGTATCTTTGCGACTACATTGCGAAGTTATTGCATCTCGGCATATTTTGTCATTGAATGACGAAGTTGTTGCATCTCGGCATAAAAAATAAATGAATTTATTTTATTCTGCACTCGATTTTTAGTAACTTTGCAAAGGTAAATAAAAGAAACGAGAAATGAAAATAAAACCGAACAATAATTTGCTACTGCTGTTATGTGTCGTCGCATTGGTTGTTGTGTGCTTGCTGAGCGTGCTTTCATCGGTTGCACATCAGCCATAATATTTCATTTTTCATCTTTAATATTTCATCTTTAATCTTTCATTTCGAGATATGCCCGACTCAAATAACCGAATCATCAATCCACGCGTGAGGCTGAACATGCGCATCAGCCACAACACGATGGCCTTTGCCGTGAGCGACCATACGGCGGTGAACCAAGTGGTCTTCGAGCCTTACATTGTGAAAAGTGGCATCTCGCTGGCAGCAAACTTGCGCGAGGCTTTCAAGGATAGCGCTCTGCTGAATCGTGGCTACCAGCGTGCGCAGGTGCTCATCGACTCTCCGGTTCTGATGATTCCTCTTCAGGAATTCGACGAGGCCGCCAAAGAGACGCTCTACCACCATGCCATCACGGGTTTGGAGGGGTGCGTGGTGCTGCATAGCGTTCTGCCCGACTTGAACGCTGTGGCCGTTTTTTCCATCAACAAGGACTTGAAACTGGTCATCGACGACCATTTTGAGGATGTGCGCTTCGTGCATCTGGTGCAACCCGTGTGGAGTCTTTTGTATCAACGCAGCCATACCGGTATGCACAGGAAACTCTATGCCTATTTTCACGACAAACGCTTGGAGGTATTTGGGTTTGACAAGAACCGCTTCCGCTTCTGCAACACGTTTGACGCCGCACATTCGCGCGATGCCGTTTATTTCGTGCTTTATGCGTGGAAGCAGATAGGTTTGGATGCCCAGAACGACGAGCTTTATATAGCAGGCGACATACCTGACCGCGAATGGACGATTGACGCCCTGCGCACGTATTGCCGGAAAGCGTATCTGATTAATCCTGTGGCTGAGTTCAATCGTGCTCCAGTCACTCAAATCAAGGGTATGCCATTCGACTTGCAGACGTTGTTCGTGAAAGGTGGAGGCTGAAGGAAATGAAAGATGAAAAAAGCATTATTAAGAAATGAGAATCATCACAGGGCTTTATAAAGGTCGTCATTTTGAGATTCCGAGGTCGTTCAAGGCGCGACCGACGACTGATTTCGCTAAGGAGAATATCTTCAACGTGCTGAATGCCTACATGGATTTTGAAGGAGCTATGGCGTTGGACCTTTTTGCCGGCACGGGCAGCATCTCGCTCGAGCTGATTTCGCGTGGCTGCCGTCAGGTGGTCAGCGTGGAGCAAGACCGCGACCACGCCCGTTTCATCGACCAATGTATGAAGAAGATTGGTACCGACTGCAGCGTTCTCATTCGTGGCGATGTCTTTCGGTTCGTGAAGTCGTGCAGGCAGAAGTTTGACTTCATCTTTGCTGACCCGCCCTATGCCTTGCCTGATTTAAACAAAATTCCCGACTTGATTTTCGAGCGTCATCTGTTGGCGGATGATGGGGTATTCGTCTTCGAACATGGAAAAAACAACGATTTTTCCAACCATCCTTGTTTTCGTGAGCATCGTGCTTACGGAAGCGTTAATTTCTCGATATTCATGAATCCTGCTGACGAAGAAAGCGAACCGTCAACGGATTCAAATCCCACGTTGTCAGAGCAACGGTGAAAGCAAACGGATGAGTGACTCCCAAAGGCGGTGAGTGAATGGGCGGCGGTGGGCAAAGGTCTGTTCGTCGACCAGTTGGCAATGGGCTTGGTCTTCAAGGAACACCTGCTTCATACGCATAGCCATTGCTTCGTCGTAGAAAAAGATATTAGCCTCGAAATTGTTTTCAAAAGAGCGGAAGTCGATATTTGTGCTTCCGCATGTGCATAGAGAGTCGTCTGCCACAAGCAGTTTGCTGTGGTTGAATCCCGCTTCATAAAGATAAACCTTCACTCCTGCGTCAAGAGTCTCTACCAGATAGGAGCGCGACGCCCATTCGAGTAGTTTGGAATCGGGATGGGCTGGCACCATCAGCCTGACGTCAATGCCGGCGAGGGCTGCCGTGCGCATAGCGAAGAGGATGGGCTCGGTGGGAAGAAAATAGGGCGTTTCCATGTAGACATAGTGCTTGGCTTCGAGCAGAATGCGCACATAGCCTTGCATGATGTCGGGCCATTGGGCGATGGGACTACTCGTCACAACTTGGGCGAGAGTTGTTGGGTATTGGGTGTTGGGTGTTAGGTGTTGGGTGTTTGATGTTGGGTGTTGGTTGATGGGAGGATAGTATTCATCACCGCTGATGAGTGTCCGGTCAACGAAATACCAATCTACGAGGAAGGCACGTTGTATGCCGTAAACGGCTCCGCCTTGGACCAACAGATGGGTGTCGCGCCACGCTGTGTGCTCTGTTCCGCGAAGATATCGCATAGCAATGTTCATGCCACCGATGAATCCCAGCTGACCATCGACGATACAAAGTTTGCGGTGGTTGCGGTAGTTGACCTTGCTGGTGAATGCAGGAAAGTGGACGGGCATGAAAGCATGCACGTCGACACCGCCAACACGCAGGCGCTCGAAGAAGGAGCTGGGCACACGCCAACATCCTACGTCATCGTAGATGAGACGGACTTCGACACCTTGGCGAGCTTTGTCGATGAGAACATCTGCGATGAGCCGTCCCAACGGGTCGTCATCGATGATATATGTCGAGAGGTGGATATGGTGGCGGGCTTGGCCAATGGCTTTCAAAAGCGAGGTGAAGAATGCATATCCGTCGGTGTAAATCTCCACATCGTTGTCCTTGAATGGCAAAGCCCAGTTTTGTTGGGTAAACTGTCGGATGAGTGTTTCGTGCTCCTTGGGCAGTTGCAGGTCGCGTTGTTCGACAAAGCTCAGCATAGAGCGCTTGGTCAGTTGGTCGAGGCTACGCTGGCTGATGTATTTCTCCTTTCGCGTGTTTTGTCCGAAGAAATAATAGAGCACAATGCCCACAAGCGGAATGAACAACAAGACGAGTATCCACGCCATAGTCTTGGCCGGCTGTCGGTTGTCCATCAGTACGGCAAAAATTGCTCCTATGATGGTGGCGACATAGATGATGAGTATGGCCCAGTGGATGTAGATCATGATTGTTCTGTGGATAGTGGATTGTTATTTGAATCCTACAAGCTTATGTGTCTGAAGCGAGAGCCGCCATCGGGGATTCCGTTTGATGTAGTCGATGCATTGTCCGATGATGAGATGGTTTCGTGCAGTCTCTCCGGTATCGCAAGGTTGTAGGTAGTAGTAATCGGCTTTGATGCCGAAATCGCTGACTTCTCCCTGCATGTCGAAGATGCATTTCAGTTCGTTGCATTCTTTGACTACCACATCTTGCTTGGGCGAGATGGTCAGCCAGTCGAGGTTTCGAGGCGGCATGTGGGTTCCGTTGCTTTCCATCGCCACTTCGAAGCCGGCCTCGTGCAACAGGTCGATGAACGGTTCGTCTACTTGCAAGGTCGGTTCGCCTCCTGTAATAACGATGAGGGGTGATGGGTGTTTTGAGTTGGGTGTTGGGTGTTGGACGTTGGCTATTTGGGCAAGGATCTCTTCAGCTGTAAGTTCCTCGTATCGAGTGAAAGCTGTGTCGCAGAACGGACACTTCAAGTTACACCCCGCAAACCTGACAAACACGGCAGCACGCCCTGTGTTGTAGCCTTCGCCTTGCAGGGAATAGAAGATTTCGTTGACCCGATACTTTTTCATCGTTTCCTTATCCATCGGTTGTGTCTCTTATTCGTCCTTTTCGTATATGGCGACATTGCCCTCGCTCTCTTGCACACGCGCCTTATAGCATTCAGGAATCTGCTCCGTTATCCATCGTGCGATGTTCTCGGCAGTGGGATTGAACGGAAACACCTGGTTCAGGTTCTGGTGGTCGAGCGGGCGCTTGATGCGTCTTTTCACTTCGGAAAAATCAATGACCATCCCCTCTTCGTTTAGTTCTCGTGAACGGCAGTAGACGGTGATTTTCCAATTGTGTCCGTGCAGCTGGGTGCACTTGCTGGGATAGGAGAGGGCGAGCTGGTGGCTGGCGGAAATCTCAAATGTTTTTTCGATATAGTACATTCAATTTGCTCCTTTTCTTTTTTGTAAATATGCTAATTCATTGATGGCGAAATCGCTGTTTTCCGGTTCGTCAAGCATTTTCTGCAACATAGCTTTGGCTTCGTCGAATTTCTGCTGGTCGATCAGAACGTAGGCTTTTCGCCGTTTGAGAAAGTTCATGAAGGCTTTGATGTGAGGCGGAGGGGTCTCGTTCTCTTCATCGTTAGGATTCTGTGCCTCGTTCATCAAATTATTGATGATGTCAAGCGCCCGGTAGTCGGAACTATTCACAAGGCAGTTCACATATTCTTGGGTGTAGGTGATGCGTCTGATGGGCATTGTCATCTCCAGATAGAAGAATGCTTTTTCGTATTGTTCCAGTTCAGTATAGCAGAAGCCGATGAGGTAACAGATATGGAAGAACACATCTTGTTCAGAAGGCTGCAGGCCTTTTATCAGGTGCTTGCTGAGATGATAAGCGTTTTCCAGATAGCGCAACGCTTCATAGAAACGTTTGGCTTGGAACAGCACAGAACCTGTGTAGATGTTGTAAGCCAGATGCGAATCCATACACTCGCTAATGAGCCGTTGCTCTTCGGTGAGTTCTTCGGGATGGGTCTTAATCAGTTCCAATGCTTCTTTCCACATGTAATGGAACTTGTCGAGCCGTTGTTTTGGTGATGACAAGTCGAAGGCTGTCAGGAACGAACAGACGACAGGGCGGTTTTCTCTGCTGTCGAATGGCACAGTGGAATCTATAGACAAAGGTACAATAGCAATTGTGATGCGGAAATAAAGTGCTTGCTCGGTTGCGCGTTCGGCTTTGAGGTGGATGGTGATGTCGCGTTCGGCGTCGGGTTGTGAAGGCGCAACGTATTTCAAATTGAGCATAGCCTCGTTGGCAATGAAGTCACCTCCTTTTATCAGTGGGTTCGAAAGATTGTACGCCAGAATGGTTTCGGCATCTTCCATTGAGTCGAAGGTGTCGGCGGCGTAAATCACAAGTTGTTGAGGCTCGATGTCCTTCAGACTCAAAGCTGTAGCCAACACGTTTCTCAGTTCCAAAGGTTCCTCCTCGTTGCTCCGCCAATCGGGCCCAGCATCCTGATGCATGATTTCCTGTTCGCTGAGCAGTTCCAATTCGCGTTTCCATATAGCCTGATCTTTCTCAGCATCGTGATTGTCCGATTTCTCGTTGTCACTCATAGATTCGTTAATCTGTCTGATGAACATGTTTTGGCATTGGAACGTACCAATCATAGCACGTTTCAGAATCTGTTGCGCTGTCTTTTGTTCAAGCAGAAGCGCGGTGATGGCATGTACGTCTACGTTGTTGCTACCCTCGGTAATGGAATAGATGGCACGTGTGTTTTCACCGTTCATGTTGCATGAGTTGCAAACGGTGCGCACAAGGTGGATGTTCTCGATGTTGGTTTGATAAAAATACAAATACAACAGTTCAATGTAGGGGGTGTCTTTTCTTAACCTGATGCTGAAGTGTCCGCTTTGGAAATCAAAGATAGCCACTTCTTCGTTGTCTTCGGTTTTCCATTTGCATTCGCAGTTCAGACCTTTCAACGCTTGGGCAACAATATCCTTCCGCTGGTCTTGAATGTCGGCCAGCGGGTCCTTTTTCTCTTTTTTCTGCTTGTTGCCCTGATAGTAAGACAAAAAGATTACTATCCCGATGATTAGTGAGCACAGCACTATGATAAAGGTATCCATATTCATTTATAGAATAATGTTGCTTCCAATTTTAGTCGCCAAAGCATTTCTCATTTGCGATTTCTCCATGAACTCAGTCATCAGTTCGCGAGTCCGCTCGGCGTTGTTTTGTGCGTTTGCGATTTCTTTTCTAATCTCTTTCAGCCGTTTGTCGAGATAGTCCATCCTGAAGTCGAGAACCAGGTGCATTGCTTGTTGCTGAAGCGTCTCGACATCCATTCGTGGCTGACGGCTTTCGGTCAGATGGAATTGGTCTTCGGACAGTTCAACGGCTATCTGACTGATTTTGATGTCTTCGTGATTGATGAAATAGGTCTCTGCCTTTGTTCCATTTTCGGTGCACTTTTCAGTAGCCTCGTCCAGGATGCGATTGAAGAGTTCGTTGATGAACCGCAATCCGTCTTCGCCCAGATTGAACGCAAAGAATTGAGCTACGGTCAGGTTCATCGTCTTCCCGTCTTCGGTCTCCACGTTTTCAAATATCACCTGTTCGCCGTACCTGATAATCATTTGCACAATCATGCGCTCCACCTTCTCGGAAGCCCCAGTGTTGTCGGTGATGCCCGGCGTGCGTGCTCCTTGCTCAACAGCGGGCGTCTCTTGGATGGGTTGCTGTTCAGAGTTGTCGCCACCTTGTTGTTTGTTATCTTTCGCATCGCGGATGAATCGGTTCATCTGGTTGATGAGTGTAGCCTCGTTGATGCCTATTCGTTGGGCGCAGTCGTGCAGGTAGGTGTCGCGAAGGATTGGGTTCTGCACCACAGAAATGCTCTTCACGATAGAATTGATGGCTTCCGACCGTTTCAGAGGGTCGCGCTCATTACGCAACAGCAGGTCGGTTTTGAATTGGATGAAGTCCGTCTGATGCTCCTCGATATACTGTTTGAAGTCGCTGGCGGTATGCTTTCTGGCGAACGAGTCAGGGTCATCGCCGTCGGGAAGCAACAGCACCTTCAAGTTCATTCCCTCAGCCAGCAGCATGTCGGTACCTCGCAAGGCGGCATGAATGCCAGCCGAATCGCCGTCGTAGAGGAGGATGATGTTTTGCGTGAAGCGTCTCAGAATGTGAATCTGATGCAGGGAGAGTGCTGTTCCCGAGTTGGCCACCACATTCTTGATGCCTGCTTGATGCATCGCGATGACGTCGGTATAGCCTTCAACCATATAGACGCAGTCTTCTTTGGCAATGTCGCGTTTGGCTTGATAGAGTCCGTAGAGTTCGCGGTCTTTGTGATAGATGTCGCTATCGGGCGAGTTGACGTATTTCTGTTGCACGCCCTTCGTGGCAGCATCAAGTTTTCTTCCGCCGAAGCCCACCACTTTTCCGCTGACGCCAATCCACGGGAAGATAACGCGTCCGGCATAACGGTCGATGAGTTCGCCGCGTTCGTTCTTGTAGCAGATGCCCACTTTCTCGATGAATTCCGGCTTGTATCCCTTTTGCTGGGCGGTGCGGGCGAAAGCGAGACGGTCGTTGGGGTCGAATCCCAGTTGGAACTCGCGTATGATGTCGTCGCGAATACCGCGTTGGCGGAAATATTGCATGCCGATAGCCACTCCGTCAGGCGTGTTGTGCAATGTGTCCTGGAAGTATTTCAGGGCGAATTCGTTTATGATGAACATCGACTCGCGGTTGCTTTGCTCCTCTTTCTCGGCATCGCTCAGTTCGCGTTCCACAATCTCGATGTGATATTTGTTGGCAAGCCATCTGAGCGCTTCGGGATAGGTCATCTGCTCGTGCTCCATGATGAATGTGATGGGTGTGCCACCCTTTCCGCACCCGAAGCAATGACAGGTGTTGCGCGAGGGCGACACCGTGAACGAGGGCGTCTTCTCGTTGTGGAAAGGGCACAATCCTTTGTAGCTGGCACCACTCTTTCGTAGCGTCACGAACTCCGACACCACATCCACAATGTTTGCGGCATCTTTGATTTTCTCAACCGTTTGTCTGTCTATCATTTCACTCGTTTAATCGTGGATGGCGTTCATAGAGATGAAAGCCTCGCGCAGTTCGGCGGCATCGCGTCCCATATAGATGGCGTCGGAATAGTAGTCGGAGTCTTCAGAACTGATGTCCATCTGCTCTTCCTTGATCACTTTCTTTGTCTTGGGATCCACACGTTTCTCAATCATCCAGATGGGGGCGTTGTTGTTGTAGTAGTAGCGTCGCTCGGTGAGCCACCCTTCACCAAAGTCGCTTCTGTTGAACGAGAATATCATTTTTCCCTCTTCATCGTAGAGGTATTCTTCGTAGGTTTTTCCTATCGTCTTCCGAGCCAGCACCAAGATGCAGGGATAGACCTCAATTTGCTCGGAAACTTTGGAGTTGTCGAAGATGAACTCCGTCTTCGAGTGACTGTCGCCGTTGGGGTCGCTCGTCCATGACTCGTATACCTGATAGTTCTTTCGTGGGCCTTTTATTCCCTTTTCGGCCAGCGTTTGCGCTTTGGTGTAGGCGGCGCGGATTTTTGTCAGTTGCGCTTTTGTCTGCGCGTTTTGTGCATTGGCGTTGGTGGCGCCAAGAACGAAGGCCATCAAGGCCAACGCGATGAATCTTAATGCTTTCATAGGCTAATCTGTTTATTTGTTGTAAGTGTTAATTTCCTTTTTTCAGATAGTCGGCCAATGGCGAACCGATTTGGCGCAGTCCTTTTGCCATACTCTGCGCATTCAGTTGTGCGCCGATTTTCGAAGCGTGGGTGTGGTCTTTCTTGAAGTAGACGCCAGCCTTCTGCTTGATTTCCTCCACCCGTTGTTTGGCCTTCTCCTTGTCTTTCGGCAACGACTTCACAGCGAACTTGCGGTCGAGTGCGTCGGCAGAGATGTTGTGCATATCCACGAACTCCACACCCGTCTCTTCCACCACTTCGCGATACCAGCGACCATACGAGTCGTCGCGGCGTTCAATCTTGCCGCCCGGCCATTCGTTGCGCGGCGTGAGCGATACGAGAATGGGCGTTGCACCCTTCTCGCGCGTGTCGTCAATCATCTTCTTCAGATACCAGCCGAACGAATAAACCACCTCGTAGCTTCCGTTGTCCATCTGATAGACGTGCAAGGTGTCTTTCGTGCCGGGAATCACGCCTCGAGCCTTTGCGTCGGTGATGGGACAGATGTCGTTATGACCGAACTGGATGGTGACAAAGTCGCCAGGTTGGAGTGAGTTGTAGACTTTATCCCACAAGCCCTCGCGAATGAAAGAACGTGTGGAGCGTCCGGCACGAGCGGCGTTGACGAGCGTAATCTTCGACTCGTCGAACACGGTGGCGGCTTGCGAAGCCCATCCCCACATGCCGTCGTCTTCCTTGTCGGCGTTCTTCACCGTCGAGTCGCCTGTGAAGAATACGCGAGGCTTGCCGCTTGGGGTGACATACTTTTGAGGAATGTCGGCCGTCATCATCGCCTTCAGCACGTTGAGTTGCGGATGATTGCTCTGCAAGATGCCCACAGCAGCACTCTCGGCGTTCATCTCAGCACCAAACTTCGAGGTGTGGATTTTGTCGCCCAAGAAGTGATACTGCTGTTTCCAACTGCTATACGAGTCGAGTTTCTTGCCCGAAATCTCGTTCAAGTCGATGAAAGGCACGCCCTCAGTGGCTGCCACGTAGGCCGCCCACTCCGTTTGTGGTTTGCGCACAATCTTTCCTTTCTCGTCGAATGCATTGCGGGGCGTCAGCGACATCAGAATGGGATTGGCGCCTTTGGCACGAATTTCGTTGATATATCGGCGCAGATAATGGCCGTAACTGTAAACGGTGTCCTGCCGCTGAGTGCGTTGGTTGAACCCCACATAGCAGGTGTCGTTGTCCACACCGGGAATGACCGCGCGAGCCCGCTTCTGGTCGAAGAACTCACCGTTGTCGTTGTGCCCGATGGAAATAATCACCCAGTCGCCAGGTTTGAGTGCCTGACGAATGGCTGGCCACAGGTCGGTGTAGAACGTGCGTGTGCTCATGCCGCCCAGCGCCTGGTTCTCAACCGTTATTTTCTTCGCGTCGAAATACTGCCCGAAGAAATATCCCCAGCCCCACTGGCCGTTGTTGCCGTTGCCCAGCGTGCCGTTGCGCATCGTGGAGTTGCCCACGAGGAACATCACGGGATTCGACCCCACGCGCGTGGAACCTGGCGCAGGACGTGCCGACAATGCCTTCGCGATGGAGTCGGGGGTGTTGTCCACCACCTTGTTGACATCCGCAATCGGGTCGGGCAGATTGTCGAACTCTTGTGCCAGAGCCAGCGTGGCCGAAGCCAGCATGAAGACGAGCGTTGTGAAATATCGTTTCATCGTTTTCGGGTATACTTGTAACTATTCTGCAAAGATACGGAAAAAACGTCACATCGGTGCATTTTTTTTGCAAAATATCGTGTCGGAATTTTAAAAACACGGAAATTATTATGAATTTTTCAGACAAATGACCTCTCGTTTTTGCGTTCTGAATCTTCAATCCCTATTAGGGGGCGAAAAAATACGATTTTCCGCGTTTTTCTGCAATTCGCTGATAATCAGCTGATTGCGATTTTCTGATAAATTGCCGCATTTTTCCCGTTTTGTCAAAGGCCACAAATGACGTCCTCATTAGGGGCTTTTGACGCGCTCATTAGCGGCAAATGAGAGGGTGAAAAGCGGCAAATGAGAGAGCTAAAAGGCCGCTTTTAGCTTCCTGAAACGATTTTTCGGTCGTTTTTCTGCTCGTTTTTGAGTGTTCGAAAGGTGAAAAACGGCATTTTTGAAGCTGTTTTTGAGCTGGAAAGAAGGCGAAAATGATGCTAAAAATTCGGAATTTTATTGACAAAATTCGTAGTCGTCCGTTTCCTCGTCTGCGTTAATCTTCTTAAATCATGCATCGTTTTGCCGATTTTTTTATATATTTGCATCATCATCATTAAAAGAACAAGGAACCCATGAAAAAAATCATTACTTGTTTGGCAGCCGCCCTGTTGTCGGTGAGTAGCGTCTTCGGCCAAAAGCCCTTGGACAAAGAGAATTTGGAACTGGTGAAGAAATTGAACGATCGCGGTTTCTATCGTCCCGGTTGCCAATGGTTGTATGAAGACAGTAGGATGGAAAGTTATATCGGCATGATTGGCCAATTCAGCGCCGAGTCGAAAAATGACACCCGTAGGGCTATCGCCGACGAAAGGGAAAAAGCCCAGAAGATTGTGAACCTGAAGAAAGCTATCGTGGGCAAAAACAAGAAAGCCAAGAAGCAGGATGAGGCGATTGCGAAATATTTTCCTGACCTGGATTTGGCTCATCGCATTTTTGGCGAGGCCGAAGCCGTGCTGAAACGTTGCGACAAACTTCAGAATATCCTTGGCCCGGAGACCCCAGACGACTATGAATATGGGAAGGCTATGCCGAAGGGAAAGCTGCTGAGCTATGAGTCGTCGTCGAGTAATGGATTTGCCGGGCGCAGAGCCGACTTGAAACTTTGGCGCGACAAAGAAGGTAAAGGTTGGCTCTCGTTCAACACGAGTTTCAGGAACAGGGAAGCCAAAGCCATCGAGGTGGGCGACTCTGTGTTCCAACGCGTTCGCGATATGGCTGAAGAGAACAAGCTCTACACCATCGGACAAACCTATATGCCCGACTTCGAGATTATGGACGCGTCGAATTGGAGCCTTTCCGTACAGTTCGAAGGGGGCTCTATCAGTTCGAGCGGCTACGCAACAGGTCCCAGCAAGAGCTTGGGAAGAAGCGAAATACAGCGGTATCTCGTGAAAATCTATCGCGAACAAGTGCCCGAAGAGGAAGATTCCGAAGAGCGTTTCCACAGGCGCTGACGGGATGCGTTTTTCGCTTGAATAGCCCAACGTTTTTTGAAAATCAGTCGCCCTGCATGCGTTCCACTTGGCCCACAAGTGGGTGTTGTGTGGGGCGTTTCTCTTGTTTTTTATTGCACAAATCGTGTCGTTTGCGCACAAAATGGTCGTTTTTGTGCATTTTTATTTTGCCATATGGGTAAAAAGGCGTAACTTTGCACCACTTTTAAAAAAAGACTACACATTATTAATTATATTTTATGGCATTAAAAATTGTAGTACTTGCCAAGCAAGTACCCGACACAAGAAATGTGGGCAAGGACGCTATGACAGCCGAAGGAACCGTCAACCGCGCCGCTCTGCCCGCAATTTTCAATCCTGAAGATTTGAATGCCCTTGAACAAGCGCTCCGACTGAAGGAGCAGCACGAGGGCAGTACTGTAGGCATCTTGACAATGGGTCCTCCACGTGCTGGTGAGATTATCCGTCAGGGTCTTTATCGCGGAGCCGACACGGGTTGGTTGCTGACCGACCGCCAATTTGCTGGAGCCGATACGTTGGCCACCAGTTATGCGTTGGCTACGGCTATCAAGAAGATTGGCGATGTCGACATCGTGATTGGTGGTCGTCAGGCTATCGATGGCGATACGGCCCAGGTAGGTCCTCAGGTGGCTCAGAAGTTAGGGCTCAATCAGGTGACTTATGCTGAAGAAGTGCTCAGCGTGAAGGATGGAAAAGCCACTATCAAGCGCGTTATCGACGGCGGTGTGGAGACAGTTGAGGCTCCGCTGCCTGTTGTGATTACCGTTAACGGTAGTGCTGCCCCCTGCCGTCCGCAGAATGCGAAACTCGTGATGAAATACAAGCGTGCTACCTGTCCGATGGAGCGCCCTGCTGAGGGTACTGCTTACGACTATTTGTACGAAGAGCGCCCTGAGCTGACGCTGAACCAATGGTCGGTGGCCGATGTCGATGGTGATGTCGCCCAATGCGGTCTCTCTGGTTCGCCCACGAAGGTGAAGGCCATCAAGAACATTGTGTTCCAGGCAAAGGAGTCGAAGACTTTGACGGCTTCTGATGCTGATATCGAGGGAATGATCAAAGAATTGTTGGATGAAAAGATTATAGGTTAGTTGATAAGTTGATAAGTTCTAAAGTTTGTGAGTTGATTTCACGAAATAACTTAAGAACTCAGAAACTCAAAGACTCAAAAACTGATATATGAACAACGTATTTGTATATTGCGAAATAGAAGGTACTCTGGTACAGGAAGTATCTCAGGAGTTGCTGACCAAAGGTCGTAAACTCGCCAATGAATTGGGTGTTGAGCTTCACGCTGTTGTTGCTGGCACAGATATCAAGGGGAAAGTTGAAGATCAGATTCTGCCCTATGGCGTTGACAAGCTGTTTGTTTTCGACGCCCCCGACTTGTTTCCTTACACCTCTGCTCCCCACACCGATATTCTCGTGAACCTCTTCAAAGAGGAGCAGCCTCAGATTTGTCTGATGGGTGCAACGGTCATCGGCCGCGATCTCGGTCCTCGTGTGTCGTCGTCGCTGACTTCGGGTTTGACCGCCGACTGCACAGAGTTGGAGATTGGTCCGTATGAGGACAAGAAGAATAATAAGGTATACGAGAATCTGCTCTATCAGATTCGTCCTGCTTTTGGTGGTAACATCGTGGCAACGATTGTCAACCCCGACCATCGTCCGCAGATGGCTACTGTCCGCTCAGGCGTGATGCAGAAGGCTATCTACGAGGGCAACTGCCGCAAGGAGGTTGTTTATCCTGAAGTTTCTAAGTACGTCAGCCCTGAGGCTTTTGTTGTGAAGGTGCTCGACCACCATGTTGAGGCTGCCAAGCACAATCTGAAGGGTGCTCCCATCGTGGTTGCTGGTGGTTATGGAGTGGGTTCGAAGGAAGGTTTCGAACAGCTCTTCCAGTTGGCAAAGGTGCTTCATGGAGAGGTCGGTGGAAGCCGTGCTGCTGTTGATGCAGGTTGGATTGACCACGACCGCCAGATTGGTCAGACGGGTGTCACCGTTCATCCGAAGGTGTACATCGCTTGCGGTATCTCTGGTCAGATTCAGCACATCGCTGGTATGCAGGATTCTGGTATCATCATCTCTGTGAACAGCGATCCCGATGCTCCTATCAACCGCATTGCCGACTACGTGATTGTGGGTACTGTTGAGGAAGTTGTTCCGAAGCTGATTAAGTACTATAAGCAGAACTCGAAGTAAGATGAAAGCGTTAGATTGTTTCCTCTTTATCTGTGCCATTGCATTGCTCGTTGTATCCTATTTCCTTATTAAGAAAGGTAATTTTGAACTCGCAGCTTTAGTGAACTTCTGTGCTTTTATTTGTGGTACAGTAGCCGGCGCAAGAATAGGAGCAAGAATTTATAAGAAGAATCAAGAAAACAAATAAGCATTCGGGAAAACCAATTTAACAACCTCAAGAGATATGAGTACAAAGACTAAGAAGATTCTAGCCCTCGTGTGCTGGCTGGCATTTGTCATCGGTTGGAGCATGCTCCGTGCTTACAACATCATAGAATCCTGCTATGTGCTTGAGAGGATTGTAGATGTTGCCATTACGTGCACGGGAACCATTCTCTTCATGTGGGTTATTAATCCTGATATTTTAAAGAAAAGAAATAAAGAATAATTATGGCAAACTATTATAGCGATCATCCTGAGATCGGGTTCTATCTGAACCATCCGCTGATGGCTCGTATCGTCGAGCTGAAGGAAAAAGGCTTTGCAGATGCAAAGGAATACGACTATGCTCCTGTTGACCTGGGCGATGCTATTGAGAACTATAAGCAGATTCTCGACATCACGGGTGATGTGGCAGCAAATATCATTGCTCCCAATAGCGAGAGCGTCGACCTTGAAGGTCCGCACCTCGAGAACGGCCGCATGATCTACGCTTCGAAGACATTTGAGAACCTCGACGCCACCCGTAAGGCTGGCCTCTGGGGTGTCTCAATGCCCCGTCGTTACGGCGGCTTGAATCTGCCCAACGCTGTGTTCTCTATGCTGAGCGAGGTGATTAGCGCCTCCGATGCCGGTTTCCAGAACATCTGGTCGTTGCAGAGCTGTATCGACACTCTCTATGAGTTCGGCTCTGAGGAGCAGCGCCAAAAGTACATTCCCCGCGTTTGTGCTGGTGAAGGAATGTCGATGGACCTCACAGAGCCCGATGCTGGTTCCGACTTGCAACGCGTGATGCTGAAGGCCACTTACGACGAGAAAGAAGATTGCTGGCGGCTGAATGGTGTGAAGCGTTTCATCACTAATGGTGATAGCGATATTCACCTCGTGCTTGCCCGCTCTGAAGAGGGTACCAAGGACGGACGCGGTCTGTCGATGTTCATCTACGACAAGCGTCAGGGTGGTGTCAACGTGCGTCATATCGAGCACAAACTTGGTATTCATGGCTCGCCCACTTGCGAACTAACCTACAAGAACGCCAAGGCAGAACTCTGCGGAAGCACTCGTTTGGGTCTTATCAAATACGTGATGGCTCTGATGAACGGCGCCCGTCTGGGTATTGCTGCACAGTCGGTAGGTCTTTCACAAGAGGCTTACAACGAAGGTCTGGCTTACGCAAAGGAGCGTGCCCAGTTTGGTGAGAAAATCATCAATTTCCCCGCTGTCTACGATATGCTGAGCCGCATGAAGGCCAAACTCGACGCTGGACGCTCGCTGCTCTATCAGACGGCTTGCTACGTAGACATCTACAAGTGTCTCGAAGATATCGAACGCGACCGCAAACTCACACCCGAGGAGAAGCAGGAACTGAAGAAATACCAGCGTCTGGCTGATGCTTTCACACCGCTCGCCAAAGGTATGAACTCTGAATACGCCAACCAGAATGCCTATGACGCCATCTCCATTCACGGTGGCTCGGGCTTCATCATGGAGTATAAGTGCCAGCGCCTCTATCGCGACGCACGCATCTTCAGCATCTATGAAGGAACAACACAGTTGCAGGTGGTGGCTGCCATTCGCTACATCTCGAACGGCACGATGCTCAGCAACATCAAGGAGATGCTCGAGACGTTGGAGTGCAGCGAAAGCTTGAAGCCTTTGAAGGCTCGTGTTGAAAAGCTCATCCCTGTTTACGAGGACGCCCTCAACTACGCTAAGAGCCTCGACTCGCAGGATGCTTTCGACTTCCTTGCCCGTCGTCTCTACGATATGACGTGCGAACTCGTGATGTCGCTGCTCATCATTCGCGATGCATCGAAGGCTCCCGAACTGTTCGAGAAGTCGGCTAACGTGTATGTACGTATGGCTGAAGAGAACGTGCTGGGTAAGGCTGCTTATATCAAGAACTTCCAAGTGGAGGATTTGGCAAGCTTTCAAGCTGCTGAGAAAACGGCTGAAGAATAAAAAACGAGAACCATATGACGACATTCGAATTGATAAAACTTCCCTATGCGCCCGACGCATTGGCTCCTGTGATTAGTGCTGAGACTATCGGTTTCCATCACGGAAAGCATCTGCAGACGTATGTGAACAACCTGAATGCACTGTTGCCAGGTAGTGGTTTCGAGGATGCAACGCTTGAAGAGATTGTGAAGAAAAGCGAGGGAGGCATCTTTAACAATGCCGGGCAGATATTGAATCACAACCTCTATTTCACCCAGTTTGCTGCGCCGAAGGAGAACAATGTTCCGACGGGTCGCATCGCTGAGGCCATCCAAGCACAGTTCGGCTCGTTTGAGGCTTTTAAAGAAGAATTCGAGAAGAAAGGTGCAACGCTCTTCGGCAGCGGATGGGTGTGGTTGTCGGCTGACCTCGAAGGAAAACTCGTCATCACTCAAGAGCCTAACGCCGGCAATCCGCTGACGAAAGGCCTCAAGCCGTTGCTCACATTCGACGTGTGGGAGCATGCTTACTATCTTGATTATCAGAACCGTCGTCCTGCACATCTCTCCGCTTTGTGGCAGATTGTGAACTGGGAGGAAGTGAACAACAGGTTCTGATGTAGAAGTCAAACATACAAGAGAGAGATTCGGGCACATCGCATAAAAAACGGTGTGCCCGTCTTCATTTCAAGTCAACACCAAAAACTGTCTGATTTTTTTTGCATTTCAACGGGTTTTCATTATCTTTGCAAACAGATATGAGAAAATTGTTGCTTTTCGCAATCGTATTGGTAACGGCCTCAGTGTGCTCTGTGTCGTGCCGTATGGCGCCTAACGAGCAGTTGGGCGACACGTTGGCGGCAAGCGTCTTCGAACCCGAGGACACCATGAAGGGACGCGAAGTGGTTGAGGTGGAGCCCGACAGCGCAGCTTTGGAAGAGGCTGCACGGGCTTTGGCGAGCATCGTGGACAGCACCGACATCTTCGTTGTGGGAGCTGAAACCAACCGCCAATGGATTCAGTTGCTCAGCTATCCCTCGCGTCGCGACACCACACTCTTCGGAAAAGGCCAGCACTTCAAAGCTACCGGCAGCACCGAGCCTGGTACTGTGGTGCGGGTGAAGTTCTTCGCTTTGCCGTCAGGAACACGCATTGTCACACGCACCGAGCAAGTGATACATTAGGAAATTGAAATGAACAATTATGAAATAAATATAATGAATTGATTACATCATTTAAACAAACGAGAACTATGAAGAAAATCTTAACTGCAATTTTGGCATTGGTGATAAGCCTGCCTATGTCCGCCCAATATTATCGTGGCGGTTCGAAAATTGACAAGTCGAATCTCTATTATGGTGCACGTTTCGGTTTGACGATGGCCAACACCAGCGGCGACATCGACCTGGGCACAAAGACTGGAATGACGTTGGCTGGCGTGCTGGGCATTCAGGTGTCGAGCGTCACTCCGATGTTCATCGAGAGTGGTCTCTACTACACACAGCGTGGTGGTAAGGGAAGCTTCATGGATGCTAAATGGGACACCAACCTGAACTATCTGGAGTTGCCTTTCCTTATCAAGTACGGCATCAAGACGAATAGCGACTTTGCCCTTCTGCCCTTCGTAGGGCCTTATTTCTCGTATGCTTTTGGCGGAAAAACCAAAATAAACGGCGAGAAGCACAGCTCGTTCCGCGACGGCTACTTCCATCATCCCGATATGGGATTCAAGGTGGGATGCGGAGTAGAGTACAATATGGTTTACCTGGAGGGTGGCTTCCAGATTGGTGTTGCCGATATCAGCGATACCGACGAGAGCACTCATGGCAACGCATTCTTCGTGAACTTTGGTGTGAACTTCTAAGCGATAATGTCGGCCACGGTCTTCAGCATTCTCACGTTGAGGTCGCGGCTGTCAGTCAACACATTCCAAATGGCATCTTCCGAGAGCACGCCTCTGCGCAGTTCTCGGGGTAGTAATCCGGCTTCGTCAGCTTCGAAGTCGGATTTCCATTTGTCGCTGCCGTAATAGTCGGACAATTCTTTGAGTGCCGTTTGCGCCTCTTCGTAGTTCTCGAGTGCAGCCGACAGTTGCATGACGGCTTCGGAAGCACGGTCAAGATGTTGCTCCATCTGTTGGATTCTGCGGATGATTTCTTCTGTTTCCATCGTTGTTGATGATTGTTTATGAAGTGTTGTCGACAAGCGTTTGCCGCTTTGACTATTGATTTGGTGGCAAAAATACAAAAAATAATTCAGTTTGTGATAGAAAATGTGTAACTTTGCAGCCGAAAAGGACGCAAGATGTCCCGATTTGTGAAGATGAAGAAGACGAACATAGCGATATTTGTGTCGGGAAGCGGCACGAATTGTGAAAACCTGATTAAGTATTTCAGCGGTTCCGAAGACATTTGTCCCACGTTGGTGCTGAGCAACCGGGCCGATGCTTATGGCTTGGTGCGTGCCGAGCGGTTGGGCGTTCCTACGGCTGTTGCCACCAAAGCACAACTCAACGACCCTGACTACATGCTGCCGTTGTTGCAACAATATGGCGTGGGTTTCATCGTGTTGGCGGGATTCCTTCCATTGGTGCCCGACTATCTGATTGAAGCCTTCCCCCGTCGCATCGTCAATCTTCATCCCGCCTTGTTGCCCAAGTATGGCGGCAAGGGTATGTGGGGGCATCATGTTCACGAGGCTGTGAAGGCGGCTGGCGAGACGGAGACGGGAATGACCGTTCATTATGTCTCTTCGGTTTGCGACGGAGGCGAAATCATCGCCCAGTTCCGTGTGGCTTTGTCTCCCGATGATACAGTCGACGACATTGCCGAGAAAGAGCATCAGTTGGAGATGCAACACTTCCCCAAGGTGGTGGAGGAGATTATTAAAGATGAAAGATGAAAAATTAAAGATTAAAAATTTGATTGAAAGATTAAAGAGTTAAGCATATAAAATGCGCTGGAGTCAAGATTCTGATTCCAGCGCTCTTTGTTTATGTCATTTTTCAATCTTTCAATCTTTCTTGTCGTAGGCGTGCACAGGGTAATCAATCGTGTAGTGCAGTCCACGGCATTCCTTGCGCTCGATAGCCCATCGGGTGATGAGATAGGCGGTGTTGATCATGTTGCGCAGCTCGCAGATGTCGCGGCTTGCCTTCACGCGCTTGAAGAGGTTCTCGGTTTCCTCGTAGAGCATGTCGAGTCGGTCCCAGGCGCGCTTCAGTCGCAGGTCGCTCCTGACAATGCCCACATAGTTTGACATGATAGCTCCCACCTCTTTCACGCTCTGCGTGATGAGCACTTTCTCCTCGTTGGTCATCGTTCCCTCATCGTTCCATTCGGGCACTTTGTCGTTGAAGTCGTAGAGTTCCACGTGCTCAATCGAGTGTTTGGCGGCAGCATCGGCATAGACCACAGCCTCGATGAGCGAGTTGCTGGCCAGTCGGTTGCCTCCGTGGAGTCCTGTGCACGAACATTCGCCGAGCGCATAGAGACGGTCGATGGACGAACATCCGTTGAGGTCCACCTTGATGCCGCCACACATATAGTGGGCTGCAGGTCTCACGGGGATGTATTCCTTTGTGATGTCGATGCCGATGTCAAGACATTTCTGATAGATGTTGGGGAAGTGGTGGCGTGTTTCTTCGGCAGGCTTGTGAGTCACGTCCAGACACACGTGGTCGAGTCCGTGAATCTTCATCTCCTTGTCGATGGCGCGAGCCACGATGTCGCGTGGAGCCAAAGAGAGGCGTGCGTCATATTTCTCCATGAACGTCTCGCCATTGGGCAGTTTCAGGATTCCGCCGTATCCGCGCATAGCCTCGGTGATGAGATAGGCCGGATGAGTCTCTCCGGGATGATGGAGCACGGTGGGGTGGAACTGCACAAACTCCATATCTGCCACCGTTCCCTTTGCACGATACACCATTGCGATGCCGTCTCCGGTTGCAATGATGGGATTCGAAGTTGTCTGATATACAGCTCCCACGCCTCCAGTGCACATCACGGTGATTTTCGAGAGATAGGTGTCCACTTTCTGCGTATCCGGATTCAGCACGTAAGCGCCATAGCAATTGATATACGGTGTGCGACGTGTTACCCGAGCGCCCAAGTGGTGCTGAGTGATAACCTCCACAGCAAAGTGGTTCTCCTTCACCTCAATGTCGGGACAGGCGCGAACGGCAGCCATCAAACCACGCTGAATCTCGGCTCCCGTGTCGTCAGCATGATGCAGAATGCGGAACTCCGAGTGGCCGCCCTCGCGGTGCAGGTCGAACTCGCCCTTCTCGTTGCGGTCGAAGTTCACCCCCCACTTCACGAGCTCTTCAATCTGGCTGGGCGCATTCTTCACCACCTGTTCAACGGCTTCGCGGTCGCTGATGTAGTCGCCCGCAATCATCGTGTCCTCGATGTGCTTCTCGAAGTTGTCAACCTTGAGGTTGGTGACGCTGGCCACACCTCCTTGTGCAAACGACGTGTTGGCCTCGTCGAGCGAAGTCTTGCAAATCATGCAAATCTTGCCCTTCTTCGCGCGAGCCACTTTCAGCGCGTAGCTCATGCCAGCCACACCAGCACCGATAATCAGAAAATCGTATTTGTAAATCATAACGGATGTTTGTGCTTCTTTGGTGCAAAAATACACAAAATTATTGACACAGCCATACTTCGTAGGCCGTTTTTTTGCAGATGCGGAAAATAATCTTTATTTTTGCACTAACAAACGTTTTATTTGCATTTTCTGGATTATGTATCGCAAGCAAGACATTTTTGCCGGAAAGCCCAAGCGGGTGTTCCACCAGCGGTTCACGCTGACCGCCAAGTGCGGCATCGCCCTGTGCGTGCTGCTGATGATCTATTTCTTCTGGATCAAGACGGCCATCATCAGCCTCCTGCTGCTCATCGTAGCGGTGGGAATGATAGAACGCGTGCTCCACACCACCTACGTCGTCGGACAAACCGATGAAGGCTATTTTCTGCTTGTAGACAAAGGCCGTTTCTCGTTTCCCACGCTGCTCCCCGTTGCCGACATCCGGCGCATTGTACCCATCAACCGCCTCTTCGGCCTCTCGCGCTATCTGCTTGTCGAATATGGTGAAAACCGCATGCTGAGCGTGGAACCCGAAGACGAAAGCGAATTCATAGCAGAAATCAAGAAAAGACAACAATCATGAATATCACGAAATCCCTCCTTCTCATCCTCCTGGCGGCTTGCTCGCTCGCTGTCAAAGGCCAACAGCCACTCACCGCCACCGATGCTCCTGCCGACGACTCTGTGGCCGACTCCTTGCTGAACGACTCTGTAGTGGTTGACTCGTTGCTGCCTTGGGACCAGGCTGTCGCTGCCAAACTCGACCTGCTGGTGCAGTCGCCGCTGCTCCACACCACTCAGGCTGCCATCATGGTTTGGGACCTTGATGCCGACTCGGCCATCTACTGCTTCAACCACCAGCAGCTCATGCGCCCAGCCTCCACGCAGAAACTCATCACCGCCATCACCGCCATTGACCGTCTGGGCGGCTCCTATCAGTTCAAGACCGAGCTGGCCTACACGGGAACCATCGACAACCGCACCCTTAACGGCGACCTCCACTGCATCGGCGGCATGGACCCGCGCTTCAACGTCGACGACCTGAACGCTTTTGTCGAGAGTGTGCGCCGCATGGGGATAGACACCATCCGCGGCGGACTCGTGGCTGACCGCTCGATGAAGGATTCCGACATGCTGGGCGAAGGATGGTGCTGGGACGACGACAATCCTGTTCTCTCGCCCCTGCTCATCGACCGCGAAGACTTGCTGCTCGAGCGATTCGAAGCCCTGCTCACGAAGGCTCATATCGTCATCATACCCACCAACACCTCGAAGCCTGGCCGGCGTGCGCCGATGCCCAAGAAAATCTGCACCCGCTTCCACACCATCGACCAGATACTCATGAAGATGATGAAAGACAGCGACAACCTCTATGCCGAATCCATGTTCTACCAAATTGCGGCTGCTGCAGGCAACCATCCGGCAACAGCCAAGAACGCTGCCACCATCATCAAGCGGCTCATCACCCAGCTGGGGCTCGACGCCTCGCAATATTACGTGGCCGACGGCTCCGGACTATCGCTCTACAACTATGTGTCGGCCGAGCTCGAAACGCTTTTCCTGCGCTATGCCTTCCGCAACGAAAACATCTTCATCCACCTCTATCCCTCGCTGCCGATAGCAGGTGTCGACGGAACATTGAAAAACCGCATGAAGGACGCTTTCACACATGGCAACGTCCATGCGAAGACTGGCACCGTCTCGCGAGTCATCACCCTCGCAGGCTATTGCAAGGCAGCCAACGGCCACAACCTCTGCTTCGCCCTCCTCAACCAAGGCATTCCGAAAGCCAGCATGGCACGCGCCTTCCAAGACCGCGTCTGCCGTATATTGTGCGAGCCTTGAGGAGAGAGTAGGGGGGCAGCTCAGAAATCGAAGGTGGTGTGCCCCTGTTTGTCAGCAAAGCCCCAGCGGCCTCCTTGCTTGTCCTGAAGCGCGACCAGCCCCTCTGAGAAAGGTTTGTAAGCGTAGTATTTGCACGGCAGGATGGTCTTGCCCGTATTGTCGATATAACCCATCAGATTGCCGTCCCACACCTGCCAGACACCGTCGCCATAGTTGTCGAAGTTCTTGATTTGCGGGTCGATGTCGAACACTTTCTTCCCCGTCTTGTCGATGGCATAGACCGGATTGCCCACTTTCCTCACGATGGCCACACCGTCGTAGAAAGGTGTGCCCCAGCAGTCTTTCTCCAGCTCTATCACATACTTGCCCGTCTTGTCGATATAGCCGTCCTTGATTTCGAAATCTTCGCCATTTCTGATGACCTCCGACACGTAGGCCAGCCCCTCTTGGAAGTCCGACTGCGAGTTGTAGAAGCCGGGAAAAGCGCGCTTGCCCGTCTTGTCGATGTAGCCAAACCACTCGTGTTCACCATCCACCATCACACAGCAGAGTCCCTCGTGGAAGTCGTTGGGGCTGCGCTCGGAAGGCCATTCAAACTGGCAGGGAATCACCATCTTGCCCGTCGTGTCGATGAAACCTATTTTGCCCGTGTTTTTCGTCACCCAGCACATCCCGTCGCTGAAGTCGCCCGCAAAGTTGAACTGGCAGGGAATCACCACATTGCCCTTCATGTCCTTGAAGCCTATCAGGCCGTCCTCCCTCACCGTGCTCAGTCCGTCGAAGTAGCGCCCGAAGCTCTGCGTGCGAAACAGTTCCTTGCCCGAAGTGTCCATGTAGATGTCGTCGCCGTCCTTATACACGGTGACGATGCCTTCGCTGAACTCCTGGATGGGGCCGTCGTACTCGAAGGGAATCACCGTGCGCCCCTTCTTGTCGATGTAGCCCACCTTGCCGTCCTTCTTCACGCCCGCCAGTCCGTGGCTGAAACTCCCCAGATCCTCGCAGCCCTCAATGGCCTTGGCAATGGCTTCCAAGTCGTAGCTGTCGTCTTCTTCAGCGGCTTGGCCCTCTTGTTCGGTTGCCACGCTCACAGCCGTGCTGTCGGAGCCGTCGGGTGCGCTAGGGCTCTTCTTGTCAGTGCATGCCGAAAGCATCAGCAGGAAAAGGGCCAGCAATGCCAGTTTTCTGTAAAACAATTCATTCATCATCTTTCGTTTATTAGTGTGTTAACTTAAATGTTTTTCTAACATTGCAAAGTTACAAAAAATAATCGAAACCGCCAAATTTCAAGGCCCGCTGGCGCGCAAAAATTTGTTAAGAAAGCGAGGGAATTACACCTTTTTTCTTCAACGATTCGTTGGCTCTGCTAGCCCTCTGCTTCCACTTTTTTACTTTTTTACCTTTTCGGCACGGATGAATGGATTTCGCGATTTTCTTGGA
Source organism: uncultured Prevotellaceae bacterium (assembly GCA_902769705.1). Classification (GTDB taxonomy): domain Bacteria; phylum Bacteroidota; class Bacteroidia; order Bacteroidales; family Bacteroidaceae; genus Prevotella. The sequence continues at coordinate 46,026 of CACXPX010000035.1, forward strand.
AGTTTGGGAGTTTGGGAGTTTGGGAGTCTGGACATTAGCCTCAAGCAAAGAGCGGCCTGAAGGGCCAACCCGCTCATAGCCCAGGGCAACGCCCTGGGTGAGAGTGATAAAGCAAACTAACGCCCTACAGGGGCAAAAGCTTTACAGCTCGAGTAGGCTTTTGCACTTACAGCGCGACCTACTTACGCTTTTGACACCCCCCAAGGCGCTGCCTTGGGCTAGTAGCTGCTGCCCTTTCAGGGCGTTACGAGGCTCCTCCATTTCGTGGTTCCCTCCATTTCCAAGCTATTCTCTCTCCTCTCTCCTCTCTCCTCTTTTAGGCTTCCTCGAAATACTTCCCCCTTCGGGGGGGATTAGCTGGGGGCTTTTTTACCTTTTTTCATTTTTCATTTTTAATTTTTAATTTAGCGAAGCGCTGCTTCCTCCTCCCTCCATCTCCTATCGTCCAATCGTGAAATGGTCCAATCGTCAAATATTTGACCGCTCTCGTTGATGATGCTCATCTGTTGAATTCCTCCAAGGGTGTCACGTTTCGTTACCCCCTTGTCCTCATTGTCCATATGGCGGCAGATGGCTTCAAGGAGAGAGTCAAACCGTAGAGACCGCTCTTGTAGTTAAAACCAGTGTCGCAAATCGCGACGGTGGTTTTGTCTTCCTCGTCCACATGGCAGCGGATGGGTTCGTGGAGAGAATAAAACCGTAGAGACCGCACTCGTTGATGAATGTAACTTTCTGAGTTCCACCAGGGGTGCCCATTTCGGTCACCCCTTTGTCCTCATCATCTACATGTACACGTAAAGCCTTCAGTGGATTGCTATATCCCAGTGCCCCTATGCGTGAACATCATCGCCACTTTCAGTGGCAAAGATAAAAATACTTTACTTTTTACTCTTCGCCTTTTTGTATTTATGCAGCTTGAGCATCTGGTCGGCATAGCGGTAGCCGAGGGTGCGCATGCCTTCGGTGCTGAAATGGAATTGGTCGCCTGTGCTCTCGCAGTCTTTTGCTGAGATGATGTAGGAGTTGGGCAGTGTCTTCGGCAGGTTGGGGAGGATGTCGCGGTTGAACCGCCAGCATACGCCGCCTTGCTCCTCGTGCTTCAGCTCACCGGCAAGGAGGGGTACGTCTTTGGGGTTGAGGCCGAGGTCGGCACAGAGGTCGTTGTAGATCTTCTTCACGCGCTCAGGCCATTGAGGGTCGTCGGAGTTGGATTCGCCCTGATGAATAAGAATGCCCTTGATGACACCATCTTTCATGGCTATTCGCGCCATGTCTACGAGCCGTTGGTAGGGATTTCCGTCGTATTGGCGTACGATGGCCTTCATCCAGTCGCGCTCGTTGTCGATGTACTCTTTGTAGTCGTCTTTGTCCCACAGTTGTATCTTGGCGCCTGCGACGGAGACGTTGATGACGCCGATGCGATAGCGATTGTCGATGCGCTCGATCATCTTGCGACCGAAGAAGTCGACGGGTCCCATGTTGTTGCCTTCACGGCAGATGGGTGGGATGGCCGTGTACCAATGTCCCATCTGGCGTTCCTTGCGCGGCATGTCGACGGCTGCGAGGAACTGGAACCGTGGGTCGTTGAAGTCTTTGTCCTGCTCGGCAGGACGTGCACCAGCTTCCATGTTCGACTGTCCGAGGCAGAGGAAGATGTGGAAGTTCTTGTCGGGCTTGCCTGCCTGCGCCATCAGCGGCAGACAGAGCATCAGCAATAATGTTAATGCTGTTCTTGTTTTCAGGTTTGTTCTCTTCATACGATGTAGGTTTGTAGTTTTCGTTCGGATTAACCTTGCAAAGATAATGATAATTTGTGAATAGTGGAACTGTTATAGATAAAAAGATAAAAAAAGCCTCACTCCCAGCCCCTCCCCAAGTAGGGAGGGGAGTAAGATGTTAAAGAAGTTAAGGAGTTAAGCCATTACTCTTGGGTACTTGACTTTCAGCAATTGGGGCTATTTCCTTTCCCTCACCCTTCTGGGGGAGGTTGGGAGGGGGCTTACTAAAAAAGCGGAGCCCAAAGGTTCCGCTTCTTGTTGATAGATATTTTGTTCGTACCGATTACACCAGATGGCTGATGAGCTCTTCGCGGTCGCCGGGCAGCAGGTCGATGACGGGAATCTCAATCATGGTGTAGCAACCGGGCTGCTGGCGCATGGAGGCGCGTGCCACGTTGACAAGCACCTGACCCGTGAGGGCGGGGTTGTTGATGCTCATGTTGAACTCCAGGCGCTGGTTCTGGGTTTTTCCGCTGACGCCCTTGCGCACGAGGTTGACGCCGTGTCCCATGTCGCGCACGTCGTCTACAGAGTCCACTGCGAACACGTGAGTCTCGTCGCTGGCGAAATAGGGGTCGGCCTTGATGGCTGCGGTGACGTCTTCGAGCTTTGCGCCGTCTTCGAGCTCCACGTATACCATGCGGCGATGGATGCCTTCACCCAGGGGGATGGTCATCGAGAGGGCGTTCTTCACGCCAGCCTTGGAGCGCACACAGACGCTGTGTCCCATCGACATGCCGGGGCCGAAGTTGGTGTAGGAGAGTCCCTTGGGTGCGAGGCTCTGCATGAGTGTGCGCACCACGCTGTCTGAGCCCGGGTCCCATCCTGCGGCAATCACGCTGACTGTCTTCGTCTCTCGGCAGATGGGGTCGAGGGTGCGGCGATAGTCGAGGATGCTGGTGTGGATGTCGAACGAGTCGACGGTGTTGATGCCCAGGGGCAATATCTTTTTGGCGTATTCCTCGCACGAGCGTGTGGGTGTGGCGAGGATGGCCACGTCTACGTCTTTCAACTCAGTGATGTCTTTCACCACTTCATATCCTGCCAGTTCGGCTGGCTTGTCGGCAGCGCCGTTGCGGCGCACGATGCCTGCCACTTCGAAATCGGCTGCGGCCTCGAGGGCCTCCAGCGCATAGCGTCCGATGTTGCCGTATCCCACTACGGCTGCTCTGATTTTCTTCATACTAAGTTTGTCGTTTTGTTGGTTATTTGTCAAATTTGTTGCAAAATTACACTTTTTTCGCGAATACACTTACTTTTTGTTCGTTTTTTTGCATGTTTCGCTTGATTTTTGTTGTAAATCAAGTTCGGCGTTTGTCTGCATAGCCTTCTGATTCCACTTTTTTCGGTGTGTATGCAATATTTTCGGCGGGTGGTCGTTATAAATAATGTATATATACGAAAATCCCCGTCGGCCACTTGCTGGTTGTGGGGTGGAAGATAAAATTTGTTTGTATGATAGACTATATCAAAGGCGAGCTGACAGAGCTCTCGCCTGCGCAAGCTGTTGTCGAGGCTTGTGGGGTGGGGTATGCGCTCCAGATTTCGCTCAACACCTACAGTGCCATTCAAGGCAAACACGATGTGAAACTTTATGTCCATGAGGCTATTGTCACGGGTGGACGCGACGACTCCATCACGCTCTACGGCTTCTCCACGAAGCAGGAACGCGAGCTCTACCAACTGCTCATCACGGTGAGTGGGGTGGGGGCTAACACGGCCCGTATGATTCTCTCGAGCCTTTCGCCGAGCGAGTTGTGCAACACGATTGCCAATGGCGACGAGCGCCTTCTGAAGGGTGTGAAGGGCATCGGCTTGAAGACTGCCCAGCGCATCATCGTCGATTTGAGAGACAAGGTGATTTCGAGTGGCATCGCCACCGAGCTGCACGTGAGCAACCAGCCGGCTGTGGCTGTGAGCTCGCCCGTGAAAGACGAGGCTGTGTCGGCGCTCACGATGCTTGGCTTCTCGCCTGCGCCCAGCGCGAAGGTGGTGGCTGCCATCTTGAAGGAGCAGCCCACGCTGCCCGTTGAGCAGGTGGTGAAGTTGGCGTTGAAGCAAATCAAATGATTTTTCGAATCCTTTAATTTTGGCAATTATATACAATTAGACCCTAATGGTGAATAATGGCATATGTTGACGTTTCACAGGGAGACCATTGAATAAATAAATATTTTAAATAAAAAGAGTTATGAAGAAAATATTATTTACATTATTATTTTGTGAAGTTACATTAGTTGGTTATTCACAGACAAATTTTAATGAAACCAAGCATACAATTATTAGTATATCTATTGATAGTTTGCAAAATGAATACAATTTTCTAAATTGTGAATTTAAATTATATAAAGTATCAAATGATTTATCTGGTTTAGGTAAAGATATTGATATAAAATGCAATTATATTGACATAAAACGTTATCATAAAATGTTTTATGAACCATTATATGATGTATTAGAAGATAATTATAATTCATATATTTATTTGAAATCTGCTCTTGAAGATAATTATCAAGCACTTAAAGAGTTTATTCCTATATATTATGATAATTTTAGTACAAGACAAAAAGGTGTAATAGATTCACAATTTATTATGGTTGATGCTGCAATGAAAAAAGTTGACCAATCTTTAAAATTGTATAGAATGACATTAGACCTATATAAAAACAAAGAATAAGACCTTATCAGGGTCAAATAATATATAATCACCTTAATTTTTTAATCTTTTAATTTTCCATTTCAACTTGAAACGAGGTTCACAGATATACACCGCCATCATTGTGCTGCTGGTCATCAGTTTGGCTGGCTATGCTATGTCTGTGCCCATTTTCCAAGACGACCCGCGCAGGCAACGTCAGCAAAACGCTCAGCAGCGCGGCAATAATCCCCAACAACAACAGCGCGGAAACAACCAACAACAGGGTGGAAACAACCAGCAGCAGCGCGGCGCACGAGGACAGCAGCCTGTCATCATCGAGCAGCCCATTCTGGACAACGAAGACTCCATTCCCGACTCGCTGCTCCATCCCCGTTGGCCCATCCAGCGCACCACCCCCATCACCTACGACGACCTGCGGCAGAACCCGATGGACCTGAAACGGCCGGAGAACATGCAGCAGAAGGTGGAGTACAACGACACCATCGACCGCTATGTCATCGGTCAGAAGGTGAGCAACACGTGGCTCTCCGCGCCCATCATGATGACTCCAGAGGAGTACATGAACTACACCACGCAGCAGAACATGCGCAAGTATTTCCGCTCGAAGAACGATGAAATCTATCAGACAAAAGGCAAGGAAAAGTTCGATTTCACCGACATGCATTTCGAGCTGGGTCCGGCTGAGAAGATTTTCGGTCCGGGCGGTGTGCGAATCAAGACGCAAGGAACGGCCGAACTGAAGTTTGGCGCCACGCTGAAGAACATTGAGAACCCCTCGCTGCCCGTCCGAAACCGCAAGACCACCACGATGGACTTCGACGAGAAAATCAACCTGAGCGTCAACGGAAAGGTGGGCGACAAGGTGAACATGAACCTCAACTACAACACCGAGGCCACGATGGACTTCGACTCGCAGAACCTGAAGCTGAAATACGATGGAAAGGAAGACGAAATCGTGAAACTCGTGGAGGGCGGAAACGTGTCGTTCCCTTCTAATTCCAGCCTTATCAAGGGCGCTTCGAGCCTCTTCGGTTTGCGTACCGACCTGCAATTCGGCAAGCTGCAGCTGCAACTTGTGGCATCGCAGAAGAAGTCGGCCACGAAGAGCGTTTCGAGCCGTGGAGGCGTTCAGTTCACTCCTTTCGAAATCGATGCCGCCAACTACGAGGAAAACCGCCACTTCTTCCTCTCCCAGTTCTTCCGCGACAAATACGATGCGGGCATGAAGACACTGCCCAACCTGACGACGGGCGTGAAAATCAACCGCGTGGAGTTGTGGGTGACCAATAAGACGGGTAACACGAACAACACCCGAAGCATCATCGCGCTGACCGACTTGGGCGAAGACTCTCACATCTCGAACCCGCGATGGACCAAAACAGGCCTGTCGGTGCCATCGAATGGCTCTAACACCGAGTATCAGGCAATGGTGGGCCAGTATGTGGACGCCCGCAACATCGACCAGACGTCTACGGTGCTCGACCAGCAAGCCAACCTCACGGGTGGCAGCGACTATGAGAAACTGCAGAACGCCCGACTGCTGAACTCGTCGGAATACACGGTGAACACGTCTCTCGGCTATGTGTCGCTGAAGATGTCGCTGCAAACCGACCAGGTGCTGGCTGTGGCTTTCGAATACACCTACGGCGGACAAACCTACCAGGTGGGTGAGTTTGCCAGCGATGTCACCGACGTCAGCCAGGCACTCTTCGTGAAGTCGCTGAAAAACACGTCGAACAATCCCTCGCAAGGCAACTGGGACCTGATGATGAAGAACGTGTATTATCTGGCGTCGAACGTGGAGAAAGACAAGTTCCGGCTCGACGTGAAGTTCCAGAGCGACACGGCTGGCGTTTACATCACCTATCTGCCCGAGCCACAAGTGAAAGACCAGACGCTCATCAAAGTGCTGGGTGCCGACCGCTTGGACAACAACAACAAGGCCCACCCCAACGGCTATTTCGATTTTGTGGAAGGCTACACCGTCTCTAACGGCCGCGTGTTCTTCCCCGAAGCCGAGCCTTTCGGCCAATATCTGCTCGACTATATGGTGCGTAAGGGCGTGGCACGCGATGTGGCTGCGAAATATGCCTTCACCGAGCTCTACGACTCGACAAAGACCATTGCCAAGCAAATTGCCGAGAAAGACAAGTTTGTGCTGATGGGACAGTTCCGTGGAACGTCGGCCAACGTCATCTCTCTGGGCGCTTACAACGTGCCGCAAGGCTCGGTGCATGTAACGGCAGGTGGCGTTGAACTCACCGAAGGCGCTGACTATAGCGTCGACTATTCGGCCGGAGAGGTGACCATCCTGAACCAAAGCATCCTCGATGCTGGCACAAAGGTTGATGCTTCCTACGAGAGCAACACCGACTTCGGACAGACGCGAAAGACGATGTTCGGCGTGAACTGGGCGTACGACTTCTCGAAGAACTTCCAGATGAGCGGAACCATGCAGCACCTCTCTGAACAGGCGCTCACCACAAAGGTGGCAATGGGCTCCGAGCCGCTGAACAACACCCTCTGGGGCGTGAACCTGAACTGGAAGAAGGAGAGCCAATGGCTCACCAACATGCTCGACAAAGTGCCTTTCCTGCATGTCACGCAACCCTCAAACATCTCGCTCAACGCCGAGTTTGCACAACTGATAGCCGGACAGAGTCATGGCACTCAGGACAACGCCTCCTACATCGACGACTTCGAAGACACCAAGAACTCCATCGATGTGTCCTCACCCACGTCGTGGATGCTCTCGAGCGTTCCCACCATGTTCCCCAACTACGACGACAAGACCAGCCTGCGCAGCGGATTCAACCGCTCGTTGCTCGCATGGTACAGCATCGACCCCTTGTTCACCCGCCGTTCCTCTTCGCTCACGCCCGGACATATCAAGAGCGACCTGGAGCAACTCTCCAACCACTATGTGCGCGAGGTGTATGTGCGCGAGCTCTTCCCCAACCGCGACCTGAGCAGCTACAGCGGAGCCACCAGCATGCTGTCGGTGCTCAACCTGGCTTATTATCCCAACGAGCGCGGTCCTTACAACTTCAACCCCGACCTCAATCAAGACGGTACGCTCACACAGCCCACACAGAACTGGGGCGGAATGATGCGAAAGCTTGACACCAACGACTTCGAAGCCGCCAACGTGGAGTACATCGAGTTCTGGATGATGGACCCCTTCATCTACACCAATCGTCAGGGCAATGCCATGGAATATGGCGGCGACTTCTACATCAACTTGGGTGAAGTGAGCGAAGACGTGCTGCGCGATGGAAAGAAGTTCGACGAGAGCGGTCTGCCCGTCAACGATGCCACAAACTTCACGTTCACCCAATGGGGAAAGATTCCCGTCCAGACCACCACCGAGAACTATGCCTTTGTCACCAGCAGCGGCAGCCGCGAGCGTCAGGACTTGGGACTCAACGGCCTGAACAACGACCAGGAGCGCACCTTCGAGACCTATCAGGACTTCCTCACAGCCATTCAGGGGAAGGTGTCGCCAGCCGTCTTCGACTCCATTATGAACGACCCCGCCAACGACGACTACCACTATTTCCGCGGCCGCGACTACGACCAGATGCAGGCAAGCATCCTGCGCCGATACAAATACATCAACAACCCGCAAGGAAACTCGCCCGACACCGACAGCCGCACCGAGAGCTACGACACTTCTTACAAGACGTCGCCCGATGTGGAGGACATCAACCAAGACCACACGCTCAACGAATACGAGAAATACTACCAATACCGCGTGTCGTTGCGTCCGCAAGACCTCGTGGTCGGACAAAACTACATCGTGGACAAGCGCGAGGCTGAGCCCACTCTGCGAAACGGAAGCACCGACCACGTCACCTGGTATCAGTTCCGCATCCCCATCAAGGAGTATGAGCGACGTGTGGGAGCCATCAACGACTTCACCAGCATCCGCTTCATGCGCATGTTCCTCACGGGCTTCCAACATCCCGTTGTGCTGCGTTTCGGAACCCTCGAGCTGGTCTACGGCAAGTGGCGCATCTACGAGCAGAACATCGACAATTCGGCCTCTCAGTCAGGAAGACTTTCGGTCAGCGCAGTCAACATCGAGGAGAACAACGACAAGATTCCCGTGAACTATGTGCTGCCTCCAGGCATACGCCGCGATACCGACCCCACACAGTCGCAACTGGTGGAGAGCAACGAGCAGGCACTCGACATGGTGGTCACAAACCTGGCCAACGGCGAGGGCAAGGCCGTCTATAAGAACACCACCATCGACATGCGCCAATACAAGCGCATCCAGATGTTCGTCCACGCCAACGCCTTGGAGCAGAACACCACCAACCTCACCGACAACCAGCTGGCTGTGTTCGTCCGTCTGGGAAGCGATTACAAGAGCAACTATTACGAATACGAGATTCCCTTGAAGCTCACGGCTCCAGGCAACAACTACAACCGCTATTCCATTGCCGACTGCCGAGCTGTGTGGCCCGAGGAGAATATGCTTGACATCCCCCTCGACCTCTTCACCCAAATCAAGAAGCAGCGCAACATTGCCAAAGCACAGGGAACAGCATCCTACAATCGCGTCTTCTCAGCCTACGATGAAGACCGGCCGCAAAACAAGATCAGCATCATGGGTAATCCCACGCTGGGCGAGGTGAAGACAATGGTCATCGGTGTGAGAAACCTCAGCGGACAAGAGAAGAGCGGAGAAATCTGGGTGAACGAGCTGCGACTCAAGGAATACAACAACGAGGGCGGATGGGCTGCACAAGGAAACTTGAACATGCAACTCTCCGACTTCGGTTCGGTCAACGTGCAGGGACGCTACACCTCTGAAGGCTTCGGCGGACTCGAGGAGGGCGTTGTGCAACGGTCCAACGACGACTACAAGACCTATAGCGTCACGGCAAGCCTCGAGCTCGGAAAGTTCTTCCCCGAGAAGGCAAAGGTGTCGGCACCCCTCTACTATTCGATGTCGAAAGACGAGAAGCGGCCAAAGTATAATCCGCTCGACACCGACATGCGCCTCAAAGACGCCATCGACGCCACTCAAGACACTCACGAGCGCGACTCTATCGAGAGCATCGCCGTGAGCAAGACCACCAGCACCAACTTCTCGCTTTCCAACGTGCGCGTGGGCATTCAGAACAAGCGCCATCCCACTCCCGTAGACCCTGCCAACTTCTCGTTCTCCTACAGCCACTCCCACCGCAACACCACCGGCGAGACCACCGTCTACGAGAACGAAGACAACTGGCGCGGCTCCATGAGCTACAACTGGACACCCGTGTTCAAGCCCCTCGAGCCGTTCAAGAAAATCAAGAGCAAGTCCAAGTACTACGACATCCTCAAGCGATTCGGACTGAACTGGCTGCCCCAGAGCGTGGCGTTCAACACCGACATCTCGCGCCTCTACCACGAACTGCAGGAGCGCGACATCCAAGACCTTGCAGCCTCCCAGCTGCCGCTCGTCTTCAGCGAGCAGTTCCTCTGGAACCGCGACTTCTCGTTGCGCTGGGACCTCACCAAGAACCTGCACATGAACTTCCAGAGTGCCACCCACGCCGAGATCGAGGAGCCCTACACACCCGTCAACCGCAGCCTCTATCCCGACCAATACACGGCGTGGAAAGACTCCGTGAAGCAGAGCCTGCGTTCGTTTGGCGCACCCCTCGACTACCGGCAGTCGTTCTCCGCTCGCTATCAGCTGCCGCTCAACCTCATCCCCATCTTCGATTGGGTGACGGCTGATGCTTCCTACGAGAGCAGCTACAGTTGGATTCGCGGCACCGAACTCGAAGACGGCACGTCCCTCGGCAACACCATCGCCAACAACCGCACGCTCAGTCTCAACGGCACCTTCAACATGGAGAAACTCTACAACCACATCCCGTTCCTCAAGGCCGCCAACGACCGCTTCAACAAGGAGACCTCAAAGGCCGACCTCGACAAGCGCAAGAAGGAACAGGAACAGAAGAAGGCTGAGGCTAAGAAGAAGAAAGAGGAAGAAGAGAAGGCCAAGAAAGAGGCTGCCGCCAACGGACAGACCGCCGACGCCGCTGCTAAGGCCGCCTCCGACAAGAAGGTGGAGCAGCAGAAGAAAGAGCTGCCCAAGAACCAGAAGAGCTTCGAGAAGGAAATCACCCTGCTTCCCGACACCACCATCGAGGTCAATCACGGCAAGAAGTCAAAGCGCCTGCGCGTATTGGCTAAGACCGAGGCTGGCAAGCAGTTCGAACTGAAGTTCAAGAAACTCGACGACAACAAGATTCTGATCAAGAACAAGGTGGACTCCGCACTCAAGCTGAAGATCACCGTCACGCCCAAGGAACCGCTCGACGACAAAGGCTGGTACAAGGCCTCGCAAGCCTTCGCCCGACTCCTCATGTCGGTTCGCAACGTCGGCTTCACCTATCGCAACCAGTATTCCATGTCGCTGCCCGGATTCATGCCCACCATTGGCGACGCCTTCGGACAGACCTCCATCCCTCAACACGGAGGCAGGGGAGGCTCTGTGTTGTCTCCCGGACTCGACTTCGCGTTCGGTATGACGGGCGACTCGTTTGTCGACAAGGCACGCCGGAACAATTGGCTCTTCATCTCCGAATCGGTGGCCACACCCGCCAACAGCAACAAGACCGAAGACCTGCAGCTGCGAATGACGCTCGAGCCTGTCAAGAACTTCAAGATCGACCTCAACGCCTCGCGCACGCAGACCACTGCCCGTTCCGTTCAGTACATGTATGTCGGCAACCCCACCACCCAGAGCGGAACATTCACCATGACAACCCTCTCCTTGGGTTCGGCATTCGAGGGCACAGGCAACGCCAACAACGGCTATCGCAGCCGCTCGTTCGAGAAGTTCTGCCAGTCGCTCGAGGGATTCCGCCAGCGCGTGGAGAGCCAGTACGCCACGCTCACCTATCCCGTCACGTCGCCCTATGCCGGCGAGACCTTCAACCCCGAGTACGGACAAGTGGGAAAATACAGTGCCGACGTCATGATTCCAGCCTTCCTCTCCACCTATACCTCCATGGGGGGCAACTCGCTCGACATCTTCCCGGCACTCACCCGACTCCTGCCCAACTGGACCATCCGCTACAGCGGATTGGGCAAGCTTCCCTGGTTCCGCGACCACTTCAAGTCGGTCAACCTCAACCACTCCTACAAGTCCATCTATGCCGTAGGCTCCTACACCTCGTTCTCCACCTTCCAGGAAGTGTTCAACGGCCTCGGATTCATCTCCGACGCCACCACAGGCAGCCCCGTGCCCTCTTCGATGTTCAACGTCTCAACCGTTTCCATCAACGAGTCGTTCTCTCCGCTGCTCGGACTCGATGTCACCTTCCTGAACAACCTCACGGCAAAGCTCGAATACCGCTCCACACGCGTGCTCACCCTCTCGATGACCTCCGTGCAGCTCAACGAGGCAACAAGCAACGACCTCGTTATCGGAGCCGGATACAAGGTCAACAACTTCAACCTCTTCGCACGCGGAAACAACCGCGCCGTCAAGGGTGCCGCCAAGGGTGCAAAGACGTCAACCGCCCAGACGGGAGCCACACGCGGAAACGCCAAGTCCACAGCCAACCACGACCTCAACCTCCGCCTCGACCTCTCGCTCCGCAAGCAGGCCGCCATCACCCGCGACATCGCATCCATGACATCCTCGGCATCCAGCGGAAACACAGCCTTCAAGCTCTCGCTGCAAGCCGACTACACACTCTCCAAACTCCTCACCATGACGTTCTACTACGACCGCCAGACCAACACGCCGCTCCTCTCATCCAGCAGCTATCCCACCACCACACAAGACTTCGGATTCGCACTCAAAGTCTCCCTCACCAGATAATGGAAACTAGTTCATAGTTTTCAAAAATTTAGGGGATGATACAGCAGTTGACCCTAACGCCCCTGAAGGGGGCAGCAGCTACCAGCCCAAGGCAACGCTTCGCTAAATTAAAAAAGAAAAATGAAAAATGAAAATTTTAGGGAATGATATCGCAGTTGACCTGTAACGCCCTGAAAGGGCAGCAGCTACCAGCCCAAGGCAGCGCCTTGGGGGAGAGAGTTGGGAGTAAACCAGCGCCCTACAGGGGCAAAAGCATAAACGGGGAAGGGCTTTTGCACTTACAGTGCGTCTTTCTCATGCGCCATGCCCACCCAGGGCGATGCCCTGGGCTATGAGCGGGTTGGCCTTGCAGGCCCGATATTATTGCCAAAATTTAAGGTTAAATATTTTAAGGAGTCAGGAGTCGGGAGTTTAGGAGTCTGGGAGTTTGGACAATAGTCTGCATGCTTGGCAAATCATCCTCCCTCCATCTCCTATAGCCCAATCGCGAAATCGTCCAATAGAACTCGCTTTAGCGCTTTTACAAAGCGTAGCGACTAAAAGAAATGGTCAAATCGTCCAATGGCTTCGATCGTCAAATAATCGGCTTTTTTACTTTTTTACTTTTTTACCTTTTTACCTTTACCTTTTTACCCTTTTACTTTTTTACCTTTTTACCCTTTTACTTTTTTACCTTTTTACCCTTTTACTTTTTTACCTTTTTACCTTTAATTTAGGGCTTCGCCCACTATGCTGCAGTCAACTCTTCTCCTAATTTATGAATCTGGTCAAGTATTTCCTGCTCACGCTCTTTTGAAGGTTTTTTAAATCCGTTTATATAGTTACGAAGCAACGTGGGGTTCATGCCCATCCTCCGTGCGAACTCTGCCACATTGATTTCCTTATGGGTGAGGAAGAATCGTTGCATGGCACTCGGTTCGGCATCCTCGTATTCAAAACTCTCAAAACTGATATCCTCATCCAGTTCACGCCAATGAATACCGCTAAAGCCAAACGAATACTTCATACGTTCTTCATCATTAGCTTGTCGCAGCTGTGGATACCACAGCAACGATTGCTTATACTCCTTTCCTTCTTCGTCTCTGCCGTAAATGTAATCGGCATCAAACCAAATCTCCTTAATCTTCATACGCAGTCCTCCTTATTTCTCAAAATATTCTTTCCAACGCTTGATGATAATGTCAGCATTCTCGTCAATCACCTTCTTTATCTTCTTATAGTCATTCGTTTTGATTCCTTGTTTCTCAGACAGCTCGAACTCAGCACCATTCCATAGAAACTTGGCCATACCACCGTTGCCCTCTACATGTACGTGTAGTGGTTCATGTTCTTTGCTGTAAAAGAAGAACGAAAAACCGAAAAATCTGAATACCTCTGGCATGTAATCTATACTTACGTTTGTTTCAACGTTGCAAATATAGGTATTATTTTCGATACCTCCAAATGTTTTTCATGAAACTTCCAAATTATCCATCTCATTTTTGCGTAAAAAGCTTAAAAACAAATCCGATGAAGTCTGTGCTCCACCGGATAGCTTGATGTAGTTAGCCATATGTCAAATGGTCCAATCGTCCAATAATCGGATTTTTCATTTTTCATTTTTAATTTTTCATTTTTAATTTAGCTTGCGAAACAAGCGGTCACGCCCAGCGTAGTGGCAATAGCGGTCAAAATCGCAACAATCATCTGAATGATGAATTTCCAAGTATCCTTTTTCATAGTTTTAGTTTTTAAGTTGGATTTTTTTGTGGAATGTGGAATGTGGAGTGTGGAATGAGAATAGTCTCGCCATTAACGGTTTCCACGCAGAATCTTTATTCTATAGCTTGATGGGGCTTCTGAAATTGAGGAGATAATCTCCATTTCCCACGCTATTCTCATTCCACATTCCTCATTCCACATTCCTCGAGAACCTTCCTCCTTCCTCGAAATACTTCCCCAAAGGGAAGGAAGTCCTCCCTAAACAGGGAGGATTTAGGTGGGTCTCTTAGGGCTCCTGCCCCTCACTCTCTTCCTTCGGCAACAGGTCCTTCACGTTGCGCACGGTGACGTTGCTCAGGAACTGTCGGTTGCGCTTCTGGGTGGCCACGTCCACGGTGTACTCCGGCTGGAACAGCACGCGGCTGCCCACGATGTTCTTGGTGGCCGAGAAGTCCTCCTCGCGGCACGCGGCGTGAGGCGTTCAGGTGCTTGTTCATGACGTTCACCAGCTCGATGAGCACGGCTGCGACGTCCGAATACTTCACCGATACGTTCTCTTCAATCTCCATGGCCATCTCCTTCAACCCGATGGTGTCGGTGTGGATGGCGCGTGCGAAATACTGACCAGAGGTCAACGAATTCTCGCGGACACGATACAATACTGCCATAGTGTGTTTTCCTTTCTGGGGCCCCCTCCCGTCCTCATTCCCGCTGGAAGCGCCTACCCGTGGCCTTTCCCAAAAGGGTGAGGGGAAGGAATTTTGCCCCTTTTTTAATGGTTAATTAGTTAGTTAGTTCTCTCGTTTTAGAGGAGTCGGGAAGCGAAACTAGTTCTTAGTTCTGAGTTCATAGTTCAAAGTTCAAAGTTCAAAGTGTTTTGCCTGCGCGCTTGGCAATCCTCCTTTACCTTTTTACCTTTTTACTTTTTTACCCTTTTTCTTTTACCTTTTTACTTTTTTACTTTTTTACCTTTAATAGGGCTTCGCCCGCCTGTTCCTCATTCCTCGTTTTTGGTTAATGATTAATTTAGTTCTCTCGTTTTAGAGGCGTTTTGGGATGGTTCGGGATGGTCAGTAGATTTGTCATCGCTTAGAGCTCAGTTGCGACGCCGGCCGGTAATCTCTCTCCTCTCTCCTCTCTCCTCTATTTTTCACTTGCAATTGAAGTGCAAGGCGAGTGCAGGGCCGAGCTCGCTCGAGCTATGTTGAGCCGCAGCCTTCAATCGTAGTGCATCTCTAATTGCACTACAAAGATAGTGAAAAAAAAACAATCCTCCAAATTTCATGGTAAAAAATCTTTACATTCCTATTTCGTTGTTTTGCGGCTGCCAAAGCTGCGAGTAAGTGAGAGGAGAGCCAAGCTTGCTTGAGCTATCCCGAACGTGAGCAGTTTCGCCGAAGGCAAAGACCACAAATGAGCTGGTCAAAGCTATGCTATGAGGTGGTCATTGCATTGCTTTTGCACAATCAAAAAGAATCCAGGCGAAAAAGGGCATGTTCCATGATTGAAGAAAGGAAAAGAAGAAAGATGGGCTTGAAAACGTGTTTTATGGGGTTGTTCATCGCGAAGTCAAAACGGGATTTTGTTCTTATGTATTGAAAACAGATACATTGATGCAGTCAACAAGGTTATTCTTTGAAAAGAAAAGAAAGTTTGACACAGCTTTTGAAGGAAAAGCCGTAGAAATTTGTACCTTTGCAGACGGATAAATCGGAATTTATGTGCAAGCCGAATGCAGAGCCAAGTTTGCTTGAGCTATGCCGAGGCGAAGCCATCAATCGGATAAATTCCAATTTAGCAAACAAACACAAGAATTATGAGAAGATTATTTTTAACTATTTCACTGACTACCATCTCATTGGGAATGATGGCACAAGACATTACTGTTATGCACACAGATAGCGCT
>CACXPX010000036.1 GCA_902769705.1 uncultured Prevotellaceae bacterium
AGATTACATCATCAACAACCTTTCGATGTTTGCCGTAACTGACTGGAATGCCTATATCCTCAGAGCATCGGAATTGTATGAAACCGGGCAGATCAAAAGTGCCCAGAGAATCGTGTCAGACTGTTTGCGGCACGGCAGATGGTATGAAGATTTCTCTTCGGAAGCGCACAAAACCATTCCGAAGGTTGTCTCTTCAATGAAGCACGATGAAATGTATATGGACTTCGTTGGTGAAGTCAAACACAGATACAACCAAGGTGTTTTGTCAGAAGATGATGTCGCTCCTTTCAAGAATGAGTTCTCCAGAATCCATATGATGGGAGACAAAGATTTATAGAATACGGATTATCTGTATGGCTGACATCACCAAATTAGGTACAAAACCGAACGGAGGTTAGATAGCGATGACCCCAATTAGAACAAGCATTAACTTTATTTATCCCCAAAGACTCGCATGAGTCGAGATTTATATCTACTTTTGCAATAATAAAAAGACAGAATAATCGGAATTTATGAAGAAGAAACAAATTAAAGGTCTTGCTGCCGCTGTTGGCTATTTCGCGCTGTATGCCTGCATGATGCTCGTGCTTCAGTCGCTATTTACGGTGGCAACCATGGGCGTCAGGTTCGAAATGGGCACAAGAAACCAGAGTGAATTTGAGGCCTTTGCTGCTGACAATCTTCTCATAACTGTTCTTTTGGCGGTCATCAGTGTCGGCATTATCTTCTACTTCATTTTCCGCAGAAGAGGAATACGCCGTGAATGGAGAATAAATCCATTCACGCTGCGCTCTCTGTCCTTATCTGTATTGGCAGCTATTGCATACTCAATCGCATTCTCATTACTTTTAAACCTGATAAGCCAAGAGGAGAATCCTCTCTTCCGTTCCGTAGATTATTATTCCGGTCTGTTTCCTGGCCTCGGTGTCGTGCTGCTGATGCTCAATATTTTCATTGCAGCTCCGGCAGTGGAAGAAATAGTAATGCGTGGTGTGGTTTATACCCGCATTGACAATTCCTGCGGAAAGTGGGCAGCCATCATTGTCAGTTCGCTGATGTTCGGACTGATGCATATTGCGGCTGGAGGACTCGTGCTCGCCGTCGGTGCAATTCTTATGGGGCTGATTTTCGCCCTTATATTTGCAAAGACCAACAGCCTAACGGTCTGCATCATTGCCCATGCAGTGGCTAATATTCCCGATTTTTTCATTTACCTTACCCAATAGCATAGTAAATTCCAATTTATCCTTATAAATAGGATTTTGTACCTTTCGTGGGCAAATGGCGAGAAGAACTAACATCAGTCGCACCAGGAATGCCGTGTTTAGGCGGTTTCCTGGTGCTACTATCATAATAGGGGCATGATTATGCTGAAGATATAAGTTTTGTTGAAAAACACGATTTATCTTAACTGAATCGAAAAAAAACATTATCTTTGCAAGCAAGAAATGAATTATCTATAACAAGACTTAATTAAAACTCAGAAAACATGAAGAATTATCAATCAAAACGTTTATATCTTTCAGCATTATTGCAGAGCGGTTGGAAGTCAGTCCTGCTCTTGACTCTTGTATGTCTACTCACCTTGACAGCCTCTTGTTCTGATGATGACGACACCAACAACGTGCCGATGCTGAAAGGCAAAATCACATCGTATAACGAGTTTGGTGCAGCCATGTTGGATTTTACGGAAGCAGACATGACGGAGGCGGGATTCACACTTGGCGACGTCATCAGCATCAGTATCGACGATAAAGAAATCATCATGCCTTACTACGACGGCTTCTACACCCGCAACGGAGAATACCTGTGCGTAGCCTACCCCACCTACCCCAGCATCTGCTTCACCGCCAACAACATCGGACTGCCCAAAGAACTCACAGGACTGGAGGGGCATTCCGTTGTCGTCAAGATGGTGGAAAAGGGCGGCAGACTCGATGTGCAAACGGCCCTGAGCATGTCCTACACCATCGACCGCGAGGATTATCCTAACTTCTCTGACACGGAATTTGCCAATGCACGCGCCTCGAAAGGAGGTCGCCTCGCAAGAGGCGTGTTGCATCGTAGCTCATCGCCGTTCTGCAACGACATCAACCGCGCCTTCTACGTATCGGAATATCTGAAACGCGAAAAGGTCAGAACTGTGCTCAATCTTGCCGACACAGAAGAGAAGATGAAGTCCTACGACATGCCTCCGTATAGCCGAACACTATGGGAGGAAGGCAACGTGATACTTTGCCCGCTGAAGGCTGACCCAACGGCAGACGACTACAACAACCGACTGATAGAAGCCTTGAAGGAACTCCCCTTGCGCCCAGCGCCCTATGTCGTGCATTGCATGGAGGGAAAGGATCGCACCGGATATGTGTGCGCCTTGCTTGAAGGTCTGTGCGGAGCAACATATGAGGAGATTGTAGCCGACTATCTGATTACTTACAACAACTATTATCTGATTACCCCTGAAAATGACCGCATTTTATGCAACACATTGGTGTCGTTGAGACTCAACACGTGCCTGATGTATTATGCTGGCGTTAATGACGAAGCGCAGCTGCCTAGCGTTGACTACGCAAAAGCGTTCTCAAGCTATTTGCTCTCTCACGGCATGAGCCAACAGCAAATTGACGCTTTGGTTCAGGCTCTGACAGTTCGGAATTAAGCATTTTAGATATGAAAACATTCATCATCATATGGGTGATTGTCCAATCAGTTTTATTGTTTGTTGGCTGGGGATGGGCTATTCTTGACAGGAAGAGCAAGAATCGCAAGAAAACTCCTTAGATTTTTATTGTGGTAGGCAGTTTTATGTTGGCTATCTACTTCTTGGTTTTCCTGCCGATGCTGAGGAAGTGAGTGTTAGCTACAGATAGAGTCTCTTTTTGTCAAAAATATTCTGAATTTCACCCCCACGAGAAGGCCCTCGGTTGAAAAAAAATTTCTTTCGTGGGCAAATATGCGAAAAATGAGCATTTTCGGAAGTCATTGATTGTCAGCGACTTCCGTTTTCTTTACATCCTTTCGGGCGGTGAAAGCTATGCTTTGGGGTTGTCAGAGCTATGCTTTGAGGCTCTCACTTGTGGCAAATGAGCGGCTAAGATGCCGCAAATGACAAGGTCAAAGGCCACAAATGACACCCTCAAAAGCCACAAGTGACAATTTTTCCGGCTGAAAGTGGAGGAATGAGAGTGAGGGAGTAAAGATTCTTTACATATTTCTTTTCTAGATTGAACGAAAAAGTTGACAAAAATTTGTCATGGTTTTTCAAAATAAAAAACGATGACATAGCCATCGTTTGCTGAGGCGTTTTGCCTTCAAAGCCCCATAGAGAACGGCGCTCAGCGCGCTAGTTGTGGGTCGGTGGGACGATGACAGTCAATCCTTACGCCCCACGAACTTCAGGTTTTGGCCGTCGAAATCGTAGTAGGTTGAGACGACTTCATCTCCAGGCGCATCCTCAGCCACTTCCAATTGCTTGCCCTCTTCTGGCAGCGTGTACCACAAGGGGGCTTTATCGGGATAGACTTGATTCTCGCGTTTCACCGGACTTTCCTCGGGGGTGAGGGTTCGCTTTGCAGGGTCG
The DNA here is from genome assembly GCA_902769705.1 of uncultured Prevotellaceae bacterium. GTDB lineage: Bacteria > Bacteroidota > Bacteroidia > Bacteroidales > Bacteroidaceae > Prevotella. Next base: position 3,581 of record CACXPX010000036.1, read on the forward strand.
AAGTCGTAGAAGCAAAGGAATTGGGGGGCACAACTAAAGTTCACGGCAAAAAGCTTGTGCCCGTTTTTGCGGTTCCATACGCAGGCGGATATTGTGCCCAGAGGCTCTCCCTCGTACCACGCCGACTCCACATAGCCGTTCTTGCGGTTGATGACGGAACCTTCCTCATAGTAGGTTTCATCTGGAGCCAGCGAAGGGTTGGTGGTGTGCACGATGCGGCTGCCTTCGATGGTGGGCCACGCAAGGTAGAACGCCTCGAAGAGTGCTACGATATCGCTCTTCTGGCCTGGGACGTTGATGACACGACGCATCCACGACTTCGCAATGTCATCGGGCTTGCACATACCGTCGGGCAATTGAACGATTGGACCATTGGACGATTGGACTATTTGACTATCTGACGATTGGACTATTTGACTATTTGAGTCGGGAGCCTTGTCGCCCTTGCAACTGGAGAAGGAGCAAAGGGGAAGTGCCAATACCAGGAGATAAAGGAAATGCCTTTTCATGCTTGATGTCTTTTTGTGAAAACTTGTGATCAGGGGGAAGCCTGACGGCTCAGAACAGGTAGGCGAGTGCAATCTGCCAGGCGTTGTAGCGTCCGTTCCATCCGTCGCGTGCAGCGTCCCATGCTGCGCCAAAGGAGGCGTCGCCCGTCTTTCCCACGCCAACATTGTAGTTGGCTGAGACTTGCAGGTGTCCGAGGGTGAAGCCTCCGCCGACGTTCACGCTGAAGTTGGACTTCTTGAGCCGCCACTCGTCGGCTTGGTCCATCATCTGGCGCAGGCTCTGCACGTCGTCGCCGATGGTGAAGCCCACCTGCGGACCTGCCGCAAGGAAGATGTTGCCGGTGTAGCCCAACCCAATGGAATAGCGCAGGTTCACGGGGATGACGATTTGCTGCTGCTTGAGATGGTCGGAGGAGAAGGCGTCGGAGACCTTCGCCTCGCGCTGGTTAAAGAGCACGGAGGCGTCGAAGCCGAAGCCCGTGAAGGGGACGTCGGACGTGAGGGTGGGGCCGATGAAGAATCCCAGGCGGTTGTCGGCCTTCAGCACATCGCTGTTGAGCGACATCGTGGCGACGTCGACTCCGCCCTTGAAGCCGAAGCGCATGTGCTGGGCCTGCGCTAAGCTAAATGATAAAGAATAGAGAATGAAGGATAGACCTATCACCATTATCCAGCGTCGGGCTATTGCGATTTTTATTGCTTTCATATCACGTTTCTATTATGATTTGTCAATTTTCATTTTAGAAGTGAGAAGTGAGGGGTAAGGGGTAAGATAGGGGTGGGGCTAATGCCTCTGGCGACGGACGGTGACACGAGCCGACGACGAGCCTGACGACGAGGCTGAACCGCTGCTGCGGCGTGGCTTTGCGGTCTTCTCCTTCTTGACGGCTGCCGGACGGCTGGCGGCGGACTTCTTGCCCTTCTTGGCCAGGGGAACCACGGAGACGGAGTCGAGCGAGTCGTTCTTGGCATCGTCGCCCCAGATGTGGCTCTCGAACTCTTTCAGCTCGGCCTCTATGCGGCGCTGCTCGGCAGAAATCTTCGAGGAGTCGTTGCCGCAAATCTTGGCGAGCGACTCGCCGAGCATGTTGTTGGTCTTGTAGATTTTGCCCTTGTACATGTTCAGCGTGAAGAAGTCGTCGATGCTCATCGTGGCGGCATTGTTGAGGTTGCTGGTCATGATGGTCTGCTTGGCGAGGAAGGGCGCCAGCTCGTCGTACTTCACCCAGAAGAGGGGCTTGCGCTCGCTCTCGCCGCCCCACTCTTCGACCCAGATGGGGCAGAGGGCCAGCGCCTTGGTGTGGAACGTGGACGTGGCCTGGTCGTAGTAGGCGCTCTCCTTGATGTAGTAGGCGGTGACCTCCTTCGAGGGGATGTCGCTGTCTTCGAGTCGCACGCCCTTGTCGGTGCGCTCGAAATAGATGCCCTGGTCTTTCAGGAACTGCAGGGGCTTGATGCGTGCCGAGTCGGTGAAGAGCTCGTTGCCGTCGAGGCGGTATTCGTAGGCCTTGATGGTGCCGCGCATCATCAGCTTGAAGATGTAGGTAAAGAGGTTCATCTGCGTGCCGACAGGCTCCTTCGGATAGTAGAGTCCGGCATTTGCATCGTCGTGGAGGTCGACCTCGCGATAGATGTCGCGGCGCCACACGACGTCTTCGGACATCGTGGCCTGCGTGGGGAACGACAACTGTGCACGGGTGGTCATCGTGTTGGCATTCGACTTCTGGGCGGCCGAGGCGGACGACTGCTGCTGGGTAGTGGTGCGTCGGCGCTGCGGCTGGGCGACAGCTGTCGCAATTAAGAAATTAAAAAATGCAAATATTAAAAGGCTTCGCTTCATGATGTCTGATGATTTAAATGATATAATTTCTTAATTCTTTAATTATTTCACGATGAACTCCATGGCTCCTGGCAGGGTGCGCTGAATGCCGTCGGGTCCGATGGCCTTCACGCCACGCACATAGAAGCGCTTGTTGCGCGAGAGCTTGCGGAACGTGTCCTTCTGTCTCCCTGAGAACGATGCGCCCTCAGAGGCAATGGGGATGGAGTTGCCCATATCGTCGAAGAACACCGTCTCGAAGCTGAGCACGCGGAACGGGATGTCCAAAAGTCCGTCGTCGATGGCGGCGTGGAGCTGGTCCATGGCTACGAGCGAGGCTTTCGGCATGTTTCCACCCTTGAAGCGGTCGGTGCCCACCACGACGTAGGGAGTGGGGTCGGGCAGCTTACGCACCTTGAACGTCACTTGTGCCATCTGGCGGGTCTTGCCCTTGTCGTTAGCCGTGACGGTGAACACCACATCCTTGCCCACGGCTGCAGGGGTTGCCACATAGTGTCCGGCTCCCTTTGCCACCAGCGAACCGCCACTCATCGACACCGACACGGCATTGGCGGGCACGCCGGGCACGCTGACGCTCATGGGGTTTTGGAATCCGGCATAGAGCACGTTCATCAGGTCGGCAGCCACGGTGGCTCCTGTGGGTGCTGGGATGACGCTGTACTTCTGCATGAATTCGCGGCGCATGGTCTCGCCAGCCGCGTTGCGCGTGATGAGGTAGCCGCTGAACGAGTGGTCGCCCACGGCACCTGCCGTAAACGAATACTTGCCCTTGGCATTGATTTTCGTGCCGTTGACATATATTTCGGGCTGCATGGTCGTATCGACAGCAGCCATCACGATGTCGGCATTGAACACCTCGCCCGGATAGAGCGTGGTCTTCTCGGGGATGACGAAGGCGTCGAGTTTGTTCACGCGGATGTCCTTCACGTCGATGTTGGACACGAGTGTGTGGAGCACCTCGCCCTCAGCATATCGCACGTCGCTCTGCAGCTTCGACAACAAGGTGACAGCGGCTGCCACGGGCATGTCTTCGAACATGTATTCCTGCCAGTTCTTGCCCAACGCGCGCTGCGACTTCGGCACTTCGGTGGTCAGGTTGCTGGCGATGATGTCCTGCTGTTTCTTGTCGGTCACCAGCTTCAGGATGCGCTCGCGGTAGGAGTTGATGGCGTTATAGAGTTGGCCGCCCCTACCCTTTCCGGGAGCCAGCATCACCTGCGTGGCTGCCTCGAGGTCGTCCTTGTGGTCGATGTTGTGCACGTCAGCGTCGGCGCCGTCGGCCTCTTTCACAATGGCTTCTTTCAGTTCCTGGGCGAAGTTGTAAAGCGAGTCGCTCATGCTACGCACCATCGCTGCCTTTTCAAACCACTGCTTCACCTTTTCGGGATTCTGCTTCATCTGCGCATCGAAGTCTTCATAGATGGACGCATTCTCCTTCGACGAGTTCGACGTGGTACGGTTCAGGCTCTCCTCAACAACGGAGAAGCCGTTGAGCACCTCGGTAGAGACGTTCAAAGCGAGCATGGCCATGAGGACGACGTACATCAGATTGATCATCTTCTGGCGCGGATTGACAGGTCTTTTCTTGATTGCCATTTATTTTCTTCTTTTTTGGTTGGCAGTGAACTGTTGACGGTTTGTGACTACAAATCTTCGTTGTTCACGGTAGGCATCGGAGCCTTAGGCATATTCACGGTCATCGCCTCAATCATTCGGGCGTAGATCTTGTTGAGCTCGGCTATCTGCTTGGCCAGCTTGCGCGTCTGTTCATTGATCTCGTCGATGGTACCTATCTGAGCACTGGCACCCTTCAACTGCATTTCATAGACTTTGCTGATGCCCGTGAGCGTGCGGTTGAGGTTTTCCATCTCTTCGCTGTCGCGCGTCAGGCGCTGGCTCTGCTCCTCCACTTTGGCCAACGTCTCGTTGAGCTTCTTCAGGTTGTCCACGTAGTTGCCCTGCGCTTCTATCATCTCGGGCGTGGTCTCCTGCTGTTGGGCTACCCACGTAGTAGTACCGCCACCACCGCCAACAGGCTGGGCAACGGCAGCCACCTGCAAGTCTTCGTCACCACTGGTGCCAGTGGAAAGACCGCCTTCGGCATAGCTAGAGCCACTGCCTGAGCCGCCACCACCGATGATAATCGTGCCACCTCCCTGTACTCCACCTGAAACAGATGGGCCAGTAGAGACATGCAACCCTTCTTGAACGTCGGCAATAACTCCTTCGCCTTCACCGTCGGCACTGACTCCCAAATGAGTGGGCAAATCGCGACCGTCGGCTGTCTTGTCGAACGGGCGGTCGAATGCCGAAAGGAAGAACACCACAACCTCGGTACCCATTCCCAGGAAGAGCCAGAAGTTGGCGCCCGGCAGGTGGGTGAGTTTAAACAAGGTTCCAAGAATAACCACAGCGGCACCCCAGCTATACGCATAGTTCAGGAACGTTTGTCCCGGCACGCTGTCCATCCACTTCTGCAGACGGTAGATGATGTTGAATTTGCTGTATTCTGTCATGTTTATTTCTTGCTCTTTTTCTGTTTTGTACTTGTCGTATTAGCCAAACTGCGGACGCAGCGGAAACCGATGTAGGAACGTGGCTGATTCTGGTATTCCCACGTGCGCCAAGCGGAACGGATATAGCTCTCAGGGTCTTTCCACGAGCCACCGCGCACGCTCTTCTTCTTCAGCCGGTAGGGGTCTTCCTTGGCAGCCTTGTATTCGAGCTGCGGATTCAGGTCGTTCATGGCATCGACGCCTGCCTCGGTGTAGATGGTGGATGTCCACTCGGCCACGTTGCCGGCCATGTCGAAGAGTCCGTTCGAGTTGGCGCTGTAGATGCCTGTCTTAGAGGTGATGAGGTTGCCGTCCTTGGTGTAGTTTCCGCGGTCAGGCTTGAAGTTGGCATAGAAGCATCCCTCACCGTTCTTCACATTGGGATTATCCCACGGGAACTCGTTTTGGTCTTTACCACGTGCGGCATACTCCCACTCGGCCTCAGTCGGCAGACGGTAGCGCTGCACATAGCGGGCTTCGGGTCCAAGACCTTTCAACAGATACTCTGTGCGCCAAGCGCAGAAGGCATTGGCCTGCTCCCATGTGACACCCACCACAGGATAATCGTTGTAAGCGGGGTTGGAGAAGTAGTTGCGCAGATAAACCTCGTTATCAGAGTTCTGGAAGTCGTTCACCCAGCACGTCGTGTCGGGATAGATGTTCACGATATAAGTGTTCAAGAAGTCCCACGGACCCGTAAGCTCACGGTTGAGAGTTTCGCGAACGATGCGTCCCTCATCATCGATGTAGGCAGTATCCTTGGAAATCATCACCGTCTCGTTAGGATCGACCACAACGTCGGTGTTCAGCACTCTTTCTTCAGGGCGCATGCGGTTGCGACGCAGGGCAGCTGTCGTGTAGTCGTAGACTTCATAACGATAGTTCATCTGGCTATAGTCCAACAATTTCTCGCCCGTCACAGGATTGGTCACGTATAGGCTCTCTATGGCGCGCAGCTCGTCCTCGTTGGGTTTGCGAGGCAATTGCTTTTTCCAGTTCAGATGTGGGGGGATGGGGTCACCGTTTTTGTCCTCGGTAATCATATACGACTCATCGCCGCCGTATGACGGGTCAGCCAGACGTGTACGAAGAATGCTGTCACGCACCCAGTTTACGAACTGCTTGTATTGCGAATTGGTGACCTCTGTCTGGTCCATCCAGAATCCATCAACCGAGACGTCTCTCACTGGCGTCTGCTTTCCCCAAAGCGAATCCTGCTGCTCGATGCCCATGCGCAGCCAACCACGGTTGATTCTTATCATGCCATAGGGCGACGGCTCGTTGAAAGCCTTTCCGCTGACACCAACCACTTCGCCACCACGCCCTGACGAGGATGCGCTCTTCGAGCCCATGCATCCCGCCAACAGCAAGGCGACAAGCACCGTGCATACTGTTTTTATGACTCTTTTCTTCTTCATCATATATTCTGTCTTTATATCATTTACTATTTCCATTTAGCGAAACGTCGCTAAAGAATTCTCACACTCTGATGGCGGTTGCGACCTTTCTTCACCAAGTTCACATCCATCTGATAGCCGACAAATAGTTCGTGGCTTCCGTTGGCTGGGTTAATAGCCGATGTGTAGACCTCATAACTATAGCCAGCAATGATTCCTTGGAATGTTCCACCTATCAAGAAAGTGACTGATACAGTTGGGCTGTAGGTCACACCTGCATACATCATTCGGTTGTCTGTCGTATAGACCAAGCGGCCTGTCACGTCGGCACGCCAGCCCACCAAATCGGTCTTCACCAGAAATGAGGGCTTTATTGTCAATAACGGATTTCTCAAGCGAATATTGCATCCACCTGTTAAATAATAACTTCGATCTATCTGTATTTCATTCGTTTCACCAAGTTCTACCAGTGGCGCCAACAAGTGCTGTCCAGACAATCCTGCATACCATGGGCCGTGCATGTAGTAGAGTCCGAAACCAAGGTCGAGCGTCTGCCCTGTCAGTTCGCCGCTCGAGAAAGCCGGGTCGCTGCTTTCGTCCAAATCAAGTTTCGAACCGTCGAAATTCTCGCTCAACAAACCAGCCTGCACACCCACGCCCAGCGTGCCACCCGCCAACTTCATCTTTACAGAATACTGACCTGCCAACTGCTGATGGCGGAAAAGACCCAACTGGTCGTTCACCAACTGAATACCTACACCCTGATAGGTCTTCATGGCATAAAACGGCATGTCACCACCAAAATTCATGGTCTGCGGATTGCGCCTGAATCCAGCCATCTCAATGGCATAAGCTGCCGAAACGTTCAACACGGGACGTTTGCCCACAGCCGCCGGGTTGAATGATGGCTCCAGGTCAAAATAATGGCTGAACGTAACGTCATACTGCGCGCAAACCTTTAGTGAGGCCAGCATCGACATCACAAATATGAATAGCAATTGGCGTTTAAACACAACTATATAACGCACCCGTTTCCACTTTATTGCATTGCGACCTTGACAAATTTCCACCACACCATATGTGAGAATCTGCTACTTTTCAACATCATTTTATCACAAAAAGTAACCAAAACGCAATATTTTCTGTTTTATCCACAACTTTTCACCCTTCATCTTTCAGCATTATGGGAATTATTTCGTATTTTTGCACGATTTTATATCAATTTTTAATACTACATAATAATATAATAATTGACACATTTAGAGAGAAAGTAAAATGGGAAGACGATTTCTATTGCTGATTATCCTCATGGGAGCAACCCTCGCTGGTTGGGCTCAAAATGAGGAGAAACTATCGGTTACAACACAAATGTTTCTCAACGAATTAAATGGAGACATTACATTTGAACGTGATATAAAAGCTGAAAAACAACTCGGACTGAAACCCATTGACGGGGCGTGGAGGCATAAAGGGAAACATCCTGGACGTATTTACGCCACACCTGACACCATCAATGGCAAGGCTTATATTGCAGCCTATCTGCGCTTACATAACGCTAACGACGTTAGTGAAGTAGAGGAAAAAGGGGTCATCCTTCAAGAGTCGTTCATCAACGGACTATATACCAGCCTTATCCCTGTTGATAAAATCAACGAAGTGGCAGCCATAAGCAACGTAAAACGCATCAACGTATCGCCACTGAAGAAAGTGTTCACCAATGCAGCACGCCAGAAAACTAATGTTTACGATGTCCTTACTCAATCTACAGACGCCATCTCATCTGGACTGACAAAGAAGTTCGATGGTTCTGGAGTGGTGCTTGGTGTAATAGACACGGGCATAGACTTTGCTCACATAGCTTTCAATGACAAAAATGGTAACAGCCGTATCAAAAAAGCGTATGTTTATGACGGCAGGTCGGCAAAAGAATATAGTTCCATTACAAGTACCACACTGACCGATGACAATAGTGAGGATCACGGCACACATACCTCTACGACGGCTGGTGGTTCAAGTGTTATCATCAACGGTTCCAATGTGACCATAACCGATGACCACGCAGCTGCCACATATGGCGGCATGGCTCCTGGTGCTGACCTGTATTTGGCAGGCATTAAGGACCTATCGAGCACATATCTCGACAACGCAGTAAAAAAGATGTGTGATTATGCCGATCAACAAGGCAAGCCTTTGGTGGTGAGCAATAGTTGGGGGTCACAACTTGGTCCGCATGATGGCACTAGTGACGAGGCTGATGTATACAATTCTCTTTTTGGCAGTAACCATCCCAACCGCATTGCCCTCTTTGCTTCTTCTAATGACGGCGGCAAGTCGGTAGATGGTGAAGGTGGCGGCTACCATGTCAGCGGAACTGCAAGTAGCAATAGCCCTCTGCGTACTATTATGCGCAGTGCTACATACATCGACACCGATGCTGGATATTACTATTACGGTATTATAGCCAGCGCTTGGGCACGCAGCACCAACGTGAGCAGCATGAGTTGCAAAATATATGTACTCGACAGTAGTACTGGTGCCGTGAAGACTTCAGTTGTTGTTAATCCAACTACTAGTGGAGTTTCTGTTTCTGGATTGGGCAACTATTACAGCGGCACACTCTATGCCTATAAAAACTATCTCAGTTCCAATAAGACTCAAATTATGCTTTACTCTAATAACGGCCTCACATCCAAGAGCTATACCCAGACCACCAAAGACGGAGAAGCATATTACAAGAGCAAATACACACTTGCCGTGGAGTTCTACCCTAGTAGTGGAAGTTCTGTGATTGACGTTTGGGGCGGTACTTACTGCTATTTCACAAATCATCTTTCCACAAATGGTTACACATGGACTGCAGGAACCGATGACGGCTGTTATAGCGATGAGTCCACTATTGACAATGTTATTTCCATCGGAGCCTATGTGTCAAAGACCAATTGGACTGCCTCCAGTGGCACATCTTACACTATGCAAAGTGTTTATACCATGGATGACATTGCTGACTTCAGTAGCTGGGGAACTGCATCGGGGGGACCTGCCGGCAAAATGATACCTTGGATTACAGCCCCTGGTGCTCGTCTGGCTGCTGGCGTGAACCACAACCATACGACTTCGGTCGACGATTACAGTTATTATGGAGATGACTACAGTTACGACCTTGTTGTCAACAACTCTTTATACCCATACGCTATGATGGAAGGTACATCTATGGCTACACCAACTGCAGCTGGTATCGTAGCCCTATGGATGCAAGCTTCATTGGAAGAAAATGCTCAGCACAAGAACCTGACCGTCAATGATGTGAAGCAAATCATGAAGGAGACTGCCATCAACGATGCCTATACCACTACGGGGGCGAACGCCTCGCACTTCGGCAATGGTAAGATTGACGCATTGGCTGGTATCAAGTATATCCTTGGAGCTTCGGCAGGGCCAACCATCAAGGCTACCCCTACCGAAGTGAACTTTGAGGGCTACGCCGAGCAGACCTACACGCAAACGGTCAGTGTAAAGGGAATCTCACTGGAAGGTAATATCTCTGTGGAAAAGTCAGGAGACAATGCCTTTACGATTGACAAGACAAGCATCACTCAGAATGGTGGCACTGCACAAGCAGACATCACCATCACGTGGAGCCCCACCACAACAGGCACGCAAACAGGCGTTATCACACTCTCAAGCCAGAATGCCGAGACAGTAACTATCACCATCACAGGTACTGTTATTGTACCAGAGCTCATTGCCAATACTGAGAACGTGAGTCTCACTACCGAAGCAGGTCTTACAGCAACAGGCAAGTTCACTGTACTTGGTGCTAACCTGAAAGACAATGTCACGGTAACACTGAATGATGCCAACAATGTCTTCAGTATCGATGCCACAACCATCACGAAGGCTGATACTGAGGAAGGAAAAGACATCAATGTAACTTTCTCACCCACAATAGTAGGCAACTACACTGCTACAGTAATCCTTTCTTCACCTGGTGCCGACGATGTCATCGTCACTCTTAACGGAACAGCAACAAATCCCGTGCCCACGTTGACAGCCAGCGAGCAAACCCTGACGTTCTCCACCGATATTAATAAAGACGAGACGAAGACCGTTATATTGAGTGGACGCGCACTGAGCAACGACATCACTATTACGCTCACCGACGATGCTGGTGTGTTCACCGTCAATCCGACAACCATCGCTGCCACCGAGATTGCTAACAATCCCGCAATCAATGTTACTTTCAATGCCTCTGAAGAAGACACCTACACAGGTACACTCACTATCAGCAGCGAGGGAGTGGAAGACATTGTTATCAACCTCTCGGCAACAGCCAGCGATGGTGGCACAGCCAGCGACCCTTACTTGAATATTGCCAAGTACTCCACTATTGACGATGCCGGGTGGAACAAATCCTATGTGAATAATCTTTACAAATACACCGAGTATAAAGATGATGAAGTAGCTTGGTTGACATTGCCTATATATGGCGCTTGGGTAGGAACCTATTATAACTCACATCCACAAAAGTGGATCCAAAGCAATGTAAATAACAATTACAACAAATATGCAGGCAACTCATGGGACAGCAATTTGGAATTACTTGGCAGTTCATTCTATTTTAAACAATCGAGTGGAGATGGATCTGCTCGTGTTATGGGATTTAACTCAAAAAATAACAATACGCAGGAAACTGTTACATTCTACGTAACTAATACAACTGCGGTTAAGATGTTAGGTTTAGGGCAAAGCAAGACAAGCAGCAGATATCCTACTACTTTGAAAATCTTCGAATGTACTAAAAATGCAGATGGCTCGGTTACAGCATCATCTACAGCTATAAAAAATGAGAGTAATTCTGCGACATCAGGGACATTTGTGCTTTCAGCGACCAATCTTGATGCCACTAAGATTTATAAAATAGAGACAGCAACTTACCGGAGTTATATTTGTGAAATCGGTTTCCAAACCTCACTGAAGACCCCTGAACTGATTGCTGATCCTGAAGAGATTGAATTCAGCACGAATGTGGGCACACCAATAACCAAGACGTTCGATGTACTGGGCAGCGACTTGTCAGGCGAAGTGAAGGTAACACTTACCGATGGAAACGGAGTCTATAGCATCGACACTGAGACTATCAGCATTGCCGATGTACAGGAAGGAAAGACCGTTAGCATAACCTTCATACCGACACATGCTGGAACATACAGCGGCACCGTTACCCTCAGCAGTCCGAAAGCCGCAAGCGTTGTTGTCAACCTAACTGGTTTGGCTAATCTCATTGGCGATGTAAACCGCGACGGACTGGTCAATATTGCTGACGTGACCGCTATGGTGGACATTGTTCTTGGCAAAGACGATGAGGAGTCCTATGCGTTCGACCATGTTGCTGCCGACCTTGATGGCGATAACAATATCACCATCACTGACGTCACGGCTCTTGTCAACATCATTCTCAGCACGAGCGCAGAATAAATGAGATTCCCCTTCTTGTCCCTGAAAAGACAGGAAGGGGAATTGCCTATGAGATATTATCAACTTATACAACAAATAACAAAAAGACCTTATGAAAAAACAACTAATGACCTTTATGACATTGACCGCCGTCTTAGGATTTGCCAGCATAACGGCAGTCGCCCAACCCTTCCAGCGTCCCCAATCCGCACCTCTTGGTCCCTCTGAGGAAATCCAGTTAAAGGTCGGCAACCTGACCATGACCATCGATGCAGGAAGAGGAGGAAAAATCATGTCGCTGAAACATGGCGACAAGGAAGTGATTTCGCAATCCCGCTTTCCAGAAGCCTTCGGAAGTACGTTCTGGACAAGTCCACAAAAAGAATGGAACTGGCCACCAGTGAACGAATTTGACAAAGGTGCTTACACCGTGGAAGAGAAGAGTGAGAAGAGAATTGTGATGAGCAGCAAAGTGTCGGAAAAGCTGAAATACAGGATTTGCAAAGAGTTCGTTGCGAACCCGAAAGACGAATCTATCGCAATCACTTATTCCATTGTGAACGAATCGGGCGAGACTCGGAAAGTGGCACCGTGGGAAATCACCCGTGTGACCAACGAGAATGGCATCATCTTCTTCGATGCGCCCATCGAGAGCGTCACTCCTGCCAACCTTCTAGCCTTCAAGCCCCAATACAAAACCCTTTGGTATCAAACTGACGAAGCCAATGAGAACCGCAAAATCAATGCTGACGGAAAAGGCTGGCTCGCCTACCTTGCCAATGGACTGCTGCTCATCAAGAAGTTCGAAGACCTGAATCCCTCGCAGCCCGCGCCAGACGAAGCCGAAATACAAGTCTATGTCAACCGTGGGAAATCGTATATCGAGTTGGAAAGCCAAGGCGCCTACACAACACTGAAGCCTGGCGAGAAAGTCTCTTGGACGGTGAAATGGTACCTCTTGTCTGTCAACGACGAGCCTCAACCGTCTGCCAAACTGGTGAAGAAAATCAAGAAAATCATCCGCAAGAGCAAATAACTATAGGTGACAGGTGATATGAAAGCCTTTCTCCCTCTCTGCTTAAGCCTTTTACTCTCAGCGCCCTCCGCGTCCACCGCGTCATCCGAGTCTTTGAAGCCGCGCCTTGTGGTGTGTACCGACATTGCACCAGCTGATGTCGAACCCGACGACATGGAGTCGATGGTCAGACTGATGGCATATGCCGACCTCTTCGAAATCGAGGCCCTCATCACGACGGTAGGGTGGAACTGCGACCCATATCCCACGGAGTGGGCTGAGTATCTCTTCCGAGTGGTGGCTGCCTACCGCAAGGATTTACCCAACCTCATGCGGCGGTCGAGCCAACGGAATTTCCTACCCTTGGAAAAAGAGCAGGCACGGCAGCGCATAGGCTACTGGCCAAGTGCCGACTACGTGCAGAGCCGTTGCGTGATGGGCAGCCAGCGAGGCGGTATCAAGGCCATTGGCGAGGGCAACGACTCACCGGGCAGCGATCTGCTCATCCGTCTTGCCGACGAAAACGACCCACGGCCCATCTATGTTGCGGCTTGGGGTGGTGCAAACACGCTTGCGCAAGCCATCTGGCGCGTGAAACAAACACGTACAGCAGAACAGCTAAAACGCTTTGTCAACAAGTTCCGCATCTACACCATCACCGACCAAGATATGCAATACAGCATGCGCATGAACCGTGCCTACAGTTCGCACCAGTGGCTTCGCCAAGAGTTCCGAGACGAGTTGCAATTCATCTGGGACGAAGGAACATGGCAAGAGCAATGCGAACTGGGCAAGCGCCATTGGCAACAGCATGCCGACCACATACAAGGCAAGGGGGCATTAGGTAAAGAATACTCCACCTACAAATGGGGTGTGGAAGGCGACACGCCCAGTTTCCTCTACCTCTTGCCCAATGGGCTGAATGACCCTGATGACCCGCGCCAATGTGGCTGGGCAGGCTATCATGAGCGCGGGCTCTGCCCCGACTCGCTCACCACAGCCTGGACCTCTTGGCAAGAACCCGTGCGCAGTGCCAGCATCGGTTACAAGACACGCTTCTACCCTGATGAACTGAACGACTTTATGGCACGCATGCAGTGGGTTGCCGAAGGCAAAGGCAACCACAATCCCATCGTTATCGTGAATCGAAGCAAAGGCCGGCAACCTGTCCACGTTAAGGCAAAGGCTGGGAAGACCATCCGTCTCGACGCCTCGCGCACCTACGACCCCGATGGCGACCTTCTCTACTACCATTGGTGGCAGCAGCCCGAGATAGGCACAGCTAAAGCCGACATCGACCATCCCAGCCTCTCGAGCATTGTCGTCAGCATCCCTACCAACGCTACTGGCGAAATCCATCTCATCCTCGAAGTCCACGACGATGGCCCGTTCCATCTCGTCTCCTATCAACGCATTTGCATACACATCTATTAACTTTGAACATTGAACTTTATGAATCGTTCTGTTTTATATTTTTCATTCTTGATTACTATTTTAGTTTGTGCCTCATGTGCATCATCCCCTCAAGGGGGGGCAACAGAGGGGCTACTCACTACCGTCGGCAATCCCTATTTGCCACTCTGGGAGCACATACCCGATGGCGAGCCATATGTCTTCGAAGACCCCGACCAACCGGGGAAATACCGCGTCTATATCTACGGTTCGCACGATGACCTGAAGACTGAATACTGCGGACGCGACCAAGTGGTATGGTCGGCATCGGTCGACAGCCTCAACAACTGGCGCTACGACGGCGTCATCCTCGTTGTCGACAAGAACGCCAAGGGCGAACCCTTCGACTCAGCCGGCACAGCAGACGTGCTCTATGCGCCCGACGTGGCTTTGGTGACTGACAGCACAGGGAAGAAGACTTACTATCTGTTCCCCAACGACCAGACAGGACTACGCAACGGACTGATAGCCAAGAGCGACCGGCCCGACGGTCCGTTCGAGGTGTGCAACTGGAATGCTGATGACCCGAACAAGGTGGACGGCGTGCTTCAGTTCGACCCTGCCGTGTTTGTCGATGATGACGGACGTGTCTACGGTTATTGGGGCTTTGAGCGTAGCTATGCTGCCGAGTTCGACCCGCAGACAATGGCCACCGTGAAGCCTGGCACCAAGATTGTGGAAGACATGATCTCTGGTCGCAATCAGCCGGGCCGCTTCCGCTTCTTTGAAGCCTCCAGCATCCGCAAAATCAAGGACAAGTACGTTTTCATCTACAGCCGTTTCACCGAAGACGGTGAGTTCGGCCTGCCCACGTCGAACTACACCCTCGCCTACGCCTACAGCGATGCCCCACTCGGCCCCTGGACCTATGGCGGCACCATCATCGACGGCCGTGCCCGCGAGAAAGACGAGCAGGGCAACATCATCGCTTCAGCTGTTCCCGACGGCAACACCCACGGCTCCATCTGCGAGATCAACGGCAAATGGTTTGTCTTCTATCACCGCCAAACCGGCACCAACGAATATGCCCGCCAGGCCATGGTGGCGCCCATCAGCGTGAAGGTTGAGGAAGGTCCCGGCGGCAAGGTGGAGATCTCCGAAGGCGAATACAACTCCAACGGCTTCGCCCTCAACGGCCTAGATCCTCTCGAGCGCCATTCCGCCGGAATCGCCTGCTGGCTGACAGGACCGAAGCCTGCTGTTCACGAATGGCCCAACAACACGTTCTATGGCTCGTATGTCGAGGCTTCGTATGGTACAGACACCAACTTCGAGGCACCTTACGACCTGAAGAACAACACCAACCGTGTGGTGAACAACACCGACGGCTCCATCGTGGGCTACAAGTACTTCTACTTCGACCCTGCCCACATTGCCGAATATTCGACCCTCCGCCTGCGCCTCATCCCCGAGGGCATCAACGGCACCATCGAAATCTTAGCCGACCGCCCGTGGACTTCCCAGGGTGGAAAGAAAATTGGCCAAATAGACTTGAAGGCCGACATGCCCAAGACGTCCACCGAACTCACCGCCCGCCTCGACACCGTCCACGTGGGCCTGCACGCCCTCTACTTCAAGTTCGCGTCTGAAACGAAGGAGAAGTCGCTTTGCACGCTCGAGGACTTCGTGTTCGAATGACCTATCTGTGTCCGTTCGCCCAACGGTTCATCTTTATCACCCCAAACCGTCGCAACACATGAATAAACGCCTCACCATCGCCCTCTTCGTCCTCATCTCGTTTTCGGGATGGGGGAAAGACTTCGTTCCGCGTTTGGCTGAAGGATGCATAGACACCACCAACCATGAAACCCTCGCCCTGCCAAAGGCCATCGAAGTGAAGACTGTTACAGTTTTCAAACCGACCGACCACACCCTCCATTATAACAACGCGGCGGTGATGACGGCTTTCAAGGGCGTGCTCTATTGCATGTGGCAGACCTCACAAACCGATGAAGACGCTGCTGACACGCGGTTGGTTTACAGCCATAGCGATGACGAAGGGCTGACTTGGTCGGAACCTGAAGTGCTGGACAACGCCACTGACGCCTATTACAGCACATCGGGCGGTTGGCTGGCGAGTGGCGACACGCTCACCGCCTTCATCAACCGTTGGCCTAAAGGACTCACTCCTACAGGCGGCTATACCTATTATATATATAGCACCGACGGCCACGAGTGGAGCCAACCGCAGCCCGTCAGGATGGTTGATGGAAGCAAAATGAACGGCATCATAGAACAAGACCCCTTCCGCATGGCCGACGGCAGGGTCATTGGAGCCGTTCATTTTCAGCCCGGACTGCATGTATGTCCAGTCTATACCGACGACCCACGTGGCATGAGCGGATGGCGAAAGGGCGAGTTCGAATCCGAGGACATCGGCAAACAGTCACGCGAATTGGAACCGAGCCAATATCTGATGCCCGACGGGACAATCGTGATGCTATTCCGCGACCAGAAGAGCACCTTCCGCAAGCTTGCTTCAATCAGCACCGACAGGGGAGCTACATGGACCAAACCTGTGCCGACCTCCATCCCCGATGCCCGCACAAAGCAATGTGCCGGCAATCTGCCTGACGGCTCAGCCTTTATGGTAGGTTGTCCCGTCAATGGCAAATGGCGGTGGCCTCTAGTATTGATGCTCAGCAAAGACGGTGCCGTTTTCGACAAGGCAGTCCTCTTGCGAAGCGGATTGCCCTCCGACTTGCCCCCAAGACGCTACGACGGCCGCTATAAAACATTAGGCTACAGTTATCCCAAGGCGATGGTGTATCACGATTGTCTCTACATTTCCTACTCCACAAACAAGGAGGATGTGGAGTGTACCATCATCCCAATTGACTGCTTGTAGATTGTCAGAACATACAAGTAAGCCAACTACAGACGGCTTCTAACGTCTTCAAAGCATACATCTTGTGAAGTAAAATAAATTATTTTACTCGATAAAATAAATTATTTTGGTCGGTAAAATAAATTATTTTACTTTGCAAAATAAATTATTTTACAACACCAAAGCATACGTATGACGATACTATATGCGGCAAATGACGTCATTAAAGGCCACAAATGACCTGAAGCGAGCATATATTCAAGCAGATTAGCTATCTTTAACGAACATTCGTGTAATATTTCCGAAGACGGGTAGTCTATAAAGATAGAATGAGCAAGAACATCGACACGGAAGAAAAGCAACGCATCAAACGGATTCTCAGCGGCAGGAGCGATGAGTATGCCTACTTCATCAAAACCTACTCGGGGCAAGTGCTCGACTTTGTCAGCCGAATGGTCTGCGATGCGAGCGACGCCGAGGAACTGGCTCAAGACGCCTTTGTCCGTGCGTTTCGCTCGTTAGGTCAGTTCGACGGACGTTCATCGTGGCTCACTTGGGTACTACACATCGCATTCCATACGACGCTCAGCCACTTGAAACGACAACGTCCACAATGGCTCTGCATAGACGACCTGCCGCTGGCAGATACAACCGATGAAGAATTCAACACTGGCCGCGAGGAGCGCATCCGACTGTTGGAAACGTCCATCGACACGCTTCCACCCAACGAACAGATGCTGCTCCACCTCTACTACTACGACGACCGTCCGTTGCGCGACATCGCCTACATTATGGACACGGAGCCTGGCGTATTGGCCACAAGGCTCCACCGAATACGAAAGAAACTGCTACAAATGATGAAAGAAAACGAACGATGAACAAACCGAACGATAAAGATTTGCGCGAAGCCTTACGCAGACGGGAAACCCACAGGCAACACCCGCAGCCATCAGCGGATTTCTGTAACAACGTGATGCATCGCATTGGGCAACAAAACAAGCAACACAAGCACCGACGCATGTGGCTATTCACGACAATCGGTGTAGCCGCCTGCATCATCCTATTACTGACATTGCACCACAACCCTATCGAGCAGAAGGAGGAACCTGTGGTTGCACAAAAGACTGTGAGGCAACTGCCAACTATTCAACCGGCAGAACAACCAGTACCCCTTATAACAAAAGAGGAAACCAAAAGGGTGGTAACAAAGAAGACGACAGCAAAACCGAGAATAAAGACACGAAAGGAAGAGATTCCCGACACGCTCGGCAACGGCATCTGGCAGAATAAAGAGAATGTGATGAGGGCCATGCAGATGCTCAACGAGTGTGAAGTGACTATAGAGCGCGGTGAGCAGCGCATCAGGAACGACATCGTGAGAACCACCTATCAGGCCACGCCACAGTCAGCACACCTTCAGCTTGTGGTCTGCGACAACGGCGACTGCATGGTGGTTGACGACCGCCAGCCTGTCATCATAGAATTATAAAACCTAAAAACCATACGACAATGAAAACAACCTTGAAACTCCTGCCACTCATCATGCTGGCATTGCCCATGAGTATGCAGGCACAGCTACACGAATGCAACATCAGCAAAGCTTTCGATGACATTGTGAGTGCCAAGGGCATCCATGCATCCGTCAGCCAGAGCACGACGCGCGACGTCAACGGCGCCCATGCCGAGCGAACCGTGGTTCACGACTTCCAGTTGGGGAAGCCTCATCTCTCACTCCTCGACAACCTGCAGAAGGCCTTTCAGCAGGACTACAACGATGCCGCCACCTTCTACACCTGCTTCAACCCCATGCCTGACAGCCACCGCCAGCTGTGGGAGGTGAAACTGAAGCAAGGTGGCAACTATCGCATTGGACAGAAGCCCAACTCCAGTTACGCCATTGCCACCTTCGACGATGAGACGCGCCCGGGCTTCCGCACGGTGTACGCCGCAGAGTGGTGGAATACTGACAACCCAGACATCAGGCAGGGCATGCTATTGCAATCCTACGGCGAGAAGCCAGCTATGGCCAGCCATCTGGCCACCCCAGACATTGACCCCAAGTGGCTTCATCAGTTCGGCATTCCCGACAGCATTCTTAGTAAGGTCTACGGTGAACTTCCCGACTTGAGCAAATACTTCGACGGCAGAAGCCTCGTGATGGGGAGCGCGTCGGTCGCCCCAGCCAACATTCCCATGGGCCAGGGTGGACCGGGCGAGTGGTTGGGCAAGGCCATCAACAACATAGGACACCTAAGCAATGGCGACTGGCACCGGGTCTTCGGGCTGATTACCCAGAAGATGATGGACCGCGCGCAGAAGGAGTCGCCAGAGGACTTGGTGGTGGCCGCCGGTATCATCCTTGACCTTTGCAATAACGCCGACCAGCTGGATGACGACGAGCGAAAGGTAAGCGCCAACCGTCTGGTGGATGTGGCCCAGCACTACTTCGACAACGACAAGCACCAGTACATCCACGACCTGTTGATGCTGGGAGCAAAGAAGCTGGAGAAGAAAAACGCCGATTAAGCGAGCGTATTCGTTGTCTGCTCAGCTATTCTTCTTATAGCTCTGCACCGCCCACACGGCCATGAAGGAGCCGATGGCGAAGAGGGCAGCCACCTGATGTGCGATATGCTGGAACGATCCGCCACGGATGAAGACAGTTCGGACAGCATCGATGAAATAGTGCATGGGGTTGACATATGTCGTGAGATAGGCCAGCTGCGGCATGGAGCGCGTGGGCGTGAAGAGCCCTGAGAGCAACATGAGGAGCACCACGAAGAACCACATGACGAAGATGGCCTGCTGCATGGTGTCGGAATAGTTGGAGACAATAAGTCCGAACGACGAGAAGAACAACGCCAGCAGCATGGCGAGCACATATACGAGCCACAGGGGGCCTGCTGGTGTGACACCATAAACAAGCCACGCGAGCAGGAGGCACACAGTGACAACGAATAGGGCGATGAGCCAGTAGGGAATGAGTTTGGCCAATATGAATGCCCACTTGGAAACGGGCGTTACGTTGATTTGCTCGATGGTGCCTGCCTCTTTCTCACCCACGATGTTGAGCGTGGGCAGGAAACCCGTCATCAGCATCATCACGATGGCTAGAAGGGCGGGAATCATAAAGAGTTTGTAGTTCTGGCCTTTGTTGTAGAGAAGGAGAGACCCACCCCCAGCCCTCCCTGTGAGGGAGGGAGCAGATACCTGCAGCCCTTGAGAGTAACCACTCCCCTCCATTACAGGGAGGGGCTGGGGGGTGGGTCTTATTATTTGGCTCAAATAGGCAGCGCCTATAGAACCTTTCATGCCATTCACGGCGTTGGCAGCAATGAGATATTTGCCATCGCGAATCTCGAGGATGACGTCGGCCCGTCCCTTTTCTATATCCTTCATCGCCTCTGCATAAGTGGCTTTCTGCCCGCCGAAGATGAAGTAGTTCGAGGCAGCTATCTGCCCGACAAGGCGCCCGGACTCCACGCTACGGTCGATATCCACCACATCCACCACAATGTTCTTCACCTCCATCTGCATCACCCACGGCATGACGCACATGATGACGATGGGGAAGAGAACGATGAGACGCGGTAGAAAGGCATTGCGGCGTATCTGGATAAACTCCTTCTGCAGGAGAGGGAGAAGCCCGCCCAAGCCTTTTGAAAGCGAATTATCTTTATTGTTGTCCATCATTTCTTTGTCATTTAAGCATCCCTCCTTTTGTGAGGGTTTGTGTGGGCTATAACCTTACATTAAACTTCTTGAGGGCGACGGTGAGCAATACGACGGTCATGAGAGCCAGCACGCCGACCTCCTGAGCCACGTCGCCTATGCCTACACCCATTATCATCAGTTTGCGCATGGCTTGTATGTAGTAGCGCGGTGGAACCACGGCGGCAATCCATTGAAGCACTCGCGGCATCGACTCTACGGGGAACAGCATACCCGAAAGCATCACGACTGGCATCAGCAGCACCATTGCCGAAAGCAGCAGCGCCACTAGTTGTGTCTTTGCCACATTCGAGATGAGCAGCCCGAGCGACAACGCCAGCAGAATGTAGAGGGTGGAAACGGCCAATATCCAGAACAGCGAACCTGCCAACGGCACATCAAGCACAAAGCGCGCCATGAGCAAGATGGTGATGAGAATGGCGAACGCCAGCACGAGATAGGGAACAGCCTTGGCGACGATGACCATCAGCGGACGGACGGGCGACACCAACAGCACCTCCATCGTGCCGCGTTCCTTCTCACGCACGATGCTGATGGAGGTCATCATGGCGCAGACGAGCATCAGCAGCATTCCCATGATGGCTGGCACGAAGTTGTAGGCAGAGCGCATCTGGGGATTGTAGAGCATCTTTGAATTGATATTCGACAATTGATAATTGGCCATTGTCTGCTGGGCATAGGTTGCCCATTGCTGCGCCATGTTAGGGTCGCTACCATCGACGATGAGTTGCACGCCGCTGTGCTGATTGGCAAACACCACGGCCATATCCGCCTTCTGACTGCGAATCAGTTGTTCAGCCTCCTGAGGCGTGGCTACAGTCTGCGTGATGATGAAGTATTCCGACTGCGCCAGCCGCTCCACAGCACGCTGCGTTTGGTAGTCTGCATTGGCCGTCACCACCACCGTGCGCACATTCTTCACGTCGGTGGTGATGGCGAAACCGAAGATGAACATCAAGACGATGGGCATGCCGAAAAGGATGAGCATCGTGCGCTTGTCGCGCAAAATGTGCTTCGCCTCCTTCATCACAAATGCTATAAACTGCTTCATCAAATCGTCAAATTCTCAATTGTCAATTGTCTATTCTCTTGGCTTGCCTTGCCAGATAGGTGAACACATGGTCCATGTCAGGTTGGTTGAACTCGCGCTTCAATTCTTCAGGTGTGCCCATCGCCTTGATTTTTCCGTCAACCATGATGGATATGCGGTCGCAATATTCGGCCTCGTCCATATAGTGAGTTGTCACGAAGACGGTGATGCCACGATGGGCGGCGTCGTAGATGAGTTCCCAGAACTGACGACGCGTGGCAGGGTCAACGCCCCCCGTAGGCTCGTCGAGGAACACCACGCCCGGCTCATGGAAGATGGAGATGGAGAAGGCGAGTTTCTGCTTCCAGCCCAATGGCAGCGAACCCACCAAGTCATCCCGATGGTCTTCGAACTTCAGTTGGCGCAGCATCTGGTCTGTCTTCTCTTTTATCTCCCTGTTACTCATTCCGTAAATGCCGGCAAAGAGTCGGATATTCTCTGCCACTGTCAAGTCCTCGTACAACGAGAAACGCTGCGACATATAGCCGATATGGCGCTTGATTTGTTCATACTCCGTACGGATGTCATACCCCACCACGCGTCCCGTACCGCTCGTCGGCTGGTTCAAGCCTGTCAGCATGTGCATGGCGGTAGTTTTTCCTGCACCGTTGGCACCAAGGAAACCGAAGATTTCCCCTCTCTTCACTGTAAACGAGATATCATCAACAGCACGGAACGTTCCAAACGCTTTCACCAAGTGCTCCACCTCGATGACAAGCCCCTCTCCTGTCCCCCTATGGAGGGATTTAAGGGGGGCCGGATTGAAAACATCTTTGAACTCATCCAATATCCGCTCTGGCGTGTCGATGCCACGAATCCTACCCTGGTCGAGAAACGCCACACGCCCGCAACGGCGCACTTCATCAAGATAAGGTGTGCTCACCACCATCGTGATGCCACGCTCCTCGTTTATCTTCAGTAGCATCTCCCATAGTTCCTTACGGCTCACGGGGTCGACACCCGTTGTCGGTTCGTCCAAAAAAAGCACACTGGGCTGATGAATCAGGGCGCAACTCAATGCCAACTTCTGCTTCATACCACCCGACAACGCGCCTGCTTTGCGGTCCTTGAACCGCTCTATCTGTGAATAAATAGCCCTCACCGTATCGTAGCCCTCTTCCACGGTGGTGCCAAAAAGCGTAGCAAAGAACTGCAGGTTCTCCTCCACCGTCAAGTCTTGGTAGAGCGAGAAACGGCCAGGCATATATCCCACACGCCTTCGGATGTCCTTCATCTGTTTCACCACATCGAAGCCATCCACCGTCGCAGTGCCCTTTTCAGGCAACAGCAACGTGCAGAGAATGCGGTACAGCGACGTCTTCCCCGAGCCATCAGGACCAATCAGGCCGAAGACCTCACCCCGTCCCACGCTCAGCGTCACATCGTCGAGTGCCTGCACGCGACCGTAACTCTTGCAGATGTTCTTTACTTCAATTGCGTTCAAATCTTCAGATAGTAAAATCTCTTGCCCCTTGGTCCTTGCCTCTCGCCTCTAAGATAGTCAAATCATAATTGTCCATTGTCAATTATCAATTATCAACTGTCCATACATTCCAATCTTCACATAGCCATCGTTCTTGAACGCCACCTTCACAGCATACACGATGTCGGCACGCTCGTCATCGGTGAGAATGGTCTTAGGCGTGAACTCCGAGCGCGAGGAAATCCATGAGACGGTGCCCGCATACTCCTTCTTCTGCCCGTCTCCATAGTCGGCAAACACGGTTACCTTCTGTCCCACCTTCACCTTTTGCAACTGCGACGAAGTGACATAGGCGCGCAGATACATCCGCTCCGTATCAGCCAACTTGAAGAGCGGCTTGCCCGTAGTCACAAACTCGCCCTGCTCCACATACTTCTCCAACACAGTCCCCGTGATGGGAGCCTTCACACGAGTGCCCTCTATCTGGTCGGCAATCTGGCGCTGCTGCGCGCTGAGCCCTTCAATCTGCGCACCGATGCCTTTGCTCTGCTCCGCCAGACTGGCGTTGTTGCTGCGAATCTGGTCGCGCGTGGCTTCGCGCTGGCGTTCCAACACCTTCAGTTGGTTGTTGATGTCGTCCAACTGCTTGCGGGGCACAGCGCCATCATTCACCAACTCCGCGAACCGTTGCCGCTCACGTTGCGCATTGGCAATCTGCTGATTAATCGACGAGAGCTGTTTCTCCAAGTCAAGGCGACGGCTGTCGGTAGCATTGCGGGTGGCGCCCAATTGTCGCTTCTGAGCCTCCAGTTGCTGACTGGTCTGCTGCAGCTGATAGGAATCGATGGTGCCCACAACAGTCCCTTGCTCGACTGTCTGCCCTTCGCTCACATCGAATGTCTTCAACTCGCCCGCCGACTTGGCCGATACCGTCACCTCCGTAGCCTCAAACGTGCCTGTGGCATCATACGCCTTCTCTTTGTCGGAGCAGCTGGCGAATAAGGGCAAAAGGGCAAAGAGGAAGAAAACTGACACACCTTCAACCATCCCATTTGCTGATGTATAATCACTCTTTTTCATATCCTTCGTTTTTTTACTTTTTTACCGTTTTACTTTTCACCCGTGGTGAATTTGTTGTCGCAGATTTCTTTCAGCAGCTGAATCTCGTGCATCGACCGCTGGACGCGAGCCGCATTCTCGGCATTCATTTCCCTGACAAGGTCGTTCACGTCGATGATGCCGTGAGCGAGTTTCGACTCGGCTGCCTTCCTCACCGCCGACCGCAGTTCGATAATCTCCTCGTCGGCAGCCATCAGTTGGCGATAGCGGCTGATGTTCTCGTTTTGCTGAATCTGCTCCAAACGGTTGTTGAAGACAAACACATCGCGATTCGTCTCCGTCAGGTCTCGTTGCAACTGAATCTTCGCCTTGTCGTTCTTGCGCGTATAGAGCGCACCGATGTTCCACGTCAACCGCGCACCCACCAATCCGTTCAGGCTCCACTCGCGGCTCATCATGTCATCGAACATGTTCAACCCGGGATAACCATAGAACCCTTGGGCAAACACGCCCAACTTGGGCAGCAATGCGGCATCAAGCGCCTTCTCCTGAGCGTCAGCCAGATGCAGCTGGGCGTCAAAGAGTCGCATCTCGGGGCGCAGTCCACCAGCCGACTCCGCCAAAGCGTCTCCGCGAAGAGGCTTCGAAGGCGATGTCACCTCCATCCCGCAAAACACCGAGAGCATCGACTGCAGCATTCGTCGCTGCGACTCCAGGCTGGTGGTCTGCTGCGCGACATTCAGGCGTTCGGCCTTCACGTTCTGCAGGTCGCACTCGGCAGCTGAATCTGGTCGTCGAGCAGCAACAATGCGAAATACATCTCGTTCACGCGACGGCGCACCTGATAGATGCTCACCTCCGTCTGCGCTGCCTCCACCTCGCCCTGCTGGCGGGCAACAGCCTTCCCCCGGCTGATGGCGCCACCATCAAAGACCATCTGACTCACATCCACGCCCACCCGATACTGGTCCTTCGTCAGGCCTTTCATGTCGATGCCCATCTGCTGATACACCGTCCGCATCTCGTCGGGAAACGTCGCCACATCGCTCTGCAGCGTGGCTTGTGCCGAAGCCGACACCTGCGGCAGCCATCCCTTCCCGATGTTTGCCACAGTTAGCTCCGCCGTCTTCCCTACGAGGTCGCGCTGCCGTATGAGCGGATAGTTCCGCTCTGCCGCCTGCTGGCATTCCTCCAGCGTCTGCGCCTGCCCGCTAATGGCAAGTAGCAGCAACGCCGTCACAAAATAAAGTCTATGTCGCATCATTATCTTATTTCTAAATTGTCAATTAGTAAATAGTCAAATTGTCCAATAACACCGTGCACGAAAATCCCGATGTCGCGTTATCCGACTGCACGAAAAGATGTCCTTTTTGTTCGATTTGTGCAAAAACAGAACACCATTTCAACAAAAAACATTATCTTTGCCAACAAAAACTGACAGCCTATGAACAAGCAGCCTCAACTGATGGACCTCCCACGCATGCGCGACATCCTCAGTCCCCACATCGCTCAAATCAGCGACAACATCTTCTTCAACAGCGAACTCGGCATCGTCCGCGGCGACCACAACCTCTTCAGCCTCATCCTCCAGCATCGGCCACCCTTCATCATCAACGACCACCGCTTCGGCATCATCCTCAACGGAGAAGCCGACATCTGCTTCAACCTGCAAGACCGACACGTCACAGCAGGCACATTGGCCTACCTCGGACCTGGCACCATCATCAATCCTCTGCGTTTCTCCAGCGACTTTCAGGTTTACGGCATCATCCTCTTCAGCTCGTTTCCCATGCCTTTCGCACAGCATCAGATGCCATCGGCCTTCAACGGACAAGTGCGCGACTTCCAGATACCCGCCAACGAGAGCGACATCTACACCGCCCGACACATCCTCGACACCGTATGGCACGTGCTGCACACCGACGACTACCACCGCCCCACCGTCACCTCCCTCGTCGCCACACTCATGCACCACTACGACCACCTCTTCCTTCAACTTTCCAACAGTCAAGCCTCCTCACGCTCACGCGAGCAGACCATATTCGACCGCTTCCTGCAACTCGCAGGGCAGCATTGCACCGAGCACCACCACGTGGGCTACTACGCCGACCGCCTGTGCCTCTCCCAGCGCTATCTCACCACCGTCGTCCGGCAAACCAGCGGCACCACAGCCAAAGACTGGCTCGACCGCGCACTCATCACACGCATCAAGATTGAACTGCGACACACCGACAAGTCGGCAGCGCAAATAGCCGAGGAAATGCACTTTGCCAACCCCTCCTTCTTCTCCAAATACTTCCGGCGACTCACCGGAATGACGCCTATGGACTACAAGACGAAGACATAAGCGCATCCCAAAAGCCAGCTGCAGAAACCGTTTCATCGCAGTCAGTTCACCCCCTATAGCGCCTTCTATGATGTCAGATGTATGCTCTGATGTTGTCAGAGTGGCCCTTTAACGTTGTCAGATGTATCCTTTGGTCAAGTAAAATAAATTATTTTACTCGATAAAATAAATTATTTTGGTCGGTAAAATAAATTATTTTACTTTGCAAAATAATTTATTTTCCAACGTCATAAGCCACAACTGAAGACGCCAAAGCTATGCTCTTGCTGCGCTAAAAGGCCAAAGTGACACGCTCTTTCACACCCTGCAAACTATCCATAAAACAATCATTATACAAAAAGGCGTTAAACAAACGGGTGGAAATTGGCTTTTTTTTAGGCAATAATATAGCAGTTGACCTATTTTTTCATAATACCCCAGACACATAGCGTTTCTGGGGTATTATTTTTTTATTAGTTTTTTACCATAGTTTGATA
>CACXPX010000037.1 GCA_902769705.1 uncultured Prevotellaceae bacterium
GGTTGTTACCGGTGTTGAGATGTTCCGCAAGATTCTTGACGAGGGTCAGGCTGGTGATAACGTAGGTCTGCTGCTCCGCGGTATCGACAAGAACGAAATCAAGCGTGGTATGGTGCTCTGCCATCCCGGACAGATCAAGCCCTTCAAGAAGTTCAAGGCTTCTATCTATGTCCTGAAGAAGGAAGAGGGTGGCCGTCACACTCCGTTCGGCAACAAGTATCGTCCTCAGTTCTATCTCCGCACCATGGACTGCACCGGTGAGATCACTCTCCCCGAGGGCGTTGAGATGGTGATGCCTGGTGATAACGTTGAGATTCAGGTTGAGCTGATCTACGCTGTTGCTCTGAACCCCGGTCTGCGTTTCGCTATCCGTGAAGGTGGCCGCACCGTTGGTTCTGGTCAGATCACATCGCTATCCGTGAAGGTGGCCGCACCGTTGGTTCTGGTCAGATCACAGAGGTTTACGAGGATTAATATCTCCTCTAGACATTCTAGGACATCTAGCAAAACTAGATAAATTAGAGCCCCCACTCACGGGTGGGGGCTTACTTACGGGAATAGCTCAGTTGGTAGAGCATCGGTCTCCAAAACCGAGGGTCGTGGGTTCGAGTCCTCCTTCCCGTGCTAAACAGAAGATAATATGTTCAAGAAAATCGTAAATTATTGCAAAGCTTGCTACGACGAACTTGCAAATAAAACTACTTGGCCAACACCAAAGGAATTGACTCACACTGCAGTGGTTGTATTATCTGCTTCCCTTATCATTGCATTGGTGGTGTTCCTTATGGATACATGTTTCCGGTGGTTTATGAGTGTGGTTTATCCAGGTTAATCGTTGATTAGGAAATGGCTGGAACAGAAAAGAATTGGTATGTGCTTCGGGCTGTAAGTGGAAAAGAGGCTAAGGTGAAAGAATACATCGAGGCCGAAATGAAACACAACCCGTTGCTTCAGGCTCATGTTTCTCAGGTATTGATACCGATGGAGAAGCATGCTTCTTTGCGTAATGGCAAGAGAATCGTGAAGGAGAAGGTCAGCATGGCTGGCTATGTCTTCGTCGAGGCTTCTCTTGTTGGCGACGTGGCTCACACGTTGCGCTTTACGCCGAATGTTTTAGGTTTCCTTGGCGGTTTGGATAATCCCTCACCCGTTCCACAGGCCGACATCAACCGTATGCTTGGCAATGCCGAAGAGTCCGAATTGGTGGATGAAATCAACATCCCCTATATGGTCAACGAGACAGTCAAAGTTACGGATGGTCCGTTCAGCGGTTTCAGCGGTGTCATCGAAGAGGTGAATGCCGAGAAGCACAAACTGAAAGTGATGGTCAAAATCTTTGGACGCAAGACGCCCTTGGAGTTAGGTTTTATGCAAGTCGAGAAAGAAGGTTGATGTGTTGTTACGGGCACACCAGCTTCTTTTATAATTTCAAATTTTAAATATTAACAAAGAAAATGGCTAAAGAAGTTGCTGGATTAATCAAATTACAGATTAAAGGTGGCGCTGCGAATCCTTCACCACCCGTAGGCCCTGCTCTGGGTTCCAAGGGTATCAACATTATGGGATTCTGCAAAGAGTTCAACGCCAGAACACAGGATAAGGCAGGAAAAATCATCCCTGTTGTTATCACTTACTATACCGATAAGTCGTTCAGCTTCGAACTCAAGACTCCTCCTGCAGCTGTACAGTTGAAAGAGGCAGCCAAGGTGCAGAGCGGATCTGCCCAGCCCAACCGTCAGAAGGTCGCTTCTGTCACATGGGATCAGGTTCGTGCCATCGCCGAGGACAAGATGAAAGACTTGAACTGCTTCACAGTTGAATCAGCCATGAAGCTTGTTGCCGGTACTGCTCGCAGTATGGGTATTACTGTTAAAGGGGACTTCCCTGGTGAATAAACTATAAACTTCAATTAAGAAAATGAGTAAACTGACAAAAAATCAAAAATCAGTAGCTGATAAGGTTGAAGCAGGGAAGATGTACACGCTCAAAGAAGCCACCGAGATGGTTAAGGGTATCACCACGACCAAGTTTGATGCTTCTGTTGACATTGATGTACGACTGGGTGTAGACCCGCGTAAAGCCAACCAGATGGTTCGTGGCGTTGTGTCGCTGCCGAACGGAACTGGTAAGGTAACTCGCGTGCTTGTTCTCTGTACTCCTGATCAGGAAGCCGCCGCTAACGAAGCTGGTGCTGATTATGTTGGTCTTGACGAATATATCGACAAGATTAAGAGTGGATGGACAGATGTTGATGTTATCATCACAATGCCGTCTTGCATGGGTAAGGTGGGACCTCTGGGTCGTGTGCTCGGTCCCCGTGGCTTGATGCCAAACCCCAAGAGCGGTACTGTTACTATGGATGTCGCTAAGGCAGTGAAGGAAGTAAAGCAAGGTAAGATTGACTTCAAGGTGGACAAGGCTGGTATTATCCATACCTCTATCGGCAAGGTGTCGATGAGTCCCGAAGCTCTTTTTGGCAACGCCAAAGAGTTTGTCAACACGGTTATCAAGCTGAAGCCTGCTGCTGCCAAGGGTACATATATCAAGAGTATCTTTATCTCTAGCACTATGAGTAAGGGTATCAAGGTTGACCCGAAATCAGTAGAGTAACTCAAAAACGTTTGGAAAGATGAGAAAAGAAGTTAAAGATACTATCATTGTTGAACTTGGACAGAAGTTGAAGGAGTATCCTCATTTCTACTTGGTGGACATCACCGGTCTGAATGCAGCTGATACAAGTGATCTTCGCCGCAAGTGTTTCAAGAACGAAATCAAGATGGTCGTTGTGAAGAACAAACTGCTTCACAAGGCTTTCGAGGCTAGCGACATCGATTTCGAACCTTTGTACAGCACATTGAAAGGTAACACCGCCGTGATGTTCGCCAATACGGCTAATGTTCCTGCTAAATTGCTGAAGGACTATAAGAGCAAGAAAAAAGAGATTCCCGCACTGAAGGCCGCTTATGCCGAGGAAGGCATTTTCGTCGGTGCTGACAAGCTGGATGAACTTTGTGCTATCAAGAGCAAGACCGAACTTATTGCCGATGTTGTGGCTTTGCTGCAGTCTCCAATCAAGAACGTTGTTTCTGGTTTGAATGCTGGTGGTAAGATTCATGGTTTGCTTGACGCAATCGCTGAGCGTAACAAATAAGCGAGATATTTAGTAACATTAACATTAAAAACAATTAAAATCATTTAAATAAAATGGCAGATATTAAAGCTATTGCAGAAGAGTTGGTAAACCTTACTGTGAAAGAAGTTAACGAGTTGGCACAGGTCCTGAAGGACGAGTATGGTATTGTGCAGCCCCCGCTGAGGAAGAGAAGACATCGTTCGATGTTGTTCTCGCTGAGGTTGGCGCTACCAAGCTTCAGGTTGTGAAGGCTGTGAAGGAAGCTTGTGGTCTTGGTCTGAAAGAGGCTAAGGATCTCGTAGACGGCGCTCCCGCTACAATCAAGGAAGGTCTCTCTAAGGACGAGGCTGAGAACCTGAAGAAGACCATCGAGGCCGCTGGTGCCAAGGTTGAGCTCAAGTAATCGAACTTTTGATTTCTTTTAGAAAATACGGTTAGGATCTTCCCAGTCGGTTGGTCCTAACCTTTTTGTGTCTTTCGGCTGTTAATGCCGCATTTTTTTCAAATTAGTCATAATCAGACCAATTAATTATAATGGCTTCAAAACTTGTTGATAACAGAATTAATTTTGCCAGCGTGCATAATCCGATGCCTTATCCGGATTTTCTCGATGTGCAGTTGAAGTCTTTCCGAGACTTCTTACAGTTGGATACTCCGCCTGAGGAACGCAAGAACGACGGTTTGTACAAGGTGTTCGCAGAGAACTTCCCTATAACCGACACGCGAAACAATTTCGTTCTTGAGTTCTTGGACTACTTCATTGACCCGCCGCGTTACACAATTGACGAATGCTTGGAGCGTGGGTTAACCTACAGCGTACCTTTGAAGGCTAAGATGAAACTGTACTGCACCGATCCTGATCATGAGGATTTCGGTACTGTGACATCTGACGTTTTCCTTGGCACAATTCCTTATATGACCCAGAATGGCACGTTCATCATCAATGGTGCCGAGCGTGTGGTTGTTTCACAGCTGCACCGTTCTCCTGGCGTGTTCTTCGGCCAGGGTGTGCATGCTAACGGAACAGTGCTTTATTCGGCACGTATCATCCCGTTCAAGGGCTCATGGATAGAGTTTGCCACAGACATCAACAATGTGATGTATGCCTATATCGATCGTAAGAAGAAGTTGCCTGTGACGACACTTCTCCGTGCCATCGGTTTTGAGCAGGATAAAGATATCTTGCAGATTTTCGACCTTGCTGAAGAAGTGAAGGTCAACAAGAAGAACATGAAAGAGGCCATCGGCCGCAAGCTTGCTGCACGTGTGCTGAAGACTTGGAACGAAGACTTCGTTGACGAGGACACCGGTGAGGTGGTTTCCATTGAGCGTAACGAGGTCATCATGGAGCGTGAGACGGAATTGACGTCTGAGAACATCCTTGAGATTCTTGACAGCGGTGCTTCTTCTGTGCTTCTGCACAAAGATGCTGAGATGGCTAACAAATATAGCATCATCTTCAACACGCTTTCCAAAGACCAGAGCAACTCCGAGAAAGAGGCTGTGCTCTACATCTATCGCCAGCTTCGCAATGCCGATCCCGCCGATGATGCCAGCGCACGTGAGGTATTCCAGAACCTCTTCTTCTCAGACAAGCGCTATGACCTCGGCGAAGTTGGCCGTTATCGTATCAATAAGAAACTCGGCCTTGAAACCGATATGAACGTCCGTGTGTTGACCAAGGACGATATCATTGAGATTATCAAATATCTGATTCAGCTTGTCAATTCCAATGCAACAGTTGACGATATCGACCACTTGTCGAACCGTCGTGTCCGCACTGTTGGCGAGCAGTTGTCGAATCAGTTCTCCATAGGTTTGGCACGTATGAGCCGCACTATCCGTGAGCGTATGAATGTACGCGATAACGAGGTGTTTACTCCTACAGACTTGATTAATGCCAAGACCATTTCAAGTGTCATCAATTCATTCTTCGGTACCAACCCGTTGTCACAGTTCATGGACCAGACCAATCCGCTGGCAGAGGTGACTCATAAGCGTCGTCTCTCTGCTCTCGGTCCTGGCGGTCTGTCTCGTGAGCGTGCTGGTTTCGAGGTTCGTGACGTACACTATACTCATTACGGTCGTCTCTGCCCGATTGAAAGCCCTGAAGGCCCGAATATCGGTCTGATTTCTTCGTTGTGCGTCTATGCCACCATCAACGAACTCGGCTTTATCGAAACGCCTTATCGCAAGGTGGTTGACAGCAATGTCGATTTGAAGAACGAGGACGTGGTGTATCTCACGGCCGAAGAAGAGTCCGAGCACATCATTGGACAAGGTAATGCTCCTTTGAGAGAAGACGGTTCGTTCATCCGCACTTATGTGAAATGTCGTAAAGACGCCGACTTCCCGGTCGTCGATCCTTCGAAGGTGGACCTGATGGACGTGTCTCCTCAGCAGATTGCTTCGGTTTCT
This sequence comes from uncultured Prevotellaceae bacterium, assembly GCA_902769705.1. Classification (GTDB taxonomy): domain Bacteria; phylum Bacteroidota; class Bacteroidia; order Bacteroidales; family Bacteroidaceae; genus Prevotella. Next base: position 5,552 of record CACXPX010000037.1, read on the forward strand.
GCAGGTCTTATTCCGTTCCTTGAGCATGATGATGGTCACCGTGCTCTGATGGGATGTAACATGATGCGTCAGGCAGTGCCTCTGCTGCACAACGATGCTCCTATCGTCGGAACAGGTTTGGAGAAGCAGGTTTGCGAAGATTCCCGTACCATGATTGTTGCCGAAGGCGAAGGTGTCATCGAATATGTTGACGCAACAACCATCCGTATTCTTTACGACCGCACCGAGGACGAAGAGTTTGTGAGCTTCGAACCTGCGTTGAAAGAGTACCGCATTCCCAAGTTCCGTCGCACCAATCAGAACATGACCATCGACCTTCGTCCTATCTGCCTGAAAGGTCAGCGTGTGAAGAAGGGCGACATCCTTACCGAAGGCTATGCTACGGAGAATGGTGAGTTGGCTCTCGGCCGTAACCTCTTGGTGGCTTACATGCCTTGGAAGGGTTACAACTATGAGGACGCCATCGTTCTTTCCGAGCGCCTCGTTCGTGATGACGTCTTGACATCCGTCCATGTTGACGAGTATTCTCTGGATGTTCGCGAAACAAAGCGCGGCATGGAAGAGTTCACTGCAGATATTCCTAATGTCAGCGAAGAAGCTACCAAGGATTTGGATGAGAATGGAGTCATTCGTGTCGGTGCTCGTGTTGAGCCGGGCGACATCCTGATTGGTAAGATTTCTCCGAAGGGTGAGAGCGATCCTTCACCTGAAGAGAAGTTGCTTCGTGCCATCTTTGGCGACAAAGCTGGTGATGTGAAGGATTCTTCGTTGAAGGCAAATCCTTCTCTTTCTGGTGTCGTTATCGATAAGAAACTCTTCTCGCGCGCCATTAAGACCCGTGAGTCGAAGAAACAAGATAAGGTTCTTCTCGCCAAGATTGATGAGGAGTACGAGGCAAAGAACAATGACTTGAAAGACATCCTTGTCGACAAGTTGATGATTCTTACCAAAGGCAAGACTTGTCAGGGCGTGAAGGATTACACAGGTGCTGAGGTCATCACGAAAGGCAGCAAGTTTACTGCAGCCATCCTGAAGAACCCCACACTCGAATATGATGGCATCCAGTCGAACGATTGGACTGGCGACGAGCATACCGATATGCTCATCCAGAAGCTCATCATGAACTATATCCGTAAGTACAAGCTCCTTGATGCTGAAATCAAGCGTCGCAAGTTTGCCATTACCATCGGTGATGAACTGCCTTCAGGCATCCTTCAGATGGCAAAGGTTTATGTGGCAAAGAAACGTAAGATTGGTGTAGGTGACAAGTTGGCTGGTCGTCATGGTAACAAGGGTATCGTGTCCAAGGTGGTTCGCATGGAAGACATGCCGTTCCTCGAGGATGGACGTCCTGTAGACTTGGTGCTCAACCCGTTGGGTGTGCCGTCTCGTATGAACCTGGGACAGATCTTCGAAGCCATCTTGGGTGCTGCCGGTCGTAAGTTGGGCGTGAAGTTTGCAACTCCTATCTTCGATGGTGCCAAGCTCGACGACCTTTCAGAATGGACTGACAAGGCAGGACTTCCTCATCTTTGTTCTACACGCCTCTACGACGGTGAGACAGGTGAGCAGTTCGACCAGCCCGCAACGGTGGGTGTGACCTACTTCTTGAAACTCGGCCACATGGTTGAAGACAAGATGCACGCCCGTTCTATTGGCCCGTACAGCCTCATCACCCAGCAGCCGCTTGGAGGTAAGGCTCAGTTTGGTGGCCAGCGTTTCGGAGAAATGGAGGTTTGGGCACTGGAGGCCTTTGGTGCTTCTCATGTGCTTCAGGAAATCCTCACCATCAAGTCCGATGATACCGTGGGCCGTTCGAAGGCTTACGAGGCTATCGTCAAGGGCGATCCGATGCCAACTCCGGGAATCCCCGAGTCTCTCAATGTGTTGTTGCACGAACTCCGTGGTCTCGGACTCAGCATCAAACTCGACTAAGCGAATTTGTCATTAGGAATTAGTAATCAGCAATTACAGAAACATGGCTTTCAAAAAAGATATTAAGGTAAAGAATAATTTCACGAAGATTACCATCGGTCTGGCTTCGCCTGAGGAGATCCTGGAAAATTCGTTTGGTGAGGTTACCAAGCCTGAAACCATCAACTATCGTACATACAAGCCCGAGCGCGACGGTCTCTTCTGCGAGCGCATTTTCGGTCCTACTCGTGACTACGAATGCGGTTGCGGCAAGTACAAGCGCATCCGCTATAAGGGCATTGTCTGCGACCGTTGTGGTGTAGAGGTCACTGAGAAGAAAGTGCGTCGCGAGCGCAGTGGTCACATCGAATTGGTGGTGCCCGTCGCTCATATTTGGTATTTCCGTAGTCTGCCCAATAAGATTGGTTATCTGCTGGGCATGCCCACGAAGAAACTCGATGCAGTGATCTATTATGAGAAATATGTGGTCATCAAACCGGGTGCACTCGAGGGACGTAAGGATGCCGAAGGCAATGAGGTCAATGGTTCCCATAAGTTCGATTTGATTTCCGAGGAAGAATACATCGACATCATGGAGAATCAGCTGGATCCCAACAACGACCATTTGGATGATTCCGACCCCAATAAGTTCATCGCCAAGATGGGTGCAGAGGCCATCTACGACCTTCTGCTCGATCTTGACCTCGATGCCCTTTCCTACGAGTTGCGCGACCGTGCCAACAACGATTCAGCCCAGCAGCGTAAGACCGAGGCCTTGAAGCGTCTGCAGGTGGTTGAGGCCTTCCGTAGCAGCAAAGAGGTCAACCATCCCGAGTGGATGATCATGAAGATCATTCCTGTTACGCCGCCCGAGCTTCGTCCTTTGGTGCCGCTGGATGGTGGACGTTTCGCAACCAGCGACCTCAACGACCTCTATCGTCGTGTCATCATCCGCAACAATCGTCTGAAGAGACTTGTGGAGATCAAGGCTCCCGAGGTGATTCTTCGCAACGAGAAGCGTATGTTGCAGGAGGCTGTCGACTCTTTGTTCGACAACTCTCGCAAGTCGAGTGCTGTCAAGAGCGAGTCCAATCGTCCTTTGAAGTCACTTTCTGACTCATTGAAAGGTAAGCAGGGACGCTTCCGTCAGAATTTGCTCGGTAAGCGTGTCGACTATTCCGCTCGTTCGGTTATCGTCGTTGGTCCCGAGTTGAAGATGGGTGAGTGCGGTTTGCCGAAGCTGATGGCAGCCGAACTCTACAAACCATTCATCATCCGCAAGCTCATTGAGCGTGGTATTGTGAAGACCGTGAAGTCGGCCAAGAAGATAGTCGACCGTCGTGAGCCTGTCATTTGGGACATCCTCGAGAACGTCATGAAGGGCCATCCCGTGCTCCTCAACCGTGCTCCTACACTTCACCGCTTGGGTATCCAGGCTTTCCAGCCGAAGCTCATCGAAGGTAAGGCTATCCAGCTCCATCCGCTGGCATGTACGGCATTCAATGCCGACTTCGACGGCGACCAGATGGCAGTGCACCTTCCCCTTTCCAATGAGGCAGTGCTCGAGGCTCAGATCCTGATGCTCCAGAGCCACAACATCCTGAATCCTGCCAATGGTGCACCTATCACCGTGCCTTCTCAGGACATGGTGCTCGGACTCTATTACATCACGAAGATGCGTCCGGGAGCCAAAGGCCAGGGACTCACATTTTACGGACCCGAAGAGGCCATCATTGCCAAGAATGAAGGCAAGTGCGACCTCCACGCTCCTGTGAAAGTCCTTGTCGACGACGTGGTGAATGGACAGAAGGTCCGCCACATGATTGAGACCACCGTCGGACGTGTCATCGTCAATGGCATTATTCCTCAGGAGGTTGGCTTCTTCAACGATGTCATTTCGAAGAAGACACTGCGCAGCATCATCGCCAACGTCATCAAGCATGTCGGTATGGCACGTGCTTGCGAATTCCTCGATGGTATCAAGAACCTCGGCTATCACATGGCTTATGTGGCAGGTCTTTCGTTCAACCTCGATGACATCATCGTGCCGCCCGAGAAGGAAGGTATTGTGGCCAAGGGACAGAAGGAGGTCGATGAGATCCAGATGAACTACGACATGGGTTTCATCACCGACAACGAGCGCTACAACCAGGTTATTGATGCTTGGACACACGTGAACAACGAACTTGGTGACATCCTTTTGAAGGAGATGACTGAGGCCGACCAAGGATTCAATGCCGTTTATATGATGCTCGACTCTGGAGCCCGTGGTTCTAAGGACCAGATCAAACAGCTCTCCGGTATGCGTGGTCTGATGGCAAAGCCTCAGAAAGCAGGTGCCGAAGGTCAGCAGATTATTGAGAACCCAATTCTGTCCAACTTCAAGGAGGGAATGTCGGTGCTCGAATACTTTATCTCTTCTCACGGTGCCCGTAAGGGTTTGGCCGACACCGCTATGAAGACGGCCGACGCCGGTTATCTGACTCGTCGTCTCGTCGATGTCAGCCACGACGTCATCATCACCGAGGAAGACTGTGGAACACTTCGCGGACTTGTCTGCACCGCCTTGAAGAATGGCGACGAGATCATCTCTCCGCTTGGCGAGCGCATCTTGGGACGTGTATCTGTCCACGATATTGTCAATCCCACCACGGGTGACATCATCTGTGAGGCTGGTGAGGAAATCACCGAGGACAAGGTAGCTCTTATCGAGGCATCGCCCATCGAGAGTGTCGAGATTCGCTCGGTGCTCACTTGTGAGTCTCGCAAGGGTGTCTGCATGAAGTGCTATGGACGCAATCTTGCCACCCAGCGCATGGTTCAGAAGGGTGAGGCTGTCGGCGTGATTGCTGCTCAGGCCATCGGTGAGCCGGGTACACAGCTTACGCTTCGTACCTTCCACGCTGGTGGTGTGGCTGGTAACGCAGCCGCCAATGCCAGCATCGTGGCCAAGAACGACTCTCGCATCGAGTTCGATGAGCTCCGCACGGTTCCCTTCGTGGAGAAGTCGGGTGAGACCGATGTCAAGTGCGAGATGGTGGTCAGCCGACTGGCTGAAATCCGTTTCGTTGATCCTCACACCAACATCGTGCTCTCTACGCTCAACGTGCCTTACGGTTCGTCGCTCTACAAGAAGCATGGTGATGTTGTGAAACGTGGTGAGATGATTGCCCGTTGGGACCCCTTCAACGCCGTCATCGTCAGCGAATATGCTGGTACGCTTCGTTTCCGTGATGTGATTGCCGGACAGACCTATAAGGCTGAGACCGACGAAACCACAGGTCTTACCGAGAAGATCATCACCGAGTCGAGAGACCATACAAGGGTGCCGACTTGTGAAGTCATAGGCAAGAATGGTGAGATCATCGGAACCTATAACTTCCCAGTGGGTGGTCACGTTGTCGTAGACGACGGTGCTACCATCGAGACCGGACAGACCCTTGTTAAGATTCCACGTGCCGTGGGTGGCGCTGGTGACATCACCGGTGGTCTGCCTCGTGTCACCGAGCTCTTCGAGGCACGCAACCCGTCGAATCCCGCTGTGGTCAGCGAAATCGATGGTGAGGTCACCATGGGTAAGGTGAAGCGTGGTAACCGCGAGATTGTTGTCACGTCTAAGACTGGTGACCAGAAGAAGTACCTTGTCTCACTTTCCAAGCAGATCCTTGTGCAGGAGCACGACGCCGTGCGCGCTGGTACTCCACTCTCCGATGGTGTCATCACTCCTTCCGACATCCTGGCCATCAAAGGCCCCACCGCCGTTCAGGAATACATCGTCAACGAGGTGCAGGACGTCTATCGTCTGCAAGGTGTGAAGATCAATGACAAGCACTTCGAGATTATCGTTCGTCAGATGATGCGTAAGGTGATGATCAACGACCCAGGCGACACCACATTCCTTGAGCAGGAGCTTGTCGACAAGCTCGACTTCTCTGAGGAGAACGACCGCATCTGGGGTAAGAAGGTGGTCATCGATGCCGGTGACTCCGAGAACCTGCAGAAGGGCCAGATTGTTACCGCACGTCGTCTGCGCGACGAGAACTCCAGCCTCAAGCGCCGCGACCTCCGTATCGTGCAAGTGCGTGATGCTGTGCCTGCAACGTCAACGCAGATTCTGCAAGGTATCACCCGTGCAGCACTGCAAACCAAGTCGTTCATGTCGGCAGCATCGTTCCAGGAGACCACCAAGGTGCTCAACGAGGCTGCCATCCGTGGCAAGCAGGACTATCTCGAGGGTATGAAGGAGAACGTCATCTGCGGACACCTCATCCCCGCTGGTACCGGCCTCCGCGCTTGGGACAAACTCGTTGTCGGTTCGCGCGAGGACTACGAGCGCATGCAAGCCAACAAGAAGAACATCATCGATTTCGACGAGAAGCCTGTTGTGGAGTAATCCTGTAGCTACTTGCGAAATCTCAATAGCCAAGAGGAGTGCATTTTTGTGATGCACTCCTCTTTTTTCTTGCAAACATGGCAATAACAGTTTGGTGGCAAATATTGCATAGTTTTCTTTTTTGTTATATAAAATCAACCATATCATCGACTCTTTATTTTCATCATCTCTCTTTATTCTTTTCAATTGTTAGTATTAAAAAATATAAAATAAAGAGTGAAAAAAGGTAGAATCGTTTCTCATTTCATAAAAAAGGTGTAATTTTGCCGCTCGATTGGGGTTGTTCCCATCACACATGTTGTCTAAACAAAAAACTGTGCAACCTAATTGTGTAATGAAATGAGGTAATTCTCATTTTTTGATTCATGATTAATTAACTTAAATTGTTTATCTATATGCGAAAGTTTTTACGATTTATCACATTAGTGATTGTAATGACGCTTTGTGTCGTGTGTGCAAAGGCGGAGCGGTATTATTTGTATAATTCCGTAGTAAATCAGAGCCAAGGAAATCCTAATGAAAAGGCTCTCGTGGGTGCCACACTTTTTAAGAGCTATCAGTATCAAAAAAAGATATGGCATGATGCTGAAGCTACTGAAAACAATGGGCAATTTGATTTGTTTCCATACCCTGCAAGTGAACTTGAGGTTCATAAACAAGATGCGGAAAACAATAAATGGTACAAAGTTGCAGAGACGATAGATTATTATCAGAAGATTGATGGTAATTGGACAAAGTTGGATAGTAAACCTAACGATGTTAATTCATGGGATATTCAAACTCTAAATAGTACAGATGATTTATCAAGTGCTTGGGCTTCATATGCTGCAATTCCAGGAACCATCGTTGGCTATTATCATGTTTTGGAGCAACAAGTAACTGAATGGCGTGAAGAGTCTATAAATGAAAATCAAAACCCATACGACCTCTTGGAGTATTGTGCAGAGTGTACAAGCAGCGACCAATTAGCACCAGCGGCTTCTGGCGACAAATATGCAGCCATTGGCGGCCAAAGTTACACGCGCGTTGATGGCAAATGGATTATTGATTCACCGACAGTTGAAAGTGGTTGGGATGCATCTACGGGTACGCTTTCTGTAGGCGGTGATGATACTGCCAGCGGTTTAATGGCATCAAATAACATCACGACAAACGATGTTAACACTGTTAAGTTCAATGGCGGTACTTACGATAAAGCTACTGGAACGCTTACTGCCACTTCTGCTGATTATGAAACTATGAAGGCTCAGTTGGAGGCGGCAGGTTTCACAGTGAGCAAAATTGTGCTTGGTGATTATGTGACGATAGAGAATGGTAAGACTATTATCACAATACCTGATGGACAAGCAGCCGTAGCTTTTCCGACAGACAACCTTGACTCTTCAGATTTGAGTGCGGCAGAAAGAGCTGCCGTTATGAAGGCCACAGACCTGAAATTGGTGGGTGAAATCAATAATAATGGTTGGGGCGCCTTACAGAACATGGCTGGTTCGGCTAGCACTCCTGAACGATATATATCTGGCTATGAAGAAAAGCCTGTTCAGCAAAAGGACGAGAATGGACAACTCATTTTTGATGATGAGGGCAATCCTGTATATGAGCCCGTCTGGGTTGAGGTAGGTTTCGATGATGATGGCAATCCGATTTTTGAGAAGAAAAAGGATGATAATGGAAATGTTGTTTACGTAACCGAAATGCAGCCAACCTATCAATCTGCCAGTTATGTACATAATTTGGATTTATCAGCAGCAAAAATCAATGATAGTTATTGCAAACTAACAAATAATTTCCAGCATGTCGAGACTGTTATACTTCCCACAGATGCTAATTACAAGAATATTCCTGAAGGGTTTGCGACGAGCACTCAGTTGAGGAGTATTACCATTCCTTCGCAAGTAGAGACTATAGGTAAAAGCGCCTTCGCTGGCTGTGGAATGCTGGAGACTGTTACTTGGGATCAGAACGGAAGCTTGAAGAGATTTGAGGAGTCTGCGTTTGAGAATTGTAACATCACCGGTGACCTTGTGTTCCCACCCTCAGTGGAATATATAGGTCCTAAAGCCTTTAAGAACAGTCTGAATATTTCTTCGGTCACGTTCCCACAAGGGTCTAATCTCTGGGGTGAAGGTCATGGCATCATGTCAGAGGCATTCTGGATGGATGGTAAAGAAAATGCCCTGAAGAATGTCTATGTCTTGGATACGCAGCATCTCATCAATTGTGATGTGATGGCGTTTGACTATGACAATACCGATGGTCAGACACAGATGAACACCGTGAAAACTCGTCTTCACTACCCTGAAGCCCTCTATTACTATTATGTAGGTGAATGGAAAGCAAGAGTGAATGGCGGTATTGTGGCAGGTCACAGTGATTTGCTGGCACTGAGAGAAATCATTGAAGATGCAGCAAACCCCACTAATCCCAAATATGTTCATACCCTGCATGATCCTGTGACGGGACAAAATGAAACCTTCGAAATGATTCATGAGGGAGAAGGCATTGCCAACGAGTCTTTATGGGTGAATGGTTTCCAGAAGTTCGTGTCGAGTGGTATTCCTGTAACTTTCGATACTCAGTGGCGTACTTATTCAGACGTGGTGCCTATTCGTGTTCCTAAAGCTGTTGACAAAGTGGCCGATGTGTATATTGTTTGCGGATACAAACCAGGTGAAGTGATTCTTAAGCAGATGAAGGAAGACGATATTATTCCTGCACATACAGGTATCCTTATTCATCACTATGTGTCTCAGCAGGCAGGAAACGGACTTCTCACCTTCCGTCATGTCACTGATGCAACGCTTACTGCAGCAGAAAAAGCTGATGCTCGTCACTACGACCGTTACTGCTATGTCGTAGAAGACCCAAGTATCTTTGTTGACCAGCGTGCGACTTATCATGCGGATGCTCATGAGAATACAACTGGTATTCATACACGCTTGTATAAGCCGACAGGTGAGACTTTGTCAGGTGATTTTGCAGACGGCTATCCTAACTATCTTGAATTTATCGACTGTAAAGGCAAGAAGCGGGCTGTCTATAATGCGGAAAACAACAATATAGTAGATTGGGCTACATTGAGGATGGCTAACATCCCAAAGAGTCAGGGTGGAAATAAAGTGACTTATCGTAATTTCTTCTTCGGTAATGGTAAACTGATCCAGCATGCTAAGGAAGAGTATGAAGCATGGAAAAAAGATCCGGAGGGTCATCCAAATCCCAATAAATACGGTGATTATACGGGGCGTGATTGGGAGAAAGACAATTGTGGCAATATGGATTGGGGATTCTTCCGTTGTGCTACCAATTACTACAAGATAAACAGTAAGGCATTCTTGCATTATCCGGCAAGTGTGTTTACACAGGCCAGTGGTGGTGCTGCAGATGCTTCTGCTATAGTAAATGGTTCAATCGTCAATGGTGCCAAATCAATGAGTCTCTTTATCTTGGATTCTGGCGAACAGGTGGTTACAGGGATGAATTCTATCATAGATATTCCCACAAAGCTGGATGGCAGCTATTATACGTTGCAAGGCGTAAAAGTGGAGAAACCTTCGAAGAGTGGTATATATATTCATAATGGCAAAAAAATCGTAGTGAAATGAAGAGAGATTATATAAAGCCCGAAGCTATAATTGTTTGTCTAAGATTTTCGAGTACACTAATGCAAGACCTTGAAGATTTGGACTGGGGGTCAACAGGAGAACACTCTGATAGTGGTTGGGGTGGTGCCAAGGAGGGCGATTTCTCCACCGACGAGACTGAAGACATTTGGGGCATGGAGACGAAAGACGTGTGGGAGCGTTGATGGCATTGCCAATCGTTCCCAGCATAGAAGATTACAATAAGTTAATGATAGCGGGGGTGTTTCGAGATGAAACACCCCCGTTTTTTGTTGGTTTCCGCAAGATGTGGAGGATGAGAATGGGAGGGTAATGAAAGGGTGGATGTCGGGTGCATGTGGTCAGATGTATAGCGTGATATGGTAAGAGCTATGGAGTGGTGTTGTCATTTGTATGCTTTAGTGTTGTCAAAGATGCCCTTTGGTCAAGTAAAATAAATTATTTTACTCACTAAAATAAATTATTTTACTCGGCAAAATAAATTATTTTACTTTGCAAAATAAATTATTTTACCAGACGAGAGGTATGGAGTGACTGGATGAAAGGTATGGAGTGAGCAGGTCAAAGGGGAAGAGTGATGGGAAAGAGCGGGGAATCGGTATGGTCTTCGTGGATTTTGGCTACGAGGATGCGCACCAGTTCAGGATATTGTGCTGCCAGGTCGTGGTCTTCGTGCGGGTCGGAAGCGAGGTTGTAGAGGCGTGGCTGCCCGTGCTCCACCAACAGTTTCCAGTCGCCTTGCCTCACGGCAATCATGTCGGTTTCGTGGAATTCCCAATAGAGGTGGTCGTGTTGAGGCTGAGTGCCCTTGCCCGTGAGTGTGGGCAAGATGGAGAGACCGTCGTAGGGACCTTCGCCCGGGTCAATCTGGGCGATGTCGCAGAAGGTGGGAAGGAGGTCGTAGAAGGCGAAGGGCTGGTCGCTCTCGCTGCCGGCTTTCACGTGTCCTGGCCAGCGCACGATGAACGGGATGCGTATGCCACCCTCGTGGGCGCTGCGTTTGAGGCCGCGAAACTTCCCGTCGTGGTTGAAATAGTAGGGATCGGCACCACCTTCCTCATGAGGTCCGTTGTCGCTGGTGAAGATGAGCACCGTGTTCTCGGCGAGGCCTTTTTGTTCCAACAGTTGCATGATTTCGCCCACTTGCTTGTCCAGCCGCGTAATCATGGCAGCGAACTGCGCATGTGCTTCTGGGGTGGGATTGTATCGTGAGCCTTGGTCACCTTTGAATATGCGTTCGGGCAGGAATCGGTCTCTGAATGCTTGCAGCAGCGAGTCGTCGGGCTGGCGGAGCTCAGCATGGGGTAGGGTGTAGGTGAAGATGCCCAAGAAGGGATGCCCCGCCTCTTGATGCCGCAGCCAATCCATTGCCCGCTGGTGAATGAGGTCGGAGCTGTATTGGGTTCGGTGGTTGTAGTCGTCACCATACATGGCGTGCTGGATGTTGTCTTCCAACACTTCGCGCACCACCGCCGTGTCGCCTCGGGAACGGCTGTATCGGTTCAGGAAATTGGGGAAATAGAGATGTGCCTGGAACTGGCAGATGTAACCATAGAACTCATCCACTCCGCGTTTGTCGGGCGTAGATGGGCTGCCTTCGTAGCCGCCTGCCCATTTGCCGAATAGGGCAGTGGTGTAACCGGCCCGCTGGAACAGCTCGGGAAGAATGATGTGAGCGGTGTCGTAGGGCTCTTGGCCCACTACGGCATAGTCGGTGTTGTCGCCATATTGCACCTTCCCCTGCCAGTGTTCCCGGTTACCACGCACGTGGGTGTGCCCGGTGTGCTGACCAGTCATAAGTGCGGCGCGCGAAGGTGCTGAGACAGGGCTGCCCGCATAGGCAGAAGTCATGCGCATGCCCTCGGCAGCCAGCCGGTCGATGTTTGGCGTGCTGAAATGCTGTTGCCCATAGCACGAAAGGTCGCCATAGCCCATGTCGTCGCACATGATGTAGATGATGTTTGGGAGCCCCCTCCCATCCTCCCCCCGTAGGGGAGGAGACTGTTGGGTGTTAGGTGTTGGGTCTTGGCAATTGGGCAGGGCCATGAGTGGCAGTAGGGCAGTCAGTTTCATGGTTTTTTCTTTTTGTGGGTTTGTTTTTGCAAAGATACAGTTTTTTTTCTTATTTCCCTCATTTTTTTATCTTTGACTTCGCCGAAAGGCTACGGGTAGGCGAACAAAGTTCGGGAACCAACGGTCGCTGTCGCGAAGCGGGGAAAGCAATGGGTACTCACGTTGACTTCGTCTTCAAATGTCACGACTCGACCAAAAGTGCAAGCTCTATGGTGTTCACTGCTCCATTTGTTCGAAAATACTCAAATAAATTTGTTTTTTTTACTCACTTATTTATTAAAAATCTCACGTTTGACATAATAAATACATTCATTCTGTTCTCACTTAATCGATTTTTTCGTAACTTTGGCTCCGCCGAAGATACTTCCGTTCGGAAAAATTGCAAATAAATTTGCTTTTTCACTCACTAAATCGTATCTTTGTACCAAATAACTAAAAATCATCAGCAATGAAACTACGAATAACTCTTTTGACATTGCTCCTGTTGGTGCTGGGCGGCAGTGCATGGGGCGCCATTTCCTCGAAAAAGGGAAAGAAGGGAGAAGTTCCCTACACCGTTTATCCGATTCCTCACGAACAACTGAAGGCGTCTGGTACGGCTACGTTCTCGCAGAAGGTGGATGTGGTGGCCGAAATGGGTATCGACCGTTACACGTGCGACAGAGCTCAACAGATTCTTACCGAGCATGGTTTGCAAATCAACTTCGAGGATAAAAACCAACCGCCATCCCCTGATGCCTATCCATCTCCCAACGTCTCTACAGTCTATCTGGGCTTGAATGGTTCGGGTGGGATGATAGACCGCATGGCAAAGAAATGGAAACTGAGCCGCAAGGTATTCGCGTTGGATAAATACGACCGCCACGTGGTGGCTTTGCGCAGCAGGAAGAATGGCGTTGCCGAAGTGATTGTGCTGGGCGAGAATACTGATGCCGTGTTCTGTGGACTGGCCACGTTGGAGCAGATGCTCGACCAAGGGACGAAACAGTTGCCTTGCGCCACGTTCTACGATTATGCCGACGTGCAGAACCGAGGCATCATTGAGGGCTATTATGGTGTGCCCTACAGCATGGAGGTGACAGCCGACTTGTTCCGTTTCATGGCTCGCTACAAGTTGAACATGTATATGTATGGCGCGAAAAGCGACCCCTATCACTCACGCTATTGGGACAGGGCCTATCCTGAGAAGATCAATGACGACCAGCGTCGGTTGGGGCTGATGACGCAGGACATGATGCGACATTTGTGCGATGTGGCCCACCAGTCGAAGGTGAACTTCATTTGGGCCATCCATCCGGGACAGAACTTCACGAACGCAGGCAGCACGGACGTCATCGACCGTATCATGTCGAAGTTCGAGAAGATGCATGCGCTGGGCGTGCGCCAGTTTGGTGTGTTTGTCGATGATGTGGGAGTGCCCAACGATGCGGCGACACTCAAGTTAGGGGCTGACCGGTTGACCATGCTGCAACAACGCATCGACCAGAAATGGAACCAGAAGGGAGCGGTGGCAGCAGATACTGTGAAGCCGTTGCACTATGTACCGCAACTCTACGCTTTTAGTTGGGTGAAGCCCGATGTGGCGCGCCGGTTCTGGGAGTCGTTGAGGCCTGTGCCGTCGAAGGTTAATCTTTATATAACGGGGAAGAATGTGTGGTCGGTGCCCAACAATAAAGACCTTGCCGTGCTTGACGACTATCTGGGGCGCGATGTGTCGTGGTGGTGGAACTATCCATGCAACGACAACGACATGACGAAGATATTCCCAGCCGACACTTACACAAACTTTTTGGACGAGACACATATAGCCAACACCGAGCGGCTGGAGAATGGCTTGCGGCTGAGAACGCTCATCATCAATCCCATGCAGCAGGGCGAACTCTCGAAGATAGCACTCTTCAGCGTGGCCGACTATGCGTGGAACATGGCAACGTTCGACAACATGAAGAGTTGGCAGGCTGCGTTGCCAGCCATCGTGGGCAAGGAGCGTGAGAAGTCGTTCGAGACGTTGGTGCCCCATCTGCGCTATTACGACGAGTTGGCACCTCTTGGCCGACTGATCAACACTTACAAGAAGGCCTATGGAACGGGGAATGAACTGTCAGCTGCGGCAGCCTTGTTGGAAGAGTTGCAACGCATCAGCGGTGAATGTGACGTGATTGCGTCGATGGCCGATAGCGAAAGCGAGAGCGACCGCCTGTTCTATGCTGACCTGCGGCCGTGGTTGCTGAAGCTGAAAGCTATGGTCGATAATGCCAGCGTGATGATTCATGCGCTGAGTGCTGATAAAGATACACCGGTGGACCGTGTGACGTTTGCCAAGAGTTGGTCGGCCATCGAAGGCATGGAGAAAGACGAACGCTATCAGTTTGATGTCTTGACGGGTATGGATGCGGATATTGCCCTTTCTGTACGCACGGCAGAACCTTCAGCCCGTCTGTTTCGTCCGTTCCTCGACTGGCTGTTGCAGCAATTTGAAGGAGCTGTAAAGTCAGGTGAATCTGAGAATTAGGAAGACATTAGCATCTTTTCTTAGTAAACGACACCCATAGAAAACCCCTCTGAATCTTTTAGCGGAGATTCAGAGGGGTTTTTCTTTTTCTAGCAAAGGCAAGGGAGACTTAGTATATGAAGATTTTGTAGTCCTTCACACTACCTGGTGCACCTTGCTCGGCACGTGGCAGGTATTCGATGGCTGAAATGGTCTGCTCAGAGCCGAGGTCGATGACGAGCAGATGGGGCGTGTTCTGTCCGCGCTCAGTCTGCCAGTATGTCGACTCTTGCAGGTCGAACACCTTGTCGCCGGTGTGGTTGCCGTTTTCCTCTTCCGAGTTGGCGTACTTGCAAGTCCAAGGCTCACGGCTGATGCGCTTGCCGTCAGTGCCTTGCAGATAGAGTTCAGCGATGGCAACTTGCGATTTCCCATCTTGGGTGGACGCGCATTCAATAGCGAGATAACGACCCTTGGCAGTCTTGTCGAACTGGATGGTTTGCCACCCGTTGCCAGCCTTGAAGGCTCCAGTGGCAACGGGTGTGGCGCTGTTGAGGTCGGGCTTGTCGCCGATGTTATTGTGCTTGTTCGACTTCTCTAACTGCAGCTTGTTCAGCTCTGGTTCAGCCTGTCCCCAAACGACAGCCTCACGAGGACCTACTACATCGAGAACAATCACTTCGTTCTTTCCCTTCTTCAACCAGCAGCCAGGAACATAGAGTGTCTGCTGAGGACCTATCGACCAGATGCGTCCCATCGGATGCCCATTCACATACACTTGTCCTTTTCCCCATGTCTCGAAGTTCAGGAAGGTGTCACCCACCTTGGTGAGGTTGAAGTAGCCACGATGGTAGCCTGGCATGGTGTAATCGTTAAATTGCTTCACTTTTTCATAGTCATGCATAAGGGCAAGCGCTGGAACGCGCTCTGTCATCTTACCCGCAGCAATATCGTCGTTAACACTCTTCGACCAATCGAGGGCTTTTTTGGCAGTCTCATAGTCGTCAGGGATGGCATAATTCGTCCAGTTCTTTGGTGTCAGCACCATCTCCATGTCGTCGTTCTCAGTGGTCAGCGTGACATCGCCTACGATACCCTTGAAGTCCTTGATGGCACGTCCAAAGTTGATGCGACCCATACCCTCGACAAAGATAGTCAAACTGCATCTCTTCTTAATGGCAGGAATGGTAATCGACTTCTCGTTCTTCACACGGTCAATCTTGCCAATATACTTTCCGTCGATGAACACCTGAGCAAAATCGTGGAACTCGCCGGAGAGGACGCTCTCGGAGGTGATTTCTGGCAGCATCGTTTTGTAAACCATCGTACCCCAGCCCATGTCCATCTCTTCAAACGTCTTCAGACTTCCCTCGACAGGATTGTCCATCGAAATCATGAGGGGTGCAAACTCCGTCAGCTTGAACTTTGGAATGGTGATGATAGGCATCGGAGCCTTGGGAACAGCGGGGAGTTTCTTGTCTGAGTATTTCTGCATCATGGTGCGCAATTCCCAGAACTTAGGTGTAGCGAGACCGTATTCGTTGATGGGGGCGTCGTAATCGTAAGAGGTCACATCGGGTGCAAAGCCAGGAGAGTTGGCTCCAGCCCAATGACCGAATGAAGTACCTCCGTGAGTCATATAGAGCGAGAAACTGATACCTTTCGAGAGCATCTCGTCCATCCCGTCCACCATATCTTTTGCAGGACGGGTCTCATGGCGAGCTCCCCACTTGTCGAACCATCCGCTCCAGAACTCAGAGCACATCTTCGGGGCGTTAGGACGCAGTTCACCAAGACGACGGAACTGGTCGTCGATGTTGGCACCCGTACCGAAGTTCATCGTCCATGTCAGGTCATCGAGCCCGTTCTTCTCAAAGTTGCTTGACCAGTCGCATTGGAACAGAGACAGCTCCTTGCCATAGATGCCGCGCAGGCAGTCGCGAATCTCGCTGACATAGGGTTTGTCCTCGCCATAGCTTCCATACTCGTTCTCTACCTGAATCATGATGATGGGGCCGCCGTTCTGTATGGTCAGCGGACGAAGCTGTTCGCCCACTTTCTCCTCGAAGATCTTCACGCGCTCCATGAAGTATGGGTCACGTTCACGAAGTTTGATGTCCTTCTTCTTCAGCAGCCACCAGGGCAGACCGCCCATCTCCCACTCGGCACAGACGTATGGGCCGGGGCGCACGATGACATACATGCCGTTCTTCTGTGCCAATCGGCAGAACTCGGCCACGTCGTTGTTGCCCGTGAAGTCGAACTCACCCTCGCGCTGCTCATGGATGTTCCAGAACACGTAGAGACACAATGTGTTCATGCCCAGCGCCTTGCACATCTTGATGCGATGTTCCCAGTAGGGACGCGGGATGCGGGGGTAGTGAACTTCGGCAGCCTTCACGATGAAAGGCTGGCCATTGAGAAGGAATGTACCTTGACCTGTGGTGAAAGTGCCGCCTTTGTTTGCAGCGTTGGCATGGGTTGGTGCACACATCAGTGCTATGGCCAGTCCCAATGCAGTCATTAGTCTTGATAATCTCATTGTCATAGTTTTATTTAGGTTTTCTGGTTACAAAGATAATGATTTTATTTTGCATTTCACAACTTTGCCTCTAAAACTCTTTTCAAAGTAGTGTTAATTCGTTCTTTGCTGGTTAGTCGCTGATGAATATTCGCCTTTTGAAGATCAATAGGCTTAGAGGCAAAGTCGGGCGTGTTGAACGAGTAGATGGTCTCGGCATCGTATTCTTTGGGATTGCGTTGGGGCAATCGGAAAGGCTTCGAGGCTTTTCCTTGCTCGTCGATGTGAGCGAAATAAAGTTGTGTGTAAAGACCGTCATCGCGTCGGCTGGTGAACACTATCCAACGTGAGTTCAGACTCCAATTGTGGAAGCTTTCGGCATCGTTGCTGTTGGCGTTATCCAACGGAAAGGCGTTGCCTGTGGTCAAATCCATCATCCAAAGGTCGGCTTCAGGATGCCAGATAGGGAAGCAACCGTAGTCACTTAAGGTGTATAGTAGATAACGCCCATCGTAGGACAGCCGGGGCATGTTGGCGCTTTTTCCTGCACTACGGGCATCTACGATAGTCTCTATGTTTCTGCCCAATATTCCATTTGCTGGGTCGAACGATATGCGGAAGATGTCGTATTTCACGTCACGATAGTGTTTCCAGATGCTATCCACACGTTGAGCCGAACAGAAATAGAGCCATTGCCCATCAGGTGAGAACGTCGGGTAGTTCTCCAATAGCCCGGTGGAGGCTACAATGCTGTCGAGTAAAATCTCATGCGTCTGCGGTTGGTAGATGATAATATCTGACTTATCGTCGTAGACTTCCACACGGCGATTGCTCAGTTGGTGGAAGTTCTGATGGGTTTGGTTGGTGGAGTAGGCAATAAACTGTCCTGAGGGATGCCAAAAAGGATAGACCATGCTACCGCCCAATTCTTCGTTGCGTGGTGCCAGAATGTCGATTTGCCCGTCGTGTCCCACAACGGTGGCTCCATGTTCGCCCCTCACGTGGAAGGTGAAAAGGTCGGGGTGGGTGCGATTGGGAGTGTGGCAGTTCATACAGTTTCCTCCTACGTTCTTGTTCTCCAAGATGGGCGTCTCTTCGAAGGTGGATAGTTCACGCTGGTAGAGGCCCATCGAACCGTAGGTCTCATAACCAGGAGGAATCAGCCGGTAGGTAACACCCCATTCGCCCAGCGAATCGTTGCTCACGTAGATGGTGAAAGGTTTGTATTCGGTCCAAGTTCCCTTACTTCTAACGATGACTGTCACACTCAGGCTGTCGCCGATGTTCTGGGCGAGCAGCGTGTGCCATTTCTCGATGTCGAAGTCGGCAAACTCACCATTGGTATTCAGCTCGTTCCCTTTGGCACCTTTCACGATGACATCCACTCGGTCGGCATCTTCTTCGTCCACATAGAAGTTCAGCGGTGCGATGCCCACAGGGATGGTCACCCCTGTGTAGTCGGGCACAATCTTTGGAAGTCGGTCGCTCTTCTGTGGATTTTCGGGCAATGAAGAGCATGCTGACATCGTGGCGATGATGGTGAGAAGTGTGAGCAGTTGTTTCATTTTCCTTGTCTTAGTTGTGTGGTTGCCCATGCGTGGTAGTGCCAATACGATTGGTTGTAAGGTGGGACATCGAGCGACGGGTGCTGTCTGTTGCCTGTAGTGTTGATGGTGTTAATGAAAGAGACAGTTGTCTCAAACACCGACTTGTCGATGCCGATGGGCAACGAGTCGTTGGGGTGGGCGAGCAGCCAGTGGCCTGCGATGCACTCTTGTATGGCTTTCGGTGCCCGCTGTTGCTGATAGATGGTTCGCTCTTGTGCCAACCGCGCCACACCCTCCAGGTCTAACCTAAGCAGTTTGTATGCCATCAGGTAGTCGGCGGCCAATGTGTTCTCGGGGTTTTCTTTTGCCAATTCTTCCAATATTTGGTCTTTTGCATAGGCGAGTTCATCGTTTGTTTTCTGGCGTAACGCACGATTTCGTTCCAATCGTTCGTCATCCTTTTGAGCGATTTCTTTAGCCCAAGTACCATAGAAGAGTGTCGAGCGCAGAATGTCGAGATATTTCTGTGCCACTTTCTGATTCCCGTTAATCAAACTGGTCTCCGCCAACCGCTGATAGAGACGGCCGCTCTTGTGGTTGTTGGGTAGTCGTTGCTTGGCATCGAAGGCAAATCTGTCGGCACTGTTCACCATGCCCAAGTCCCATGCAATATCGCTCAGTGAATAGAGTGAAAGCGGGTCCATTCGTACCGCATCCATCAATAATCCGTCGGGACCTATTTGTTTATAGTGGAACATTCTTTCCAATAGCAAACCCTTCTTGGCCAGCGCATAGTTGGTGGACCATATGCCGCAGGGCGTTTCGGGGGCATGGTTCCACGACTTTCGCAAGATGGCGTTCCACTTCTGCGTCCTTACCAGATAGTCGTAATCCACCGTCTCGCGAAACTGGTTGTTGGTTTTGTAATCTGAAGGAATGAATACGTAATAGAATAATGCCAACGAAGGAATGAGTGTCAGCGGATATACCCACGATAGCCCCAGCCGCATTTTCTTCAGCAGCCACCACAGGCATCCTTGCAACGCAATGGCCAGCAATGCCACGATAGCCGCGCCCAGCCATCCGATGTGGAAGAACTGTGTCACAAACGACACGAAGAGTTCCTTCCACCCGTCGTCGGCCGCCCATTGCTCACGCAAGTAGTAGCCCGTCCAGCGGAACAGATGCCGTTGCTCGTGATAGTTCATCACGGCCCTATAGGGCAGTAGGCAAGCCATGAATATGCCCACACCCAACAAGGTGGTTAGCAATGGCTTCCATCCGTTTTTGGTTCTTTTTGTCAAAAGTTTCATCATCCGTGACATTTTTCCTTCGCAAAGATACGCATTTATTTTGAAAAAGCAATGATAAATAGCATGTTTCCTCATTTATGAGCAGAATGCGATTGTGTCAATACGTTGAGACGTGTGGCGTCTAACTTGTTAATTCTCAATAAGATATGCTTTCGTGATTGTGTCAACAGCTTTGAACCTATTGGCCGATTCGATATTTTTGCCTACTTTTGCAGTAGTGAAAACTTAAAAACATAAGGGTATGACTAAAGGAAAATCAACTTGCAAGACGTTGAAGGACATCCGCAAACGGATTGCCCAAGCCAACGACATTGTTTATGAACCACACGAGTGCCGGTACGAAGGCCCGTGCATGGGTACTTGTCCTGCCTGTGAGGCAGAAGTTCGTTATCTGGAAACCCAACTCAATCGCCGAAGGATGCTTGGGCGGGCTATCTCGCTTTTAGGTGTGTCGGCAGGTTTTCTCTCTGCTTGCGCACAAACAACGGAAGGCGTGAAAGAGCCGACATTCGAAGTAGCGGGTGATGTGGAGAATGTGGAAACGTGGAAAAGTCCCGACACGATGACTGTGGGAAAGGTTGCTTTGCCCGAATTTCAGGTGATAGACACCATTCCGTCAATGAAATATGAAGAACCGCGTTTGTTTGGCGATATTGTTGAACAGATGCCAATGTTTCGTGGAGGTCAACAAAAACTCTTAGAGTATCTTCAAACCAACACCCGTTATCCCGAGTCGTTGGCGGAGACATGCGTCCAAGGGCGTGTTGTGGTCTCTTTTGTGGTGGAAAAAGATGGTAGTATCAGCGAACCGAAGGTAGTGAAGAGCGTCTGTCCAGAACTCGATGCTGAGGCTTTGCGCGTTGTGAGCAACATGCCCAAATGGCTTCCAGGTAAGTCAAACGGTCAAGCCACTCGTGTGAAATATGCCCTTCCTGTAGTTTTTCGACTCAAATGAAAGCCCCGCTTATCGGCATTTGTCGCCACCGTCTGACCATTGATGGCGAGGGAGTGACCACTCTGGTAGCTTTTCATGGTTGTCCTTTGCGTTGCCAGTATTGCCTGAACAGCCAAAGTCTGCGTCCAGACGGTGTGTGGCAACGCCTTTCTGTTGATGAGATTCTTGAACAGGTGGTCATCGATGACCTTTATTTCCAAGCCACACGAGGCGGAATCTGCTTTGGAGGGGGCGAACCATTATTGCGGAGTGAGGTTATCAGAAAGTTCTGCCAACGATGTCCTAAGGAATGGAATATCTATCTCGAAACATCTCTCAACGTCCCACTCCATCATCTTCAACAAGTAGTCCCCTATATCACCCATTTCTATATCGATATCAAGGACCTCTCATCCGATATCTATCGCCGTTATTGTTTAGCCGACAATGCTCGCGTTATGGAAAATCTCCAGTATCTCGCCGATCTACAATTGCAATCGCGTGTCACCCTTCGGCTTCCTCTCATTCCAAACTACAACACTCCTTCCGACCGTCAGCGCAGTCGTCAGCAATTGGAGGAAATGGGCTTCACACACTTCGATGAATTCGAATACATCATTCCAGAATAGGGTTGATGACCATTATTCTCGATTACCCAGAATGCAGAGTTCTAAAACAAAGACCCGCTCTGTTTTCTCAAAAGCCACAAGTGAGGCGGTCAAAGACCACAAATGAGACGGTCAAAGACCACAAATGAGGCGGCCAAAGACCACAAATGACAAATCAAGTAGTGGGGCTTTTGTTGATTTCAATGAGCAAATGCCGATACCAAAGGGAGACAAACGCATTATAGTTGAAGATGTTGTGGAAGTTGATAATATCACTTTGTAATTCTTCAATCCGTCTCATTTGAATGATTCAGAGCGATATTTCTTCAAAATCTTTTGTCCGTTTCGGCGATTTTTCGTATATTTGCCACTCGAAAGATTAACCAATAAATATTCATATGAAGAAATTTACGATTGTTGTCGCCGTAATGGCGATTTTTCTGAGTGTTGGCTGTAGGCAGACTCAGAACAAACAAGAGGTTGCTGCCGACAATGGAGTGGCGTGGTATGAGGATATGGAGGCGCTGCAGGCAGATCTTTCAGCAGCTATTGCTGATGCGCAGAAGCTTGATTCCTCAAAGATTTCAAATGACCTGATGCCTGTGAAGAAAGGCTATCCCGGGCAAGAGTGGGGCACTTTTGATGGACACGACATGGTGCTTTGTGTGACGCTGGCTGATACGAGCCGCATGAAGCGTTTCTTTGGCCGTGATGATGTCTATCAGATTGACCGCGAGATGGGTACTTGGGTGACATTGCCCGCCAATTGGCTGAGCAAGAAAGATGCTTTCGAAGGTCTCGACAGCGTGGCAGCCCATATGAGACTGATTCAGATGTACGGTCTTAGTCCTGATTGTGATTATAATATCATGGTGTTGTTCTATGCAGATCCTGCCAGTATGTTCCGTCCTGCACACGATCCCGATATCACTACCACTTCGGCAGGGCTGGAATTCCCAGATTATGCAAACGAAAACTACAAGGTGGGAGAGACCAACTTCCGCGAATGGTATCGCTACAGCGTATCAGCCGCTTACGAAGACGACAGCCCACTTCCCTGGACGCAGATGGGATATACTTACGACTGGCATAATGGAGCCGACCATCGTGGATTGTCGGAATACATAGTGGGTCATCATGCCTTGATTAAGGTGAAGTCGTGTGTGAGCGAATGGGCTTTCATCCAGAGTCTCTTTAAATAAGCATAAAGAGTATAAAGGGGAGGGAGAGAGCATAAAGGGACATTTGTCCTAGGCCCCTTCACTCCTCTTTAAGCCCTTTAAACTCTTGAAGTGAATATATATAATAATAAGGTGTGGAATAAGTTTCAGTTATTCGCTCACCGATCAACAAATAATGAACAAAAGAAATGGAAGACAATAACAACCACAACAACCAGGACGAAAATGTCAATCCGAATCCACAGTTCCAACTGGAGCTGAAACCAGAGATTGCCGGAGGCGTTTATTGTAATTTTGCCCTTATCAGCCATTCCCACAGCGATTTCGTATTGGATTTTGCCCGCGTAATGCCTGGTATGCCCAAGCCTGAGGTCGTCAGTCGCGTCATCTTGGCACCCGAACATGCCAAACGTCTGCTGGCTGCCTTGCAGGAGAATATCTATAAATATGAACAGGAATTCGGGAAAATCGTTGTGCCAGGACAGGAACAACGGACGATAGCTCCTTTTGGCACTCGCAAAGGACAGGCGTAAAGAGGAATTGTAGTTAAAAAACGTCAACAAAGTGTATATTTGCTTAAATTGAGGCAAGTGTACACTTTTTTGTTTTCCATTAATTAGGTAAAATGAAGAATTGTTTGTACCTTTGCAGCCCGTAACGCCTTTTTGCACAGCTCCAAAATAGGGGCGAGTGTGCGGTAGAGGTGTGTAATGTATTGAAAATAAACGAAATAAAATAAATAACAAAAAATTAAAAACGTAAAATTATGCCTACTATTTCACAGTTAGTAAGAAAAGGCAGAAAGGAACTTGTGGACAAGAGCAAGTCACCCGCTTTGGATTCATGTCCTCAGCGTCGTGGTGTTTGTGTTCGTGTTTACACAACAACTCCTAAGAAGCCTAATTCGGCAATGCGTAAAGTTGCCCGTGTTCGTTTGACAAACCAGAAGGAAGTGAACTCTTACATCCCCGGAGAGGGCCACAACCTTCAGGAGCACTCTATCGTTTTGGTACGTGGTGGTCGTGTGAAAGACCTGCCCGGTGTACGTTATCACATCGTTCGTGGTACGCTTGATACCGCAGGTGTGGCCAATCGCACCCAGCGCCGCAGTAAGTACGGTGCTAAACGTCCGAAAGCTAAGAAGTAATAATCGGAGAAGATTAATACTAAGGACAAAATCATTTCATTAAACAAAAACGTTTTGCTGGAGAAATGTTATAAAGGTTGAGTAAACGTCCGGGAGCGGATGTTGAAGAACAAAGAATTGACAACCCCATGCAGAATTAATTTTTTCAAAACAAAATGAGAAAAGCAAAACCAAAGAAGCGTCTGGTTCTTCCCGATCCAGTCTTCAATGACACTAAAGTGTCGAAATTCGTGAATCACCTGATGTATGATGGTAAAAAGACCATTTCATACGCTATTTTCTACAAGGCTCTTGACATCGTGAAAGAGAAGATGGCCAAGGAGGAGAAGTCTCCCCTGGAAATCTGGAAGCAGGGTCTTGACAACATCACTCCGCAGGTGGAGGTGAAGAGCCGCCGTATCGGTGGTGCAACCTTCCAGGTTCCTACGGAAATCCGCCCCGACCGCAAAGAGAGCATTTCGATGAAGAACATGATCAACTACGCCCGCAAGCGTGGTGGCAAAGGTATGGCCGAGAAATTGGCTGCTGAGATCATGGACGCCTATAACAACCAGGGTGGTGCCTTCAAACGTAAGGAGGATATGCACCGTATGGCTGAGGCTAACCGCGCATTTGCACACTTCAGGTTTTAATAGTTAAAGGTAAAAAGGTAAAAGGATAAAAGATAAAAGAAAATGGCAAATCGCGATTTACATTTGACACGTAACATCGGCATTATGGCCCACATCGATGCCGGTAAGACCACCACTTCAGAGCGTATCCTGTTCTACACGGGTAAGACCCACAAAATTGGTGAGGTGCACGATGGTGCCGCCACTATGGACTGGATGGCTCAGGAGCAGGAGCGTGGTATCACGATCACATCGGCTGCTACGACCTGTAACTGGAACTATGATGGTAAGCAATACAAGATCAATCTGATTGACACTCCGGGACACGTCGACTTCACCGCTGAGGTGGAGCGCTCGTTGCGTGTGTTGGATGGAGCTGTCGCTACTTATAGTGCCGCTGACGGTGTGCAGCCTCAGTCGGAGACAGTGTGGCGTCAGGCTGACAAATACAATGTTCCGCGTATCGGTTACGTGAACAAGATGGACCGTTCAGGTGCTGACTTCTTTGAGACCGTTCAGCAGATGAAGGACATCCTGGGTGCCAACCCCTGCCCCGTGCAGATTCCTATTGGCGCTGAGGAGAACTTCAAAGGCGTTGTGGACCTCATCAAGATGAAGGCTATCCTGTGGAACGACGAGACAATGGGTGCTGAGTACGACGTCGAAGATATCCCTGCTGACCTCGTGGACGAGGCCAACGAGTGGCGCGAAAAGATGATTGAGACTGCCGCCAGCTTCGATGACGACCTGATGGAGAAATACCTCGACGGCCAGGAAATTCCTGAGGAGCAGATTCTTGCTGCTATCCGCAAGGGATGCTGCGCTATGGAGGTGACCCCGATGGTGCTTGGTTCTTCTTACAAGAACAAGGGTGTTCAGCCCCTTCTCGACTATGTTTGCGCATTCCTTCCCTCACCCCTCGATACAGAGGCTGTGATTGGTGTGAACCCCAACACTGAAGAGGAAGAAGGCCGCAAGCCCAGCGAGCAAGAGCCCACATCGGCTTTGGCATTTAAGATTGCCACCGATCCCTATATGGGTCGCTTGGTGTTCTTCCGTGTCTATTCGGGTAAGGTTGAGGCAGGTTCTTATGTCTACAACCCCCGTTCGGGCAAGAAGGAGCGCATCAGCCGTCTGTTCCAGATGAACTCTAACAAGGAGATTCCTATGGAGTCTATCGACGCTGGTGATATCGGCGCAGGTGTAGGCTTCAAGGATATCCGCACAGGTGACACCCTGTGTGACGAGGCTCATCCCATCGTCCTCGAGTCGATGACCTTCCCCGACACTGTGATTTCTATCGCTGTGGAGCCGAAGAGCCAGGCAGATATTGCCAAACTCGACAACGGACTGGCCAAGTTGGCTGAAGAAGATCCCACCTTCACCGTACGTACCGATGAGCAGAGTGGCCAGACCATCATCTCGGGTATGGGTGAGTTGCACCTCGACATCATCATCGACCGTCTGAAGCGCGAGACTACAAGGAAGCTATCACGAAGACTGTCGAGAACTATCGCGAGGTCTACAAGAAGCAGACTGGTGGTCGCGGTAAGTTTGCCGACATCATCGTCAACGTTGGTCCTAAGGATCCCGACTACACCGAGGGCGACTTGCAGTTCGTTAACGAGGTGAAGGGTGGTAACATTCCTAAGGAGTACATCCCCTCCATCCAGAAGGGCTTCGAGACAGCTATGAAGAATGGTGTGCTCGGTGGCTATCCTATGACTGGCCTGAAGGTGACTGTCGTCGATGGTTCGTTCCATCCCGTGGACTCCGACCAGTTGTCGTTCGAGCTCGCAGCTATCAACGCCTATCGCAACATCTGCCCGAAGGCTGGCCCCGCTCTGATGGAGCCCATCATGAAGGTGGAAGTTGTCACTCCTGAGGAGAACATGGGTGACGTGATCGGTGACTTGAACAAGCGTCGCGGACAGGTTGAAGGTATGGACGAGGCCCGCTCAGGTGCTCGTATCATTAAGGCAATGGTGCCGCTGGCCGAGATGTTCGGTTATGTGACTGCTTTGCGTACCATCACTTCTGGTCGTGCAACCAGTTCGATGGAGTATGACCATCACGCTCCGCTGTCCAGCTCTATCGCTAAGGCTGTGCTCGAGGAGGTGAAAGGTCGTGCAGACCTGGTATAATTGACCATTTCACTATTTGGCGATTTGACAATTGCTGTTGAGTCGTCAGATAGTGATAATCATATCGCAGTTGAGCAAATGACTCTTTAGCTGCGAAAAATAGTAAAATTGTTAAATAGTAAAATTGTAAAATTAAGCAATGAGTCAGAAAATCAGAATCAAGTTGAAGAGCTACGACCACAAACTCGTAGACAAGTCGGCTGAGAAGATCGTGAAGGCTGTGAAAGCCACAGGCGCTGTTGTCAGCGGTCCGATCCCCCTGCCCACACACAAGCGTATTTACACTGTGAACCGCAGTACGTTCGTTAACAAGAAGGCACGTGAGCAATTCCAGTTGTCAGACTACAAGCGTCTGATTGACATCTACAGCTCTACCGCCAAGACTGTTGACGCCCTGATGAAGCTCGAGCTCCCCAGCGGTGTTGAGGTTGAAATCAAGGTATAGAATACTGTTTGCAGCATTAAGATAAGCGGCACGCCAACGTTGGTGTGCCGCTTTCTTTTTCAAAAATGGCCCTCTCAAAGCATAGCTTTCATGCGACAAAAGCATATCTCTTGCGCGGTCAAAGCTATGCAATGAGGCGGTCAAAGATACGAGTTGGTGAGAGGAGAGCGGAAGGTTTTGTCTTGTACTGAAATAGGTTGACTCCCATGCAGCCTTAAATGTTAAATCATTAAATTCATTTAAGCAAAATGGGAAACAAGAAATTCAGTCGCGGTTTGAAGCGCAGTATTTGCATTGAGTACATGCAAAGTGGACAGTCACGGAAGG
>CACXPX010000038.1 GCA_902769705.1 uncultured Prevotellaceae bacterium
GCGCCATGCCCACCCAGGGCGATGCCCTGGGCTATGAGCGGGTTGGCCTTGCAGGCCGCTCTTAATCTGAAAGGGTCAACTGCGATATTATTGCCAAAACAACATCAACAAAAGAACAACAAAAAAAAACGAAATGAACTATGAAAAGTGACTTTATCAAACTGGTGAAAACCTTGCAGAAGAAGGTTGCCCGCAAGAAGGTGATGACCGTGTCGATGTGGCTCGAGCTGGCCCACAAGATGCAGCGGAACGCATCGGTCAACTTCAGCGAAACCACCTGCTCCGTCGAGACGGGCTACAGCAGCTTCTATGAAGGCAAATATGTGGAGATCCGCGTCAGCCGCTACAGCGAAGCCGAGCGCGAGTTCTCGCTCTACAGATACACGCGGCTCTACGACGAGCACGGTTATTTCCCCTACGAATGGGAGTGCCAGCGCAAGCGGTTCAATGAGTTTTGTGACAAACTGACCGAAGAAGTATGAGCACGACGGAATACCGCAAGATTACCTGCCAAGGCGCCACGTTCATCGTGGGCACCGACGGCAGCGTCGACGGGCTGCGCCACTACGGCCTCGTCGGGAATGGATATATGATGTTGAATCGCAAAGTGAACGGAAAGCAAAAGCACTTTCTCGTCCACCGCATCGTGGCAGCCGCCTGGCTCGAGCCCCCGCTCTTTCCCGAGCAGACGCAGATAGACCACATCGACGGCGACAAGCAGAACAACCGCGTGGAGAACCTGCGGTGGGTGACGCCGAAGGAGAACTGCAAGAACCGCACCCGCCTGTGCTGTCGGCGCGTGGTGGCGGTGAACACGAAGACGGGCATCTCGTATGTGGCCACCAGCCCTAAAGACATGCATCGCAAGCTGGGCATTCATCGCGAAACCATCGTGAAATACGCCCGCCTGAACCGACCTTACCGCAACTGGCTCTTCATCATGAACGAAGCTCTGAAAAGCAAAGGCACATGAAGAAGGAGTCGTTCATCCTCTATGCCAATCAGTATGCCGCCCTCGAGCGGCTTACTGACGGGCAGCTGGGCGCCCTGTTCCGCGCCATCTACCGGTGGCTCAACGGCGATGCGGTGAAGACGGAGATGTTGGAACCGCAACTGTTCGTGGCGTACAAATTCCTGACACTGCAGATTGAAATTAATAACGAAAAATATTTACAATCGAAGCAGCGTCGCGAAGCCGGCAAGAAGGAGACGCAAGGGAAACGGAGTGTTAACGCTGTTAACAATTCATCTTCTGCACTCACGCGTGCGTGCGTAAATGTGAATGAGAATGTGAATGCAAATGAGAATGTAAATGTAAATGAGAATGAGAATGAGAATGTAAATGAGAATGTGTCTTTGTTTGCCAACAAACAAACGACGACGGGCGAAACGCCTGCAGACACAGACACAAAGACGGAAGAAAAAGAAGATGAGATACGGAATAAGTGCATGAACTTCATGAAATACTGGAATCAGTGCGTGAAGAAGAGCGGCACGAGGATGAGTCAGGTCAGGGCGCTCACGCCCCCGCGTGTTGAGGCCATCCGCGAAATCATGCGGGTGTTTCCTCCCGAGCAGGCGGCGCAAGCCATCAACAATGCCATGCGCTCCCCGTTCTGCAACGGCGAGACGAGACTGCGACCGAAGCCCGTGGACTTCGACTGGCTCCTGAAAGTGAAGAACTTCACGCTGGCGCTGGAGGGTAGCCTGTAGGCAATGGACAATTTACAATTGACAATTGACAATTGACAATTATGATTTGCCTCCCATTTGTCGTCGGGAATGATACAGCAATTGCCCCCAACGCCATATCCACGCGCTTGGCCCCCAGGGCGATGCCCTGGGCTGTTGGCTCACTGGCCTTTCAGGCCGCCATATGGTCCTCCACTTGCCGAGGGCGCAAATTCCAGCCCCCCTGCACAGAGGTTATTTCTGGACGACTTTCCTCACGCCGTTTGTGCATACCACGTAGATGCCACGGGGCAGCTGCTGCCATGTGTTGGCGGAGACTGGGCCGCGGTGCACACGCCGGCCGGCGAGGTCGTAGACGCCATCGGCTTGGGCGGCATCGCGCACCTCTTGCGAGCGGTCGATGAGTTGGCCGATGCCAGTGGCATCACCCTGGCTGCGCAGCGGGCAGAGCATCCACTGCCGGTGGGTGGGCGTGTCGGTGTCGGCGGTGTATTGCCAGGTGCACACCGTGGTGCCCGCATTGCTGTTGGCATTGCTCAGGTCGAGGGCATAGCTGCGATAGCGCGAGGGCGAAATCTTGCAGTAGGGCAGGTCGATGGCGTCCACGTAGAACTGCTGTTCGGTCGACGCCGACGTCTGTGCCGACAGCTTCGACGAGCCTGACGCCCGGAAGGAGGTGAGCCGTTGGCCGAGCGCATTCTCCAGGACGAACGGTCCTGCGCCGTCGCCCTCCTTGAGTTTCCAGCGCTGGCCGTCGCCATAGGTGTTGTTCTCGATGGTCACGGCTCCGCTGGCTGCAGCCGTCAGTGCCGCGGTGAGGTTGTGGCGGGGTACGATGATGTATTCCACGTCGCCCTCAGCCTGCTCTCCGTCATCGACGATGCCGCCCACGGGGAGGAGGAGGGTGGTGATGCTCTGCGTGGGAAGCCTCACCGTGAGCGCGTTCTCTTCGAGCTTGAAGTCCTTCACGCTCTTCAGGTTTTCCGTCGACGATGTGCGATAGGCCTTGATGTCGGCGGCATTGGGCAGGCCGGCAAACTGCGACAGGTCTACACAGTGGTAGGCCAGGCTGCCCTCGTTGAGCAGCACCAGCACGAGTGTGTCCTGCGCTGCGTTCATGGCGGCGAGCGACTGGTCGTTGAGCGACGTCACAATGTTGTAGCCTTCCTTGATGAATCGCGAGCACTGCTGGCGCACATAGAAGTTTTTCACCTTGGCGTAGGTCTGGTCTTTGAAGCTGCCGCGGATGGTGCACCACTGGTCGTTGGCTTCTTCCATATACTGCCAGTCAATCCACGTCTCGGGCTGCAGGTAGCGCATGTCGTCGAACAGCTTCTGCGTGAGGCTCAGGTTGCCGCCGATGCCGTTGCCGCCGGCTCCCACCTCGCTCATCCACAGCGGCATCTTGTCCTGATGGGCGAGGAACGCCATGTGCACGCGGTCGGCATTGCTGCCCGAATAGGTGTGGGTGTTCCATTGCCCTATCTTCGAGAGTGCGCCGCCCTGCTTGAATGCCTTGTAGCCGTTGACGGCGAGCCCCACGTTGGTCTCGTCGGATGCGGAGATGACGGTGGAGAGCCCCGACGCGTCGAGGATGGGCTTGAGCACCTTGACGAACTTCACCTGCGAGGCATAGTCGAAGTGGCATCCCTCCTGCGGGCCGTTGGCATACCAGAAGTTGGTGACCGACTCGTTGAACGGCTCCAGCGTCTTGAACTCTATGCCGTATTCGTCTTTGTAGTGCTTGCAGACGTCAACCAGATAGTGTGCAAACTCCTCATAGTATTCGGGCCGCAGGTTGTCTTTTCCGCCGTCGGCATTACCGCTCACGCAGCCGCTGTAGGTCATGTAGTATGGGCACGAGTTGCTGAATGCCTCGAACACGGCGTCGGGTCGCTTCTCGCGAATCTTCAGCATAATCTTGCGCTGAGCCTCGTCGCGGTCCCAGTGATAGTCGTCGCCGGAGAAGTCCTTGAAGCCTTCCATCTCGGCGCGCAGTCCCTTGCCGTTGCCCATGTGGTGGGGCGTGCAGTGCTTGTTCTCGGGGTCGTCGCCTCCGCCGATGTTATAGCGGAAAAATTTGTAGTTCAGGCCCGTGGGACTGGTCAGCCACGTCACAATCTCGTCAATCTTCTTGTCGCTCCACTTGCCGCACTGGCCTGCCCACCAGCAGAGCGAGACGCCCCATCCGTCGAACGCCTGGCGCACCAGCGAGGGGAACACGGCATACGAGAGCGTGTCGACGGGAATGGTGCCGTTCACCTTGTCGCTGAAGAACCAGAAGTGCTTCATGTCGGAGCCGTTCTTGTCGGAAAACACCTTGCTGCCCGCGTCGTTGGCGTCGGTGCCCAGACACTGGCCGTTGCCCTTGCAGCGGATGCGTATGTAGGCCCCCTGCGCCTGCTCGAACGAGAACCGGGCGTCGTCGGAGGCCGAGTCGGTGACGAACGTCGTGTTCCACGAGTTCAGCTTCGACAGATAGCGCTTGCCCGTCGCCGTGCGGATATAGTAGTAGCCTTTGCCGTCGGGCACAATCGTCATCTGCTGGGCGTTGGCAGCCGTGGCGGCCTCCAGCTGTCCGCCGTAGTCGCTCGCCATCTTCAGGTGGTTGCCGCTGCTGTGCATCACGTACACCGTGGTGGGGGAAGTGAAATTCAACTGAGACTGGGCGGTCACGACCAATGCCATGCCCAGAAGTGTGAGAAACAGGCGTTTAAGTTCAAAGCGTTTCATATCTTTTTTCATTTGTTTTATCGTGTTAGGGCCAAGTAGTTGCTCGGTGCTGCAAAGATACAGTTTTTTTTCCGTATAGCATGTAAATAATTGGGAAAAGTATACAAGTAGACCCTTTTGGGCAAAGAGCGGCCTGCAAGGCCAACCCGCTCATAGCCCAGGGCATCACCCTGGGTGAGGGGGGTGGGCAGCAAACTAACGCCCTGCAGGGGCAATTGAAGTGCAAGGCGAATGCAGAGTCGAGCTCGTTCGATCTATGCTGAGCCGCAGCCTTCAATCGCTTAAAAGCAAAAGCATAAAACGGGGAAGGGCTGTTGCCCTTACAGGGCGCCATATCCACGCGCTTGGCCCCCAGGGCGATGCCCTGGGCTGTTGGCTCACTGGCCTTTCAGGCCGCTCTTTATCCGAAAGGGGGCAACTGCGATATTATTGCCTTAAATAATTGGGAAAAGTATAGACGTGTAGGCGTGAAGTGCGTGGATGCGACGTTAAACAATCTGAAATGCGTGTCACAGCCTCAAGTCTTTCCCGCTCTGCAGGGCGCCCGCCTCTTGCACGTTCGCGCCCCGCGTAGTATCTTTGCCGGCGGGAAGAGGAGTGGAATGTGGAGTGTGGAATGTGGAATGTGGAATGAGGAGTGTGGAATGTGGAATGAGACTACTCTTGCGCGCGAAAGAGCATTTGTCCAAACTCCCAGACTCCAAAACTCCCAAACTCCCAAACTCCCAGACTCCAAACTCCCAAACTCAAGAGAGAATTAACTAATAAATTACTAACCCGGCTCCCGAAACGCAAGAAACGAAAGCCTCCCCTACGGGGGGAGGTGGGAGGGGGCCAAAAAACATGCAAAACTATGGCAGTACTCTACAAAGTAGTTGAAGACACTCGCGACGGCTCTCTCACTCAAGGTCAGTGGTTCGGCCGCGCTGTCCACACCAACGCCGTCAACACCAAGCAGATTGCCGAGGAGATTCAGGAGAATGTCTCCGTGAAACACTCCGACGTGTCGGCTGTGCTGATTGAGCTCATCAACGTGATGAACCGCCACCTGAACCAGAGCGAGCGCGTCGTGCTCGACGGCTTCGGCTCGTTCAAAATCGGCCTGAAGACCAAGGGCGCGCTCCGCAAGGAGGACTTCACCGCCTCGAAGAACATCGTGGGCTCCCGCCTGAACTTCTGCCCCGAGTGGAAGGTCAACAAGGAAGGCCGCCGCATCAAGGCGTTCCTCGACGGAGTGACCGTGAAGAGCGCTGAAGAGGTGATCAACGGAAAGAAGAAGGAGGAGCAAGAGCCCAACCCGTAGGGTGGGCTCTCTCGAGGAATGTGGAATGTGGAATGTGGAAGGAGAATAGCTTTTGAATTGGCGATTATCTTACGCTCCTTTTCCCATGCATATCTCATTCCACATTCCACATTCCACATTCCACGAAAAAGCCTCCCCTACGGGGGGAGGTTGGAGGGGGCTTTTCACTCCTGCCCTCTGACCCCGTCACACATAAAGCCTGAGGCGCTTAGGTTAATAACCTGAGGCGGTCAGAGTGAACACCTGACAGGCTCAGAGGATACAAGTGCCGAAGAAGGCCGCCCGATGTTTGCCCGAAAGGGCTTGCTTGTATATTATTCCTGAAAAACAAGGCAATATTATTGCAGTTGACCCAAAACGCCCCGACGGGGCAGCAGCACATAGCCCAGGGCAACGCCCTGGGTAAGGGGCGTGTGAGAAGGACGCGCTGAAAGTGCAAAAGCACTACAAGATGCAGGTGCTGTTCCAAATGCTTTTGCCCCTGTAGGGCGTTGGTTTGCTGTATCACTCTCACCCAGGGCGCTGCCCTGGGCTATGAGCGGGTTGGCCTTGCAGGCCGCACTTTATCAGAAAGGGCTTGCTCGTATATTATTCCTGAAAACGAAGAGAGGCCATGCGACGATGACCTCTCTTTTGAAAAAAACTAGTTCGTTCTTTGACAATCGGCTTATTCCCATTTTCCCGCCAACCGCATGCGAGCGGCGAGTGGCGTAGGCTTGGCAGAGATGTCGGCCGTTTGCACGTCGCGCTGCGAGCCATCGATGTTGAACTGGAGCGAGGCGCCGTCGGCACGCACGTCGATGGTGACGGGAGCTCCCATCACGAGCGGAAGGTTCACGTCGCCGTGGCCGCCGGGGAATCCGCAGAGCACCGGGATGTGATACTCAGCGAGCATCTCGTGGAGCATGGCCTCCACACTCTCGTAGGTGAACTCGGTGCCGCAGTCGGTGAACTCGCCCAGGATGACGCCCTTGCAGCGGTTGAGCACGCCGTTCATCTGCAGGATGCGCATCTGGCGGTCGATGTTGTGCATCGACTCTTCCACCTCCTCGACGAAGAGGATGAGGTCGCGGCCCATGGTGGCGTCGGCTTGCGTGCCGAGGTTGGGCGCAAAGGTGCAGAGGTTACCGCCCACGAGCACGCCCGTGGCCTGGCCGGTGATGTTCTGCTTGTGAGCCGGCAGCTCGTAGCGGGGCACTTGGCCCATCAGCAGGTCGCGCATGAGCGTGCTGGTGGCGTCTTTTCCGCCCTTGGCGAGGAACGAGCTCATCGTTCCGTGCAGGCTCATCACTCCCGCGCGGCTCATCAGCCCGTGGAGCGTTGAGATGTCGCTGAATCCCACCAGCCACTTCGGCGACGCTTTCAGTTCAGCGAGCGTCAGCTGGTCGATGAGTTGGATGGTGCCGTATCCGCCGCGGTTGCAGATGATGGCTTTGATGCTTGGGTCGCTGAGCGCCCATCGGATGTCGCTCACGCGCTCAGCAACGGTTCCGGCATAGCGGCCGTCAACCACCTTGCCCACGTTGGGCCCGACGACAGGCTCCAGGCCCCACGAGCGCAGCACGTCGGCCGTCTTCTCCACGTTCTCCATGGGCGTGAAGTATGAGGGGGAAATCAGCGCCACCTTGTCGCCAGCCTGCAGGTAGGAGGGCTTCTCGCAGTTTATCACAACCTGCTCTTGGGGAGCGGGCGTCACATTGTCATCGTCGTCGTCGCTGCACGAGGTCAGCGTGTTGAGGCCGCAGAAAGCAATCGAGGCGACCAGCATCCATAACTGTTTCGTCAGTTTCATAGTCTCTTTTTGATTCGTTCTGATTTTGGCGCCCTCCATGGGGCGCGAGTGATACTGGGTGCAAATTTACAAAAAAATCCATAAATCGTTGGCACTTCGGGAAATAAAACTTATCTTTGCGTATTCATCTAAAACAAAAACATTATGATACACATCCAAGAAGAGGCTGCACGCTGCCTGTTGTGCGAGGATGCCCCCTGCACGAAAGCATGCGCGAAGGGCGACCCGGCACGAGCCATTCGTGCCATAAGGTTTGACAATGCGAAAAATGCCTGGCGATGGGTGGAGGGCTGCGAGGCCAGCGACCTGGAACGCGCCGAAAAAGCCTGTATCCACTACGACCGCCCCGTGCGTATCGCCGAGCTCCTCGCCCCGTTGCGGGAGAAGGCACAGCCGTCGGCAGCAAAGGGTGCGTCGCTGGAAATCGACTTCTGCGGCATCCGCTGCGAGAACCCGTTCTTCTTGGCTTCGTCGGCCATCTGCACCAACTACGAGATGGTGGCGCGGGCGTTCGAGGCAGGGTGGGGTGGCGTCTTCTTCAAGACCATCTGCAAGCAGGACATCAACGAGGTGTCGCCCCGTTTCGACGCTGTCAGAGAGGGCTCGTCGTTCGCCGGCTTCCGCAACATGGAGCAGCTCTCGGAGAATCCCTATGAGGTGGACTTCGACATTCTGCGCCGCCTGAAGCAGAACTACCCCTCGAAGATTGTGGTGGCCAGCATCATGGGCGAGTACGAGGAAGAGTGGATTGAGCTGGCAAAGATGGCTGAGGATGCAGGATGCGACGCTGTGGAGCTGAACTTCTCGTGCCCGCAGATGCGATTGGCCGGCATGGGTAGCGACGTGGGGCAAGACCCCGAGCTCGTGACCTTCTACACGGCCTACGTGAAGCGGTCGGTGAAGATTCCCGTCATACCGAAGATGACGCCCAACATCACGCAAATCAACCAGCCCGCCATGGGTGCCTTCTTTGCCGGTGCCGACGCCATCTCGGCCATCAACACCATCAAGAGCGTGACGATGACGCCTGAGGCTGCCGTGAGCGAGAAGAAGACGCTCTCGGGATACAGCGGCCGCTCGGTGAAGCCCATTGCCCTGCGCTATATCCTTGAGATGGCGAGGAACCCCATCATCAACGGCGAACGGGCGAACGCTCGCGGCGTGGAGTTCAGCGGCATCGGTGGCATCGAGACGTGGCGCGACGCGCTGGAGTTCATTCAGCTGGGCTGCCGCAACGTGCAGGTTTGCACGGCCGTCATGCAATATGGCTATCGCATCATCGACGACCTCATCGAGGGCATGCAGACCTACATGCAGGAGCGTGGCATCGAGCGGTTGGACGAGCTCGTGGGCGAGCAGCTGCCCTCGTTTGTGCTGCCCTCCGACTTGGACCGCGACACGGTGGTGTATCCGAAGTTCGACCGCGAGAAGTGCATCGGCTGCGGCCGCTGCTTCATCTCGTGCAAGGACGGCGGACACCAGGCCATCGACTTCGACCGCGAGACGCGCCAGCCCCGCCTCATCGGCAAGAATTGCGTGGGTTGCCATCTCTGCCGCCTCGTGTGCCCAACGGGCGCCATCGGCTTGAGCAAGCGCGTCAAGAAACAGGTGAAGAAATAAACTGTTGGCAGAAGCAAACAGTTCTGTAGCACCTATGTGTGCGGCAAGGGCAAAAAGCCCATGAAGTTCGTGTTGAAGCGGACGAAGTGAGCTTTCCCATTATAGTCAATCAAAAAAGTAGATAGATATGAAACATATTGCATTCTTATTCCTGCTGATGGTCTTGCTTTGCGCATGCCATAGAGGCAAGGCCGACTCGGAGCAGTCAGCGAAAATCACGGCTGAAATGGCTTACGAAGGGGTGAACAACTATTGTCATGGCGCCTACGACTGGAGTCCTGCCGAGGACAATCCCTCGCTGATGTATATCACGATGGGGGAGGAGACGGAAAAGGAGTATCAGGTGATATTCCGCAGTTATACCGGTGCGCTGGTGTATTTCTATGTCGACAAAGCCACGGGGAAAACCAGAATGGTGGAGCATGTACCCGCGATGAATGTGGAGGAAGAAACGGGCTCCATCGACTTGTGGGACTATATTGAAAGGTAAAAAAGTAAAAAGGTAAAAAGGTAAAAAGGTAAAGAAGTAAAAGGGTTATGAATGTTAAGAAGACAATAGCATTTGCCGTGGCCACTCTGTTTGCCATGAACGTCAACGCCCAGGTGAATCTGCTTGAGGTTGAGATTGCTGACGCTGCGCTGAAAGCCAAGTACGAGACGTTCAGGAAAGAGATGACCGTCATGTCGGAGGAGATGGCTCCGCTGGTGACACGATGGCGCGAGCTGCAGAGCGACAACTCGGCTGCCGCACAAGCCGCGAAGGCTGCCATTGAGGTGAAGGCCGACTCGATAGACGACGTGATGACGAAGCAGATGAAGCGGTTCATCAAGGAGAACCGCAATAATGAGTTGCCCGCATACGTCATCGCCGCGAATTATTACAACTTCAATATCGACGAACTGAGGGAGATGCTTGCCCCGAATACGGGCTATTTCAACAGCCCTGGACTCGACCGTGCAAAGGCTCATCTGCAGGCGTTGGAGAAACGTCAGCCTGGCAAGCACTTCGCCGAGCTCACGATGAAGAACCTGGAGGGCAAGACCGTGCGCCTGAGCGACTATGTGGGCAAGGGCAAGTATGTGCTGGTGGATTTCTGGGCTTCGTGGTGCGGTCCCTGCCGTCAGGAGATGCCCAACGTGGTGAATAGCTATGAGCGTTTCCGTGGCAAAGGCTACGAGATTGTGGGTGTTTCGTTCGACCAGAAGGAAGACGCCTGGAAGAAGGCCGTGGGCGACTTGGGCATGACGTGGCCTCAGATGTCGGACCTGAAAGGATGGGAGTGTGCTGCCCACGACGCATACGGCGTGAACTCCATTCCCTCGAACGTGCTCGTAGGCCCCGATGGCGTGATAGTCGCTACCGACCTGCGCGGCCAAGCCTTGCTGAAGAAGCTGGAAGAGGTGCTTGGCGCTTCAGGCGAAGCTAAATGATAAAGAATAAACAAATAAATGCTCGCAAGCGGGAGACAAGAGTAAGAGATAAAACTTTGCAAGCAGCGCTCAATTAAAAAATGGCAAATGAACAACTCGATTCATTTGCCATTTCCTTTTTGTTAAAGGCGCTCTAAATACTTTTCCCTTTATTCTTTATCCTTTATTCATTAGGGCACAGCCCGCCTACACATACGGCACTACGAGCCACGTCATGTAGGCCAGGAAGAGGATGGTGAGCACGGTGCCCTCCCAACGCTCGACGGTGTACTTCGTAAAGGAGAACAGCCAAAGCAGTACCATCGAAGAGCCCATCACGAGCAGGTCGATGAAGGTGATGCCCTGCACCTGCATGGGGCAGATGAGACCTGCGCCTCCGAGGATGAGCAGGATGTTGAAGACGTTGCTGCCCAGCACATTACCTATGGCAATGCCGCTCTGTCCCTTGCGTGCCGAGACGACGCTGGTGGCAAGTTCGGGCAGCGATGTTCCACCGGCAACAATCGTCAAGCCGATGACAGCCTCGCTCACTCCGAGCGACTGGGCAACCATTGTTGCAGACTCAACGAACACCTTCGAGCCGACAATCAAGCAGACCAGTCCCAGCGCGATGAGCCCGAACGAGGTGAGCAGCGAATAGTTCTTCTTGCCTGCCTTCTCTTGCTCCACGGCGTGGCTGCCCTTCGCGCCTTTCAACGTGATATACATGAATACCAGGAACACGCCGAAGAGGATGGCTGCATCGATGCGCGAGAGATTGCCGTCAATCAGAATCATACCCATCAGCAACAACGAGGCGAAGAAAGCGAAGGGTATGTCTTTTTTCACGGTGGAAGGCATAATCGTCATTGGGGCAACCAATGCCGCCACGCCGACAATGAGCATGGAATTGAAGATGTTGCTTCCCACAACGTTTCCCACTGCCAAGTCGGGTGTGCCGTTAAGCGCCGAGACAAGGCTCACGCAGAACTCAGGCGCCGAGGTTCCCATAGCCACGATTGTGAGACCTATTACAATCTCAGGAATCTTCAGCCGCTGGGCTATTGCTACAGCTCCGTCTGTCATGCGGTCGGCGCCCCAAAGCACCAAGATAACTCCCACTACGATAATCAGTAGGTTCAACCAAACCAAATCGGGGAGTTCTACTCCAAAAATCTGCAATAACGAATTCATATAGTTCAATTTACAATTTACAATTCACAATTTTCAATTTACTCCCCTCTCTACGGGAGAGGGGTCGGGGGTGAGGCTTCGCTCTACGTAGACATCAGTCTCTCGAGGTCGTTTTCTTCACCCACCACCCAGATGATGTCGCCTTGTTCGAAGAGGCGCTCCGAGTTGATGAGCGTGAGGTTTTCCTGACCTTCCTCCACACCAACCACCATGCAGTTGTAGACGTCGCGGAAGCCGCTGTTGCGCAATGTCTTCCCGATGAATGGGCTGTCGGCGGCAATGACAAACTGCCGCAGGTGCATCTCCCGCTTCTCAATCTCGGGGTCTTCGGCCACCAGCTCGTTCTTCAATGCGTCGCCGAACGCGCGCAGCTGGTCGTCGTTTCCAATAGCTTGGATGCGGTCGCCCGGGAAGAGCACGGTGTTGCCGCCTGGTATGTTGATGCGTTGCAAGCCGCGCAGGATGCTGCTCACGTGTATGCCGAAACGGCTGCCGATGCGCAGTTGGCTGAGCTTCATGCCTGCCCACGAAGAGCCTTCAGGCACTTCGAATTCTGAGATGTGGATATCGCGGTCGAGCAGATGGCCCTCGAACAGCGGTTTCTTCTTTCCATGCACCTGTGCCTCGATGTCGCGCGACCGCAGGTTCTGGATGAACATGCGCTCCATGCGGATGGATTGGTGTTTCAGCCGGCGCGACATAATCATCAAGATGATGGCCACCAGCGCGAGAGTTATCATCAGCGCGTTGGCGAAGCGCGACAGGTAGTTGCAGATGTAGAAAAGGAATGCTGCAGCCACGGCGATGCGTGCGAGCACGGTGAAGATGAGCGGCAGTCGGTTCAGACGGCTCTTTGCCCACAGCGAATGGAACTCGGGCGAGTGGTTCTTCTTCATGATCATCGCCCTGAGGAAGGGGGATATCATCGCCACGGTGGCCACGCCCGTGATGCCGTTAGCCCACCAGTGCAGCTTCCAGCCCGGCAATATCTGGCGCATGAAGGGCAGCACGAAGGTGAACATCAACGCAATGACAGCCGCCGAGAGGATGGAATAGACGACCGTGTTGATCGTCATCTGCCGCAGCAGCGAGCGCCATTCGTTTTTCTCGGTGGTCGTCGTGTGGTGCATCGCGCCCAGGTGGTTCATCCTGCGAATCCACTTCTTGGGCAACCGCTGTTCCAAGAGGTTGTAGCAAGGCTCGGCAGCGCGTATCATGTAAGGCGTGAGGAATGTGGTGACCACCGACACCGCCACCACCACTGGGTAGAGGAAATCGCTGATGACGCCCAACGTGAGGCCCAGCGAGGCGATGATGAAGGCGAATTCACCAATCTGCGCCATCGAGAAGCCGCATCGCATGGCAGTCTTCAGCGGCTGGCCGCTCAGCATATATCCCGTGGAGCCAAACAGTGCCTGGCCAATCAGGATGGTGAGCGTGAGCACCAGGATGGGGAGCCATTGCGAAAACAATATGTCAGGGTCGACCAGCATGCCCACCGATACGAAGAACACCGCTCCGAAAAGGCTCTTCACGGGTTCCACGAGGCGGATAATCTTGTCGGCCTCGATGGTCTCGGCAAGAATGCTTCCCATCACGAAAGCCCCGAAAGCCGAGCTGAAGCCCATCTTCGTGGCGATGACAGCCATGAGGAAGCAAAGCCCCAGCGAGATGATGACCAGCATCTCATCGGTCATCAGCCGCCGCGTCTTGCGCAGGAACAAGGGGATGAGGAAGATGCCTACAACGAACCACAAGATGAGGATGAACCCCAGGCGAAGCACGCTCATGAGCATCTCGCCGCCACCCAGCGACTTGCCACTGGCAATGGTCGACAGCATCACCATCATGACGATGGCCAGCACATCCTCGAGAATGAGCACACTCATCACCAGCGAAGCGAAGTGCTGCTGCCGAAGCCCCATGTCGTCGAAAGCCTTGTAGATGATGGTGGTGGACGACATGGCGAGCATTCCGCCGAGGAACACGCAGTTCATCTGCGACCACCCGAACGCTTTGCCCACGAGCATTCCCAACGTCATCATCGAGAACACAATGGACAGGGCTGCGATGACGGGCGCCATGCCCATCCTCAGAATCTTCTTGAACGAAAAGTCCAATCCCAGCGCGAACAGCAGGAACAGCACCCCGATGTCGGCCCACGTATGGATGTTCTCCTTGTCAACCACCGACGCCACGTAGGGCATGTGGGGCGACACCAGGAAACCGGCCACGATGTAGCCCAGCACAAGCGGCTGCTTGAGCTTCTTGAACAAGAGGGTCACCACGCCGGCAACCACCAATATCAGTGTCAGGTCGAGAATGAGATTCTCCATCGCACAATAACTTTGGGGATAATATACAAGTAGACCCTTTCGGGTAAAGAGCGGTCTGCAAGGCCAACCTGCTCATAGCCCAGGGAGTGGCAAGGCGCTTTTTTTTTTTTTATAATTGTTGCCCCTTAATCGTTGTACTCTGCTGTCAGCTCACAGATTTTCACAATCACGTCAACAGCCTTCTGCATCACCTGGATGCTGACGAATTCATACGGGCCGTGGAAGTTGACGCCGCCAGCGAAGATGTTGGGGCAGGGCAGTCCGCGGAACGAGAGCTGAGCGCCGTCGGTGCCGCCACGAATGGGCTCCACGCGAGGCTGGACGCCACACTGCTGCATGGCATGAAGGACGATGTCGATGACGTGCATCTGCGGGTCAATCTTTTCCTTCATGTTGTAATACTGGTCTTTGATGTCGGCCGATATCACGTCGTCGCCATATTTCTCCTGCATCTGCGCCACACATTTCTCGATGAAGTCCTTGCGGTCTTCGAAACGTTCGCGGTCGTGGTCGCGGATGATGTAGGATAGCGTGGCCTGCTCGATGTTGCTCTGCACGCCCAGCAAGTGGTAGAAGCCCTCGTAGCCTTCGGTGTGCTCGGGTGTCTCTTCGGCGGGCAGCATGCTGGCAAACTCCACAGCCAATCGGTTGGCATTAATCATTTTGCCCTTGGCGTAGCCCGGGTGCACGCTGACACCCTTGATGTGTATCTTGGCCGATGCGGCGTTGAAGTTCTCGAACTCCAAGTCGCCCAGATCGCCACCGTCCATCGTGTAGGCCCACTCGCAGCCGAAGCGCTCCACGTCGAAGTGGTGGGCGCCCATGCCGATTTCTTCGTCGGGGTTGAATGCCACACGGATGTCGCCGTGCTCTATTTCGTTGTGGTCGCGCATGTAGCACATGGCTTGCACGATTTCTGCGATGCCCGCCTTGTCGTCGGCACCCAGCAGCGTCTTTCCGTCGGTGACAATCAGGTCTTCGCCCACATGATAGCGAAGCTCGGGGAATTTTGTCGGGCTCGAGACGATGCCTTCAGAGAGAAGGATGTCGCCGCCGTCGTAGTTCTTCACGATGCGTGGATGGATGTTGGCACCGCTGCAGTCGGGGCTCGTGTCGTAGTGCGAGATGAATCCGATGGTTGGGGTCTTTTTCTTGGTGTTAGCTTTCAGTGTGGCATAGATGTAGCCTTTGTCGTCCATTTCGACGTCGCTCAAGCCTTCGCGCTCGAGTTCTTCTTTCAGATACTTGGCAAAGACGAGTTGCTTCGCCGTACTCGGCACGCTCTGCGAGTCTTCACTCGACTGCGTGTCGAACTGTGTGTAGTTTAAAAACCGTTCGGTAATATCCATGTTTTAGGTTATGATGATGTTTGATTGAACTGTTTGATAAAAATCATGCAAATATACTGTTTTTTTTTCATATACGTGCGATTTTACAAATATTTAAGTTGGCGGCGTCTGTGGCAGTCGTGTCAAAACGGGATTCGCTGCCGAATGCAACTTGCTTGTAATCAAGTGGTTGGGCATTTTAGCGTGTGTCAATAACCTTCGGCCTGTTGCACAAAGACGTCAATTTTCTTTAGCTTAGCGATGTGGATAAAGAAAAGGGCCTTAAGCGCGTAACGCAAAAAGGCAAAGAAAAAGGCGACTTGCTGACCATACGTTAGCAAACCGCCCCTTTCTGAATACTGCGTTTGTAGAATAATCTTACGTGGTTCCGCCGCTTACTCTGCCGCCTCTTGCTCCTGACGGTCGTCAACGTTGTCGCCCTCTGTGGGAGCCAGCACGGCCTCGAAGTCGGTGATGCCGTTCTTAATCAGGATGTTGTACCACTGAATCAGCTTTTTGATGTCGCTGTCGTGTACGCGGTCTCGGTCGAACTCAGGCAGCACCTGAGCGAAATACTCCTTGAGCTCCTTTCCCGAACATTTCTTATAATCAAGCGAGCACTCTTTCGACTGCTCCTTCTCGCCCAGGTTTTTCAGCACCTGCCAGAGGGGTACGTCTTCAGAGTCGGTGAACATGGCAATATCTGCCAGGCTCGTCACGCGGTCGGTGGCGAAGGCGGGCATGCGCTTGTGTGTTTCGTCGAGTGCTTCTACAATGAGGTTCATTTTACCACGGCTTACCAGTTTGAAAAGACCAGACTTGCCGGCAATTGAAAGAATTGTTTCCATAACAGTTTTTTTTCAGTTTTGAGTTTTGAGTCTCTGAGTTCTAAAGTTATTTCGTGAAATAAACTCACAAACTTATGAACTTATCAACTTTTATAATCCTTTTATTTGTTTGATAATTGTTTCTATTTGTTTCTCGATATTTGCTTTTCCGTCGTTGACGATTTCGAAGTCGGAGCGGGCTCTCACCTCGTCTTGTGGCAGCTGTCTCTGAATCCAGTCCAAAGCCTGCTGGCGGCTGATGCCGTCGCGTTTCATCACACGCCGGATGCGTACCTCGAGCGGAGCCGTCACGCAGATGATGTAGTCGAAGCGTGTGCGCATGTCGAAACCGCTGTCGAAAAGAATGGCACTTTCCAGCCACGTGTACCCCGACTCTTCGAAGTCGCGCGCCACTGCTGGATGAACCACGTCGTTGACGGCTTGCTTGTTGGCTTCGCTCTTCAGCAGGAAACGAGCCATCACGGGCTTTTGCAGCACATTGCCCACGTAGACTTCATCGCCTACCAGTTGGCGGAGCGCCTCGCGCAGTTCGTCGGAATCGCGCATCAGCCGTTTGGCGGCCGTGTCGCAGTCGTAGACGCGGATGCCGTACCGCTCAAGCCTACGGCAGACATACGACTTGCCGCTGCCGATTCCTCCTGTGATGGCGATGCGCTTTGTTTGCGCCGGTTCTCTGGTTTCCACCTGTTCCATCCTCCGCCTATTGCTGCTCAATGAGATAATCC
Source organism: uncultured Prevotellaceae bacterium (assembly GCA_902769705.1). Classification (GTDB taxonomy): domain Bacteria; phylum Bacteroidota; class Bacteroidia; order Bacteroidales; family Bacteroidaceae; genus Prevotella. The sequence continues at coordinate 16,982 of CACXPX010000038.1, forward strand.
ACTTGCGACGTCTCGAGCCTTGGCATCGATACGCCAGGAGGCGTCTCGCGCAGATAGATGTTGCACTTGTCAGACGGGTTGGCTGCCACCTCTTGATAGTTCACCACCACCTTGAATTGCTCGGGCTTGATGTTGCGGATGAGGCTGGCACCTGCCACAAAGCTGACCTTTACACGGGGCGGGAACGTGCGCAGCACCTTGCCTTCGGGCATGCCTGTCGCAATAATGGGAACGTCTACAGTTTCCTCGGTCAGGATGTCGGGATATAGCGTCACTTTCGTTTGGGTGGGCACAACTTTCACGCCGCGCATGGGCTTCAGGTTCACCAATTGCACCACAGTGTCTTCGAAATTCTCAATATTCAGGTATTCTGTCGACACATAGCTGATGCTGTCGAGGATGTCCTTCGTGGCATAAACCGTGACATTCTCGGGTGAGAACTGCGTCCGGGCGAGATAATAGTTCTTTCCGGGCGAGATGTGGCCGTTCAGACGTACGGGCACTCGTTTCGAAATGCCGTAGTTGAAGAAGAACTCCAACTTGTCGGGTCTCACCGACACCACTTTCGTGGAGCCATAGATGCGCTGCATCAGGATTTTCTGGATGTCGCTCTGTGGAATGGTACCCTTTCCCGTCTTTTTGTTGGCGTAGTTGTTGAAGTTCAGCTTGATGGGCCCGAAGCAGTCGCGATACCAGTTGGCAAACAACGTGAATCCTTTGTCGCGAAGCGTCACTCGCACGGTGTCCTGCACGTCGGTGGTCATGACCACGTTGCGCGGCACATTGACCAAGCGCACAGGCACGCTATACTCGCGCTCTGTGGTCTCGTTGAGAACCATCAGCAGCCAGAAGAAGCCGCTGAGCACGAGGAAAGACAAAAAGATAAGGAATTCCTTGTTCACGATGCCGAACAAGAAATTCCTGATTACCTTATATATGTGTGACGATTCGTTGCCCACGTTGTAAAACTAGCAATGTGTTAAGCGTTACCAATCTGAGCCGAGGCGTCAGCAAAGACATATGACTTGTCAACCTGGACAATCACGCCGCGTGAAATCTCCACATCAACCGTGTGCTTTTCTTGGTCGATGCGTTTAACGGTTCCGTAGATGCCGCCGCCAGTAACCACTTTGGCGCCTACCTCCAATGAGTTCTGGAACTCGCGTATCTTCTTCTGACGCTGCTGTTGGGGACGAATCATAAAGTACCACATGATGGCAAAAATTGCCAACATCATAAGTAGCATGGGGAGACTGCTTGCTCCACCTCCTGCTGCCTGAGCAGCCAAGACGATAGAATTCATTTCGTTGATTTCTGTTTTTAATTAATAATGTATTTCTTTAATTTTTCAGTTCTCTTCCTGAGGAGGGTCATAGGGTGAGGGAGCCATCGACTTCATCATCTTCCCGGTGGCAATCAGATAGCGTGCGATGGCATCGAGCATGCCGTTGATGTAGCCTCCGCTTTTGAATGTGCTGTAGAGCTTTGCCAAGTCCACGTACTCGTTGATGGTCACGCTCACGGGAATGTTGGGGAATGTCATCATCTCGGCGATGGCAATCTGCATGATGACAACATCCATGTAGGCCAGACGCGAGAAGTCCCAGTTGCGCGATGTCTCGCTCATATAGCGCTGGTAGGTGTCGGCGTTCAGGATGGTGGCACGGAAAAGCTTGCGGGCGAAGTCTTTGTCTTCCTCGTCCTTGTATTCTGGCAACAGCTCCTGTTTGGCCCCGTTCTTGGGGTCGAAACGCTTGATGGTCTTCAACACGAAGGTGTCAACCACCTCTTTGTCGTCGTTCCAGTAAAGGCTCTTGTCTTCGAGCAGCAGTTCCAACTCAGCATTGTCCTGAATGAGTTGTTTGTACAATTTACGCCACACCTCGCGGTCGGCCTCATACGAATCGTTGGCATCGGCCATATACTCCTGATACACCTCGCTCTCCTCAATCTGGTTGCAGAGCTTGCGTATGAATTCGATGTCGTTCTCCCACATCTGTTTCTGGCTCTCGGCAAACTCGCAGAGCATCTTGTTCTCTTCAAGCTGCACGGCAAACTTGTTGTAGGCGAACTTGGTCAGGGGCAACTCCTTGCCTTCGCGCTCAGCACGTTGCGTGGCAATCTCCACGCGATGACGCTCCTCGCGTGAGATGGCGACGATGAGTGCGAGCAGATAATTGTATAAGTCGTATGCTTTGGACAGACTGAAGAGAAGCTCTTTCTCGGCACCGTCCATGTTTTTGCTACCATTCTGGTAATAGGCATAGGTTAACTGAACAATCTTAATTCTAATCAATTCGCGATTAATCATCTTTTCTCAACTTTATTTGTTTTGTGTTCTTTTTCATTTAAATCCGAATGCAAAAATATAGATTTTCTGTTGAATATGCAAGAAAAGAATGCTTATTTATTCATTTTTTTGAAAAAATTCATAGTTCGTGATTTGTAGTTCGCAATTTTTTTGTACCTTTGCACCGCTTTTTCGAGCACTTCGTGTGATGGCGAATTAAGCAACATCATTATTTAACTTAATTTAGAGTAACACATTATGAAAGAAATTAGTGTAAACGGTCAGAAGCGTGAGACCGTTGGAAAAAAGGCTACAAAGCTTTTGAGAAAAGAGGGACTCGTGCCCTGCAACCTCTATGGTGAGAAAGTTGTTGACGGCAAGACCGTGGCTGAGGCATTTGCCATTCCTGCCCGCGACCTGCGCAAGGTGGTCTACACTCCCCACATCTACGTTGTCAACCTCAACATCGACGGCACTCCCCACAAGGCTATCATGAAGGAACTGCAGTTCCACCCCGTCACCGACGCCCTGCTTCACATTGACTTCTATGAAATCAACGAAACCAAGGACATCACCATCGGTATCCCCGTGAAACTCAATGGTCTGGCACAAGGTGTTCGCGATGGTGGTAAGATCAACCTCTCTATCCGCAAGATCAACGTGAAGGCTCCTTATCAGCAGATTCCCGAGCAGCTCGACATCGATGTCACCAACCTGCAGCTGGGTAAGAGCATCAAGGTGGGTGAGCTGAGCTTCGAAGGCTTGGAGCTTGTCACATCTCCCGACGTTGTTGTATGTTCTGTGAAGGCCACACGTGCTTCGCGTTCGGCTGCTGCTGCCGCTACAGAGCAACAATAATTATACACAGTGCATAGCACAAAATGGACAAATACTTGATTGTTGGCTTGGGGAATCCGGGCGATGAATACGCCTTGACCCGCCACAATACCGGATACATGATATTGGACGCTTTTGCTAAGGCGTCCAATATTGTTTTTGAGGACAGACGCTACGGCTACGTTGCCGAGACCTCCCTCAAAGGGCGGAAAGTGTTTCTGCTGAAGCCCACCACATTCATGAACCTCAGCGGCAACGCGGTGCGCTATTGGCTTAATAAAGAGAACATCGACCAGAAACGGTTGCTCGTCATCAGCGACGATGTGGCGCTTCCGTTGGGCACTTTCCGGCTGAAAGCCAATGGCTCCAATGGCGGTCACAACGGGCTCGGGCACATCCAGCAGCTCATCGGACAAGACTATGCCCGGTTGCGGATGGGAATCGGCAACGACTTTCCGCGAGGTGGACAAATCGATTGGGTGCTCGGGCAATATAGCGAAGACGACTTGAAAGTCCTGCAGCCACGTTTTGAGCTGGTGGGCGATGTGATCAAGAGCTTTGTGCTCGCAGGCATAGACATCACGATGAACCAATACAACAAGCTGGGGAAGTCTGTTCCACGCCCCTCGCAAGAGGAAACCGCTAAGGCGGAAGACCCGTCTTCAAAATGACAATCGTATGAACAAGAACAATTCAGCTGGCCATCAGACGCCTCCTCCCTCGGAGAAGCAGGGTGAGGCAGTTGCCCGAATCGACAAATGGCTGTGGGCGGCGCGCATCTTCAAGACGCGTTCCATCGCCGTAGACGCCATCAAAAACGGGCGCGTCACCATCGATGGAGTCAACGTGAAACCCAGCCGAAACATCAAGGCGGGCGAAGTGGTGAGTGTGAAGAAGCCTCCCATCACATACTCGTTCCGCGTGCTGAAAACCATCGAGCAACGCGTAGGTGCCAAGTTGATTCCTGAAATCTACGAGAATGTGACCGACCCGAAGCAATACGAATTGCTCGAGATGAGCCGTATCAGCGGTTTTGTGGACAGAGCTCGAGGCACCGGACGACCCACCAAAAAGGAGCGTCGCGCCATCGATGCCTTTGTCGACCCAACACTTTTCGGGTTCGATGACGACGAAGAAGGATGGGACTAAGGTCAATCGCCAATGTCCCATCCTTCTTTTTTTTGCTGCCTCATCTTTCTTTTTTATTGCCCCGTTTTTCTTTTTCGAAAGCCCCATTCATTCTTTTTTTTAATCCCCTTTTCCCTTTATATTCCCCCCAATTTTTCTAAATCTTTGTCACATGTATGCTCTGATGCTGTCACACCTACACTCTGATGCTGTCACACCTACACTCTGATGCTGTCACACCTACACTCTGATGCTGTCAGATATATACTCTGATGCGCTTAGGTGTTAACTCTGACGCTCTTAGATGATAACTGTGCCATTTCCTCAATTCTTGCTTTTGAATGTAAATGATACATAAAAATGGGGTATTCGTGCAACGAGCCTCCTTTCTTTTTTCCTATTTTTATTGATTGTATATCTTTGCATTGTCAAAACAAAATTTGGATTATTAAAAATATTTGATTATGTTAGAATTATTGTTTAGATTATGCTGTGGAATTATATCAGCAATTTCCAATGTGACAGGTTATTCCTATGAAGTGGTAAATACTTTTTTATTTATCTACTTAGAACCTCTTATTTTATTAGTTAGCGGATGGTTAATTACATATTTTGGAATTAAATACTTTAAATCCACTTTCAATAAAATCGTCTTGGTATTGTCAATTGTTTATAATAAAATATTTACAAGTGTTATAGGTCTAATATGGAACCTTTATGCTCAGTTTGATATGCAAACTGCTTGCGAAAGAGCTTATATTGATTTGGATACATTAGGAAAAATAACAGGATTGGGATATGTAAATATAAATTTGTTTCTATTCATCATATTATTTTTAGCTATTCTTGTTTTTAACATTGCAATTATATTATGCCAAAAAAAGAGTTACCAAAAAGTGTTGTTACAGGAGCGTAACCTGAACACAAATTAGAAGGAATATCAAAGGCATTCGGTAAATGGACGGATTATTTTCCTCCAGATTGTTTGGATTTTATAGAACATTTATTATCTTTGCAACGAAGTTAATGCCTTTTTTATATAAGGGCGGACAAACTAAGAATCCTTTTTAATACAGAAACCTAAAACAATACTATCATGAATAACAATAATGTATTTTCATGGGCCGAGAATGCCGCAGGTAAGCTGGTTCATATTGATAGCGTCCCCAGAGGATTGGAATGTGGCTGTTTTTGTCCGAATTGTCATGAGCCTTTAGTTGCCCGGCAAGGAGAAGTCCTTGAACATGGATTTGCCCATCATAGTAAGGGTAGAAGCTCGACATTGAAAACCTGCTATCAGGTTACCCTATACAAACTTGCCGAGCAGATTCTCAAAGAAAAAAAATGTGTTCACGCCCCATCGTATTATGGCATTTTTAAGGCACATCTTCTACGCTTTAAGGACGTACATGTAGACAATAGATTTAGGAGGGAAGACAAACAACCAGATGTTATTGGAACAACAGAAGATGACGTGAATTACATCATCCAACTTACATTTGGGGAAAAGGTTGAACATGAGGAAGCCATCGACTATAAAAATACAAACCATTTGATGATAAACCTTTCTGGTCAGTCTTTGCGGTCTCTGGAGAGTTTTCTTCTCAACTCTACTGAAAACAGGAAATGGCTAAATAATGATTTCTACTTCACCCGCGTACCAGAAGTATACAAACAAGTTGGAAAGAACGTTAGGGTTGTCCCTATCAGTGAATGTAAACAATGCATCTTAGCCTCAGACTGCTGCGGCGCTAAATCACCGAATACCGGTTCATTCCTAGTCATTGAAAACAATGGGCAGAGTTTCCGTATTTGCAAGGATGATGAGTATTCTGAGAAAAAGGCCCAAAAAGAAGAACAGAACAAGAGCAAAACTCACAAGAACAAAAACGGCAAATGGTTGAAGAAAATAAGTAGTCTTATTCTTAAAAAAATAGATGTCGAGATAGAAGAAGGTTCTACAGTACTTTACAAAAAAGAACATCTCATACACGCTGGCAACTGGGGAGCAGATTTCGAGTTCCTATTCTTTTGGGGACATCACGAAAAAGGAGAGCATGTCACGAGAGCATGCCTCAGCCAGTGGTATCCTTGCCAGTTCGAGGTGGACGGAGTGCAATACAACTGCGCTGAACAATATATGATGGCAGAGAAGGCCAGGCTTTTTGATGACACGGAGGTCATGGAAAAGATTTTGGCCGCCACTGATCAGAAAACTATAAAAGACCTAGGGCGGCAAGTTCGTGGATTCGATGAAAACAAATGGAATAAAGAAAAAGTCAAAATCGTTGTTAGTGGGAATATAGCCAAGTTCAGTCAGAATTGGAAACTGAAAAAATACCTTATATGGACTGGCAATAGAATCCTGGTAGAAGCAAGTCCCTACGACAAAGTCTGGGGCATTGGCTTGAAAGATAGTGACGAAAGGGCTACGAATGTCTCTCAATGGAAAGGGGAGAACCTGCTTGGCTTCAGCTTGATGATAGTTAGAGATAAATTCTTGATGAATAATAAAAATGGATAGAGAAGGTAAAGTTCCGTTGATTCAACAACCGAATGAAGAACGGATAGAGAAATATATCGCTATCAACAGCCAAGCTTTCCCGGAGAAAGGCTGGGCAATTATTTTTGCCGGAGGTTCAAGCAGCGGGAAGAGTACGCTGATTCGTGACGGAAAGTTGAAGATGAAGGGTGAAATTCTCTCCACGGATTCGATGGGAGAAGAAATCATGGAGGTACATAACAATGCAAAGTATTACGAGACCCATGATCCGCAAAGGTTGGCTGCTGCAGAAGAACTAATACACAAAGGAATTAGGTCGCGTTTTGGAAAAGCTGCTGACCGCAACGTTAGACTGGATTTCCATGACCCCTGTTTTTCCGCAGAGCGGATTTCCGCCATTCTCTCAAATGGTGCCCATGGTTTGAAGAAGAGGATCTATACGGATGCCATCAGGAAATATGCTGCCGACGGCCATCAAAATGTAATCCTTGATATGACGGGCAAACAGACGGAGGTTGAATATTACGCTCGTCTTTGTCGTGAACAAGGATACAAGGTGGCCTTTGTGTGGGTTATCTGCAATATGAGTCAGGCGCTGCTATGGAATCATCACCGCGAAAGAACTATGAAGCCTATTGGTGTGTATTCGGGTCACCATAATCCTAAGAAATATTTGCCTGACTATTTGAGTACAGCCGATGCATTGATTTTCGATGAAGTTTGGTTGGTATTCAATTCTACTGAAAGCTGGCTGCGGCCGATGACGGCAGAAGAAGAGAAAGAGAGAATCATCAGGCTTGATCGTAGTCAGCAAGGGTTCTATTTAGATGACAAGCTCAGGGATAGGATTATCAGCGTTCTTGGTCCCTATGAGGATGAAAAATATCTTCCCATACCGGATATGCAGAATCTTTTCATCCGTTACCGGCTGATGCAAAAATATGCAGCTGATAATGGAGTCGTTTTGGGTAAGTTCGAGGAAATTGCCCCTTCTTTTGAAATGAAAGACAAGGACCAGGCAGAGGCGAACATTGCATCCTTTTACAAACAATTAGGAATGAAAGAACCGCGACTACCGAAACAACCTAAGGCGGTGAACAATGTGGTGGAACCTGTACGGGCAATGTATGATTCTGATGATAAATATGCAGATGCCATAGCCCATTATCCCAAACAGATAGAAGCATATGAAAAGGCACTAAAGGAATGGGAGGCCTACGAAAAGAATTTTGAAACAAAAAGAACTGAACACATGAAAGAAACCTTATCTAATCTATACGACTTCAATAAAAACCCTATTGACACCTATAGCAAGAAAGTACAGGACGTCGCCGAAACCATTCTGAAAGCAGAAGCATCGGATGTTGCTCCACTTGCTGCGTTTTTCGACAAAGCCAAGGCATCGGGACTTCCTATTTGTTTCTTTGGTGCCGGAGGTGCAGCCTCGCCTGCCACATTTGCTACACAACTGGCAAATGCAGAAGGTCTTGTTGCTCAGACGCTGACTCCCATGGGGGTGATGACATTATCCGCTTCTGTTGTCCGGAAGATGCAATTCATGGCTATCACGGCTAGTGGCGGTCCTGTGGATATGCAGGCGGCAGTGGAATATCTGCTGAACATCTCACCAGAGAACGTGTATTGCCTGACCACCAACGGCATTGACCATAAAAGCAGGTTTGGCAGATATGATAACTTGGTAGGGCAGATGGTTAGTCAGGCAGTTTCCGGCCATGCCATTTGTGTAAACCTTTCTATCCACCGTGACGGATTTGTCGGAGTGAACAAGCATGTTGGTCTCTCTTTATTGCTCTATCGTGCTTTCCATCCAGATGAGAAGGATTTTGCCCAGAAACTTATAATAGCAGATCAGGTTCCCTATGAGGCCAGGTTGCCAAAAGGCATGGGGATGCAGGATATTTCGGACTTGCATATTCTCTATGGAGCATTGGGACGTGCTGCCGCCAACGACATGGAGGGCAGAATGCTCGAAGCAGGAGTCATTCCGGCTATGACTACCGACATGAAAAATTTCACTCATGGTCGTCACGTCTTTCTTACCAGGCACCCGCAGTCAACCATATTGATGTTGGTTTCCCCAAGAGACGAACTGTTTGTCGAGGCCATGCTCAAATTGATTCCTTCCACCCGCCCCGTCATCATTATCCGTACAGGACGAAGTGATATACTCGGTGCTCTACAACTGATGATTTGCACATTCTATCTGAGCATCGACATCTGTGCTCCTCGAGGCGTCAACCCGTTCTCACCAGGTGCACCCTCATGGGGTGGAAAACTATGGGCGCTGAAACTGGGTGCAGAGAAAAGAGAGTGATAAATTTGCGGAACCTGTATTAGTTTTAAATTAAACCTTATATATTATGCCTTGTGGAATTACTTTAAAATGCAAGAAATGTGGTCACAAATGGGAAGTGTGGCTCGGACTGAATAAAGAAGAGAGTGCAAAGGTCAAGGAATGCCCTAACTGTGGTTCAGAGGAGAATCCTTCCTGACGGATATTTTATGTTTGAATGTTGACATCCCTCCACTTTCATACAATAAACCTTTTATTTCGTACAATTATGATACTGTATCTTTGATAGTTTCCTCCTATTCTATATCTTTGCAACAAATAAGCTTTATCTATCAATAATCAAACAGTAAATAACCCCCAAAGGAATGGATCAGAACACGCCTCAGAACATACAGAATACCGAATCGGCCCCTGACATGAATACGCTTACATGTAAGGTGGAAAAGATTGTTTTTCGTAATGAGAATAACAAATATACCGTCATGTCTGTCATAAGAGATGATGGACGGCATTTCCGTTTGCTGGGCAACATTGACAGTGTTAAGGAGAACGACGCCTTGAAGGCAACAGGTTCGTGGAATAAGGATGAGAAATACGGATGGCAGTTTAAGGCAGAGACGATAGAGATTCTGTCTGCCGATGCTGAGCGTGATGACCGAGAATACTTAGAGTGCAAGATTTGTGAAGTTCGGGTATTAAAAGCCGAGACAGGTTTCGCGTCTGCGAAGGCAAAATGCCCTGACAATAGTACAGTGAAACTAAGTGGACGTTTGGCCAATGTCGGTGTTGGCTCGATAATTAGGGCTTATGGAAAATGGATGCACAACGAGAATATCACGTATCGAAGTGGGAATATCAGAAAGAAAGCGAATCCGCCTATCTGGCAGAAGAAGAGTTTTCACAAATTGATTCGTCTGATCTTGTTATTCCCGATACGGTTACAACTATTGCTGACCATGCATTCGAAGGATGCGAGGATCTTCTTTCTATCACCATTCCTGATTCTGTAACCAGCATTGGGGTGGGCGCATTCAATGGTTGTAAGCAACTACATACGGTAAACCTTCCAAACTCCATTGAGGAAATAGATGAGCAAACTTTCTCTGGTTGTGAGAGTCTTGAGACCATTACCATTCCTGATTCTGTAACCAGCATTGGGGTGGGTGCATTCAATGGTTGTAAGCAACTACATACAGCAATCCTTCCAAACTCCATTGAGGAAATAGATGAGCAAACTTTCTCTGGTTGTGAGAGTCTTGAGACCATCACCATTCCAGCTTCTGTAAACAGAATTTGCAAGAAAGCATTCGAAGGGTGCGTGAAATTGTCAACTATCAGCATTTCTAAAGCAATCGATAGTATAGACAAGACGGCGTTTAAAGGTTGTCCAAGTAATATTGTCTACAAAACCGAGGAAGTTGATTGGGAAGATATAACAATCATCGATAAATATATCATCATATCAGAACCGTTTGGCGGAGAATTACACTGGTTTGACAAAAACGTGAATGCGTCTATGAATTCTCTTCTTCACGTTCTAAGTTCAAAGTTGCCCAAACTAATTGTTGAGTTTCGAATTAACTCAGCCCCTGTCATTCTGAATCCAGAGGTCTTGCACGACGGCATCACATTGCTCTCCGTGAAGGATGATTTGAGTGGGTTTGTAAGTAGCCAGGAGGATTCGTCTTTCATTCTTGATACATTTGATAAAGGGGTTTCAGCTACGTCTAGATTGTTTATGCCTCGCGACATAACACCTTATATTGACTTTCTCTATGACAAGCAAGAGAAAGAACAATATCCAATTATTCCGGTAGAAGAATATATAGGAGGTTCAAAGGAGGAAGGTGCTTTGTTTACCATCATAGACAAAGATCAACCTTTTATTGTATGGGAAAATTTTAACAGGAGGGTCGGGCAAACGACAGTTCCTGCGCACTGATGACTGTTCGGAGTTGTTTGGGGCAAAGCCTATGTTGCTTGTTCACAACAACTTCGAATCATGGTCTGCAAGATTAATTAGCAAGATAGAAACAAATGACAATAATAAGGGCAATAAAATGAAAGACAACAAAATGATTATCTATTTGTGGTACAAAGTAGATCCAGAAGAAATATTTGACTCGTATTTTGGAGAAATGGATGTTGATGAAGATGGTAACTATATTATGGAATACTTTGAAGGCTCTCGAGTTCTTTTAGCGGAGAGAAAGATTGTCGTAAAAGAAGACAATACGCTTGAAGCAGAAAGTAAATGTATCGTTGAAAGCATGTCAGATGACGAGTATGATGGCTTTGTCCGTAAAATAGAGCGCGAAGAACGAAGGAGATCTCATTCAACACCTGACAGCAAGGATGATATTTACAAAGACCTGTGTCAACAAGCCGTTGATATGGTTGATATGATTGACCCCGATGAGTTTTCATATGCATTGGAGAATGATGAAATTTATGTTGAGCTGCGCATTGACAATTCGGCAGTTTATTCCACAAGTATTTGCCCTTCGGATGATGATGAGCTTTGAAAGATTTTTTGGAAGTAATATTATTGATGATTCCTTAAACTAGTTCCCCATTCTAAATTGAACAAATTATGCAGCAAGATATTGACAAATTTGATTTGACTTTAGACCTGATAAACAAGACCTCGGCCAATATATTCCTTACTGGTAAAGCTGGTACAGGAAAAACGACATTCCTTAATTATTTACGAGATAATTGTGGAAAGGCTTTTGCTGTCGCTGCGCCAACAGGAATTGCCGCCATCAATGCAAAAGGCGTGACTTTGCATTCTTTATTTCAACTTCCATTTTGCCCTTTTCTCCCCGACAAGATGAACGTTGGCTCTAAAATCAGTTTGGAAAAGGAGATATTATTACGTAAGCTGAAACTGCTCATCATCGATGAAGTGAGCATGCTCAGAGCTGATTTGCTCGATGCCATTGACTATCGGTTGCGAAAAGTACGCAGGGATCCAGCTCCTTTTGGCGGGGTGCAGCTCTTGCTGATAGGCGATTTGTTTCAGTTGCCACCTGTAGCTGTCGCTGAAGAAGAGGAAGAGTTGAAAAAGTATTACGACTCCATGTTCTTCTTTGAAAGTAAGGCTTTGAAAAAGACTTTTTACATAACGGTTGAGTTGGACAAGGTCTTCCGTCAGGAAAACAAAGAATTTAAGGATATTCTTAACAGCGTGCGGGAAGGAATGGTGTCGAAGGCTCAATTGGATATGCTAAATCAGCGCTATATCCCCGATTTCGTGCCAGAGGAGGGTGTTCACTATGTCAGGCTCGTCACTCATAACAAGCAAGTGGATGAGATTAATCAAAAAGAGATGAATTACCTTGCCGGTGAGGAGCGTCGCTACGACGCTCAAATCACAGGGGTATTCCCAGAGACTTCTTTTCCAGTTGCACCTTCTCTTTCCTTGAAGGTTGGAGCCCATGTGATGTTTTCAAAAAACAACACCGAAAAGGGATATTATAATGGCTTATTGGGTGTCGTTTCCGCATTGGGAGATGATGATGTAACCGTCAAACTTCAGGGTGGTGAAGAGATCAAGGTCCTTCCTGAAACGTGGGAAAATATAGAATATAAAGTCGTAGAAGTTGACCAAAGTGATGAGGAGGGGCAAACTAAAGCCGACAAAAAACACAAAAAAATAGAGCCTGAAGTCATTGGGAATTTTACACAGATTCCACTTAGATTGGCATGGGCCATCTCTGTCCATAAAAGCCAAGGGCTTACCTTCGATCGTGCCATCATAGATGTGAGTCGGAGTTTTGCAGCAGGGCAGACATATGTGGCATTAAGCCGTTGCCGAACTCTCGAAGGCATCGTGCTATCAAACACAATCGGCTGGAGAGCCATTAAGTGTGAGAGAATCGTGCAAGCTTTCTACAAAAAAGAATTAGAAGGGTTCCCTCTTACAGAGGAAAAAAATACCTACCTCAGGAATTTGGGCAATAATGCTCTGAGGTCGTTCTGCAATGTGTTGTTTGACATCATGACCCGGCTTAGTAAAGAGCGCTCCGATAGCAAACTTGAATTAAACAAGAGAGGTGATATTGTCGTCGATTGTGGCGCGGCAGCAACAGATGTTGTTTTGCCAGAGGGGGTAAAAGCAATCGGAATGTGGGCTTTCTATAATTGCAAAGCGTTGACCTCTGTTATAATTCCAAATGGTGTGACAGGAATCGGTTATGAGGCTTTCCGTGATTGTCTGGCTTTAACCACAATCGAAATTCCAGCCAGTGTAACCTGCATTGAGGAAGGCGCCTTCCGCGGTTGTAATAACCTGCGCTCAATTATTGTTTCAAAGGACAATCCCTCATATAAGGATATTCGAGGGGCACTATTTACCAAAGACGGCAAAACCCTTTTACGATATCCTGCCGGGAAAGGGCATCCACAGGCTACAGCTGACCTTTAATCTGAGTTGGTTATTATCCATTCGATGTGACTCCCTACAAATAATCAATAAAAAATATCAATATTTCATTTTAAAATTGTATATTTGCGGAATAAATTCAATTATTATGGTTATAGGTGTTCTTCAATTAAGCGATGACGGTAAAACGTTAGAAGGAGTTTTGGATAGGTCTGCTGAAAGTATTACTATTCCAAATTCCGTTACGAAAATTTGTGGTCTTGTCTTCTCTGGTTGTACCTCCCTTAAAAGCATTGATATTCCAGACTCCGTGACGAAAATCGGCTGGAGTGCCTTCTTTGGTTGTACCTCCCTTGAAAGCATTGATATTCCAGACTCCGTGACGAAAATCGAAGGTGATGCCTTCTTTGGTTGTACCTCCCTTAAAAGCATAGTTATTCCAAGGACTGTGACGGAAATCGGATTTAAATCCTCTCAAGGTGGTGGTGCCTTCTTTGGTTGTACCTCCCTTGAAAGCGTTGATATTCCAGACTCCGTGACGGAAATCGGTGATGGTGCCTTCTCTGGTTGTACCTCCCTTGAAAGCATTGATATTCCAGACTCCGTGACAAGAATTGGCGATAATGCTTTCAATGGTTGCATTTCACTTAAAAACGTTGTTATATCGAACTCCGTGACGGAAATCAGTGGTGGTGCCTTCTCTGGTTGTACCTCCCTTGAAAGCGTTGATATTCCAGACTCCGTGACGGAAATCGGTGATGGTGCCTTCTCCGGTTGTACCTCCCTTAAAAGCATTGATATTCCAGACTCCGTGACGGGAATCGGATATAAAGCCTTTCAAGGTTGTTCCTCGTTAAAGAGTATTGATATTCCAAACTCCGTGACGGGAATCGGTGATGAGGCCTTCTCTGGTTGTATTTCCCTTGAAAGCATTGATATTCCAGACTCAGTGACAAGAATTGGCGATAATGCTTTCCACTATACTAAATGGTTTGAGAACCAGCTAGATGGAACAATATACATCAAAAGATTGTTATATAAATTCAAAGGAGAGGTCAGGCAGAATCCTATAACAATAAGGGAAGGTGTTATTGCTATTTGTAATGGTGCCTTCTCTGGTTGCACCACCCTTAAAAATGTTGTCATACCAGACTCCGTTACGAATATTGGTAATGGTGCCTTCTCTGGTTGTACCTCCCTTGAAAGCATTGATATTCCAAACTCCGTGACGGTAATCGGCCGGGATGCCTTCGGTGGTTGCATTTCACTTAAAAGTCTTAAACTGCCTTATTCCATGAAGGAGATTATAAGCTGTGCTTTCGAAGGTGACACCTATCCTGGATGCATAGTTATTCCAGACTCTGTAACGAAAATAGGATCTGGAGCATTCCAAAGATGTTCTTCTCTTAAAAGAATTGATATTCCAGACTCCGTGACGGAAATCGGTCAGGATGCCTTCAATGGTTGCATTTCACTTAAAAGCATTGTTATACCAAATTCCTTGAAAGAAATTGATGTCAGAGCATTTTTGGATTGTTCCTCCCTTGAAAGTATAGATATACCTAAATCTGTAACGAAAATTTGGGGTAGTGCGTTCTCAGGTTGTACCTCCCTTAAAAGCATAGTTATTCCAAGCACTGTGACGACAATCGGATTTAATGCCTTTCAAGGTTGTTCCTCGTTAAAGAGTATTGATATTCCAAACTCCGTGACGGAAATTAGAAGATATGCTTTTGCTAATTGTTCTTCTTTGAAAAAAGTAGTGCTACCTAATTCGGAAGATTATTCCATAAAAGGATCTGTCCTCGAAGGTTGTACATCATTAAAGTCCATCCACTCTGCAGCAGTTAATATAAATAACATTGTTATTGATGAAGAAGCATTTGATGGATTTAATATAGATGAATGTACATTGTATATTCCCTCTGGGACACGTTGGGCCTATAGGCACCACCCAGGATTTGGGAAATTTAAAAATATTGAAATAGAAAAGAAATCTTGAAGTCAACTACTAATTGGTCAATGATTAATTACTTCCGAGGTAAAGTTCATTCTTTTAAAAACGATTTCCCTCGAATTATAAATATTAAAAAGATATATGAACTACGAAGCTTTAAAAGGATCTATTAACGAAGTGTTGGCACAAACCCGCCTTAAACATGTCACGAATTCACATGTCACATTCAGAGTGGAGTACTATGCTATCAAAGAAAATGGAGAATGTGTACAGTCTGCCTCAAGTAGCATTTTTGAAGACATGAAATGGTGAAGGTGAAATAGATAAGTACTTTGTGTCAAATGATGGTTTGATTAGTAACAACTTAGTTTTTGATGATCTAAAGATAAAAACTAATAGAATAGAATCTAAAGAAGGCATAGTTTTATATTCGGCTAAGAGCAGTCAGCCAGAGGAAATTATGCTTGAATTAGATAAAGTCCTTCCTTGGCTTCATGGCTGTCGAACAAAAGAGGAAGCTGACATGCTTATTGAGATTAAGGGTAAAAATATAGAAGATGAGAAGGACGGTCGTAGGGATATGGTGGAGGTGCTGATGACGGAGATATCCCGACTGAAGGAAGCTTTATCAGACTACGAAAAGAAAATTGAAGAAATTAAATCAATTCTTCTTAGGAATGAAAGCTAACTACTTTATCATGAAAGGAAATTAGATAGCCCATGAACTATTATTTGAAAATCTCTAACAACTTGTATAAGATTGTTAGGTCGATACCTGTCTTTTCTGCACATCTATGCAAATAGACGACTTGCTGAACAGGATTCTGGATAAACGAGATTTCCTCCAATATAGCTGACAGCTGCTGAGAGTAGATTACAGGAGGTTCTTCAGGAAGAAGCATATTCTCAATCTGATAGGAAATGGCATCCTGTGTGTTCTGAGTCAGATAACTCAGGAATTCTTCTTGTCCCTTTTCCTTAATATAACTATCGGGATCATGTCCGTCTTCTAAGATTACCACACTTACGTTCATTCCACTCTGGAGAAGCAGTTTTGAAGAACGCTCAATTGCATGCTGTCCAGCCTCGTCGCCATCGTAGATTACAACAATATTCTTCGTGAAGCGACGTAACAAATCTACCTGATATTGACTTAGAATGGTACCAGAGTTGGCGACAACATTATGGATGCCAACTTGGTACATGGCAATAACGTCAAAATATCCTTCTACTAAATAGACCAGATCCTTTTCTCGTATTGCTTCTTTCGCTTGCCAAATACCATACAGTTCGTGTCCTTTATGGAAAATCTCCGATTCTTTGGAATTGATGTATTTTTGGTCAATACCCTTTGTCCCTGCAACTATTTTACGGCCTCCAAAAGCGACAATGCGTCCTGAAGAGTCTATCCACGGGAAAATCAGTCGGTCGTAGAATCTGTCAGCAAGTTCTCCCCTTTTGTTTTTATAAGAAAGTCCGATGACTATCAAATTCGCTTCAGAGAAACCTTTTGAGACTGCAGTCCTGGAAAAAGCCTGATACTGGTGGGCATACCCAAGCCGGAATGTTTTGGCAGTTTCTTCTGAGATGCCACGGCACTTAAGATACTTACGGCATAATGTTTCTCCTTCATTCTCAAGTGCTGCAGAGTAATACTTGGCAGCATAATCGTTCAGGATATATAATGACTCACGTTTCTTTTGCGCCTTACGTTCCTTGTCCAATAGCTGTTGCTCGGTTACCTCAATACCAAATCTTTCTCCAAGCCATTTAATAGCCTCAGGATAAGAGAGCCCTTGCTTTTTCTGTAAGAAAGAAATGACATCACCGCCTTCACCACACCCAAAGCAATGCCATGTACCTTTTTGTGGCCAAACGTAAAACGAAGGCGTATCTTCATGATGAAAAGGACAAAGGCCCTTGTATGACTGTCCGGACCTTCTAAGTTCTACGAACTCAGCAACAACATCTTTCACATTAGAGGCTGCAATCACTTTGTCTATGGTCGATCTGTCTATCACTTTAGATGGTATTGATTTCCCTGTTTACATATGACAATAATAGAAAAGTCTTGGTGTCAGTCCTGAATCAATAAGCAATGTGAAGTTATTGTAATTTGACAAACTCCAATGGGAATATGTCTCATCCCAGTTAAAACTTTGAGTAAAAAGTGAAATGATTATGGCGTGAATGGAATTGGAATTCCACAATAATCCATAACTACATCATAGATTACTACTTCATTGACATTGATATCTTCGTCTACTTTTATCATCTTATCCATCAGTTCTGCGAAATAAACTTTTTGCTCCTCAGAAAAGTTCTTGATATCTAATAAGGAAACTAATGATGACTTTCTTTGTATTTGTTCCTTTGATTCCTCCGAAAGATCAAGTTCTGACATCAATTTACAGAACAAAGATGTTTCTCTTGAATCCACTCTACCGTCAGCATAAATGATGTCGAGTAAGACTCGCATTACGGCTATTTTTTGATTGTAATTAAGCATATCAATGTTATTTTTGTGCAAAAATAGTGATTTTCTTTCATTCTTGTTCATTATATCATCAGTTTTTGTTATTTTTGTATCGGAATAAAATAAATATTAACAAATGAAAAAGTCTTTTCTCTTTTCAATCGGACATAGTAATAAGTCTGTAGATGAACTTATTAAGGAGTTGAGATTTTATGGTATTAAGTATTTGATAGATGTTCGCTCTATGCCATATTCTAAGTTTTTTCAACACTTTAATCGTGAACTATTGAAAATGGCTATCAACAATACGGGCGACATCATTTATGGCTATATGGGTGATGTTATTGGAGGTTTACCAAGTCGTCCAGAGCATGACGATTGCTATACAAATGATAAAGTAGACTATGGGAAAATACGTATGATGCCTTTCTTTCAAAACGGAATTGACCGATTAGTCAAGGCTAACGAAGAAGGTTTCCCAACTTGTGTTATGTGCAGTGAAGGAGATCCACACATGTGCCACCGCTCAAAGTTGATAGGTGAAGCATTAAGAGATCGTGGAATTATACTTCAGCACATTTGCAAGGACTATCAAGGAGATTTGATATTAAAAAGCCAGATAGATATCATCAATGAGGTTAATGGGAATAGTGTTATTGACCTGTTCGGGAATATACAGAATTTTACATCTAGAAAGACATATAATCAATCAAAATGAAGATATTTACGATAGGAGTCTACGGAAGTAGTGAGGATGAGTTTTACGGAAAGCTCATAGATAATCACATTGATTTATTTTGTGACATTCGTCAACGTAGAGGTGTAAGAGGCAGCAAATATGCATTTGTTAATAGTAATTATTTGCAGAAAAAGCTTTGCGAGTTAGGTATCAATTACCTATATGAAAAACGACTCGCACCAACAAAAGAGATTCGTGAGATGCAGTGGGCGGAAGATAAAGAAGAGCATCAGACAAAGAAAACGCGAGAAACCTTAGGTCGATCATTCTGTCATGGATATGAGAAGTTAATATTAGAAACAGTGGATCTTGATGATTTATTGTCAACAATGAAATCAAAAGATGCGAAAAATGTAGTCTTCTTTTGCCTGGAGTCTCGGCCTGAAGCTTGCCATAGGTCGCTTTTGGCAAAACGAATGTCAGATTTATATTATCTTGAAGTTATAAACCTTTAATCTGAATACCATGGAAGTTTTGATAGTATCACGAACAAGGATGAAGAATGGAGTGTGCTGTGGTGGATTGAATCTTAAAACTGGAGAGTTCATCAGATTGCATAATGAGAAAGGTGGAAAACTGTCTGTTGATGCGCCTTTCCAAATTGGCCAAGTCTACGACCTTGATTATAAAACGGCATGGAATGTTCGTCCACGGCCACATATTGAAGACAAGGAAATCCAACCATCATACTGCTTGCGCAGGCAGATGCCTGTTTCAGATATGATTCGAACAATAGACAGACTCGTAGATGTCCCGAAAGGAGATTTTGATGTGATATTTAACGGAATGCTGAATCATTCCTCTTATGCTGCATATATATCGCCAAATGCCGTTCCTAATTATAGTGTATGTTTTTGGCGGCCTAATGCTCCCTTATCTAAGTCTGAATTCATGGGAAAAGTCAGATATCGTTTCAACGGAAATAATATCAGCTATGTTGGATTTCAGGAACCAGTGAATATCATCCCAGCAGGCACATTACTTAGAATGTCACTTGCAAACTGGTGGTCGCCAGATGACATAACAGAAAAGAGATGTTATCTTCAATTGTCAGGGTGGTACGGATTATAACTGTTTTTGTAAAAAGCATGAACTGGCCATTATAGCGTAGTTACTTGGGGCTTGAGTAATTATAAACAATCATTCTTAGCAAATAACACGAGAAAATGAACAATCAAGAACTTGCGCGCTGCATCATAGACAAGACTTCAAAAAATCTTATCATCACAGGAAAGGCGGGGACGGGGAAAACATCATTCCTCCGCAAACTGAAGGAAGATAAGCCAAAGAACATGGTCGTGTTGGCACCAACGGGAGTGGCTGCCATTAATGCGGGCGGTGTGACCGTTCACTCTTTCTTCAAGTTTGATTTCTCCTTTTTTATTCCTGGAGTGACACATTACAAAAAAGAACTGAAGAAGGAAAAACGAGACCTGATAAAGAGTCTGGAACTTATAGTGATAGATGAGGTGTCGATGCTTCGTGCTGACTTGCTGGATAAAATAGATGATGCGCTACGGCATTACAGGAGAGACAATCGTCCTTTCGGAGGCGTTCAGATGGTGCTGATGGGGGATGTTCTCCAGTTGCCGCCTATTGACTCAAAAGAACTTGAACCCTTGAAAGGTCATTATGAGGGTCTCTACTTCTTTAACAGCAAGGTATATCAGCAAGCAGATTTTGTCTCTATAGAATTCACAAAAGTATACCGCCAGCAAGATAATGTATTTTTAAAGCTACTGAATCACGTAAGGGAGAAAAAAGTAACATTAAATGAGATAAATCTGCTCAATGCCAGAGTGTTTGAAAATTTTGAGCCTGGTGACGATGAAAAATATATCCGTATATTCACACATAATGGACAAGTTGATGAACTGAATCAGGAAGAACTAAATAAACTGGACGGCGAAATAAAATGTTTTACAGCATCAATAGAAGGAGAGTACCCCACTTCAGCATACCCTAATGTAAAAGAGTTGGAACTAAAGGTTGGTGCACAAGTAATGTTCATTAAGAATAATATTGGATCCGGCTATTATAATGGATTGTTGGGAACAGTCGAGGAAATAGCAGAAAACTCAATTAAAGTCAAGAAGTCTGATGATGGAAAGGTAATTGATGTTGTGCCTATAGAGTGGCAGAACATTAATTATTCTACTGTTGATACTGCAGTTGAACTTGACGACGGGCAGACCATTATTGGTACACAAATTGTGGATAATGTGATCGGAAAATTCAAGCAATATCCCATTAGACTTGCCTGGGCCATCACGGTTCATAAAAGCCAGGGACTGACTTTCGATAAGGTTATTTTGGATGTTCACCGTTCGTTTATGCCAGGTCAAGTATATGTTGCTCTCAGCAGATGCCGGTCGTTAGAAGGCCTTGTCTTACTATATCCGATAAACAAGTGGGCGATAAAAACTGACCCCATAGCTTTGGAGTTTATAAAGAAAATAGAAATGAATCCGTTAACAGAAGAGCAAGTGGAAGAATGGATTGAACCAGAAGAGGTGGAAGACGATTGGTTTGAACAAGACTATGAGGCAAACAGAAGAGAAGATATCAGCCGCCAGGGCAAAGATATTAGAGGAGATGCAATCAAGGGGCGTTGATTCTATAAAATCAAATCAATTATCCATAAAAGTATCACCAGCGACTACCACTATGCATTTTGACAGCAAACGCTTCAAGGAAGAGAATGAAGAGATTTATCTGAATTATTGTACCCCCAAAGAGAAGCCGCCTACTTTATATGTAAAACGTAAAACAACTTAAAACAGTGTAGAATATGGATATAGAACAATTGCAGGATGCCTACCAGGCACTCACTTCGGCAGAACAGCGCCAGTTCCTACAAAGGCACTTGGAGGAACTGAGAGATGCATTAGGAATTACCCATCAGATGCTGATTAAGGATGCTGACGCTGAAGAGATTATCACGGACCTGATGACAGATCATAACATGACGGTATCCGATCTGCTCGATATCTATGGTGATATTGAAAGCGTCAGAGATATCGTAAGATGGACAACCGAAGACTCTTACGAAGACGATTATTAAGTGAAAGATTAACTTCTTAATTCAGGAGAGATGGATTTATATCAATTTGAACAAGTTTTTAATGAACTCGGCAGGCAGGAAAAGAAACAGTTTGCTGACTACATCAATAATCAGGTGTTGAATCTTCAAGAGATCAATTATCAGTATGAACAAAAGAATCCTTTGACTAAGGAAGAACTTCTGGAAGCGCTCAGCCATCAGGAAGATGTGTTGGAAACAATCATTGACCAAGATGTCGATGAGGCTAAGGGCTGGTTGGAAAGGCTACTCCAAATGTGATTTCATAAAAATGTTCATATAGCTGGAGTTTTCCTTAAACAACTACAATCCCCTTGTAGAGATACTCTGTTTTTTCCTTAATCATAAATTGGATAAATGTGCAATGATCACCGTGATTCGATGCTGGCAAATCAATAGAAAATTGGAAATGAACTTCGAAATCATAGGCTAAAGCAGATTGATTGCTTTAAGTAAAAAATGAATTGCAACATAAAAATAGAAAAACATACACTAAATTCTTGGAATATCCATAAAACAAAGGTGTTTCCAATAATTTGTACATACACTAAACATACACTTATCATACACTCAACATACACTTAACATACACCAAACTACCTTCCTCCATCTTACACATCTGACACGCTCAGAGCATGCTTCTAATACGCTCAGAGCATATATCTAACACGCTCAAAGCATACATCTGACACGCTCAAAGCATATCTCTAACATCCTTAGAACATGCATCTAACGAACAGGAAGCAAGAATATAGAACACAGAAAACACCTTGTGTATGTTTAGTGTAGGTAAAATGTATGTTTAGTGTATGTTTAGTGTATGTTATAAACGAGCTAAAATGCTGAATAATAAGAAGATAGCATGATATTAGTGTATGTTAATCGAATTTTTGTTTTCAAAAGCAAGAAACAAACAAGAATGAACCCATTACGGACATGGAACTTTTATCTAGGAACATTTTTAAAAAGTCGTGTATCAATGTTCAAAGATATTAGACACACGACTTTCATTTTTCAATTCATCGCACGTTGAATATGGCGAACGAACTCAGTCTCCACAAAAAACAAAGGATTTACTTTGTTTTATTTTCGTTTTTTCGTATCTTTGCAGCCGAGAGAGTATAACAATTGGAGTTAGGAGTTATGAATATGGAACAGAGAGTCATTTTTTCACAGAACTTGAAACGCGAGGTTGCCGCAGCCATTTCGGAATGCGAGCACGACAAGTTGTTTGTGCTCACCGACGAGACCACCGCTAAAGCTTGCTGGCCTGTCATTGCTGGTTTCTTCTGCCTGAAAAAGGCAAAACTCATCAGCATTCCGGCTACCGACGCGAGCAAAACGTTGGAGAGTCTCAGCCATGTGTGGAGTTGCCTGCAACAGGGTGGTGCCACACGCCACTCGTGCATGATAAACCTTGGAGGAGGCATGGTGACCGACCTGGGTGGCTTCGCGGCGTCGACATTCAAACGGGGAATCAACTTCATCAACATCCCCACCACGCTCTTGTCGATGGTTGATGCCAGCGTGGGCGGAAAGACAGGTATCAACTTCGGTGGACTGAAAAACGAAATAGGAGTGTTCAATGAAGCTGAGTTCGTCATCCTCGACACCTCTTTTTTGAAAACGCTCGACGACGAGAATATCCGTTCCGGATATGCCGAAATGCTGAAGCACGGGCTAATCAGCAATGAGGAGCATTGGGCGGAATTGCTGAAATTCCCTCTCGATGAGGCTACAAAGCCCGAACAATTGAAAGCGTTGCAGACGCTGGTGACGAAAAGCGTGGCTGTCAAACAGCGAATTGTCACAGAAGACCCACGCGAGAACGGCATTCGCAAGGCACTCAACTTGGGCCATACCGTTGGGCATGCCTTCGAGTCGTTTGCCTTGCGTCATGCCGACAAACGTCAGCCTCTGCTTCATGGCTATGCTGTGGCATTCGGACTGGTGTGCGAACTTTATTTGAGTTGCCTGAAAACAGATTTCCCAACCGACAAGATGCGTCAAACCGTGCAATTCATCCATCAGAACTATGGCACGATGAACATCAGTTGCGACGACTATGACGAACTGATTGAATTGATGACGCACGACAAGAAGAACACTGCCGATGCCATCAACTTCACTTTGCTTGGTGGAATAGGCGACATCCGCATCAACCAGAATGCCACAAAGGAAGAAATCAAGGAAGCGCTCGACTTCTTCAGAGAATGCTGATACAACAATACCCAACACGAATATGAAAAAACTACTATCCTCCCTGGTGCTTGCCTTCACCCTCTGTGTGCAGGCCAATGCACAGAAATGGAGCGGGAATCCCATCCTCATGGGCTTTCACGCCGACCCCGAAGTGATGTACTCGCATCAGACAAACCGCTACTATATCTATTCCACTACCGATGGAACGCCCGGATGGGGAGGATGGTTCTTCACATGCTTCTCGAGTGAAGACTTGACGAATTGGCGGTACGAAAGCATGAACCTCAATTTGCCGCGCGACACGCGGTGGGCAAGCGGAAACGCATGGGCACCTGCCATTGAAGAGAAATTGGTGGATGGCAAGTACAAGTACTTCTTCTATTATAGTGGTGAGACCGGGCACGGGAAAGCCATTGGCGTAGCCGTCAGCGATTCTCCCATAGGGCCATTCCACGACATCGGGCATCCCATTGTTGACAAACGCCCCGAAGGACAAAGGAATGGGCAACAGATTGATGTAGACGTGTTTACCGACCCCGACACGGGGAAGAGCTATCTTTTTTGGGGTAATGGCTATATGGCTGGTGCTGAACTGAACGACGACATGCTCAGCATCAAGGAGGAGACCGTCCGACTGATGACTCCGCGAGGTGGAACATTGCAGGACTATGCTTACAGGGAAGCCCCTTACGTATTCAAGCGTAACGGTATCTACTACTTCCTTTGGTCGGTAGACGACACGGGCTCGCCCAACTATCATGTGGCCTATGGAACGAGCGAACAGCCGTTAGGCCCCATCCAAGTGGCCGAGCAGCCCATTGTTCTTATCCAAGATCCTGCCAATGAAATCTACGGCCCAGCCCACAACAGTGTGCTTCAGATACCGGGACGCGACGAGTGGTACATCGTTTACCATCGCATCAACAAGAATTACATTGAGAGGGAAAAAGGTCCAGGCATCCATCGCGAAACATGCATCGACCGTATGTTCTTCAATGCCGATGGAACTATACAGCCCGTGAAACCCACGAAGCGTGGAGTGAAGGGGATAAAGAAATGATGAAATGAAAAAAGTGGAAGGGTTGAGGCTCTTCCACTTTTTAGTTTAAGGGGGATTATTTGGCCAAAGCTTTCTTGGCTTGCTCTTCTGCCAAGGCCTTGGCTTCTTTGTTTGCTTCGCGTGCGTTAGCCTTTCGGTAATAACCGCGAGTGGCTCCTTCGCTAGAGAGAATCAGCGAGTCGTCGCGCAAGTATTCAATGTCGCATGTGTCGTAGTGTATATCGGTGATGACTCTTTTTGCCTCATCGGCCGAGAATTCAGGTTTTCCGCTGGTCATCACGAGTTTTCCGTTCCAGATGTGCCATTCGGTGAAATAGGAGAGTGGGGGATAGACCACAGGGCTTTCGTCGGCAAGCGAATTGCGTTGGCGCACGTAGCCCACGCTTTGTGCCGTCCACTGGCGTTTCAGGGAGAATCCGTATTCGCGGGGCATGAGGATGGTGCGTCTGATGGAGTCGGGCATGTCTTGCATCATCCTTTTCTGCAGTTTGGGTGGCATCTTGTCGAAATCGCGCATCTTTGGCGTCACGATGTAACACCATGTTCCTTTCAGTTCGTCAAGGTTGATGACCAAGTCGGCAACGGTGGAGTCTTCTTCGTTGAGCACCAGCCCCAGCCAGTCGCCAATATGTGGCCGTCCCATAATCTTTTGGTTGCGGAAAGCGTCGATGATGTCGTATCTCACAGGGTCGCCGCCATCGTTAGGCAACAACACGATAGTAGAGTCGCTGCATCCCTCACAGGCCAGACCGTAAACCGTTTTGTCGCCAGCGAGTTGCAGTTCCTTGTTAGAATGTCCCCTCTTTAGGACAGTGTCGTCTTCTTGCTTGCTTCCGCATGCTGAAGTCAAAACGAGAGCTCCGACGGTGGCAATGACGCTGAGTTTCTTGATGCTTCTTTTCATGTCTTGCTGTTTTTGTGTTGCAAATATAAGGTTTTTCCATCGTTCTGGCAAATAACCATCGGCAATTAACAATTCTTTTGGTCTGTCGCCTTTGGTTTTGTGTGGTTATAGGTTTTATTATGTATAGAAAAATTAAAATGTTTGGCGTTCTTGTTTTTTTTGTCTACCTTTGCACTCCAAATAGCCGATGTGATTGGCTTGTACGAAGAGTAAAAGAAGTATTATATAATATATGAAGAAAAAAATCCAATTCAGTCTGGTCTATCGCGACATGTGGCAGAGCTCTGGTAAGTTCCAGCCACGCAAAGACCAGTTGGAGCGTATAGCTCCTGTGATTATCGAGATGGGCTGCTTTGCCCGTGTGGAGACCAATGGTGGTGCGTTCGAGCAGGTGAACTTGCTGGCTGGCGAGAATCCTAACGATGCTGTTCGTGCTTTCTGCCGCCCGTTCAACGAGGTGGGAATCAAAACCCATATGCTGGACCGCGGATTGAATGCGTTGCGCATGTATCCTGTTCCCGATGATGTGCGTGCCTTGATGTATAAGGTGAAACACGCTCAAGGTGTCGACATTCCCCGTATTTTCGACGGATTGAACGATACGCGTAACATCATTCCTTCCATCCGCTGGGCCAAGGAGGCTGGTATGACACCACAAGCTACCCTTTGCATTACCACCAGTCCTGTGCATACGTTGGACTACTATATGGGAGTCGCCGACGAGGTGATTGCTGCTGGTGCAGAGGAAATCTGCTTGAAAGATATGGCTGGTATCGGCCAACCCGCATTCTTGGGCAAGCTCACGAAGATGATCAAGACCAAATACCCCGATATCATCATCCAGTATCATGGTCACAGCGGCCCCGGCCTGTCGATGGCTTCTATTTTGGAAGTTTGTGAGAATGGTGCCGACATCATCGATACAGCTATCGAACCTCTGTCGTGGGGTAAGGTGCATCCTGACGTAATCTCTGTTCAGTCGATGCTTCGCAACGAAGGTTTTGAAGTCCCCGATATCAACATGAAGGCGTACATGAAGGCTCGTTCGCTGACTCAAGAGTTCATCGACGATTGGCTTGGCTACTTCATCAACCCGGGTAACAAGCATATGTCAAGCCTCTTGTTAGGATGCGGTCTGCCAGGTGGCATGATGGGAAGTATGATGGCCGACCTTGGTGGCATTCAAGGCGTGATCAACAATCTGCGTAAGAAGAAGGGCGAGCCCGAACTCTCTACCGATGACATGCTCGTTGCCCTCTTTAATGAGGTGGAATATGTATGGCCGCGCGTTGGTTATCCTCCATTGGTGACTCCTTTCTCTCAGTATGTGAAGAACATCGCTCTCTTCAACCTTCTCACCATGGAGCAGGGCAAGGGACGCTATGTCATGATGGACGACTCGGTATGGGGCATGATTCTTGGCAAGAGCGGTAAGTTGCCCGGACAGTTGTCGCCAGAGATTGTGGAACTTGCAAAGGAACAAGGCCGCGAGTTTGTCACCGACGACCCGCGTTCGTTCTATCCCAATGCACTCGACGACTTCCGCAAAGAGATGGACGAAAACGGATGGGAATATGGACAGGACGACGAAGAATTGTGGGAACTGGCCATGCATCCCGAGCAATATCGCAACTACAAGAGTGGACAGGCGAAGAAGAATTTCCTGGCCGACTTGCAGAAAGCGAAAGACGCTGCACTCGGTACGAAGCTTTCGCCAGAGGAGTTGGCTGCCTTCAAGCATGCTAAAGCCGATGCGTTGGTGGCTCCCGTGAAAGGCCAGGTGTTCTGGGAGTTTGGTGGTGATGGCGAGGCTGAACCCACTGTTGAGCCGTTCATCGGAAAAGAGTATCAGGAGGGTGAGGCATTCTGCTATATCGTTGCGACATGGGGCGAGATTGTCACCGTGCCGGCTGCTCTTGGTGGAAAACTCGTTGAAATCAATGCCAAGCAGGGCGCGAAAGTCAACAAGGGCGACGTGATTGCCTATATTGAGCGCCCGCAAGAATAAGTGAAGTCTAAGTGTTTCGGAAGCTCCGAACGAAAATGGATTATCAGGCAATTATCGATCATTTCTATGGTACTGGCGACAGCGAGCTGAAGCGTCTGTTGATGGTGCATAGTCGTGCTGTGGCTGACAAGGCCCTACGCATTTGCGACAGCCATCCAGAACTTCATCTCGACCGGCAGTTTGTTGAGGCTGCTGCTATGTTGCACGACATCGGCATCATCCAATGTGATGCACCGGGTATCTTTTGCCACGGTTCACAGCCTTACATCTGTCACGGCATCATGGGGTCGAAGATGATTTCCGATTATTCCCGACATTCGGAGCCGTCCGATTGGCTTGATGCTATTGCTCGTGTATGCCAGCGTCACACTGGTGCTGGCATCACTCGGGCAGAAATAATGGAACAACAATTGCCGTTGCCGTTACCCGACGACGGCAGTGAACCGTATATGCCTGAGACGATGGAAGAGAAACTCGTCTGCTTTGCCGACAAGTTCTTTTCAAAAACACGCCTCGACGAAGAGAAATCGTTGGAACATGTGGAACGGTCTCTTGCCAAGTTTGGCAAGGCAGGCTTGACACGTTTTGGTAGGTGGAGAGAGATTTTCAGATGAGAACGAAGTCTGTCATATTCGTCGTGTTGTTTGCCATCACATTTGTGTTGGCAAGCTGCCGTTTTGGTGCCGAGCGCTTTTCGCTTGGCAACTTGACTGACACGTCGTTCCCCGCCCTTGACGATTCTGAAAGCCTGGAGGCTGCAGAAGGGAGATTGGGAATAAAGACGGACTCGTTTGTGACCGAGCAACTGAAGCCTATCCTTGACGATACTATAAGCCTGGAGATAGATAAACCTGTTGATACTTTGGACGTTGTTTCTGAGGTTGATTCGATTCCTTCTTCACCTTCGACTCCTTCATCTATTGACACTCTTTCAATGGACTCGTTGCAGCGCGCCATTTGGCGACACAACCGAGCCATCGATGACTCTATCCATCTGGATTCGTTGAATCGTAAAAGGAAAAACGGCATTGACCATCCTGTAGAATATACCGCCAATGACTCGCTGGTGTATGTGGCTGGCTCGAAAACGGCATTCTTGTATGGCAGCTCGACTGTGAAATACGAGAACATGAACCTGAAGAGCGAGCGCATCTATATGAGCTTGGACAGTAGCTTGGTGCATGCAACAGGCGTCTTGGCTGACACGGTGAATCATGTGCTTGACGGAACGCCCGTCTTCCAGTTGGGTAGCGACACCTACGAGAACGACACGATGGCGTTCAACTTCAAGACAAAAAAGGGACTTATCCAGCATGTTTATACCCAACAGGAGGATGGATTCCTACATAGTGAGATAGCAAAACGTACTGCCGAAGGAGAAGTCTACTTGCAACATGGTCGCTACACCACTTGTGATGCTGACCATCCCGATTTCTACATAGCGCTTTCACGTGCGAAAGTCAGACCAGGAAAAGACGTGGTGTTTGGTCCAGCTTATCTTGTTGTGGCTGATGTTCCTTTGCCACTTGCCATACCCTATGGCTTCTTCCCCTTTACCAAGAGCTATTCTTCAGGTTTCATCATGCCGACTTACGGTGATGAATCGAGTCGTGGTTTCTATCTGCGCGACGGCGGATATTACCTTGCTTTGAGCGACAAGATGGATTTGAAGCTTTTGGGTGAGATCTACACGAAAGGCTCATGGGGACTTTCTGCGGCGTCCAACTATCGGAAACGTTATAAGTATAGTGGCACGTTCTATGTCAATTACCAGAATACAAAGACTGGCGACAAGGGAATGCCTGATTTCCAGGAGCAGAAGAGTTTCAAGGTGCAGTGGAGTCATCGCCAAGATACCAAAGCTAATCCCTATAGCACGTTCTCGGCCAGTGTGAACTTTGCCACATCTTCGTTTGAACGCAACAATCTGACAGGTATGTACAATCCGCAGGCTTTGACTCAAAGCACACGTACCTCATCAGTCTCATGGAACACAACCTTCTCGAGCATCGGTCTCTCACTGAGCTCTTCGGCTAACCTTTCGCAAAACATGCGTGACTCTACCATTTCGATGACGTTGCCTGATTTGAACATCACTGTCAGCCGTTTTTATCCTTTCAAACGAAAGCATATGGTGGGCAAGGAGCGTTGGTATGAGAAGATTGCAATGAGCTATACAGGACAAATCTCGAACTCCATTGACACTAAGGAAGACAAGTTGTTGAAATCAAATGTCTTGCGCGATTGGCGTAATGGTATGCAGCATAGGATTCCTGTGAGCGGCTCGTTCACCTTGTTCAATTATATAAACGTGAATCCGTCGTTCAATTTCACCGACCGCATGTATACCAATAAAGTCATTCGTTCATGGGATGAAGCGACTCGACGTGAGGTGACCGACACCATTCATGGTTTCAACAATGTCTTTAATTGGGATATTTCGCTGTCAGCATCCACGAAATTATATGGTTTCTGGAAACCCAATCCCAAGATATTTGGTAACAAGATCGATCGTTTCCGCCATGTCATCACGCCACAAGTGAGTTTCAGCTATGCCCCAGACTTTGGTGCATCGCATTATGGATATTGGGAGACTTATCAGAAGACTGACGCCAACGGCAATGTCTCTCTCGTGCAGTATTCTCCCTATACAGGTTCTCTCTATGGAGTGCCCGGACGTGGAAAAACAGGTAGCATCTCATTTGATGTGTCGAACAACATCGAGATGAAGCTCAATTCCGATACCAGTGAGGTGAACAAACCCAAAAGCATCATTGATGAATTGGGTGCTAACATGAGCTACAACATGTCGGCGAAGACTCGCCCGTGGAGTGACCTCAGCATGCGTCTCCGTTTGAAATGGTGGAAGAACTATACATTTAACCTGAATGCCGTATTCGCCACCTATGCCTATGATTTGGATGACTATGGACGGCCTTATGTGGGAACTCATACCGAGTGGAGCCGCGGCAGATTCGGTCGCTTCCAGGGTATGTCGCAAAACTTCTCTTTCACGCTCAATCCGGAGCAATTGCACAAATGGTTTGGCGGTGGAGACGATGATGACGACGACGATGACAGAGGCAACAGAAGTGATGACGAAGGCATGGACACCGACATCGAAAGTAATGTCGATGATAGTATGATTGAAGGCCAGCGTGGAGCGAAAAAGAAAGAGAAGTCTGCAAAAGCAGATACCGATTCCGACGGCTACATGACATTCTCTATGCCTTGGTCAATCACCTTCGGATATGGTATTACAATGCGTGAGAACACGGATGTCAACAAGTTCAACTACGACAGAATGCGCTATCCTTACAAGTTCACGCAGACCCTTAACATCAGTGGCAACCTCCGACTCAGCGAAGGATGGAACATCTCCTTCTCAAGTGGATACGATTTCGAGAACAAGAAGATTTCTATGACCACAGCTTCCCTGCAGCGCGACCTCCATTGCTTCAACATGTCGTGCTCGGTGGTGCTGGCTCCTTATACCAGTTACAACTTCTCGTTCCGCTGCAATGCCTCTACGTTGACCGACGCGCTGAAGTATGACAAGCGCAGCGGCTACTCGAATGCTGTGCAGTGGTATTGATTCTGATAACCAACCAAACTTAATAACAAAAACATGGAAGAATACATTGTTTCTGCTCGGAAATACCGGCCGATGACCTTTGACTCGGTAGTAGGGCAGTCGGCATTGACCACAACGCTTCGGAATGCAGTTCGTAGCGGAAAGTTGGCCCATGCCTACCTGTTTTGCGGGCCGCGTGGTGTGGGCAAGACCACATGTGCGCGTATCTTCGCCAAAGCCATCAATTGCATGTCGCCCACCGAAGAAGGAGAGGCCTGCAATCATTGTGAGAGTTGCCAAGCTTTCAACGAGCAGCGTTCATACAATATCTTCGAACTTGATGCCGCCTCGAACAACTCGGTTGAAAACATCAAAAGTCTGATGGAACAGACGCGCATTCCGCCGCAAGTGGGACGCTACAAGGTGTTCATCATCGACGAGGTACACATGCTGTCAACACAAGCTTTCAATGCTTTCCTGAAGACGTTGGAGGAACCGCCCTCGCATGTCATCTTCATATTGGCAACCACAGAGAAACACAAGATTCTGCCGACCATCATCTCGCGCTGTCAGATTTATGATTTCGAGCGTATGACGGTTCAGGGGACTATCGACCACTTGAAGATGGTTGCCCAGAAAGAGGGCTACACTTATGAGGAAGAGGCTTTGGCTGTGATTGCCGAAAAGGCCGACGGAGGTATGCGCGATGCATTGTCCATTTTTGACCAAGTGGCTTCCTTCAGCCAAGGAAACATCACCTATCAAAAGGTCATAGAAGACCTCAATGTGCTCGATGCCGAAAACTATTTCCGAATCATCGACCTCGCCCTTGAAAACAAGGCTGCCGACATCATGCTCCTGCTCAACCAAATCCTGGCCAACGGTTTTGATGGTGGTCATCTTATCAATGGCCTTGCCTCTCACGTGCGCAATGTGATGATGGCTCGTGACCCGCAAACCATTCCCCTTCTTGAAGTCAGCCAGTCTCAACGGGAGCGTTTCAAGGCTCAAGCCCAGAAGTGCACTACGCAGTTCCTCTATCAGGCACTGAAGATCATGAACCAATGCGACATCAACTATCGCGCAAGTTCCAACAAACGTCTGCTTGTAGAACTGACGCTCATACAGATTGCACAAATCACGCAACCTGCTGATGCCGATGATCCCAGCGCGGGGCGTAGCCCCAAGAGATTGAAAAACCTGTTCAAGAAAATGCTCTCTGTTCAGCAGAAAAAGGCGGCATCGCAGGTGGCCGCTGCTGAAAAACCGTTGCAACGCGAGACGAAGGCTGCGCAGCATCGGGTGGAGGGCGCTATGCCTTCAGAGAACAAACCGATGGCGTCAGAGCCGTCTTCCGTTTCTGCTGCCGCTCAGGCGGCTTCTGTAAAAACTGCCGCTCCGGCGTCTCCAGCTAATCCGCCCCGCATCAAGTTGGGCAATCTCGGTGTTACTTTCTCTTCGTTGAAACGCGGTGAAGAGAAACCGTCTTATCAAAAAGACCCTGAGGTGACGAACACCGAAGAAAGCACTTCCTTCACGCAAGAAGAACTCGACTATCAATGGTTAGCGATGTGCAATCGTATGCCTCAGAATATGGTGGCGATGGCATCGCGTATGAAGAACCTGCATCCCCAGATTCTTCAACCCTCAGAGAGTGGGGGAGAGGCGATAGAAGTTGTTGTCGACAATCAGCAGTTGCTCGATGAAATCAATGGCATCAAGGGACGTATACGCGCCACTTTGGCCAAAGAGTTGCATAACGGAAACATCACTCTCGATTTTAGGTTGGCTAAGATTGAGGAAGTGGGGAAGGTGCTCACACGTCGGGAGATATTCAACGCTGTCCGCAAGGAGAACCCTGCTATCGAGAAATTGCTTTCTTTGCTCGACCTGCACTTGTCGTGAACGGTTGACTATTTAGAAGATTCTGGTAATCAAATAGCGAGAGGGCCATACTTTACAGCATGACCCTCTCGTTTTTGTTGTCTTATATTCTGGTCTTGGATTACCTCGGACCTCCGAAGCCGCCGCCCATTGGCATTCCGCCTCCGAAGCCACCGCCCATAGGCATTCCACCTCCGAAGCCGCCACCACCAGCAGGACGATTGCCACCGCGGTTGCCACCGCCGCCCATTGGCATTCCGCCTCCGAAGCCGCCACCCATTGGCATTCCGCCTCCGAAGCCGCCCATTCCCATTCTCATGCCACGACGGGCTTCACGGGTTCCGAAGAGGTTGAGGCGATAGCTGACGCGAAGCATAGCGTAGCTGGTAATAGCGTTGTACTCGTTATCGGTACGTGCCATATCGCTGATTGTGCGCGAGAAGTTCGACTGCTGACCGAGGATGTCATAGAACTGCAGCATGATAGTCAGCGGTTTTCCTCTGAGCAGGCTGTGTGAAATCTGAGCATTCCAAATCAGCTCGTTGGTGTTCATCGACTGGTCGCTGTATCCTCGACGGCTGTTCATACCCATATCGGTAGAAATCTGTGTGCCCCAAGGCAAGTAGAGTGTGGAGTTGAAACCATATGCAAAGCTCCAAGTGTCGAGGTTCGACTGCGGCTGCAGTTTGTTGTTGGTTGACGTGTAGTTCAACGAACCATTGAGTTCAACTTCTAACCAGTTGTTGCGGAAAGAAGCACCGAGACGGCTACCGATGGTATTCGAGTTCGTGATGTTCCTCAAAGCTTGCTTGTTCTGGTCGATATAGCTCACGCGGTGGTTGAAGTTGTCGTTCAGCGAGACGCTGTAGCTGAAGTATCCCAGAGAGTCGATTGCCGAGTTGAACATGATGTTCGCGCCAGCATTCCAGTTACCGTTGATGTTTTCTGGACGCGAGCTGCGTGCACCAGTTTCCGGATCATAGCTCACCTTGTTGGAAATGCTGTTAGCCGTTGTCGAGAAGTTGGCATTGGCGTTGATGAAGCGCTGGCGAGCCATAACAAAGTTGTTGAAACGCAAGTTGAAGCTCTGAGTGAACGATGGTTTCAAGTCGGGGTTACCAGTGGTCTTGTTCAACGGGTTGGTATCGTCGTTGATGACGAGCAACTGGTCGATAGAAGGCTGGCTGGTGTTGCCACGATACTGGAACTGGAGGTTACCCGACTGAGAGAAACGCCAGCGGAAGTTGGCAGTAGGACTCCAGTTGGTCACCGTGCGGTTCACGACGGTGTCAACGCCCAGATAGCGCTGTGTGTATTCAGAAGTCTGCGGCACAATCTGTATACCTACGTTGAAGTCGTAAGTATTGCGGATGAATCGCAGCATCACCTCACCCGTGTGGATGTAGTTCTTGTATGCTGAATAGCGGCTCTGGTCTTTGCTGTAGAAGTCGTCGTTTGCCAGAGGTGTGTAGCCGTTGTTGACGATGTTGAAATAGTCGGCCCAATGGCGATACACAGGTGTTACATCGCTAAAGTCGAATCCAAGGGTAGGGTTGGACAAGAGAGGATCTGAGTAGTCGAAAGTCGAACGGTCGCTCTCGTTGTAGCGATACTGGAACGTATAGCTGAACTGCAGGAAGGTAGCGTAGGCGATAGGCTCGCTATAGGAAGCTCTTGCGCTGTAGTCGTACGTTGTGGTCGGTGAGAGGTTGTAACGGTTGGTCTGATATTCATAGAGACCGTCTACGCCGTTGAATCTGGTAGGACTCTTGAACAGGTGAGTCCAGTTGTTCGACAGCTGCTGGTTCTCGTTGTTGCTGTAGTTACCCGAGAGTTGCAAGGTGATGTTGCGTCCGCGTCCGTTCAGCAGGCGGTTCACCATCAACGTACCACCAATTCGCTTGTTTTCGCCGTAGCTCAGCGATTTGTTGTTGCTTCCGTTCACGATGATGTCGCTCAGGTCGCCACCATTCTTCACAATCTCCTGCAAGAGGGCAGAACCGAGTTGGGTGTTGAGGAAATCATATGGGTCAGCGTTGAATGTTGCCGATGTGTTCCAGCTGCGGCTGTCGTTGGTACCGAAGCTCCAGTTGGGGCGGAAATTGATGTTCCACAATGTGTCGGGTGTCCACTCAATACGTCCCGTTACATTCCAGTTGTTAGAGCGCGAATAGCTCTGGTTCACTGAGTTCTGGAACGAAGAAGCACCACCGACGAAGTTCTCAGAAGATCTGCGCGACCAGGTGTCGCCATCACGATGGTTCCAGTTCACACTGGCTTGTGCGATGAGTCGGTCTACCTTTTCGTAGTTGTAGTTCAGCATGCCCGTCTTGCTGGCGTTCAAGCCTCCGCCGCCCATGCCCATACCGCCGCCGAAGCGTCGGCCGCCACCGCCACCCATGCCCATGTCATTGGCATTGTTGGCATTGGCCATACCCATCAGACGATGGTCGCCTTTCATCAACATTCCGAATAGGCGGGAGGTATAGCGGTCCTTTGTACCGACACCCAGGTCGACATTGGCCATCGTACCACGATTCATGCCGGCACGAAGTCCGAAGTCAAGCACCATCTGCTCGTTTCCGTCGTCAATATTGGTAATACGGGCCAGGTCGCTCTTCTCGTCGTAAGCTCTGACTCGTTCTATGATGTTGGCGGGCAGGTTCTTCAAGGCTGTCTGCACATCTCCAAAGTCTTTCTTGTCGACCTTAATCTTCTGCACTTGTTTACCGTTGATGGTGATGTTACCATTTTCATCAATATCGGCACCAGGCAGACGCTTCACCAGCTCTTCAACCACCGAGCCTTCAGGCGTTCGGAAGGCGTCGGCGTTATAGATGATGGTGTCGCCTTTCGACTGAACCTTGGCTACATGAGCCGTTGTTGTGACGCCTTTCAGCATCACAGCATCTCCACCCATCGTAATGTCGCCCACTGCGAAATTGCGGTTCTGGGTCACCTCAAGGTTCTTGACTGTTGTGGTGTAACCCACACTTGAAAACTTCAGCAGGTATTTTCCATTCGCGGGTGCTTGAATGGTAAAGTTTCCGTTAACGTCGGAAACGACTCCTGCTACAAACGTGCTGTCTGTCTTCAACAGTTGCACGGTTACCTGAATCATTGGCTCTTTGGTGTCTCGGTCGATAAGAGTTCCCGAGATTTTGCGGTCTTGCGCAAAGCCTGTCATCGCCATAACGGCGAGCAATAGAAGTACGAAATATCGTTTCATGAAATAATAAATAGTTGTTGTTTGTAAGTTAGACGCCTCTCGCTGCTTCAGGTTTAATCCGAAATAAAGGTTTTTTTATGCAAATTGTTCATAAATCGATATAAAACACATTATATTATTTAGTTAGCGGAAATTTTTTTTGTTGGATGGAGTAGAGGGGCATGCTGACGGCAATTTGGGCAAAGAATAGAAATTATTATGAATTAATTCGACAATTTCTTGTCGGCAGCTATGCTCGTTCCAGCGCAGGAAATAGCAAAAAATGAAGAAAAAGGCGCTCTTCCACTCCGTTTTTTATGATGTTGAACTGTCACTTGCCGTCTTTGACGTTGTCACTTGTAGTCTCTGACCGCCTCAGAAGCATCATCTAAGCGCCTCACTTGTGGCTTCTGACAGGCTCATATGTGGCCTTTGAGGGAATGAAAGCATAGCTCTTGCAATCAGAAAAGATGTAAAGAAAACGGAAGTTGCTGATTTCCAACAACTTCCGATAGTGCCATTTTTTGGCGGTTTTCTTACCAAATGATTGTCTATTTCAAAAATTAACCTGTTTTTGAGGGCTAAAATTAGGAATTTTCTTTACATTGTCCTTAAATCAGAGGCATTCCCATCTTCTCGCACTCCTCACGCATCTCGTCGGGCCAGATGCTGGCTTGAATCTCGCCGATGTGGGCTTTATGGAGCAACACCATACAGAGGCGGCTCTGTCCGATACCTCCACCGATGGAAAGCGGGAGTTTGTCGTTGAGCAGTTGCTGGTGGAAGAAAAGTTGTTCGCGCTCCTCCTGGTTCTCGATTTTCAGCTGGCGGAGCAGGCTTTCCTTGTCAACGCGAATGCCCATAGACGACAATTCGAACGAGCGCTCGAGCACGGGATACCAGATGAGGATGTCGCCGTTGAGGCCTGCCTGTCCGTTCTCGGCAATCGTCGACCAGTCGTCGTAGTCAGCCGCACGTCCGTCGTGTTTCTCTCCGTTCGACAGTTTTCCGCCGATTCCGATGATGAACACGGCTCCGTAGGCTTTGCAGATGGCGTCTTCGCGCTCTTTCGGCGTCTTGTCGGGATACATCTGCAACAGGTCTTCAGCATGTATGAAGTGAATGCGCTCGGGCAGGAAAGGCTTGATTTGCGGATAAGTCTCACAAGTCAGATATTCCGTGCGAAGAATGGCTGCATAGATGCGTTCCACCACATTCTTCAGGAATGACAGCGTGCGTTGCTCTTTGGTCACAACTGCTTCCCAGTCCCATTGGTCAACGTAGAGCGAGTGGAGGTTGTCGAGTTCTTCATCGGCGCGAATGGCGTTCATGTCGGTATAGACGCCGTAGCCGGGTTCAATATTGTATTCGGCAAGTGTCAGCCGCTTCCATTTTGCCAACGAGTGCACCACTTCGGCTTTTGCGTCGGAAAGGTCTTTGATGGGGAAGGTCACAGGGCGCTCAACGCCGTTCAAGTCGTCGTTGATGCCGAGTCCTTTCAGCACGAAGAGTGGGGCTGTTACACGACGCAGACGCAACTCGGTGGAGAGGTTCTGCTGGAAGAATTCCTTGATCAGTTTGATGCCCTGTTCTGTCTGTCTCATGTCGAGCAGAGCTTGGTAGTCTACGGGCTTAATCAGTTTACTCATTCTTACTGTAATTTGGAAATTTGACTGCAAAGGTACATATAAAAAATTAAATTGCCATCATTTTCTATAGATTATTTTGCAAAATGACAGTAAAATAATCAAATCAACGACAAATTGCCAATGAAAGACGTTGTTTTTCCGATGATGTGAACGGCTGAAACTTTTTTTCTTGATTCATTCGTGGTTTCGTGGTTTTTCATTATCTTTGCAGAAAATATATGCGATGAACAAATACAAGTTCCTTTTGGCAGGTCTGCTCATGCTGGTTTCAGGCGTTTCGCTTCGTGCGCAAACCATATATATATGTAAAGGGCAGACGTTTCATGCTTATCCCGTAGGAGCTATCGAGAGCATCACGTTCGATGAAGACGGTCGAACTGACTCTATGGTGGTGGCTTCGAGCGGCGATGTGCATTCGTTTGCGTGCTCCTCCATCGACAGCATCACGCCCAATCGTCCTGAGATAGAGGCGGGAAAGGCGGCTGTCAATAAGTTGTATGCTAACGAGAGCTTCTCCGACAACTTTGGTGAGTTCACATGCGAGACGGTGAAAGGCCTTCCTTGGATTACCGATTTCAATACGGCAAAGGGAACTGGATATGTGGATGGGAATGTGACCACCAGCGAGAGCTATCTGATTTCGCCCGCCTACGACCTCTCTACTGCCGCAAAGGCTACACTCACGTTCAAGTATATTCTGCGATATGTGAGGGCGGGAGCCTCCAATCGTGTGCTCATTACTTGCGACTATACAGGCGACCCTTCCACCACTCAATGGACCGACATCACAGGCACGCTGACCGAGGGTTCCAGCTGGTATACTTTCTACGACTACAGCCGTCAGATTCCCTCGCGCTTCATCGGCGAAAGTCATGTGGTGATTGCGTTGTGCTTCGCTTGTCAAGGGAATTCAGCCACGTGGGAGGTGAAGAACTTGCAGCTCACACTCGACGCTTCGGCTGACGGCCAGCAGGGTGGAGGCGGCGGCTCTGATGAGGAGGACAAGGAGAATCTGAATCGCAACAACGTTTCTTCATCGGTGAACAAGGAAGTGTGGCGACTGGAGTTCCCACACATCAAGGGCGATGACGACAATCTGGTCATCACCCACTCAACCGCCACTTATGGAATCACCTATTCGTTGGAGTGGGATTGCACGAAGAAGAGCCAGCGTTGGACGTGTTATGAGTTTCACGACGGATTGCCCAACAACAAGGTGGGGCGTTGCGGTTCGTGGGACGACGACCCAAATATTCCCTCTTCCTATCGCACACATAGCGAACAGTGGTCGGGAACAGCGTTCTCTCGCGGCCATATGTGCATGTCGAACGACCGCCAGAGCTCGGTTGAGCAGAACAAGCAGACGTTCTACATCAGCAACGCCCATCCGCAATATCAGAACCACAACGGCGGACTTTGGCAGACATTGGAGAACAAAGTGAATTCGTGGGGCAACGATGCATCGTTCCGCGATACGCTCTATGTGGTGAAGGCGGGAACAATCGACAATGAAGACCAGATTCTTCAATACACCAGCACCGGACTTCTCGTGCCGAAATACTTCTATATGGCGGTGCTTTGCGTGAAGAACGGGCAATACAAAGCTGTCGGCTTCTGGACAGAGCACACCAACGCGAGCATCACGAAAGCCAATCCGCGAGACTATGCTGTTTCCATCAAGCAACTTGAGGAACTCACGGGCATAGACTTCTTCTGCAATCTGCCCGACGAGATAGAGCAAACGGTGGAAGCGTCATATACCAACAAAGACTGGGGGTTCTGACGAACACTCCAGCCTTTGCAGCCCTTTGCCGATGGCGTAGATAGTGAATTTTTCTCCCGTTTCCTTCTTCGCTTTTCATTTTTATTTGTATCTTTGCACCCGCAAAAGCATTTTCAAGGTCCCGTAGCTTAGCTGAATAGAGCGTCAGATTCCGGTTCTGAAGGTCTTGGGTTTGAATCCCAACGGGATCACA
>CACXPX010000039.1 GCA_902769705.1 uncultured Prevotellaceae bacterium
CTCACCCAGGGCGATGCCCTGGGCTATGAGCGGGTTGGCCTTACAGGCCGCTCTTTGCCCGAAAGAGTCAACAGCTATATTATTCCCTTTATTTTTTCCTCCGCCAACCCAATCAGGGGGGGCAGACAAGCAATCGTGACAAAATGACAAAATGACAATAAGGTTTTGGGCCGTTTTGCACGAAAATGCTCTTGAGGGGTGCTCGGGGGTGATATTGATTTAACATAAATTATATATATTATATTAATATTATATAAATATATTATTACTAATACTATCTCTATTCTCCCTCTGTTATGCAAATGGGGTCTAAATCTTATTGTCATTTTGTCATTTTGTCATTTTCTGAAAAATTCGTGCAAATCCTTTAAAGAATATGGATGCACAAAAACGGCATTTGTGCTGAAACATTAAAAAGATTAAAGTCGATATTTCTCTACTCATTCTCTTGCAGGATGAGTGGATTTTTTGTACCTTCGCAGACACAAATACTTTTAGGAAAACGCGCAACAACCACGTCTTACTGAAGGGAGTTTTAGAAGTTTGCGTTTGAATATTAAATATTAGTCTGAATAGTTATAAAGAGTACTTCTTTTATAAAAATATTTATCTTTGTTAAAAATCAAACATTTCGACAAAAAATAGAGATAAAATCAGTACTTTTGAAACAAATTCAATTTTATTGCTAATTAGAGGTTTATGAATGGAATTTATTGGAAGAGCGTGAAACAAGGAATAGAGAAATTCTTTGAGAAGGTGCATGAATGCATACTTATCTTCACCGACTGGTTGGGATGACTTCACGGAGTGATAATTGACGGTGGAAATAGAAATGTTTTAATCGTTGGGGGTAATAAGACCATCACTATCAACAAGCAGGGCGACTTGGATGGCGACGGCCAACTGACTGTCACAGACGTGACCTCGCTGGTGAATGCCATTCTTGGAAAATGAGCCGTGAAAATTGTAGTGAAATAACATATATAGCATCCTTAAAGCCAGCGGTTTTAATTGATTTTTTGGATTGCTTATAAAATGATGTGGATAGATTCTGGATGGGTCTATCCACTTTTTTTGGATTGTTTTTACAGGTTTTGGATTGAAAAATGTAAAGTTTTGGATTGAGAATGGGGGTGCCTGTCCAAAAGTTGTGGAAAAGTAATCCAAAACATGCGATTTCGATCCAAAACTTCGTAATCGGAGTGTCTAATGCGTTGAAAAACAGAAAGAGCAGCCAATTTTGTGAGCGGGCTATCCTTAGAAAAGCGGGAGCATGAAAGAGATGACGAAGAGACAGTTTTTAAGACGGATTTACCGAGGCGACATTGCCAAGGAGTCGCGGAGACAGATGGCACTGATCAACAAGTGCCGGAAGTCGCAACTGAACAGGGAATTCGACTGGCGCCCGTTCGGCCAAGAATAAGCCTCACCCCCGACCCCTCTCCAAAGGGCGAGGGGAGGATTTAAAAGGTCAGTCAAAAGTTTTTAATCTGAGTTGAGGCGAGCCAAAGGAGGGGAGTTCCCGGGATAATTTGCGCAACCTTTCATCTGAACGCTCCACTCTACTCGCAAACAACACAGATTTATGCAAAACAAGGTATTCAAGAAGAAATTGCTGGTACAGAACGTACTGGACGCGAGTGTGAACTTTCAGGCAAACGGCGACATCTTGGTGTTTCCCTGCCCGTGGGAGAGCGACAAGCAAGTGACTAACGGTGAGCGCGTGCGCTATCAGGGTGGCATAGAGGTGGATGCTGATGGACGCACCCGGGTGAAACGCTACAATGTCGGGGCGAATGGTCCAAGGCACGACGTGCTCTTTGAGACCACGCACGGGGTGGTGAAGATGACCCGTCCGCAGTATCATCCCAGCGATAACGGGCGAAGAAGGATGGACGAGGAATTCATCTATGTGACGTTCAAATTTCCCAAAAACTATGGTGGGCCTCTCATGAAGACATGCTTTGAGGAGGAGGCTGACGAGATTTTGAGTTACCTGAAAACAATGAACGTCTTGATGGAACGGGAGCAGAGCAAGAGAATTTTTGGTTTGCCGAGCGTGAAGAATGTCGAACTTAATTCAAAGGAGGAAACAATATGGAAATGATGAAGAAGTATTTCACAACGATTGGCAAGGGGCACGGCGCTCCTTGCCTCCCCGCCACGGAAGAGGATTGGAAGAAGTGGAGGAACGAGCCGTGGCTGCTGCAGATGTGCGAGCGCATCAGGAAGGGTGACGAAGAGTTGAAACATCAGTTGCCGGTGTGGACACCTCACTGCGCTGAATTCAAGAACAACCACCGTGCGATTGCGGATGCCGTGAAACCACTGAACAGGCTGATGCTGGACTTCGATGAGAAGGGACACACGGGCGACATTCTGTCGAAATTGACAATTGACAATGGACAATTGACAATTGACAACGGACAATTGACAATTCTGTTGGTTGAGGAGAGTGTTCGTGGTGGCACGCACGTGCTGGTGGAACTGCTGGAGGGTATGACGGCGGAAGAGGCTCAGGAGCTGATGAAGGAGGTGACGGGATTCGAACCTGACAAGGCGGTGAAGGATGTTTCAAGGTGCATCTATATGGTGCCGGAGAGCTACACGAGGTATGTTAGCGAACGTCTGTTTGACACAGACGTTCTAAATGAAAAATTAAAAATTAAAAATGAAAAAACAGTTGCCGTTAGCGCCTCTAGCGAAACTCCCCTCCCTACGGGGGAGGGGCAGGGGGAGAGGCTTTTCA
The DNA here is from genome assembly GCA_902769705.1 of uncultured Prevotellaceae bacterium. Taxonomy (GTDB): domain Bacteria; phylum Bacteroidota; class Bacteroidia; order Bacteroidales; family Bacteroidaceae; genus Prevotella. The sequence goes on from CACXPX010000039.1 coordinate 2,750, forward strand.
AAGGAATCCCTTACGCCTCCATCATCTCCGAATGGTGGCGCTGCTCGGGTGGTGAGCCGGCAGAGGGCGAACGCAATGTGAAGTTGCACAAGTTGGCGGTGAATTTGAGGGCGATCTGCGATAATAAGAAAGAGGTGTTGATGGCGGTGATGCCACGGTTCGGGCTTTCTGAGACAGAACTGAGGAGCATTGTGGATTCGGCTTGCAAAGAGGAACCTAAGGGTGTCTCGAAGATGATGCAAGGCATTGTTGACGCGTTGCTCACGGAGCGTTCGGAGGAGACAAAGGAGGCGGAGGCGAATGCCAATGCAGCGTCAGTTGGTCAACACTCCTCACAGAAGGGTTTGGCGAGGCTTCCCATTGGTCTGAAAGAGACGTTGAAGGGTGTGCCGACAGCCATGCAGATGCCTGTGCTCTGCTCGGTGCTTCCCATAGCCGCTGCCTATGCCGACCGCGTTGAGGTGGAGTATTGCGACGGTCAGCGACATCATCTGGGGTTGATGACCATTGTGAAAGGTGAGCAGGCTAGTGGCAAACGTGTATGCAAATACGCTGTAGACGTGTGGAAACGTCAGTTCGACGAGGAGGACGCCCTTGCTCGTCAGCGTGAGGAGGAATGGAAAGAACGCAAGAAGGGGCGTAAGGCCAACGAGAAGGCTCCTGAAGACCCTCACGAGGTGATTCGTGTGATTCCTGTCACGGTGAGTTGTTCGACGCTTCTGCGAAGAATGAAGAATGCTCCTGGGCACACGCTCTACTCGTTTGGCGAGGAACTCGACACGCTGGTGAAGACCAATGGGGCGGGCTCTTGGAGCCAGAAGTATGACGTCTATCGCATGGGCTTCGACAATGGCGAGTGGGGACAGGACTACAACAGCGACCAAGCCGAATCGGGATTGGTGCGCGTGAAGTACAACTGGACGATGTTGGGTACAGACGGTGCGATGAGAAAACTGTTTAAACAAGAGAACATCGAGAATGGCCTTTCAAGTCGTATCCTCATTTCCGAGATGCCTGATTCGTCGTTTGCAAGGATGCCGAAATATGGCAAGCGGTCGGAGGTTGACGAGGCAAGGATTCAGGATGCCGTCACTCGCCTGCGCTCATACAGCGGATTCGTCGACACACCCCGACTTCGCAGGGCTATTGAGCAATGGGTAGAGGAAAAGCGCGTGGAGGCTGCCAAGGACATCGATCGCGTGAAGGATGTCTACAGAAAGCGTGCTGCTGTCATTGGCTTCAGGTGTGGGGTGATTCATTTTCTGCTTTCGGGCCACGAATCAAAGGCAACCATAGACTTCGCCCTGATGATGGCCGACTATTGCCTGGAGAACCAAATCAGGAACTTTGGTTGGATGCTTGAGAAAGAGCTTGAGAGGAATAGTGATGAAACCACCCGTCGAAGTGCCAACAAATCTGTCTTCGACCAGCTCCCCACAGAGTTCACAATCGATGATGTCGCTACGTTGAAAAGGCCAAACCTGCCTCGGAACTCGCTCATTCAGATTGTTTCACGATGGAGCAAAGACGGGTTGGTGGAAAAGACTGGTCAGATGCAATGGAAAAAGGTGGTGCCGGAGAAAAATGACAAAATGACAAAATGACAATTAGAAATAGACTCCATGTGTTAATTCGTAGTGAATGATTAACTTAAAAATTAACAAATTAATGGCAAAATAATGAGGAAAATATTTGGCGGTTTCAAAGATTTTTTGTATCTTTGGGAATGAGGAATGAGGAATGAGGAATGAGATTACCGGTCGGCGTCGCAAACTGAGCTCTAAGCGATGCAAATCAATTCCGAGGAAGGAGAAAGGAGGAACGAGAATTGTCAAGCATGCAGGCTATTGTCCAGACTCCCAAACTCCCAAACTTCTAAACTCCTCTAAAACGAGAGAACTAAAAAACTAATTAACTAACCAACTAAAAAACTAAAGATTATGGCAGTATTGTATCGTGTCTACAAGGACAACCGCGAGAATTCGTTGACTTCTGGTCAGTATTTCGCACGCGCCATCCACACCGACACCATCGGGCTGAAGGAGATGGCCATGGAGATTGAAGAGAACGTGAGCGTGAAGTATTCCGACGTGTCGGCCGTGCTCATCGAACTGGTGAACGTCATGAACAAGCACCTGAACGCATCCCGCCGCGTGAAGCTCGACGGCTTCGGAGCCTTCAAGATCGGGCTAAAGACCAAGGGTGCGCTGCGCGAGGAGGACTTCTCGGCCACCAAGAACATTGTGGGCAGCCGCGTGCTGTTCCAGCCGGAGTACACCGTGGACGTGGCCACCCAGAAGCGCAACCGTCAGTTCCTGAGCAACGTCACCGTGCGCAATGTGAAGGACTTGTTGCCGAAGGAAGAGGAGAGTGGGCAGCAGTCCAGCAATCCATAGGGTTGCCTTTGGACTACCAATGAAAAGACCATCGGGCTATACGCGTGAGCTCGATGGCTTTTTTTTGTGCGTTTTGACAATTCCATAAGACATCGCACGGTTGTTCGCAAACTTGGGGGCGACAAGGAACCTGTAATCTCGAAATTGTAAGATTAATGTGTAAAAATTTTGCGTTTCGTAAATAAATCAGTACCTTTGCATCTGATTTGCCGAAATTCATCGGCAATAAAAGGAAAAATGATTGGAATGAAAAAACTATTGGCAGCCATTTGTCTTTGTTTCTCGTTGGTGGCAAATGCCCAAAACGTTGAAAAAGTGGGCAATGTGGAACTGGGATTGCCCTATGCAGAGGCCCTCTCGGCCATGAAGGCAGAGTGGGGCAACCCTTCGAAGGAGAACGAACAGGAAGTGACATATAAACACAAAACCTATAAAGGATTTGAGTTTGATGAGGTGATTTTCCGTTTCAAGAACGGGCGGTTCAACGAGGCTCGCTTCTTTGTGAAGGTGGGCTCGCGCTATGCTGCCCAAAAGCGCATGGAGGAGTTGGCTAAAGAAATGGGCAAGGATAAGACGCTCTCGAAAGATGTGGAGGAGGGCGGAGCCTGGTTCTACAAAGGCGGTCGTGCCCCATCTGAGGCTGCTCCGCTTTTCACGCTCTGCACCATCCCCCGCAAAGGGGAATACGGTATGGAGCTGAGATACGGTCCTTTTAATTTCGAAAAACCTGAAATTTATTCAACCATACAGAAATGAACAATAACGTGAATCAGCCAGACGGCATGTATTGGCAGCCGGAACTGGAAACTATGCCACGAGAGCAACTGAAAGAGTTGCAGGTGAAGAAACTGAAACAGACATTGGAAGTTTGCCTGAAATCGCCTTTCTACAAGAAGCGGTTGGGAGAACTGGGTATCACCCCCGATTCCATCAAGACCATTGATGACATCAGGAAGATTCCCTTCACAACGAAGCAAGACCTTCGCGAGAACTATCCTTTCGGCTTCGTGGGCGGCGATATGAAAGACGCCATTCGTATCCACTCCACAAGTGGAACGACCGGACATCCCACGGTGGTGACCTATTCACGTCATGATATCGATTCGTGGGCTAACATGATTGCTCGCGACATGTATATGGTTGGCTGCCGAGATACCGATGTGTTCCAGAACTCAAGTGGCTACGGAATGTTCACAGGTGGACTGGGATTCCAATATGGTGCTGAGAAACTGGGCGCAACCACCGTTCCTGCCGCTGCCGGAAACTCGAAACGACAGATTATGTTCATTCGTGACTTTGGAACCACTTGCTTGCACGCCATTCCCAGCTACGCCATCCGCTTGGCTGAGGTGTTCAAGGAAGAGGGCGTAGACCCACAAAGCACCAAGCTTCGCACGCTGTTCATCGGTGCCGAGCCCCACACAGAGGAGCAGCGCCAAAGAATTGAACGCATGCTGGGCGTGAAGGCCTACAACTCGTTTGGAATGACTGAGATGAATGGTCCTGGCGTGGCCTTCGAATGCAAGGAGCAGAACGGTATGCACCTGTGGGAAGACAACTATATATTGGAGATTGTCGACCCTGACACCTTGGAGCCTGTGCCCGATGGCGAGATGGGAGAGATGGTTCTCACCACGCTTGACCGCACGATGATGCCCATTCTGCGCTATCGCACTCGCGACCTCACTCGCATCATCCCTGGCGAATGTCCTTGTGGTCGTACCCATCGTCGTATTGACCGCATCAAGGGACGTACCGATGACATGTTCATCATCAAGGGTGTGAACGTGTTCCCGATGCAGGTGGAGAAGATTTTGGTGAAGTATCCTGGTCTTGGAAGCAATTATCTCATCACGTTGGAGACCATCGACGACAACGATGTGATGACCGTTGAAGTGGAACTCGACTCTATTGAGAGCGATGTTTATCCCGAGTTGCAGAACATGACTCGCGACATCCAGCGTGCCTTGAAAGACGAGATCCTGCTTACGCCTCGCGTGAAACTCGTGAAGAAAGGCACTCTTCCCGTTTCGGAAGGCAAGGCCGTGAGAGTAAGGGAATTGAGAGCATCAAGAGGATGAACAAACGAATCGTCATCAGCGCTTTATTGGCCATCCTGACCATTCTACCGCTATCTGCAACTACGATCAAGGAGCTGTGGATAGCGGCACCCGATTCGTTGTTCCCTTATCTTGACAAGGCAAAACGCCTCGAATTGGTGGATGTGAAGGAAACCAAAAACAAGCTTGATGGCATTTCAAAACTCGACACGCTCACGTCAAGCTTCATGCAAGTCAGCTTGAACAAACTGACAAAGGTTCAGATGAAACTGGTGCCTGTGGATGGTGATACGCTGATTTGCATGGTCAAGACCTATATGTTGCCCGAAAGCGATAGCGAAGTGGTTTTCTATGATACCAACTGGCGGTTGAAAAGGCGTGTGGCACTTGACTGGCGCAATTATGTGGCAAAGGCCGACACGATGAGCAATGAGACTTTCAAACGGAAGCTTGAGTCGTTGAAACTTGCCTTTGTCAAAGCTACAATAAACGCTGATAACAACTTGATGGACCTTGAAGTGGAGGCCCCTTTGCAACCCAAAGAAGAGAAAACAGATTTATCCGCCATTTTGCAAATAAATGTAAAAGTTGAGCTTGAGAGTGTTAAATAATATTTAAATGGTGTAGATAAAACAATATAATTTTGGTCGAAACCATAGAATATTGTAAATTTGCATTGTGTTTTTCATGGTATTAGATTATTAAGGTTAAGAAAAGATTGGTTGTCGTGAGACAATCAATTTTTTTTTGCGTATGTGATAAATGCTAAAAAATACTTAATGTATTTTGTGGTATGGCAATAAATTAGTACTTTTGGCATTGAAATCAAAAAATGGACAATGGTGAAAAATAAGATAATCTGCATATTGTTTTCAGTAGTGCCAGTTTTCGGCTTTGCTCAAAAAATCTCATTAGGTTCGTGTACTACACGCGATGGTGGTCAATACAAAGGTGAAATGTTGGCTGGCAAAGCACACGGAAAAGGCAATACCTTGTGGAAAAATGGTGACACATACGAAGGCGAATACCTGAAAGGCAAACGTCAGGGGTATGGTGTATATACTTTCTCGGATGGCGAGAAATATGAAGGTGAGTGGTTCCAGGACCAGCAACATGGCAGAGGAACGTTCTACTTCATGAACAATAATAAGTATGTGGGCCTGTGGTTCCGCGACTATCAGCAGGGACATGGCGTGATGTACTATTATAATGGTGACAAGTATGAAGGCAACTGGCAACAAGACAAACGCCAGGGCAAGGGAAAATATACATTCTCGAACGGAGCCTACTATGACGGCCAATGGAGAGACGACAAGAAGTGGGGGAAAGGGTTCTTCGACTGGGGTGACGGCACTACATATGACGGTATGTGGGCTGACAACCAACGCTCAGGTAAAGGAACAAACCACTACGCTGATGGTGACGTCTACGTAGGCGACTGGCGTGACGACATCCAGAACGGAAAGGGAATCTACAAGTTCCAGAATGGTGACATCTATGAGGGTGACTATGTGGAAGGCGAGCGTACGGGCGAAGGTGTGTTCAAATATGCAAATGGCGACCGCTACACTGGCCACTTCCGCCAAGGAGCGAAACATGGACAGGGAACTCTGACGTGGAGAAATGGCGATGTCTATGTGGGCGAATGGAAAAACGACCTTCAAGACGGACAAGGCAAACTGACCAAGAAGAATGGTGACGTATATGACGGCACGTTTGTAAAAGGCAAAATTGAAGGTCAGGTGATTATTCATTATGCCGATGGAAGCAAGTTCAAAGGCACCTACAAATCAGGCAAGCGTAATGGTTCGGCCATAGAAGTAGCCAAAGACGGTAAGCGTTTTGAGGGTTCCTATGAAAATGACGAGCGTCATGGGAAATTCATAGAGAAAGACCGCAACGGCCAAGTGACGGCAAAAGGCCATTATGAACATGGTCGCAGATACAACGATTAGAATAAATACAAACTATAATTTAAAAGCTTTAATCGCGCTATGGTAATAGACACATTGGAACATTTGGAAGATTATGTCTCTTTGAATCCCTTGTTCAAGGATGTAGTTGATTTCCTGAAACACAACGATTTGAAGAGCCTTTCTGAAGGAAAGCATGAAATCAAGGGCGGCGACCTCTTTGTGAACGTCACAACGGTCAAAGGAAAAGAGCCGGCCGATGCGGTTTTGGAATATCACAAGAAGATGATAGACATCCAAATCCCCTTGTCTGCATCGGAGACTTATGGCTATTCTCCGCTTGCAGATTTGCCCGAGGCAGAGTTCAATGTTGAAAACGACATGGCTAAAGTGCCGGGTATTCCAGCTCAAAGTTATGTGACTTGCACTCCTGACATGTTTGTCATCTTCTTTCCGCAAGACGCCCACGCTCCATGCATCTCGATGGAGAGCGAATTGAGGAAGGTGATTTTCAAAGTGAAAGCATAAACCAAGAAACCAAAACGCAATATTATGGCAACAAAGAACGCATCAGAAAAAGCGACCAAGAAAAGCACAACCGCTACAAAGTCAGCAAAGTTCCAGCACATCGGGCTTGTGAAAAACGACCCCTATCTGGAACCTTATGAAAATGCCATTCGTGGAAGACACGACCATGCTGTGTGGAAATTAACCCAACTCACTCGCAACGGAAAGACATCCTTGACCGACTTTGCGAGTGGATACGACTATTTCGGACTTCACAAGACAGCGCGTGGAGGCTGGGTGTTCCGCGAGTGGGCTCCCAATGCAACCGAAATATACTTGGTTGGCGATTTCAACAATTGGCAAGAAGACGAGAAATACAAGGCTAAACGTGTTGAGGGGACTGGAAACTGGGAGTTGAAACTGCCAGCCAAAGCTCTTAAACACGGAGATCTTTATAAGATGCACGTCCATTGGAATGGAGGCGATGGCGAGCGTATTCCAGCTTGGGCGCAACGTGTTGTGCAGGACGAGAACACGAAGATATTCTCTGCACAAGTGTGGGCTCCAAAGCCTTATGAATGGAAAAAGAAGACTTTCAAGGCAAAGACCAATCCGCTCTTGATCTACGAATGCCATATCGGAATGGGCGAAGATGCCGAGAAGGTGGGCACCTATACCGAATTCAAGGATAATGTGCTGCCTCGTGTCGTCAAAGATGGCTACAACTGCATTCAGATTATGGCCATCCAAGAGCATCCCTATTATGGCTCGTTCGGCTATCATGTGAGCTCGTTCTTTGCTGCTTCAAGCCGTTTCGGCACTCCTGAAGAACTGAAAGAGCTTATCGATACCGCCCATCAGAATGGCATAGCCGTGATTATGGACATCGTTCACTCTCATGCCGTGAAAAACGAAATCGAGGGACTGGGCAATCTCGCTGGAGACCCCAACCAGTTCTTCTATCCCGGCGACCGTCACGAGCATCCGGCATGGGATTCGCTTTGCTTCGATTATGGAAAAGACGATGTGATTCATTTCCTGTTAAGCAATTGCAAATACTGGCTTAATGAGTTCCATTTCGATGGATTCCGCTTTGATGGCGTGACCTCCATGCTCTACTACAGCCATGGCTTGGGTGAGGCTTTCTGCAATTATGGCGACTATTTCAATGGTCATGAGGATGATAATGCCATCTGCTACCTGACACTTGCCAACAAGCTGATTCATGAGGTGAATCCCAATGCCATCACCATTGCTGAAGAGGTGAGCGGAATGCCTGGGCTGGCTGCAAAGTTCGAAGATGGCGGCTATGGATTCGACTATCGCATGGCCATGAACATTCCTGACTATTGGATTAAGACCATCAAGGAACAGAGCGATGAGAACTGGAAGCCAAGCTCGATATTCTGGGAAGTAAAAAACCGTCGTCCGGATGAGAAGACCATTTCCTATTGCGAGAGCCACGACCAGGCACTTGTGGGCGACAAGACCATCATCTTCCGTTTGATTGACGCCGACATGTATTGGCATTTCGCCAAAAAGGATGTGAATGGTGTGGCCGAGCGCGGTATTGCTTTGCACAAGATGATTCGACTGGTGACGGCAGCTGCCATCAACGGAGGATACCTGAACTTCATGGGCAACGAGTTTGGTCATCCCGAATGGATTGACTTCCCGCGCGAAGGCAACGGATGGAGCTATAAATATGCCCGCCGTCAATGGAATCTGGTCGACAACAAGGACCTGTGCTACCATTGGCTTGGCGATTTTGACCGCGAAATGTTGAAGGTCATCAAGAGCGAAAAGAACTTTAACAAGACTCCTGTTCAAGAGATTTGGCACAACGATGGAGACCAGATATTGGCCTTCATGCGTGGCGACCTGGTGTTTGTGTTCAACTTCTCGCCAACGCGTTCGTTTACCGACTATGGATTCCTGGTGCCCACAGGAAGCTACGATGTCGTGTTGAACACAGACGCAAAGGAGTTTGGAGGAAACGGATTTGCCGACGACTCGATGACTCACCTGACCAATTATGACCCGCTCTATGTGAACGATCATAAGGAATGGCTGAAGTTGTACATCCCAGCACGTTCGGCTGTTGTCTTGAGAAAGAATTGAATTCAAAATGAGTGGCCGTCAAGCAAAGAATAGCACAGCCGTCTTGAGAATTGTCTGTGCTATTCTCTTTTTCCTTTTCACATTCATCTATCTGTATTATTATCAGGCAGATGTGTTAGCCGCCGCCCAGCATGTGCTGTCTGACGGGCAGACCCACTATGTGAAAACCGTGGGTACCGTCATCATTATTGCCGCGCTATATCTGTTGCATCTGGGAACGCTTGGCGTCACACGACTGACGAAGAAAGCCTATGCGCTGACGTATTTCCCTTCTTTCCTGGTGTTGGCATTCCTGACCAGCTTCAGCCTTCATGTGGCAAAGGGCTATTCGTTGCTGACTTGGGCGTTGGTAAGCGCTATATTGCTCGTCGTTTATGTGGGCGTTGTATGGCTGGCCCGCCAGATGCAGTTGTACGATAATGATGTCAAGACCAATCGTGGATTGTTCTCACGCACCATGTGGATTAATCTGCTCATCATGGCTGCGATGATGTTCTTGGTGGGATTGGTGGGGAATAGCAACGACGTGTTTCATCAACGGATGAGAATCGAGAAAGCGCTGATTGACAATCGTGCGGAAGAGACTTTGACGGTAGGGAAGAAGTCGTTGGCAAACGATTCGAGTTTGACGGCATTGCGTATATTTTCGCTTTCAAAAAACGGACAGTTGGGTGAGCGCTTGTTCGAATACCAGTTGCAGGGAGGTTCGCAAGCAATGATTCCCGACCAGCAGAACTGCCGTTTCGTGATGCTTTCCATAGACAGCCTTTATCGTCATTTGGGAGCCCGGCCTCGTGACCCTATGCCCACCATGGAATACCTCTCGCTCATCCATCATAAGCAGAAAGCCCGCCAACCGGCTCACGACTATCTGTTGTGCGCCTATCTGCTTGACAAACGGCTCGACGACTTTGCTCACGAGGTCGGGAAATACTATAAAGTTGACTCCATCTTCCCAAAGCATTATCGCGAGGCTTTGATTCTGCACAATCATCTCCGTTCCCATCCCGTTGTTGAATACCACGATAATGTGTTGGATGCCGACTACAAGGATTTTCTTACGCTCTCGCGTGAGCATGCCAGCACTCAGGAGCGCAAGAACAAAGTGCGCGACACGTATGGGAACACCTATTGGTATTATTACCAGTTTGAATAAGCTTTGTCATTAGCCACAAATGAGGCGGTCAAAGACCACAAATGACACCCTCAAAGACCACAAATGAGCCGCTCAAAGGATATCAATGAGCGGCTCATAAATCGTTAATGGGAAACAACAAAATCCTCCCTGCCTCTACCTTTTCTTCACTTGCTCGAGTGCTTTCACCCAATCGGTATCAAGCGAGAACTGGGTGATGAAATTGCTGTTGTCGCAATATGCCCTTACAAGGTCGTAGTCCGAATCGTTATAAAACGCATTCGAAAGCGAGGCGTTCTTGAACAGCGCCATCACATTTTCCTTGTCCTTCTTCTTAGAAGCGGCCGAAAGGCGTTTGATGTAGAGATTCACAAATTCATGCAAACACAACGACTGCTCGTTGAGCTGTTGGACAATCTTGTGGGCAAACTCCACGTTGGTGGTGTCAGCCAACACGTCGTCGCGCACCTTCATAGCCATGTAGCTCAACGCATCGTGCTTGAATGTTGCGATCTTCCTCACTTCCAAATCCTTTGATCTGTCGTCGGCAATCTTCTTGTTTTCCTGTACCATCTCCTTGAACACTTGTTGGGCATTCATTGGAGCGAACCCGAAACATGCCATCAGGGCGGAAATCAATATCTTTCTAATCATCTTTTCAATTGGTTTAATTCGAAAATCACGTTGCAAAATTATAATTAATTGATGATTAATTCGTCAAACCGATTAATCATTATTCATAAATTATTAAAAATTAACTCTCGTTGAGGGCGGCCACGATATCCACAGCAGTTCACCTCTCATCTCTCATGCTGTTGTCACATGCCACTTCTGAGCCCGTCAGGTTGTTTATCAAGAACCCAATACCTAAGACCGTTGAAGATTATAGAGAATTCATAAACAAGGAGATTGATTTTGTGGAAAGAAGAAACAGAAGAATCAAAGATTACATTGCTAATGTGTAATAAGAATCGGGCATTGCATCAACTCGACAATTTTCGGGTTGGTGCGGATGTTGTTTTTAGTCTCCCTAATTTTTCTTCAATTGCAGATGATGGTTGATGCAAGTAGGGAGTTCTTCTTGATAGTGGGTGACAAAGATGAGGGTTTTGTTGGGGCGTTGGGCAAAAGCCTCAACGATCTCTTTTACAAGTTGGCGGTTGGTGGTGTCGAGACCATGAAGGGGTTCGTCGAGAATCAACAGCTGGGGGTCTTTCACGAAGGCGCGGGCAAGGAGCACAAGGCGCTGCTCACCACTGGAAAGCTTCAGGAACGTGCGCTGCTCGGCGCTTTCAATACCGAATATCCACATCCAGAAACGGCATTTCTCATAGTCTTCTTCGGTGGGGTTGACGTACAGGCCTACGGAGTCTTTCAGGCCGCTGGCCACAATCTTGATGGCTGGGATGTCACGGTTGTAGGCGCGATGCATTTCGGGCGAGACATAGCCGATGTGTTTTTTGATGTCCCAGATGCTCTCACCAGAGCCACGGGGAATGCCGAAAAGGGAGATGTCGCAGGCATAACACTGTGGATTGTCGGCACATACAAGGCTGAGGAGGGTGGATTTTCCCGAGCCGTTTTGTCCGCTGAGCGACCACCTTTCACCATTCCTCACATGCCAATGAAGGTCTTTCAGGATGGTGCGAGTGCCGTATCTGATGCTCACGCCATTCATGTCGACAACCTCTTGAGTGAGGTATTCGTTGGTGGAATGGGGTAGGGAGAGGATGGCTTGTTCTTTCTCGGGGGCAAGAATCTTGCTGGGAAGGCCTTGCTTTTGTTCGCGCCATGCTTGCGTGCTGATTTTTGGGGAAACGATGAGGTCTTTCACTTCCACAACATGAGTGATGAAATCGGGCACATCATCATCTTTCGACAAGACCAAGACAATCTGCAACGCACGCTCTTTGGAAAGCGTCTTCAGCAAAGTGCTCAATTGGGTGCGCGTCTCTGCATCAAGCCCGATGAAGGGATTGTCCATGATGAGCACACGAGGGTCGCTGAGGAGCACCTTCGTGAGTTGGAACTTCCGAAGTTCACCACTCGATAGTGAAATGATGTATTTGTCGAGTAATTGGTCAAAATGGAACAACGTGTAGAGCTCGTTTTGTAATTGCCGATGTTTAGGCGAATCGCTTCCCGATAACAGATAGGCCTCTTCTAGAAGTGCGCCGACGGTTGGGGTGCTTTCATCTATTTCCATTTGGTTCCAACGTTGCTGAAGGAAATAGGTGTGCTCGTTATCGCCGCCATAGCTGTCGCGGAAGGTGATGTGCTTGATGTTGTCGGAAACGAATGGTTTCGTGCTGGGAGAGAAGTCGTATTCAGGTGTGCGTTGGAGCAAAGGGTGGCGACCGGTCAGGATATCCACCAGCATGGACTTGCCGCCGGCATTTGGACCAACGATAGCAATATGCTCACCATCACACAATTGGAAGTCAACAGGCTCAGCCATTCGCCACTCGGGCATGCGGGTTACACCTTTTTCTATTTTTATGATGGTTTGTTTCCTGTCCATTTATTTCTTCACCCTTTCCTTGTTTTTGTTCACAAAATCCTTCCAACTGCTATAACTCGTCCCGTCGCTTTCAGGCTTGCCCATTTGGAGGAAATGGCAATAGGCGGCACCAAGAGCATCCGTTGCATCCATGAACTTGGGCATTTCTTCAGGATTGAGGTTTAACATGCGTTGAAGCATTCCAGCCACTTGTGGTTTGGAAGCCGAGCCGTTGCCGGTTATGGCCATCTTGATTTTCAACGGAGCATATTCGTGGATAGGGATGTCGTGATGAATGGCGGCGGCAATAGCAACTCCTTGCGCTCGTCCCAGTTTGAGCATCGACTGCACATTCTTGCCAAAGAAAGGCGCCTCGATGGCCATTTCGTCAGGCAGGAAGGAATCGATGATGCCTGTCACACGCTCGAAAATATGCCCTAACCGCAGATAGGGGTCGTGCATTTTCCGCAAGTCGATGACGCCCATAGACACCATCTCGGCCTTGTTTCCAATCACCTTGATAACACCATATCCCATCACATTTGTGCCGGGGTCGATTCCTAATATGATTTTCTCCGCTTTCACCATATCCGTTTAAACATAAAAATCAACGGTCAAGATATGGATTTGAGGCCAATTCCTGTCCGATGGTTGTTTCTTCGCCATGACCAGGATAGATGATGGTGGAGTCAGGCAACTGGCTGATGTGGCGCAGACTCTGGATAATCATGAACATGGAGCCTCCACTGAAGTCGGTTCTTCCGATGGAATTGCGAAACAAGGTGTCGCCAGAAAATGCTATATTCTCTTCCTCACAATAGAAGAACACGCCGCCTCGTGAATGGCCGGGTGTCTCAATGACCGAGAAGTGATGGTTGCCGAACGTGATGTCGTCTTCAGCCGAAAGGTAATGCCCTACAGACGGCATGTCGTTATCCAGTCGCAAGCCAAACATGGAAGCAGCCTGTTCGCTCATGTTTTCCATCATGTCACCATCGCCGCCATGAACTTCGGGTTTCAATCCAAAATTCTTGTATATTGTATCGTCGCCAAAATGATGGTCAAGATGTCCGTGGGTTCCCAACAAATGTTTGGGTATCAGCTGGTTATCGCGAATGTATTGCACAATGGCCTGGCGTTCTTCAGGGTAGAATGCGCCACAATCGATGATGACACACTCGCGAGTTTCGTCGTTGACTACATAACAATTCTCCTGCAACATATTGCAGACAAATTTCTGGACTTTCATCACTTCACAATTTGACTATTGGACGATTTCACTATTTGGCTATTTACCGCTCGGCCGACTAAAGAATTATCAATTATAAATTATCAATTCTCAATTATAGCGGTACGTGTATAATATACTTCTCTTGGAACCACTCTTCTGTGAACAGGTCGCTAATGGGAACAATCTCGGCTGTCTTCCGATAGGCCTTAGCCTCTTCCTCCACACTTCCGCCTTTCAGACATATCACTCCATTTCCCAAGAGGTTGAAGCAATTCTTGGAGATGTTCTTGCGAACGATTTTAATGAGGTCGGGTAGGGGCATGACCGCACGGCTCACCACAAAGTCGAATCGGCCTTTTTCCTCTTCACCACGCAGGTGTTGAAGGGTGACATTCTTCAATCCGATGGCGTTTGCCACCTCGGTTGCCACACGAATCTTCTTGCCCGTGCCGTCTATCAGTTTGAACTGGCAATCGGGAAAGAGGATGGCAAGGGGAATGCCCGGGAAACCGCCACCTGTGCCGAAATCCAGAATCTTGGTGTTCTCCTTGAAGTGGATGACCTTCCCGATGGCAAGCGAATGGAGCACATGATGCTCGTAGAGGTTGTCAATGTCCTTGCGGGAAATGACGTTGATTTTTGTATTCCAATCCGAATACAAGTCGTACAAGGCCGCAAACTGTTGGCGTTGCACATCAGTTAGTTCTGGGAAATAGTGCAGTAGTTCTTCCATAATTGCTATCTCATCAATCGTTTCAAGTCATCGATATCAATCTTCACCCTTATCTCTCCGATGGAATGCGGGGCAATTTCGTCTTCGCAATATATAAAGGTGATGTCGTCGTCGCCATAGATGAAATTGTCGGACACATATACCTGTCCATCAACAAAGACGCCTTTCTCCTGCAAACCCTCCAAGCCGTTCACATCGAAATCATCAGCCATTTCCGCCACGATGATGTCTTCCAGTTGTGAGTCGGCACCTGTGATGAACAAGTTGTCAAGTTGGAGCATCTGTCCTGTTTTGACGTCAAAGTTACGGGCGATGGTTTGTTTGATTTCATGGGCTCCACCTGCATAAGTCTGTATGGTAGCGATGTAATTCAGAATGTTTCTCGCGCCATTACACGTCCTCGTTTTCACGATGTAAGAACAATTGTAGGACGAAGCATGCTTGGTGTCGGCCCGGTAAAGGTCGCCATAATCGTGCAAGTAATCATAAACGAAGCGATTCATGAAGGAATCAACCGCTTGTTTGAACGTTAGCTTCTCGTTGCCCAACGACAGATAATCGGGTGTGAGGATGCCAGAGCGCAAGAGAGTGTCGTTAATCAATTCGGCTTTCTCGCCTTTTGCATATTGCACACTCAACGACACGTGGCAAGTGGGGCTTCCATTAGAATGAGACAAAGCGACAGTGGAATCGACAACAATGCTGTCAAATTCCATGCCGCTAAATTTTGCTGTTTGTCCATTGCCGCCTCCGCAAGCGCTAAGGATGGCAGAAACAAGCAATAGAACGATTGACTTCGAATGGATACGCATTAATAACTACGTGCAATGATGACACGACATTTGGCGGGTTTTCCGCTCACCATGTCTACACCAGGAGTCTGTTCGTAACCGAAAGGCACGCAACGAATGGTGGCTTGTGTCTCTTCCTTGATTTGGGCTTCGGTCTCAGCTGTGCCGTCCCAATGGCAAAGGAAGAATCCACCATCTTTAACTCGCTCCTTGAACTCTTCATAGTTGTCGCACTCGTAGATGTGCTCATCACGATATTTGCGAGCTTTCTCAAAGATGTTTGCCTGTATTTCATCAAGCAAAGTGGCCACATAGTCGGCGATGCCCTCGATAGGTCTGGTTTCCTTCTCCAGCGTGTCACGACGCATCACTTCGATAGTTCCGTTTTCGATATCGCGGGCACCAAGCACCAGTCTCACGGGCACACCCTTCAATTCGTAGTCGGCAAACTTGAAGCCAGGACGCTTGTTGTCGGCATCGTCGTACTTCACGCTGATTCCCTTTTCACACAACTCGTTGACAATAGGATTGACTTTCTCGCTGATGGCAGCCAGCTGGTCGTCTCCCTTCGTGATGGGGATAATCACCACCTGAATAGGAGCCAAGCGCGGAGGCAGAACGAGGCCGTTGTCATCGGAGTGTGTCATGATGAGCGCACCTATCAAGCGGGTGGAAACACCCCATGAAGTTGCCCAAACATATTCAGGTTTGTTTTCTTTGTTCAAATAGGTGACTTCGAACGCTTTGGCAAAGTTCTGTCCCAAGAAGTGGGATGTTCCGCTCTGAAGAGCTTTTCCGTCTTGCATCATAGCCTCAATGGTGTAGGTGTCGAGTGCACCAGCAAAACGCTCAGTCTCGCTCTTCACACCCTGAACCACAGGCACAGCCATCCATTTCTCGGCAAAGTCGGCATAGACGTGCAGCATCTTCTGTGCTTCGGCTTCAGCTTCTTCGCGAGTGGCATGTGCAGTATGGCCTTCCTGCCACAAGAATTCGGATGTGCGGAGGAAGGGACGTGTGCGCATTTCCCAACGCATCACGTTGCACCATTGGTTGCACAACAAAGGCAGGTCGCGCCACGAATGAATCCAATTCTTATAAGTGTTCCAAATGATGGTTTCTGACGTGGGACGAATAATCAGTTCTTCATCAAGGCGGGCTGCAGGGTCAACCTCCACACCACTCTTGTCTTCCTTTGCACGAAGACGATAGTGGGTGACAACAGCACATTCCTTTGCGAAACCTTCAACATGCTCGGCTTCCTTGCTGAGAAATGACTTTGGAATCAGCAGAGGGAAATAGGCATTCTGAACGCCAGTTTCCTTGAACATCTTGTCAAGTTGTTGCTGCATTTTTTCCCAAATAGCATAACCATAGGGCTTGATAACCATACATCCACGCACAGCAGACTGCTCGGCCAAATCTGCTTTCACAACCAAGTCGTTGTACCATTGACTGTAATTGTCGGCACGCTTGGTCAGATCTTTTAATTCTTTTGCCATAATTTGTTTATTCTTGTCATAATATCATCAAAATAGGGATTTCCATATGCTGTTTTAGGAAAATTCCCCACCTTCAATGACTATAAATGCTTAAATTTGCCGCAAAATTACAAAAAAACTTTGCAAAAAATGTAGATTAATGAAAAAAAGAATTATCTTTGCACATATTTCTTTAACTTTTAAAACTATTTTGAATATGAAAAAAATCAAGTTATTTACTGTGGGTCTGTGCGCCCTGACAGTTTTCAGTTGCGGAAATGCAACAGGAAACGGTGCTTTGATTGGAACTGGTGCAGGTGCTGCACTTGGTGCAATTATCGGTAAAATCGCTGGTAACACAGCTGTAGGTGCTGCCGTTGGTGGTGCTGTAGGTGCTGGTACTGGTGCTATCATCGGCCGTCACATGGATAAGGTTAAGGCTCAGGCTCAGGCTGTGCAGAACGCAAAGGTGGAGGGTTATACCGATGCTAATGGTCTGCAGGGTGTGAAAGTTACTTTTGACTCTGGTATCCTCTTCGGTACAGGTAGCTCTACGCTGCAGCCTGCTGCCAAGAACTCTCTGACCCAGTTTGCCAACAACGTGCTGAAGGTAAACACCGACTGCGACGTTGCTGTTCAGGGTTATACCGACAATGCCGGCTGGAAGAACTCTACAGCTGAGCAGAGCTATCAGAAGAACATCAACCTGTCACAGCAGCGCGCTCAGGCCGTGACCAACTACCTGCAGTCGCTCGGCGTTAGCAGCAACCAGATTCGTTCTACCACTGGTTTCGGTGAGGCTAATCCTGTTGCCGACAACTCTACCGCAGCTGGTAAGGCTCAGAACCGTCGCGTTGAGGTTATCCTCTATGCTAGCCAGGCTATGATTCAGGCTGCTGAGGCTGGAACACTTCAGTAAGCATCTTTCGGACACAATGCCCGACCAAAATTAAAAGAAAACAAACACATGGGCGGTCTATTATGGCCGCCCATTTTCTTGCTTCGTATTGAATGAAATTCATCGGAAAACTGTTGAAATGGAGCATTTCCATCTTTCTGTGCTCTACCATCTTGGCCGTTGTGGCCTACCGCTTCATACCCGTCTACATCACTCCCTTGATGCTCATCCGTTGTGCTGAGCAGTCGGGCGATGGCAGAAGTGTTACTTTGCACCACCATTGGGTGTCGCTCAGCAAAATGTCCAAGCACATGCCTGTGGCTGTTATGGCAAGCGAGGACCAGAGGTTTCTGTTGCATCATGGATTCGACTATGATGCTATAGAAAAAGCCGCCAAACGCAATCGAGAGGGCGGTAAAAACAAGTTGGGCGCCAGCACCATCACGCAACAAACGGTGAAAAATGTCTTCTTGTGGCCAGGCCGTTCGTGGGTGCGCAAGGGATTGGAAGCCTATTTCACGGTTCTCGTGGAACTGATATGGAGCAAGCAGCGCATCATGGAGGTTTATCTGAATTCCATTGAGATGGGCGAGGGCATCTATGGCGTTGATGCGGTGGCCAAATACCATTTCAACAAAACGGCATCTGAACTCTCGCGAGCCGATTGTGCTTTGATTGCCGCCACGCTCCCCAATCCAAGGCGGTTCAGCTCGAAAGACCCAAGTGCATATATGCTGAAACGCCAACAACGCATTCAGAAGGAAATGAAGTTCATTCCATCGTTCCCACACGAGGGCGAGGATATCAATCCCAACTCTGTTTCGGGAGGGATATATAAGAAAAAGAAATGAGTGGCAAATGAAGGCCGTCGGGGCAGAATGCAAAAAGAAACCAAATCAGGCCAATTGATGACAAAATGTAAAGCAAAAGGCGGTTTTAAATAACCGAATTGTTGAGATTTTTCAAAAAATGGGGTGGTTTTCCCAAAGATATCCTTTGACAGGCTTAAAGCATATCTCTGACCCGCTCAAAGGCCATCTCTGACAAGGTCAAAAGCCACCTGACACTTTGTCAAATCATAGATGTAGAAATGGAATTACTATAACATGGAAATTGATAATCATATTGGACAAGATAACACATCGTCGCTTTTAAACCAGCTGAACGACAGCCAACGCTCGGCAGTTGAATATACAGATGGGCCGCAACTGGTGATTGCAGGTGCTGGGTCGGGAAAGACGCGTGTGTTGATTTACAAGATTGCCTACTTGTTGGAAAAGGGAATGAGGCCTTGGAACATTTTGGCTTTGACGTTCACCAACAAGGCGGCTAACGAAATGAAACAACGCATAGGCAACCTTGTAGGCCACGAGGTGGCTCGCAATTTACAGATGGGTACGTTCCATTCGGTATTCTCTCGAATTCTCAGGGTTGAAGCCGAATCCATCGGCTATAAGAACAATTTCACCATCTATGATGAAAACGACTCGCGTTCGTTGCTGAAAACCATCATCAAGGAGATGAATCTCGATGACAAAGCCTATAAGCCGGCTTCGGTGCATCATCTGATTTCTATGGCAAAGAATCATCTCATTTCGGCTGAAGAGTATGCAAACGACCCTGAAGTGAGAGAACGCGATGCAAACATGAAGATGCCTGCTATGGGCAGAATCTTCTTTACTTACGAAGAGCGATGCAAGCAAGCCAATGCGATGGATTTTGACGATTTGTTGGTACAGACGTATCGGCTTTTCCGGCAATTTCCCGACATTCGCGAAAAATACGCCATGCGGTTCCAATATGTATTGGTCGACGAGTATCAAGACACCAATTATGCCCAGCAATGCATCGTTCTTCAGCTGACTCGCGAGCACCAGCGTGTTTGTGTTGTTGGCGATGACGCGCAGAGTATCTATGCTTTTCGTGGAGCAAATATCGACAACATTCTGGACTTTCAAAAGGTTTACCCCGACAGCCGACTCTTCAAGTTGGAACAGAACTATCGTTCCACCCAACGCATCGTTCAGGCTGCCAACAGCTTGATAAGGCATAATGCGCGGCAGATTGAAAAGAATGTTTTCAGCGAGAACGATGAAGGAGACAAGATTGTTCTGAAACCTGCCTATTCTGATAAAGAGGAAGCGTTGATTGTGTGCAAAGACATCAAACGAATCAAGCGCCAGGATGGTTGCGAATTCAACGATTTTGCCATTCTCTATCGCACTAACTCGCAAAGCCGCTCGTTTGAGGAGGAAATGCGAAAGCAAAACATTCCTTATCGCATTTATGGCGGATTGAGTTTCTATCAGCGAAAGGAAATCAAAGATATCATCGCCTATTTCAGATTGGTGGCCAATCCTGACGACGAAGAAGCTTTGAAGCGCATCATCAACTATCCCGCTCGTGGCATCGGCAGCACTACGATTGTGAAAATTGCCACTTGTGCACAGATGAATCATGTGAGCCTTTGGAGTGTTGTTTCCAATCCCGTCTATTATCAATTGGATGTCAACAAAGGCACGCTGGCGAAGATAGCTTCATTCCGCGAACTCATTAATTCGTTTGTCGAGCAACTGCATTCTTTGGATGCTTACGAATTGGGAAAACTCATCATTCAGCAAAGTGGAATTTCGCAAGATCTCTATAGCGGAAGCGACCCAGAAAGCATCTCGCGCCAAGAGAATCTGCAAGAGTTTCTCGACAGCTTGCAAGACTTTGTTGTGGAAAGAAAAGAAGAAGGCTTGTTAAACGAGATTTACCTCCCTGATTTCTTGCAAGAAGTTTCTTTGCTGACCGACTTGGATAGCGATGACGGAGACGAAAGGAATCGTGTGGCGCTGATGACCATTCATGCCGCGAAAGGTTTGGAATTCCCAACGGTATTTGTGGTGGGAATGGAAGAGAACATTTTTCCAAGTCCGATGTCGTGCAACTCAGCACGCGAATTGGAAGAAGAGCGGCGTCTTCTGTATGTTGCCATCACTCGAGCCGAGCGGCATTGCATCTTGACGTGTGCAAAAAACAGGTGGCGTTATGGTAAATTGGAGTTCGATGCGCCCAGCCGCTTTCTTCACGACATTGACCCGCGACTGATGATTGTGGAAAACGAGAATCAAACGGAGAGCATATTAGGAGGTCGAAATACTACATTCCGCAATAATGAGAGAATGCAGAATAGCAGGCCTGTTGGCACTCAATTTCGTGCTGACCCGAAGCCGAAAATCACTTCAACACGCCAACCAGAAGCGCCTGTTGACCCATTTTCAGACTCCTTCAAACAACTCTTGGCGACTAAGGGCGGTAAGTTGCGCAAGGTGAGCGATGTGGTTGCATCGAGTCGTCGTTCAGCTACAGCCCCCGTTTCAAATAGCACACCATCGCCCTCGAACGGCCAATTGGCAGAAGGTGCCATGATTGAGCATCAGCGTTTTGGCATCGGAAAAGTGATAAAAATCGAAGGAACAGGCGAAAACACAAAGGCAACTGTGGAATTCAGAAACTCAGGAACGAAGCAATTGTTGTTGAAATTCGCCCGTTTCACCGTGATTGGATAAGCCCGAAAGAATAGGGGAGAGGCTTGTTTCTCTCCCTTTTTTATGGCCTTGCCCTCCTTTATATTCTTTTTCTTCCTTTCCATTAAAATTGTTTCCCTACTCGTCAAACAGCACGAATTGGGCGGGAAGATTGGCTAAATCAATCTCGTAGGCTCTCGATTTATCGGTACTATACCTGACATACCACGATTGAGGGAGCATCATCCAAATAAGGTCGGATGGTGCATTAGCGGTAGGGGAGAGCTTCATCTCTGCCTCCATATTGGTGAATCCGCCACCAGTTTTCGCATTATACTCTTCATCGTTGGGGTCAACAAATCGTTCTTTTGCCAAGAAATAGAACTTGAAACGGATGTTTTCGGGTACCAAGTTTCCATTAACTTCTTGATAATTAACATGATAGTCCGTATCCCAATCCGTTATCTTGTAGCCCGACAACAGATTGGCCATCGAAAGCATAAATGGCGAAACGCGATGGCTCGCATTGTATTTCACAGCGCTCACACGAGTGGCTGAAAGAATCACACAACGCGCCGTGTCTATCACAAAATGACCATGGTCGGCTGTTGTCTTTTCCAACCTGTAAACGAGTTCGACTTCATTGCTTGAGTTGCCTTTAAACTCCTCATTTACAGCGAATTTGTGATTTCTAATAAAGTCATTGTCGAACTCTGTAACAAAGTCCTCATAGAGCATTCTGCGCATATTTGCCACATCTGTCAACCGCGTGCTGTCGACCGAAGTGATGAGGCCATTCGTCTGATGAAACGCGAATTTCAAGCTGTCAGGGTCGCGCATTCTCATCAATCCTTGCGAATCGTATTTGTAGTAACTGCTTCCAGCAATGCTTCGTGTTGTGTAATCATATCCGAGAACACACGTTTTATTGAAATACTTGTGTTTCTTGGTTTTCACAAAGCGCTTCAGCATGGGCCTTATCCAAGCAGGTTCTTGCGCTTGAATCGTGACCTCGCCGGTCATGTAGGATTTGGGAATCAGAAAAATGGTGTCAGGAAGCGACTTGACAATCATTTTCTCGTAATTCAGATGCGAGATGGTCAGCTGGCGGAAAGGGAACTTTACTGTAACCAATCCGTCAATATCTGTAATCGCAGAATTGAATTGATGGTTTTCCTTACTATACAAACTTGCATGCATGACAGGCTCCAATGTCTTTTTGTCAACCACCACACATCTTTTCTGACCATATGTGGCCAAAAATAGGAATGACATGATGACCGTCAGAGCGATGCGGACATGCCTGTTTTTACCCATCCACGATTTGCAAATAATCGGCATTATGATAAATAGCGAGTTTGTATAACAATTATATTCCCCTCTTTCGTTGTGTATCTTCGAAGATAAATTGCTCTATCTTTAAGATTGATATTTGAACGAAGAATATCTCTTTAAGGGACTAAATTCGTATTAGAAAGAAGAAAGTCCCTATTCGCTTAAAACTTCGTCAAAAAACAGAAATGCGTCAAGCTTCGAAACCCTTCGTGCTGATGTTCTTGATGACATCCTTGATGTTTTGCTCATCATATCCGTTCTTCACAAGAGCATCTTTTGCATTCTGTTCAACAGCCTGTTCATCTTCCGATTGATTGTAACCGAAAATGCCTGGCTTAGCTTCAGCAATTGCCCAACCTATCAAGGCAATAACAACGAAAATTGCGATTCCAATTAATACGTTCATATTCTTAATGTTTTATATTGTTATTTTTATATTTGTTCGTCAGAATTCAAGGAAGAGATGTCAAAATGGAAACTCTTGCACAATTCGTCATAAATGCGTTGCACAGGGAAACCGACAACATTGAAATAGCTTCCACGCAGTGATGTCACGCCGATGTAGCCAATCCATTCTTGGATACCATAGGCACCAGCTTTGTCGAACGGCTTGTAACGAGTCACATAATAGTCGATTTCCGATTCGCTCAGCGTCTTGAAAGTCACTTCCGTGTCTACCGAAAACGTTTTCTGTTTATCATAACTCTTCAAACTCACACCTGTAATCACATGATGGGATTTTCCGCTAAGCTTTCGAAGCATCTGACACGCATCAGCAGCATCAGAAGGCTTTCCCAAGATTTCATCATCGACTATGACAACAGTATCAGCTGTTATCAAAATCTCATCGGCAGCCACTTCATAAGCTTTCGCCTTGTTGGTAGCGATGAATTCGGCAATTTTGTCGGTTGGAACAGTTTCTGGATAGGATTCGTCGATGCCTTGCAACACACGCACCTCAAACGGAATGCCCAGTCCGCCCAACAGTTCCTTTCTACGTGGAGAATTACTTGCCAATATCAGTTTTGTTTTCATCTTTCACTTATCTTTTTAAGTGCGACCGTCACCAACCGAATGCCTTAGCGTCGGAGAGCCACTTTCCTTGCGCCCTGAGCACTTGTTCTATCACGTCGCGACCACATCCGTGCCCCCCTATCCTATCGCTCACATACACGCTAATATCCTTGATGTCGGGGCATGCATCGGCTGGACAACAAGGACACCCGCACCGCTTCATCACCTCATAGTCGGGGATATCGTCGCCCATGTAGATCACTTCTTCATCTTTCAATCCATATTTGTCGATGAAATCGTTGTAAGTGTTGATTTTCACAGCACATTGCATGTAGATATCCTCTACGCCCAGATGCTCATAACGCACCTTCACGGCATAGGTGTTGCCACCCGTCAGGATAACGATGCGCAATCCCATCTTCATCGCCAACTGAATGGCATAGCCGTCTTTGATATTGACTGTACGCAGCGGCTCGCCTGATGTGTCGAGGGTGATGGTCTCGGCAGACAACACGCCGTCAACATCAAACACAATGGCCTTTATCTTTGTCAGATCGTAATTAATCATTGTTTCGTTCGTGTATACTTTTAGACATCAGTTTGTATATCTCTTCATAGTTGGGAGTTTCATGCAGCAGAGCCAAGTGCTTTTGCATCACATTCTCGTCATATCTTACAGCAGGACCCGTCTGTGCTTCCCGAGGTGCCAAGTGATGAACTTTTTCTGCGGTTTCATCGATTAGCGGCAACATCACCTGGAACGGAATGCCGTGTTTTTCCAACAAGTCGGCAGCGACAGAATAGCAATGGTTGGCGAAGTTGCAGGCAAACACCGCTGCGAGATGCAAATACTTGCGGTTCTCGCTTGTCAGCTCATACGCGCTATTCGTTATGCTGGCAGCCAAGGTCTTTATGAGGGTCAACGACTCTTCGCTCTCTGCTTCAACGAAACACGGTATCTTGCTGAAATCCAACGACTTGTTCTTTGAGAACGTCTGCATGGGATAGAGCACTCCATAGTGCTTTGCAACACCTTTAAACACCTCAAGCGGCATGCTGCCTGCCGTGTGGACGAAAAGATGCTCTTCCCTACCCTTGCAAAGCATTTGGGCCAGACTCTCGAGCGCGTTGTCTTTCACAGCCACGATGTAGATGTCGGCATCGTGTGTGACCGCTTCGATGTTGTTAGTGCACGCGCATTCCAACTTGTCGGCCAGCAAAACAGCCGATTCCATCGTGCGACTATACACCTGCACCACATCATGTCCAGCCGCTTTCAAGGCGGGACCTATGTTCGTTGCCAGATTGCCGGCACCTATTAGCGCAATCTTCATCACCATTTTCCAATGTGAACGTTCTCCCACTTCAAACGGTCCTCGTTTTGCGGCTTGCGCTCATCGGCCTTATGGCCAACAGCCAGCACGCAGAGCACGCTCTGGTCCTCAGGAATGTCAAGAATGCCACGAATCACCTCATCGGCCGAAACGCCATCCGAGAGCCCACGCCCACGCATCTGAATCCAACATGAGCCCAATCCCAAATCTTCGGCTTGGTATTGCATGGAGATGGCGGCAATAGAGGCATCCTCCACCCAGCAGTCGTTCTCGCTGGGGTTGCCAAGCACCACAATGGCCAGTGGAGCACCTTTCAGGAACTGCGCTCCCATGTCCTTTGCCTCGGAAAGTTTCTCTATGTCGGTTTTGTCGTCGACAACGATGAAATGCCATCCTCGCTGCCCTTTTGATGTGGGCGACATGAGCGCCGCACGCAATATCAGTTTCACCTCGTCGCCTGTGAGTTCTTCATCCGTAAACTTGCGATGACTCCGTCGCATCTGCACCAAATTACTGAAATCTTTCATCTTTTGTTCTCGTTTTGATGCTGCAAAAATAATCAAATTCGCCCAATCTTCCAACATTCGAAGCCACTTTTTTCATTGTCCGCCGTTGTTGTCCCCCTTTCCGCCTCGTCTGGTAGTTTTTCACGCCGTTTCATCTTTGCCTTTCCACTTTCTGCAAGGGCTTCACAGCCGCGCATATGCATTTCCCAATGCTCTATGCAAAGATACAAATAATTTTCCATACTGCCAAAAATCGCCACTCCGCGCAGCGTGAAAATCTGTTAATTTCAGAGTGTTTATTTGTTAATTTATGTATATCACTCTCTTGCTACAAATCCCAATGACGATAAGAGCTTGTGAGGAGAATGGAATGGGTGTAAAGTCGACATGCGAACAGTTCGAACAGATAACAGTTAGGTTTTTGAACACTTGATAAGTGTAGATTGTACACGCGTACGAACGTACAGTATAACAGTTTTTTTTCGAGCTTTACCAAAATTATTTATTATATATAATATAATAATATTATATATAATAAACTTACTTTTCACACTTCCACGGAGGTAAACTGAAACTGTAATACTGTACGGGTGTCGTATTTACACTTCTCATTTGATTGTCTTTTCCTGAATATGGTTGACTCCTTTTAGGCCTTGTTCTTTAACATTTGCCTACCCGTACGGATTCGGTTGACTGCCTCGCCTGAGCACAGTTGA
>CACXPX010000040.1 GCA_902769705.1 uncultured Prevotellaceae bacterium
GTATTTCATGGCTATTTCCTTCCGTGACTGTCCACTTTGCATGTACTCAATGCAAATACTGCGCTTCAAACCGCGACTGAATTTCTTGTTTCCCATTTTCTTAAATGAATTTAATTATTTAACATTTAAGGCTGCATGGGAGTCAACCTATTTCAGTACAAGACAAATGTCTTGTCCACCGTTATTTAACACATTTTCACAATGCGCAAAGAAAATCGCGATTGAGTGAGCGGAGAGCCGAATATAATTCGAGCTATCCCGAGCGTGAGCGATTTCGCTGAAGGCAAAATCGCGATTGAGTGAGCGGAGTGCCGAATATAATACGAGCTATCCCGAGCGTGAGCGATTTCGCTGAAGGCAAAATTGCCTTTTCGCCTGGATTCTTTTTGATTGTGCAAAAGCTATGTAATGACTGCCTCATTGCATAGCTTTGACCAGCTCATTTGTGGTCTTTTGGCAGCCGCAAAAACAACGAAATAGGAATGTAAAGATTTTTTACCATGAAATTTGGAAGTTCGGGATAAATTTTGTACTTTTGTGGTGCGTTGGGAAATGCATTGCGATTGGAGGCTGAAGAGGTTGTACGCCGGGATGGCGGAGAGAGAGGCGGGCAAAGCCCTATTAAAGGTAAAAAGGTAAAAAAGTAAAAAAGTAAAAAAGTAAAACGAGGTTCGCGAGAAGAAGGATTGCCAAGCGCGCAGGCAAAAACACTCTGAACCATGAACTCTGAACTATGAACTATGAACCGTGAACTATGAATTATGAACTATGAACTATGAACCATGAACTATGAATTATGAACTATGAATATCTAACCGCTTGGAAAAGCTAAAAAAGCAGCGGCAATGTTTGCCTGATTCGGAAAAAAATGCTATTTTTGCAAAAACTATGGATACTAAGACGATGCACCATGAATATAGGGAGGGTATTTGAAGCCGCGTTCGACCGGAAGAGGGAGAAAGGCTGGGAGAAGATCTACGTGGTGGTGGACATCCACGACACCATTCTGCGGGCGTGCTACGAGGACGAGGAGACCTACGAATTCTATCCGTATGCACGCGAGGCTCTGCAGCTGATGACCAACCGCGACGACATCTGCCTGATACTCTGGAGCGGCTGCTACGAGGAGCAGATGAATGCCTACAGGAGCCGTTTCGCTGAGGAGGGGATACGATTCGACTATGCGAACGAGAATCCGGAGGTGAAGAAGACGAGCTTCCAGAACTTCGAGCAGAAACTGTATTTCAACGTGGGCATCGACGACAGGTTCGGCTTCGAGCCAGAGACGGATTGGGTGAGGGTGATTGAGGCAATTTCCATCAAGGAGAATCCCGCAGGGAGCAATCCACGTCAAGAAGAATAAAAACAAGAAAGAGAGAGAGAAACTATGGCTAAAGTACTTCTTATCAATGGCAGTCCTCGCGCAAAAGGCAACACGCGGCTGGCGCTCGAGGAGGTGGCTCGCACGCTGGGCGAGGAGGGTGTGGACTCCGAAATTGTGAACATCGGGAAAGGTGCCGTGCAGGGTTGCATCGCCTGCGGCATGTGTGGCCGTGAGGGGCGCTGCACGTTCCGCGACGACCTCTACAGTGGCATCCTGCGCATCGTGAAAGAGGGCATCGATGGACTGGTGGTGGGTTCGCCCGTGTATTATGGCGGTCCGAATGGCTCGCTCTGCGCACTGCTCGACCGGGTGTTCTATTCGCTGGGTGCGTATCTGAGGTTCAAGCCAGCCGCTTCGGTGGTGGTGTGCCGCAGGGGTGGTGCATCGGCTTCGTTCGACCGGTTGAACAAGTATTTCACCATCATGAACATGCCTGTGGTTTCTTCGCAATATTGGAATATGGTCTACGGACAAACACCCGGCGAGGCGAGGCTTGACGAGGAGGGGATGCAGACCATGCGGACGCTGGGGCGGAATATGGCGTGGATGATTCGCCGGCTGAACGTGGGGGAGGATGGCCATCCGGAACTGGAGACGCCGGTGTGGACGAATTTCATCAGGAAAGGATGAGGGGAGGGGGGCGAGCTTCGCTCTAAAGAATAACGTATAAAGAATAAAGTATAAAGAAAGACCCCCTCTTATCCCCCTGAAGGGGGAAGGCTTGTGGAATGTGGAATGAGGAAGGATTTGACGATTTGACAATTTCACGATTAGACTATTGGACCGCTCGGCCGAAGGACGCTTTTATAAAGGCGAAGCCGACTAAAAGAATTTCACGATTGGACAATTGAACAATTTAAAAATTTAAGAATTTAAAGTTGAAAACGATAATTAGGATATGAGATATTTGATACTCTTTGCTTGCGCGCTCTTTTCGGTTCTGCCCGCGAGCGCCAACGATACGGAACCGCTCTACAGTGTTGCGGAAAACGACACCGTCTGCCAAATTTTTGTCTATTGCCCCGAGGAACGGCAAGGGCTTCACTTGGCGTGGATGGACGAAAACGGAGGGTGGCAGCACGAGGGACAACTCTGCTCGAGCGACTACTCTACGTGGGGAGCCGAGAAGCGAATGCTGAAACCCTATGTGGTGCATGCCGATGATGGCACGTGGCGGCTCGTGTTTTCGGTGAACGAGCAGGCTCCTTGCTTCGCCGCAGCCTATAGCGAAGACTTGGTCACATGGCGCCCACAGGACTATCCGCGCATGTCGGTGAAGGGCTGTCTGGATCCTATCGTTTTCGGTATGCACGACGGCTCGTTCGACATCTATTTCAAGACCAACGACGGACAGAAACGCTATGTGCACGCCTCGGCCGATTTCCGCCACTTCACTGAAG
The DNA here is from genome assembly GCA_902769705.1 of uncultured Prevotellaceae bacterium. Taxonomy (GTDB): domain Bacteria; phylum Bacteroidota; class Bacteroidia; order Bacteroidales; family Bacteroidaceae; genus Prevotella. The sequence goes on from CACXPX010000040.1 coordinate 2,785, forward strand.
ACCCCACGCCCAGCACTATCGATGACGTGGCTTGGCTGAGAGATACGGCCACCGTTGACGGGAAACTCTGCGAGGGCAACCAGTTTGACGTGCCGAAGGTGCATCTCGACTACATCCGCCATTGGTTTGCCGCTACAGCGAACGACGGCCGACTGAGCAGCGAGACCATGCGAGATGACAGCAAGCGGTTTGCCGGGATACCCTCAACGCTGAACGCCACGCTGAAGGTGGATGCAGGTCAGCAGACGGCCATCAGCAACAAGCTCATGGGCGTTTTCTTCGAAGACATCAGCTATGCCGCCGATGGAGGGCTCTATGCCGAGCTCGTTCAGAACCGCGACTTCGAATACAAGCCTGGCGAGGGACGTGCTAAAGGGTGGGGGCCGCTGTTTGCCTGGCAGGTCTCGCGGGGCGTGCAGCTCTCGGCAGACCAGCCGCTGAGCAAGAACAATCCCACCCACGTGGTGATGGAGGCCGACACGTTGTGGAACGAGGGATGGGACGGCATCGTGGACAGCTATAACGGCCCCTACGATTTCTCGTTCTATGTGCGGAACATCGATTGCGCGCAGAAGCAGTTCCTCGTTCAGCTGGTTGACGAGAACGGTGGCGTGGTGGCACAAGCCAAAGTGAAGACCGAGGGACAAGGTTGGCAACGCTATGCCCTGCCGTTGGAATACACCAACAAGAAATGGATGAAGGTGGCTGTGGCGGAAGACAAGAAATGCCGCCTGCGCATCATTGCCCAGAAACAGGGAAAGGTGGCGCTCGACATGATTTCGCTCTTCCCCCGCGAGACGTTCAAGGGCCACGGGCTGCGGAAAGACTTGGCGGAAGCCATTGCTGCCCTGAAACCCAAGTTCGTGAGGTTCCCGGGTGGTTGCATGAGCCACGGACAGGGCATCGACAACATCTATCATTGGAACCACACGGTGGGACCCTGGCAGGACCGCAAGCCCGACTTCAACATATGGAACTATCACCAGACGCGCGGACTGGGATTCTACGAGTATTTCCAGTTCTGCGAGGACATCGGAGCCGAGCCGCTGCCTGTGTTGGCGGCAGGTGTGCCTTGCCAGAACTCCAGCCCCAACAAGGACGGCTATGGAGGTCAGCAGGGTGGTATCCCGATGGAAGAGATGCCCGCCTACATCGACGAGCTGTGCAACCTGATTGAGTGGGCGAACGGCGACCCAGCCACCAGCAAGTGGGCGAAGATGAGAGCCGATGCTGGTCATCCGGCTCCGTTCAACCTGAAGTATATCGGTATCGGCAACGAAGACATCATCTCGACGGTGTTCGAGGAGCGTTGCGAGATGATTTGCCGAGCCATCAGGGAGCGCCATCCGGAGATAACGATTTGCGGAACGGTGGGCCCCTTCCACTATCCTTCAGCCGACTACATCGAAGGGTGGGACTTCGCCAAGAAGCACAAGGACGTGATCGACATGGTGGACGAGCATTACTACGAGTCGACGGGCTGGTTCATGCATCATCAGGACTACTACGACAACTACGACCGACAGGCGCCCAAGGTGTATGTGGGTGAGTGGGCTTCGAGAACGCGCACGCATGAGTCGGCGCTGGCTGAGGCGTTGTTCCTTTGCGGATTGGAGCGGAATGGCGATATCGTAGAGATGTCGAGCTATGCTCCGCTGCTGGCGAAGGAGGGCCATCACAACTGGAACCCCGACATGATTTATTTCAGCAACACGTCGGTGGAACTCACGCCCAGCTACCACACGCAGCGTCTCTGGGGCAACTATGGTGGCGACAGGTACATCTCATCGAAGTTGGATATTGAGAACCCCGAATGGGCGTATAGGGTTGGGGCAACTGTTGTGAAAGACTCGCAGACCGGCCGCACGTATCTGAAACTTGTGAATGCGTTGCCCTCGGCGGTGAAACTCGATGTTCAGGGCCTTCCTCTGCCTTCGCATCCTCTGTGGGAAGGTTTCAGCGGCAAGCCAGCCGACCAAAAAGTCTATCCGCGTGACCCGTCGGACGACCACTCGGGCGAAACGCTATCCATTGACGGCCAAACAGTGACCTTGCCACCGTATAGCGTCAGAGTGATAGTTGTTGGGGGGTAGGAGACAGGTGAGTTGATGGGCTTAAAACCATTCCCGCCGCATAGTGTGAACGATGCACTGTGCGGCGGGATTCTTTTGTTGGCTTCTTCCAGAAGCTGGAATTGGCCTATTCAACCATGCTTTCTGAAAGATATTGCCTGCCTAAATCGCCATTTGTACCCTGTCATCAAGGCCGCATAAACTAACTAAAACCGATTTGAAGCAATTTTTTTATAGTTTTGTTTGCAATTTCAAAGTTTTTTATTTTACTTTGCAGTCGTAAATGCAAAGAATATACATAATTTATTAATAAATTCTAAACGAAAATGAAAAAATTATTGAGTTTCTTTGTTGCCGCATTCGTGGCCACAACGGTTTCGGCACAGACTGTGACCGAAAGCAAAACGTTCGACAACTTCTACATCAGCATCAATGGTGGTGTCGCTACCAAGATGAAAGGTCATGCTTGGATGAAAGACCTCAACGCCGACGCCGGACTGCGTATCGGACGCTGGTTCACTCCTGTCTTCGGACTTGCTGCAGATGGTAACGTATACTTTGGCGACCAGCCGCATCCTGCAGGTTCTGAGTTCTGTCATGGCACCATCGCTCGCATTGTGAACACCTCGCTCTTGGGAACAGTGAACTTCACCAACTGGTTCGGTGGATATCCTGGCGAGCCGCGCGTGTTTGAGGTTGTAGGTCTCTATGGTCTCGGATGGGCTCACACGTTCAACAACAAGGGTTGGGATCCCACCGACCATCTGACCTCTAAGGCAGGTCTCGACCTTGTGTTCAACCTCGGTTCGTCGAAGGCTTGGCAGTTCTTCGTGGAGCCTGCTGTGGTGTGGGCACTCAACGGTAACGGTTACGAGGGTGTGAAATACGACATCCACAACTCGTTCTTCCAGCTGAATGGCGGTTTCACCTATAAGTTCCTCAACTCGAACGGCACACATAACTTCACCGTTGCCCGCCTGCGCGACCAGGCTGAGATTGACGCGCTGAACGCCCAGATCAACGACCTGCGCAACGAGTTGGCTAAGAAGCCGAAGGAAATCATCAAGGAAGTGGAAGTCATCAAGGAGGTTCCCGGAAAGAATGTCGTGCATGAGGTGAAGGTTGAAGACCTCGTGTTCGTGACCTTCGCTCAGGGTAAGTCTGAACTCACCGCTGATGCTCGTGCCGCCCTCAACAACATCAAGGAAGGCCGCCACGTGCAGATTGTGGGTACTGCATCCCCCGAGGGTAATCCCGAACTCAACCAGAAGCTGTCTCAGGCTCGTGCTGACGCTGTGGCACAGTATCTGCTCACTCGTGGCGTGGCTGTCGACGAGGCTACCGGTAAGGGTGTTCAGGGTACCACCTCCAACCGTCTGGCTGTGGTCTACGTGAAGTAAGACCGTTCTTCTTCTGAAATAAGACATTTATCTTATTGATATCCAACGGCCCTTTTCCTGCTGTCTGTGCAGGAGAAGGGTCGTTTTTTCATGCCTCTTTCTTTTTTCTCTTGAAAGAGTTGGTCAATTGATGAAAACTCCGTAACTTTGCAAAATGTAAGAAACTCTTCCGCGAGGGGAGTGAAGCAAGAACAGAATAACTAGAAAAAAGAGAATACAAAATGAAACATCCGTTGAGAAGTGCTGTCTGCACAGAAGGTCGCCGAATGGCTGGCGCACGTGCCCTTTGGGTTGCCACAGGCATGAAGCGCGAGCAGTTTGGCAAGCCTATCATCGCTGTGGTGAACTCGTTCACCCAGTTTGTACCTGGCCATACTCATCTGCATGAGATTGGGCAGATTGTGAAAGAAGAGATTGAGAAGATGGGTTGCTTTGCAGCCGAGTTCAACACCATCGCCATCGACGACGGCATCGCTATGGGTCACGACGGTATGCTCTATTCGTTGCCTTCGCGTGACATCATTGCCGACTCGGTGGAATATATGGTCAACGCTCACAAGGCCGATGCCATGATCTGCATCTCGAACTGCGATAAGGTGACCCCAGGCATGCTGATGGCTGCCATGCGACTGAACATCCCAGCGGTATTCTGCTCGGGTGGTCCGATGGAAGCTGGCCGTTGGAGAGGTGAGAATGCCGACCTGATAACGGCAATGGTGAAAGGTGCCGACCCCAGCGTGAGTGATGAAGATATGGCCGAAATCGAAGGCTGTGCATGTCCCGGCTGTGGAAGTTGCTCTGGTATGTTCACCGCCAACTCGATGAACTCGTTGACAGAGGCCATCGGACTCTCGTTGCCCGGAAACGGAACAATCTTGGCCACTCACACCAACCGCGTGCAACTCTTCCGCGATGCAGCCCGACAGATAGTCACCAATGCGTTGAAATACTACGAGGAGGGTGACGAGAGCGTGCTGCCCCGTTCGATAGCCACGCGTGAGGCCTTCCTCAATGCCATGTCGCTCGATATCGCGATGGGCGGCTCGACCAACACGGTGCTCCATCTGTTGGCTGTGGCTCAGGAAGCAGGTGTCGACTTCACCATGAAGGACATCGACGAACTGAGTCGCAAGGTACCTTGTCTCTGCAAGTTGGCTCCTAACACGCAGAAGTACAGCGTGCAGGAGTGCAACCGTGCTGGAGGCATTCTCGGCATCATGAACGAATTGGTGAAAGGAAACTTGTTAAACCTTGATTGTCAGCGAGTTGACGGCCTTACTCTTGGGGATGTTGTGAGCAAATACGACATCACGGGAGAGGAGTTGGACGATGAAGCCAACCGCATCTATCAGAGTGCTCCTGCCGGACGTTTCTCTACGAAGATGGGAAGCCAGTCGGCCACTTGGGGAACACTCGACACCGACCGCGCCGAGGGTTGCATCCGCGATTTGGAACATGCCTACACGAAGGACGGCGGACTGGCTGTGCTCTTTGGTAACATCGCACAGGATGGTTGTGTGGTGAAGACGGCTGGAGTGGACGAGTCGCTTTGGCACTTCCGCGGTCCGGCTGTGGTGTTCGATTCACAGGAGGAAGCTTGCGAGGGAATTCTCGGCGGTCGTGTGAAGAGTGGCGATTGCGTAGTCATCACTCACGAAGGCCCGAAAGGCGGTCCTGGTATGCAGGAGATGCTATATCCTACGAGTTACATCAAGTCGATGCACTTGGGCAAGGAGTGCGCTCTGATTACCGACGGACGATTCTCGGGTGGCACCAGCGGACTCTCCATTGGCCATATCTCGCCCGAAGCTGCTGCTGGTGGAAACATCGGAAAACTGAAAGATGGCGACATCATCGAAATCGATATTCCCACACGTAGCATCAACGTGCTGCTCTCTGACGAAGAGTTGGCTGCTCGCGAGCAACAACCTCTGAAACGCAATCGCGAGGTTTCGAAAGCCCTTCGAGCCTATGCCAAGAGTGTTTCGAGTGCCGACAAGGGTGGCGTTCGCATCATCGACTAATTAAAAGCGGCTGACGGAGATACACAAGTCGCTCCAGCAGCCATTAGCTTTCATTTTATAGCCAAAACGCTCGGTTTACGTTGCTAAATCGAGCGTTTGTGCTAAATATTGTGCGAATTTGTTGCTCAATTGATGAATTCTCAGTATCTTTGCAACTTCAAAACAGAATAGGAGTTACAACAGCGGGTCCACTCCTTTGGACTCTCGACAAACATTTAAGGATGAAAGAGAAAATAACAGGTTCTGAGGCGTTGATGCGCTCGCTTGTGCAGGAAGGTGTGAAAACCATCTTCGGCTATCCTGGCGGTGCCATCATGCCTGTTTTCGATGCGCTCTATCGATATACGAGAGGAGAAAACAAGAAATTCAATCATATTCTGGTTCGTCATGAACAAGCCGCTGCTCATGCTGCCGAGGGTTTCGCCCGTGTCAGCGGTGAGGTTGGGGTTTGCATCGTGACCAGCGGACCAGGAGCAACGAACACGCTCACGGGTGTGGCCGATGCTATGATGGATTCTACACCACTCGTCGTCATCGGCGGACAGGTGGGAACTGGAGCGCTTGGAACCGATGCTTTCCAGGAGGTCGACCTCGTGGGTGTTGCACAGCCTATTTCGAAATGGAGCTATCAGATTCGTCATCCGGAGGATGTGGCGTGGGCCGTCAGCCGTGCTTTCTATATAGCCCGTAGCGGTCGTCCGGGGCCTGTGGTGCTCGACTTCCCGAAGAATGCCCAGATGCAAGAGTGCGAGTGGGAGCCTGTGCATGTGACGAGCGTGCGCAGTTACCAGCCTTATCCTGAACTCGACCCCGCGGCTGTAGAGGCTGCTGCCGAGTTGATTAACAACGCCGAGCGACCTTTGGCTCTGGTGGGGCAGGGTGTTGAACTGGGAAATGCACATAACGAGCTGCTCGAGTTCTTGGAGAAAGCCGACATTCCAGCCGCCCGCACGTTGCTCGGCCTTTCGGCTTTGCAGACCAATCATCCGCTGAATATGGGTATGCTGGGCATGCACGGTAGCCTTGCTCCCAACAAGAAGACGCAGGAGTGCGACGTGCTGATAGCTATCGGTATGCGTTTCAGCGACCGTGTGACCGGTTTGCCGTCGACCTATGCACGGCAAGCGAAAATCATACATCTCGATATCGACAGGGCTGAGATTGACAAGAACATCAAGACCGATGTGGCTGTGGTGGGCGACTGCAAGATGTCGTTGCCAGCCGTCACACGTTTGTTGCGCAAGGCCAGTCATCGCGAATGGATAGACTCTTTCAAACCTTATCAGAAGGAAGAGGAGGAGATGGTCATTCGTCCCGCCATTCATCCCACGGAGGGCCCGCTGTTGATGGGCGAGGTGGTGAACGCTGTGGCTGAGGCCACGAAGGGCGATGCCGTGCTGGTGAACGACGTGGGACTGAACCAGATGTTCTCCAGCCGATATTTCAAATATAACAAGAAACGTTCAATTGTCACAAGTGGCGGACTTGGCACGATGGGATTCGGACTCCCGGCTGCCGTTGGAGCAACGTTCGGAGTGGCTGGAGAGCGTCAGGTGTGCCTCTTCACGGGCGACGGCGGTTTCCAGATGAGCATTCAGGAATTGGGTACGATAATGGAACAGCAGGCTCCGGTGAAGATGATTTTGCTGAACAACAACTATTTGGGCAACGTCCGCCAATGGCAGGACCTCTATTATGAGCACCGTCATTCGTTCACGAACATGCTCAATCCACGCTACGACCTGATTGCCCAAGGATATGGCATTCCCTATGATGTGGCCATCGACCGCGCCGACTTGCAGGAGAAAGTGGCCAAGATGCTGGCTGCTGAAGGTCCCTATCTGCTGGAGTGTGCTGTGAAGAACGAGGAGGATTTGCTTCCGATGACCATTCCCGGGCGTCCTGTTGACGAGATGTCGTTGGAGGCTGAATGGTAACCTTCCCGTTGGGAGATGAAAGATTAAAGATTAAAAATGAAAGATTAGGGGAAATATGGATAAGAAACTCTATACATTGTTGGTATATTCGGAGAATATCGCTGGTATTCTGAATCAGATTACCGCTGTTTTCACACGTCGGCAAGTGAATATCGAGAGCTTGAACGTTTCGGCTTCGAGCATCAAGGACATTCACAAGTACACCATTACCGCGTGGAGCGATGAAGAGCAAATCGTCAAGATTGTGAAACAGATTGACAAGAAAATCGATGTGGTGAAGGTGAACTACTACACCGACGACCAGCTGTTCATTCACGAGGTGGCTTTGTACAAGATTTCCACCCCCGTGTTGTTGGAGAACCCTGAGGTCTCGCGCACCATCCGCCGCCACGACGCCCGCATGATGGAGGTGAACCCAACGTATAGCACCGTGCTCTTGGCAGGCTTGACCGAAGACATCGCTTCTCTCTTCCAGAAGCTCAACGAGTTCGGATGTCTGTTGCAATACACCCGTTCGGGCCGCATCGCCGTCACGCGTTCGATGGAAGAGCCTGTTAGCGAATTGATTAAGAATTACGAATAAGTCATCATTTCCCCGAAGCATTATGTTAGGAAAAATTGGAAACTACGAGTTTATGGCCGAGCCTTTCCATTGTGATTTCTCGAACAGGCTCTTCATGGGACATCTTGGCAACCATCTGCTGAACGCCGCCGATTTTCATAGCAACGACCGCGGATTCGGCATGAACTATCTGAACACCATCAAGAAGACATGGGTGCTTTCGCGATTGGCCATCGAGATGGAAGAGATGCCGCTCTCTTACACGCGCTTCCATGTGGAGACGTGGGTGGAGAGTGCGATGCGTTTCTTCACCAACCGCAACTTCTGCGTCTATTCCGATGAAGCTGAAGGGAAGAAGATTTATGGATACGGACGTAGTGTTTGGGCGATGATTGACACCGAGACGCGTCAGCCTGTCGATTTGTTGGCTGTTAACGACGGCGACATTCTGAGTTATGTGGAGAAAGAGAAAGAATGTCCTATCGCCAAAAGCTCGCGCGTGAAAATGACCGATTCGGCCCAACTTGTTCGGGCTATCGACACTTTCTACAACGATGTCGACATCAACGGCCACATCAATAGCGTGAAATACATCGAGCATGTGCTCGACTTGTGGCCCATCAGCTGGTATCAGCAGCACAAGATTCATCGCTTGGAAGTGGCCTACGTGGCTGAGGCTCATGCTGGAGACCGTCTGTCGTTCTATCGCGAACAAACTGGTGAAAACGACCATTGCGTCCGCATCTGCAAGGACGAGGACGTGGAGGTTTGCCGTTGCATGGTTTCTTTCCTTTGAGCGGTTCCCATTCCTTATCAATGAGCTTGTCAAAGACCACAAATGACAAGGTCAAAGCTATGCAATGACAAGGTCAAAGACCACAAATGAGCGGCTTAAAGCTATGCACTGAGAAAACTGTTGCGAATGACAATCTACCATCTCCCTTTGTTAAAATAGTGTAAGATTGTCAGCAAAAGCGCGGTTTTTGTTTTAATTCCCAACATTCTTTTGGTCGTTTGGGAATAAAATCGTAATTTTGCAACTCGATAAGTTTAAGTCCCCAGTCGGGCATACGAGTTGTGCAAACGGGCAAGGCCGACAAGACGACTGCTCTCGGGTTTAGGGCGGGCATGGTCTGCAGGGATATTGTTAAATTTCAAAAATCAAAAATCAAATGGCAGAAATGAATTTCGGTGGCGTGATGGAAACAGTTGTCACCAGTAAGGAATTCTCTTTGGAGAAAGCACGTGAAGTATTGAAAGACGAGACCATTGCCGTCATCGGTTATGGCGTTCAGGGCCCTGGACAGGCCTGCAACCTGCGCGATAACGGATTCAACGTGATTGTTGGTCAGCGTCAGGGTAAGACCTACGACAAGGCTGTGGCCGACGGATGGGTTCCTGGCAAGACTTTGTTCTCTATTGAGGAGGCTGCTGAGAAGGGCACCATCCTCTGCATGCTGCTTTCCGACGCTGGTCAGATTCAGCAGTGGCCCACCATCAAGAAATATCTGAAGCCTGGCAAGACACTTTACTACTCTCATGGCTTCGCCATCAACTGGAGCGACCGCACGGGTGTTGTTCCCCCGAAGGATGTCGACGTGATTATGGTTGCTCCGAAGGGTTCGGGCACCTCTCTCCGCACCATGTTCTGCGAGGGTCGCGGTCTGAACTGCTCGTATGCCGTCTATCAGGACGCTACCGGCAAGGCTAAGGAGAAGACTCTGGCTTTCGGTATCGGTATCGGTGCCGGTTATATGTTCGAGACCACTTTCCAGCGCGAGGCAACGAGCGACCTGACAGGTGAGCGTGGCTCGCTGATGGGCGCTATCCAGGGTCTGCTGCTGGCACAGTATGAGGTGCTTCGCGAGCATGGACACTCTCCCTCGGAGGCTTTCAACGAGACCGTTGAGGAACTCACTCAGAGCCTTGGCCCGCTCTTTGGTGAAAAAGGAATGGACTGGATGTACGCCAACTGCTCTACAACCGCTCAGCGTGGCGCCCTCGATTGGGCTCCCCGTTTCCACGATGCCATCAAGCCTGTGATGGAGTGGCTCTATTACTCTGTGCAGACAGGTAACGAGGCTCAGATCACCATCGACGCCAACTCGAAGCCCGACTATCGTGCCGGATTGGAGAAAGAGCTCGAGGCTATGCGCAATCAGGAGATGTGGCGTGCTGGCGAAACCGTTCGCAAGCTGCGTCCTGAGAACAACTAAAGAGTTGAAGGAAAGATTATTCTTTTAGAAACTGATAAACGGAATTCGGGAATGGTTGGTTGTCCAATCGTTCCCGAATTTGTTTTGTATGGTCTATGGATTTGGCTTTTCTATGTAAATCCAACTGCTTTCGGTGGTGACCATTTCTTCGCTGGTGAGATATTGAAGCGCCTGCGAGAGATGCCGTTCGGGAATGTGGAGGTTGTTGAGCTCGGTGATGAGGTGCCGCTTTCCGTCTGCAAGATAATCCATGATGATTTGCTGGCAACGTTTGTCGTCGAGTTCTTCCGAAGGGTTGTCTCGATGTTGGTTGCAGACGTCGCATATTCCACAATCGTGTGCGCGTTCTTCGCCGAAATAGAGTAGCAGTTGGCGTGAGCGGCAGACGTCGTCGTTGCCGGCATATAGTTCTATCGCGCGTATTCGTTTGGTGAACTGCTCTTTGCGTTCCTCGTAAACTGTTTTCGGGATGACGATATATTCGGTTTCCTCTCGGCGCTGCGTGTAGGTAATTGTCGGCATGTTGCTTCGGGGAATGAAGTGGAGGATGCGGCGTTTGCTGAGCGCTTTCAGACACAGGTAGACTTGCTCGTCTGTGAGTCGTGTCTCGTTGGCAATGCGGCTTTCGTCGATATAGGAATAGTCGGTGAACATTCCGCCATAGTTCCTGAGCATCGACGTGATGACGGCTTCTTCGTGTGGGGAGGTCTCGGAAAGTCTGTACAACTCATCGCGTTGCAGGAGGAACATTACGCGAGGTGCACCGTCGGGGTCGGTTTCATAATGAATGTAGCCCGACCTGTCCAAAAGCTTGAGGGCTGCATCAGCCTGGACGGGGAAATGGCGGAAGGTGCGGCAGAACTTGTCGATGTCGAACTCTTTTGTGACGCCGTAGCCGTCGCCAACAGCCATCTGATAGAAGTAGGCGAGATGTTCGTAAACCTTTTTGATATAGTCCTTCTCGGGGAAGTTCTCGCTGATGCGTTTCTCGAGTTTCCGTTTGTCGTTGTCGTTGTAGAGCAGCACGGCGTAGGCTTTGCGTCCGTCGCGTCCCGCACGTCCTGCCTCTTGGAAATAGGCTTCGATGGAGTCGGGGCAGTCGAAATGGATGACGAGCCGGACGTTGGGTTTGTCGATTCCCATTCCGAAGGCATTGGTGGCAACGATGATGCGTATCTCGTCGTTACTCCATTTTTGTTGCCGGTCGTCTTTTACAGAATGGTCGAGTCCGGCATGAAAGTAAGTCGCGATGGGAGTGCCAGACGAGAGATGCTCGTTCAGGTAGTCGGAAATCTCCTTCGTCCGCCTGCGGCTTCTGACGTAGACGATGGCGCTACCTGAGACAGAAGTGAGGATATGCGTGAGCTGCGTGAATTTGTCGGTAGTCTTACGAACGACGTAAGCCAGGTTCTTGCGTTCAAAACTCATTTTGAACACGTTGTGTTCCTTGAACTCCAACCGCTCTTGGATGTCGTCGATGACACGCGGAGTGGCTGTGGCGGTGAGGGCAAGGATGGGCGTGGGATGTGGAGCATCGGACTTCGTGTTTTTCCCCGTTTTGCTGTTGGCGAACTGGCGGATCTTGGCGATTTCGAGATAAGCAGGGCGGAAGTCATATCCCCATTGGCTGATGCAATGGGCTTCGTCGACGGTAATGAAACTGACCCGCATGTGCCGCACTTTGGTCTGGAACAAGTCGGAGGAAAGCCGTTCGGGAGAGACATACAGGATTTTCACTCCGCCGAAGACACAGTTGTCGAGTGTGGTGAGGATTTCCTGATGCGTCATGCCGCTATAGATGGCAGCTGCGCGAATGCCATGTTTGATGAGATGCTGCACCTGGTCTTTCATCAACGCGATGAGCGGGGTGATGACAATACAAACACCTTCCAAAGCCAAAGCCGGCACTTGGAAGGTGATGCTTTTTCCGCCACCCGTAGGCATCAGGCCGAGAGTGTCTTTTCCCGAATAGATGCTTTCGATAATGTCGCGTTGGATGCCACGAAAGTCGTCGTATCCCCAGTATTGTCGCAGAATGTCGCGGAGCATGCTCTTTAACGCCAGATGGTCCTTTTTATTCCGTCAGTTCAAACAAATCGTCTTCTTCGCTGGGACGGATGTCTTCGATTTGCAATTGCACTTGGTTGCGTTTGAAAACGTTGTCTTCAAGGGTATAGGCGATGTCGAACGAACGCTTGGATTTGATGTAGCGTGCCGATGCACTTTGTCCGAATGCGATACCGTTGACCACGCTGCTCGATTTCGAGTCAACGAGTTCCAACTTGATGTGTTCTTGTTCGCGGCCGACAACCTTGCTGGTGCCGTAGTCGTAGACACCCACCGTGCAAAAGAGCGGCTTTTGGTTGCAAGGCCCGAAGGGTGAGAAGCGCTTCAAATCGTTGTGCAGACGCTTGGTGATATCCTTGAAATCAATCATGGCGTCGATATTCAGGATGGCCTCGGTCTGTTCGGGTTGGATGTGCTCCTCGACGTAGTGCTGGAAACGTTGGCGGAAGGCGGGAATGTCGTCCCATTTCAGGGTGAGGCCTGCCGCATAGGTGTGGCCGCCAAAGTTGATGAGCATGTCGCGACAGCTCTTGATGGCCGAATAGACGTCAAAGCCCGTCACACTTCGTGCAGAGCCCGTTGCGAGGTCTCCATCACGTGTGAGGACAACGGTCGGACGGAAATAGATTTCAGTCAGGCGCGATGCCACGATGCCGATGACGCCCTTCTTCCAGTTCTCGTCGTAGAGCACGATGCTGCTGTGATGTTTTTGGCTTTCCAGGCGCGAGACGATGAGGTTGGCCTCTTCGGTCATCTGCTTGTCGATGTCCTTGCGTTGTTCGTTGTACTCGTTGATGTGCTTGGCCATTCTCAAGGCTGCGGGGAAGTCGCGCTCAACCAAGAGGTCGACCGACTCCTTGCCGTTCTCCATACGACCGGAGGCGTTGATACGGGGGCCAATCTTGAACACGATGTCGCTCATCGACAATTCCCGACCGTTGAGTCCGCAGATGTCGATGATGGCTTTCAGGCCGATGCTGGGGTTCTGATTGAGTTGCTTGAGTCCGTGGAACGCGAGGATTCGGTTCTCGTCGGTTACAGGCACGATGTCGGCAGCGATGCTGACGGCACAGAAGTCGAGTAGGGGAATGAGCCGCGAGAAGGGAATGCCGTTGTTCTTGGCGAAGGCCTGCATGAGCTTGAATCCGACCCCACATCCGCAGAGATGCTTGAAAGGATAGCTGTCGTCCGGACGTTTGGGGTTCAGGATGGCAACGGCAGGCGGCATCTCGTCGTCGGGGACGTGATGGTCGCAAATAATAAAATCAATACCAAGAGACTTTGCATACGCAATCTCTTCAATAGCCTTGATTCCGCAATCAAGGATAATGATGAGTTTCACACCTGTTTCTGCGGCATATTCCACTCCCTTGTAACTGACTCCATATCCCTCGTCGTAGCGGTCGGGGATATAATAGTCGATGTTCGAGTAGAATTGTTGCAGGAACTTGTACACCAGAGCCACAGCTGTGCATCCGTCGACGTCGTAGTCACCATACACCAATATGCGCTCCTTGCGTCCCATCGCGTCGTTGAGCCTGTCTACAGCCACATCCATGTCTTTCATGAGGAATGGATTGATGAGGTCGGCCAACTGCGGGCGGAAGAATCGCTTGGCAGCGCTCTCGGTTGTAATGCCGCGTCGGATGAGCAGTTGGGCGAGTACTGAATTGATGGTCAGTTTTTCGCCCAGCTCCTTAGCTGCCTTTAGTTCTTCTGATGTAGGTGGTTCGTAATTCCATTTGAAATGCATTTATATTTGTTTTTATTCTTGTCGCGGCAAAAGGATTGTTTCTACTGGTGTACAAAAATCCGTGCTCAAAGTTACAAAAAAAAATCCAAACCTCATCGTCATTGGGCATTGAATTATGCTTTATTAAGAGTTCGCGAGTAGGCCTGTCGGGTTTGGACGTCATCTCAAATGTTGTTAAATCTCTTTGTTTATCGTGTTTTTCCTCATGTTTTTAGACAAAAAATGTGGAGACGATTGCCTCCACATTTTATAGCGTTTCATGCTTGATGACGATTAGTCGCCGATGCCTTTGGCTCTTGCGGCATCTTCCAGCTTCTTGCGGATGTCGGCAGGAATGGCGTTCTTGTTCACCAAGAAGTCCATCGTGTTGGCGGCGATGAAGGCTTTGGTCATGTACCAGATGCCCTTGTAGTCGCCACTCTCGCCCCACGAGTTCTTCACCATGTAGTATTCCTTGCCATTCTGGTCTTTGGCGATACCGTAGATCAGCATGCCGTGGTCGTCGGTCAGCTCCCAGTTGTCATAACGCTCCTGGCGCATCTCCTGCGTGGGAACGAGTTCTGGAACCTTGCACCCCAGCGAGTCGATGATGCTGCGCTTCTTCTGAGCGGTCATCTTCAACCATTTTGCCATGTCGCTGCCAGCAAGGCTTTCGGCCTTCTTCTCGTCGATGGCATAGGCAAGTCCCTGGCGTGTGAAGCCGTCTTCAGAAACGTCGCCACCCCAAGCCACGGTATAACCTTGGCTGACGGCATAGTCGATGACCTGCATCATCTCGTCCATCGGCAGATTCCACGAGCTGGGGAAACGCCAGTTATCCTGCACCTCCACGGGGAAAGCCGTGTAGAAAGGCTTGTGGGTGTAGCTGGTGATGCTCACATAGTCGTTCCAGTCGAGGCCCAGGCTGCTGGCAAACGACTTCGGTGTGTATTCTTTTCCCTGATAGTTGAACTTCTCGGGGCACTTGCCCAGATAAGCGTCGAGGATGCCTTGCAGACCCACCTTCCATTGGTTGCTGATTTTCTTGGCTGTGCTCTTTGCCACAGAAGCCACATAGGGCTCCATCACGGAGAAGAACTCGTTGAAGTTGTTCAGCGAGTCGCCATAGAGCGAACCGGGGAAGGGCATAGCATCTTCGGGGCAGATGCCATAGTTCTTCAGCACGTAGAGCACGTCGTAGGCGCTACCGCCCTGTGCGAACTGGCAGTCGCCATGGAAGCGCACCACCTGAATGGCACGGTCCATATAGGTCTTGTTGGCCACGAACGACTCGCAGAGGTCGTAGGTCTTGCCAGTCTTCTTCAAGATTTCGGCCTCGAAGAACGAGAGGGTGGAGTAGTCCCAGCAGGTGCCGCTGCGGTTTTGGTCTTTGATGCTGGTGATGGGAATTTCTTTCACGACCGTGAACACGGGTTTCGTGCTCGGTGCTTTTTCTTTTTTCTTAGCTGCACTTGCATTCAGGGCGAATGCTGCAAGAAGTGCAAAAAATAATACTTTTTTCATAGTTGTTGTTTATTTGATTGTAGTTATAATCATTTGATTTTCAATTGTTTGCCATGAATGCTTCAACCTCTGCTGGATGGTAGGGGATGCGTTGCTCGCCAAGGAAGCGGCAGCCGTCTTTGGTGATGAGGATGTCGTCTTCGATGCGAATGCCGCCGAAGTCCTTATAGGTCTCCAGCAGGTCGAAGTTCAGGAATTCGGCACAATGGCCGCTCTTGCGCCAGTCGTCGATGAGGGCGGGAATGAAGTAGATGCCCGGCTCGTCGGTCACCACGAAGCCTTCCTCCAACCGACGTCCCATGCGCAGGCAATTGGTGCCGAATTGGTCGAGGATGGGGCGTGTCTCTTCGTCGAATCCCACGTTGATTTGGTCCAGGTTCTCCATGTCGTGAACGTCCATTCCCATCATGTGGCCCAGTCCGTGGGGCAGGAACATGGCGTGTGCGCCAGCGCGTACAGCCTCCTCGGTATCGCCCTTCATCAGGCCGAGTTCCTTCAGACGGTCGGTCATCAGGCGGCAGACGGCGAAGTGGCAGTCCATGTATTTCACGCCCGGCTTGGCCACGTTGAGCACCAGGTCGTGGCACTCTTCCACAATCTTGTAGATTTCCAGCTGGCGTTGTGTGTACTGGCCGCTCACGGGCATCGTGCGTGTGTTGTCAGAACAATAGTTGTTCACCGTCTCGGCACCAGCATCACAAAGTGCCAGGCGTCCTGCCTCGAGCACGTTGAGCGACGGGTTGCCATGCATAATCTCGCCATGTTGCGAGAAGATGGTGGCAAAGCTCACCTGAGCACCATACGAGTGGGCGATGCCG
The DNA here is from genome assembly GCA_902769705.1 of uncultured Prevotellaceae bacterium. Lineage (GTDB taxonomy): Bacteria > Bacteroidota > Bacteroidia > Bacteroidales > Bacteroidaceae > Prevotella. Next base: position 19,137 of record CACXPX010000040.1, read on the forward strand.
TCCACCTGTCCGGCCACAAACTTCTCGGTCACTCCGGGACGTATGAGGCGCATGGCTGTGGTGTGCATCTTGTAGCCAATCTCGGCAGCATGCTCCATCTCTTCAATCTCCTCGGCGGTTTTGGTGGAGCGCATCTTCACGACGGCCATGATGAGTTCTATGGACGCCGACTCCTTCTGCTGGTTGGGGTGAATGCCCAGCAAATCAAAGATTTGGAGTTTGATGTCGTAGCGGTAGGGAGGCAGGAAGTGAATCTTGCGCTTCAGGCGCATGGCCTCGTTGCAGATGGTGCGGAGGGCAGACATCGGAGCCGAGTTGCTGACGCCCACTTGAGCAGCCAGATCGGCCACGCTGTCCACGGAGCCATACCACACGATGTCTTCGATGTCGATGTCGTCGCCTATGAGGGTTTCCGAGTTGTTGTCCACGTCAATCACGCCCACCAGCCCGTCGCGCTGCTGTCCGAAGTAATAGAGGAACGACGAGTCCTGACGAAATGGATAGTAGGCGTTGTTGGGATAGTTGTTGGGCGATTCGTTGTTGCCGAACAGCACGATGATGCCGTTTCCCACGAGCTGCTTCAGTTCGTTGCGGCGGTTGGTATATGTTTCTTTACTGAACATGCTTTTTTACATTGAAGAATTGAAGATTGAACATGATGATTAGTTCAATTTTTTCTAAATGTTTTCCTCTTTCTCCTGAAGCGGCTGGGTCTCCTCGCTTTTCGCCGTTTGGTTCTCAAATTCTTGATACAGAGACTTGTATTTGGGCGACTCGCCATATTGGTTGGTCTCGGGTTTGCCGTCGAGCACGCAGAAGATGAGCAGGATGAGGGCTGTGGCCAAATAAATAGCGTTCAGACCGCCCATCACGGGGTCGGTGAACATCTTCAGGGCTGCCGTGGGGTCGGCATTCACGCTCTGCAGCTCGTCCATCAGGCCGCTGGTGATGAAATAGATGGAGTAGGCAGCGCTGGCCACCCAACTCAACACCACCCACCAACCGCCACGACCGGTGTCGTGCAGACGGCGAACGGTAACGGCAAAGGGGATGAACCACAGCAGCAGGGAGACAATCTGCGCAGGCAGGACAGGGAGAATGAGTGCCAAAATGAAGTTGACGACATACTGAACGATGATGAACGCCAGCATGAACCACCAGAACTCAGAGCGGCGCGAGCGGCTCTTGAAGTCAGTCAGTCTTCCCAATCCCATTTTCACGGCTTCCATGAACCCCACTTGGGGTTTAGCAACGAGTCTTTCCATAATTTTCTTTGTTTTGTTTCTTGTTATTGTTTTCGTTTTTAATTCAATCGTTTATAGATGCATGTATAGCATCTGCAAGTTCTTGTTCTTCGTCAGATGTGCAGGATGTTTCTCACCACCATCCACACGAAATAGCTCACCACGTAGAACCACACCACGTATCTGTGCTCAGCCCATGCTCGCGTTTTCTCCTGCCACTGGCCCTTGAGGAAGAACCTTTCGGCGATGAGCACCAGCAAGTAGGGGCCGGCAAAGAGCAGGAACCAGTTGTAGTGGAGTGCACCGATAAGGTCTCCATGCAGCAGGGCGTGAGCGGCACGCTGACAACCGCATCCCGGGCATTGAAGGCCCGTGAACAGTTTGAACAGACACTTCGGAACCCAAATGCTTTGGGCGGGGTCAACCAGCGTGAGTGCTGCCAGCACGCCTACCAGCAGCAGGCCTATGGCTACTCTTTTCACCAAACGTCAGGGGGACTACATTTGTGAGAACATGGCAAAGCCGTAGATGGAGACGAGTATTCCGTAGATAATCGACCCGATGGCGCCGATGGCAATTCCGATGAGGCTCCATTTCTTGGCGTCGTTGGCAGCTTGCTGTGCGGCCATATATTGCCCTGTGTTGTAGAGCGAGTCCACTTTCGTGGCATAGACGATGCCCACGATTCCCAGCGGCAGACAGCAGCAGATGGTGGTGAAAATTGCCAATATAAGATTGCTGTTCGGTTTCATGGGTGGGATACCCTGACCGCGATACTGGCCATCGTTCTGGTAGCCTTGTCCGTTCATGTTATTGTCCATAAGTTTTTCTTGTTTTTGAGATTCTTTTATTGTTACAGTTTTTATTTCAAATTTAATCTTTCATTTTTAATCTTTCATTTCAAAAGGTCAGGCCTCAGCCGGCGCGTGCGCTCCATAGCCTGTTCCATTTCCCACTCCTTGATTTTCGCCTCGTTGCCGCTCAGCAAGATTTCGGGCACCTTCCAGCCCTTGTAGTCGGCTGGGCGGGTGTAGATGGGAGCCGAGAGCATGTCGTCTTGGAAGCAGTCGGAGAGGGCGCTCTGCTCATCGCCAATCACGCCTGGCACCACCCTCACGATGGCGTCGGCCATCACGGCAGCAGCCAGCTCGCCACCCGTCATCACATAGTCGCCAATCGATATCTCGCGTGTGATGAGGTGCTCGCGAATGCGGTGGTCGATGCCCTTGTAGTGTCCGCAGAGGATGATGATGTTCTCCATCATCGACAGCTCGTTGGCCACATGCTGGTTGAACTGCTCGCCGTCGGGCGAAGTGAATATCACCTCGTCGTAGTCGCGCTCAGCCTTCAGGGCCGAGATGCATCGGTCGATGGGCTCGCATTGCATCACCATTCCGGCAAATCCGCCATAGGGATAGTCGTCCACGCGGCGCCACTTGTCGAGTGTGTAGTCGCGCAGGTTGTGCAGATGTATTTCGGCCAAGCCTTTCTTCTCCGCACGTGCCAGAATCGACTCGTGGACGAATCCCTCAATCATCTCTGGCAGCACGGTGATAATGTCTATTCTCATTCGTCAGTTTTTCTTTCTGCCCACAAAGGTACGAAAAATCTGAGTAAGTGAGTGCAAAGAGTGTATGTTTTTTTTCGAACGCAGAGATTTTGTTCAATATTTTCTCGAAATCAATCGCTTTGCTTCTGTTGTGCCCGATGGTATATAACCGCCCAAAATCGAAAAAAACTGACCGAACACTTGCCCGTCTCCCCGAATTTTACTAATTTTGAAGCCGGAAAACTAACAAATCAAAACAATAACGACAAAAACAAACGACGATGAAAAGAGTAATCCTATTCCTGTTCTTAGGCCTGGCGCTCACGGCTCAGGCGCAAAACAAACAGAAAGCAACGCGCAAGACGCCGAAGATGGGCGCCTACGTCATGGTCTATCACAAAGACGCCACCCACAGCCTCCACATGGCGCTCAGCTACGACGGATACAACTGGACAGCCATGAACGACGACAAGCCCGTGGTGAGCGGCGACACCATCGCCCAGCAGCACGGCATTCGCGACCCTCACATCTATCGCGCCCCTGACGGCACCTTCTACGTGGCCGCCACCGACCTCCACATCTATGGCCGACGTGCAGGCTTCCGCGACACCGAGTGGGAGCGTGACGGGCAGAAATACGGATGGGGCAACAACCGCGGACTGGTGCTCATGAAGTCGCGCGACCTCATCCATTGGACGCACACCGTCTTCCGCATCGACCAAGCCTTCCCGCAGCACTTTGGCGACATCGGCTGCGCATGGGCTCCAGAGACCATCTACGACCCCGAGACAGGCAAGCTGATGGTATATTTCACCATCCGACCCACCGGCCAGGGCAAGACGCAGCTGTTCTACTCCTACGCCGACGACTCCTTCACCCGCCTCACCACCGAGCCGCAGCTGCTCTTCACCTATCCCGACGAGAAAATCCAGATTCTCGACGCCGACATCATCCCCATGCCCGACGGACGCTACTGCATGACCTACTGCGCCCAGGAGAACCCCGGCGGCATCAAGATGGCCATCTCCGACCATATCAACCGCGGATACCAATACCAGCCGCAGCAGATTGACGCCGAGAACGGAGCCTGCGAAGCCCCCACGATGTACAAGCTCATCGGGCAGGACAAATGGCTCCTCATGTACGACATCTTCAGCATCAATCCCCACAACTTCGGATTCATGGAGACCACCGACTTCAAGACCTTCCGCCCACTCGGCCATTTCGGCGACGGTCCCACCAGTCGTGCCCACTTCTCCGAGCAGAAGCATGGCGCTGTCACCCCCATCACCAAGGCCGAAGCCAAACGCCTGGAAAAATATTGGAAAAAGCACTGAATCCGCGGCTGCCGCACAGGCGATTTTTCCCCTGGGCTGGTAGCTGCTGCCCCCTTCAGGGGCGTTGAGGTCAACTGCAATATCATTCCCAATAAAAACGGCCACCGAACTCACACGCTCGAGTCCAGTGGCCATTCCAGTCTTTTGCAAGAAGCGGTCTTTAAGGTGCCAAGAAACGGCTTCTTAGCCTCTTAGAAACGGCATCTAACGAGGTTAGAAGCGGTCTTTAAGCCTCTTAGAAGCGGTCTTTGAGGGCATTAGAGACCCCCTCTAACTCCCCCGAAGGAGGAGAATCAAGTGAGGGTGGTAGCTCCTTCCTCCTTCCTCCTTCCTCATTCCTCGAAGGAGCCCACCCTTATGGGTTGGGCTCACTCTCCTCAGGCTTTGGGAGCAAATCCTTGACGTTCTTCACCGAAACGTTGCTGAGGAAGCGGGTGTTGTGCTTGCCTGATGCGCCATCCACGGTGTAGAAGGGCAGGAAGTTGACGCGTGCGCCCACGATGTTCTTCGAGGCGGTGAAGTCCTCCTCGCGAAGTGCGCCCTTGGTCTTCAGTCCGATCTTGAACGAGCCGAAGCCGTTCAGTTTCACCACCTCCGAGGCGTTGAGGTGACGGTTCATCACGTTGATGAGTTCGATGAGCACGCCCATCACATCAGAATACTTCACGGAGACGTTCTCCTGA
>CACXPX010000041.1 GCA_902769705.1 uncultured Prevotellaceae bacterium
GGGCAGCAGCTAACAGCCCAAGGCAACGCCTTGGGGTAAGGAGCATGTGAGAAGAACGCGCTGAAAGTGCAAAAGCACTACTCGAGTTGTAAAGCTTTTACCCCTACAGGGCGTTAGTTTACTGCCCTCGTCCCACCCAGAGCGCTGCCCTGGGCTATGAGCGGGTTGGCCTTACAGGCCGCCTTTATCCAAAGGCTCAACTGCGATATTATAGCCAAAAATAAGGAAAGTGCGTGGGCAAAGCTGCGAGTAAGTGAGTGGAGAGTAGAATTTATTCTAACTATCCCGAACGTAAGCAGTTTCGGCGAAGCCAAAGCTGCGAATAAGTGAGAGGAGAGTCAAGTCAAGTTTGCTTGAACTATCCCGAACGTGAGCAGTTTCGACATCATGTAATTATGCTGTCAAAGCTATGGAATGACGAGGTCAAAGCTATGCAATGACGAAGTGAAAGGCCACAAATGAGGAATGCAGACAAAAAAAAGGAGGGAAAGCGGAGGGTTCTCCATTCATCACCTCGGAAGAGAAAAACATTACTTGAACTGCTTGTAGTCGTTGCTGTTCAGCATGGCATCCATCGAGAGCTTGGGATGGCGGTACATATAGCGCTCCACAATTTTCACATATTCTGTATCAAAGAAATGGCGGCCCATCACCTTGTTCACCACCCACATCACTTTGCCCGTGTGGATGTCTTTTTCGCGCTGTGTGCGAGAGTCTATGTTTGACATGGGATAGACGCTTAGAAGATAAAAAACAAGGCAATCTGGAACAATGTTCTCGCGGGTCATGGACTGGCGTTGGTTGGCTGGATAGAAGCGGAAATAAACAGGATAATCAGTTCCCAGATACTTGTCGAGGGAGATGCCTATCATCTTGTCGCCAATGACCACACTCTGAACCAACGCCCCTATTTGGGCATAAATCACAGGAATCTCTATGTCGGGCAGATAGGCCTTCAGCCGCTCAAAGGATGCACTGAAATCTTTGTTCAGGTCGTCCATGTTGGCAAATTGCACTTCGGCATCGGTGATGATGGTCTGCAGCAGGGTGTCTTGGTAGAAATTCAGGAACTTTGAGTTGATTTCTGGGTCGTTCACATCTCCCAGTCGCAGCATGTCCTCAATCAGGGTGCGTGTCTCCATGGGATATTCCGTGTTCATCTGCTGCAGGGCTGAGAAGTCTCCTGTGGTGAGATAACGACTTTGCAGCCGGTCATAACGCTGCACTTCAACATGCATCATTTGGTCGGCATCCTCATTGGGCTTGAGCTTGAACTCACAAGCCACACAAAGAATCATTATCGCAAACAGGAGCGAATACACCTTTTTCACCTTCTCCACCAGCTTACTTTTGCTATCAGAAATCTTGGGATTGAGTAAATAATGCTTAAATATCTCTGCAAAAGTACTAAAAAATATTTTCAAATCCAAATTTTAAGATAAAAAAATTAAATAAAGTGCTCAAAAATGCCATTTTAACTTTAATTTTATGAAAATTTGTCGGCAAGCCCCTACCCTATGGTTTCGCGTTTATCATCTTTTTCGTACATTTGCAAAGGGTAAACCAATTCGTTCTTTGCAAATTGATACTACAACAACTTAAAATAGAGACAACAACAGCTGAGTATCGAGCAAAAACGTTTAAAAACAGAACAAAAACGTCATTAAAAACAAGCATAAACATGAAACTATTTCTTCTGACCGCAACTTTGATGATGGGCACATCAGCCCTTGCCCAGCAAACTGTCAACGTGAAAGTGACCAACAACGCCAGTTTCAACCGCCAGAGTGTCCCTGTTGTCATTGCTCTCGACAAATATGGTCCTGTGGCCTCAGCCCTTGTGAAGGGAGATGGAACTGAGATTCCCTGCCAGTTGGACGACCTTGACAGCGATGGGCAGTTTGATGAGCTCTGCTTCCTGACCGACCTGGAACGCAAGCAAACAAGGGATTTCTCCATTAGCCTCTCACAAGAGGGAAAGCCACGTGAATACAAGCCTCAGGTGTATGTGGAGATGATGCTGGCAAACAAGAAAATCAAGGAGACCAACAAGCAGGACATCTATATCTCGAGCCTCACCGTAGACCGCGATGTAAACCCCTATAACCAACTGCACCACCACGGACCAGCCTTTGAAAACGACATGGTGGCCTATCGAGTGTATTTTGACCACAGGCAGACCATTGACATCTATGGCAAATACCGCCGTGGGCTGGAAATCATGCAAACCCAGTTCTACCCCGACGAGACTCAAAAGGCTCTGGGCTATGGAGACGATGTGCTGTGGGTGGGCGAAACTTTAGGACTGGGCACCCTCAGGGGCTTTGATGGCAGCCGTCCAACCATGGTGAAGGATGTGGAGCAGCGTGGGCAGAGGATTGTCTCCCGAGGTCCCTTGCGCACAATTGTTGAGATGGTTGACAAGCAATGGAAGCCATCGGCTGATGCACAACCTGTGGACATGTCCACCCGATACACCCTCTATGCAGGACGCAGAGACTTGCTGGTGGATGTGAAGTTCAGTCGACCAGTTGCCGACCTGCGCTTCTCAACTGGCATCATCAACGTGAAAAACTCCACAGAATATTCTGACAAGAAGGGCATTCGTGGCTGTTGGGGGACTGATTGGCCAGTCTCGGAGAAAGACTCAGCAGGTCATAAGCGCGAGACTGTAGGACTAGGCATCTGCATACCAAGGGCAAGCCTTGTTCAGGAACTTCCTGCCGACAATGACAACTATGCATACGAAATTGCCATTCGTGGCAACCAGTTCCACTATGCTGTCAGTTTCTGCAGCGACAATGAGAATTTTGGCTATCACAACGCAGATGACTGGTTCAGCTACCTGAAACTATGGAAACGTGAGCGAGAACAGCCTGTGGTGGTGAAGATCTTCTGAAGCAAAACTTCCTAACCTACACTCCTGCAATCATTTATAAACCAACCCAATAATCATCAAAAACTAATGAGACTGATTGAACTGAACAACAAACATGTGATTCCACAAATAGGAGTTGGCACATGGACACTACGCGGAGAGACAGCAAGAGAGAATGTGCGTTTGGCTCTGGAAGCTGGATTCCGCCATATTGACACAGCTCAAGGCTATGAGAACGAAATAGAGGTGGGAGAAGGCATTGCTGACAGTGGCTTGGACAGAGGTGAGATTTTTGTCACCACACCCTCGGTGTCTATCCTGGCAGCAGCTGGACAATTGTGGACAGCGAGGATGTGCTGGGAGTGAACCTGAACATCAAGCCAAAGCGGTAAACACTTGATTTGCAGCTGAAGCAAATAAATGACTTGCTTCTCAATCTGGGGCTGAAGAAAAAACTCTTGTCGCTTATTGCTGCTGAAGAAAGAACAACGAAGAAGGGACTTGTCGCATTGACAAGCCCCTTCCTTTTTCTTCTATCCGTTTTTAGAGTGCATTCACTTTCCTTTCAGAAAGTCATCTTTCCCAAATGTCTATTTTTGTACTATAATCCCAGAGATTATCCTCCTTGTCAAAAAAGTCTTCGTTTTGTTCCTTAGCACAAAAGTCATCATCTAAGCCTTCGGAGTCAGTGTTCATAATTGACTCCACTGACAAGTGTATCTCTTCTATTTCAGGTGTAATATATTCTTTTTTCATACTGACTATCTCCTATTAATCCTAAAAACCGAGCTTATTTAATATATATCTTCTTACCATTGTGGATATATACACCCTTGGAGGTAGGCTTGGCAACCTTCACGCCTTGAAGTGTATAGAACGAATCGTTCTTGTACATATCCTCCTCGATAGCATTGATGATTTCGGTGGATACACCACCATTCACATCCTCAATGTCTTCATCGAAGAACAACGAGATCTTGGCGTATGTATTATTCTCATCCACAACTACATCGTTACCCGTAGCATCCTGTGAACTATAGTTTTTCTCATCTCGCCAGTGGAACTTACTTGCAGGAAGCTTCAAATAAGCACGATGATCACCCAGCTTCGTTCCAACCTTAGCACGAGAGAACTGAGGAATAACACCAGACTGTGTTACCTTCAACAATCCAAAAATACGATGTGTAATCGTGCCTCCATCCTTTACAACCGGACCTATTGTTGCCGTTTCTCCATTGGTAGGATACATATAATTGACCTTATTTCCACCTTCTGAATATGGATACTGTAAGTCTTCAGTGTAAGCATTTGCTGCAGGCGTGCGCTCTAGCTCCAAGATGTAATAGATTGATTCTTTATCACGTTCGTCAACGCGAATAACACCTGTGTTGATAGGGATGATATTATATGTCTTGCCATCAACTGTAACAGAAGGTGTAATTTCTTCTGTTAAAGCCTTTTTTTCTGCGGCATTAGCTTGGGCTGCTGAAGAAGCATCGCTTGTTCCTTCTTTAAAGCCATCCTGAAAATCTTTTACACGATATATCTTCATCCAGTCGGGTCTTACCAACGCACTTGGTGTACTGTATGTTCTATAGAACTTTCCTTTTGGCACGATTATGATACCTGTACTAGTTTTGGCAAACTGTTGCCAACCATTGGCAGGTTGCTTTCCATCAATATGACCATTGTTGGCATGTATCTGCTCATTGGTTCCAATCATATTATTAGCATTCATTGGGGTTTTTGTCGGATCACAACCATCCTTGAAAGAATTGAGTGCTGCTTGGTCAAAAGTAACGCCCTTCTTCCAATCGCCTGCATAGTAATCCCAGTAGTCCTCAGTGAAATGCAAGGTAGTCAATGCTTCAATATTTGCCACACTTGTCTGACCTTCCATGGACGTGTAGCTGAACGCGCCATACTCACAGATCAGTTTCCTAACTTGCGGATTGACATCCACATATACATCAGACAATATGTAATTGCTTTCAGTTCCTCCGGCAAATGCTCCTGTTTTAATAACCAAGGGATCATCACCTTGCTGCCCGGTAAACCTTACAGTTTTGAGACGCCCCATGTCACCGAATCCTTCATCCTCAATCAAAGTTACACTCCGTGGAATTGTGATATCAAATTCGGCTTGAGTACTGTTTCCGCAAGACTTGAAAGCTTGCTCTGGTATGGTTGTGAGTCTGGAATTCTCAGGAATACTAAGTGATGTAACTCCTGTTGTATTAGCAAAAGCCTGCTTGCCCATTGAAGACAAACGAGCAGGAAGAGCTAATTCCGTAATTTGGGTACAATTATTAAAACAGCCTTCACCTACGGTAAGATTCTTTTCACCATCCTCAAAACTAACAGTTGTAATAGAACTTTTCCCGTTAAACATTCCATTACTCAGACTTGTTACATCTTTCTTGATATTCACGGTTTGCAAAGAAGTGACGTTATTGCCTAAGCCATTGAAAGAACCAGAACCAAGGGTAAGCACTTGCAGGTTAGAACAACCTTCGCAAAACTCCGAAGATATGACATCATTCTCACTAGCATTTATTGAAGTAATCGCAGTCTTTACGTTGCTACCCCAATATTTAAATGTCATCTCATCATAAGCATGGTCAGAAGAGAACTGCACCCACTTGTTTTGGTAGTCAGTTGGATCTTGTTTATACTGAAATAAAGTGGGATTTCCATCAACCATTGCACCAGCATATTTTTCCCATGCTTGTCCTTCATTAATACATGCTTCCATTCTTTCTTTAGATGCGAAGAAAGGCTGCGTTGTTTTTTCCCATGAACTACCATTATATTGATAAAAGGAGTTATTAAAGACCGCAACATCTCCATTTACAGGAGAAATACGTTTATTCTGAGCCTTATCGTTTAAAGCAGTATTAATCTGTTCTGCCGTAGCATTTTCAGGAGTAACTCCTTGTGGCAAATCATGAGGTTTCACATTAATCTCATATGCCTCCATCGCTTCTGTAAGATCGGCATGCTTCTTAAACGTAGTATTAGCCATATCTACTGTTTCTTGAACACAGCAATTCTGCCCTGGTTTGGGTTCTTTTAACTTTTTCAAGTCATCTCCGCTGAACTCACCAGAAAAAACTATTTTAGAGCCTTCACCCGTAACATCTTTAATGGCATTAATAACTGGATCCTTATCCTCTGGTCTTCCCTTTTCCAATAATGCCCACAAGGCACCAGCTTGTTTACTCGTAATGGTAACTGTACTACCAACAACGTCAATAGTAAGGGTTGAGGGGGTTCCGTCATTTGTGGAGTAATGGTAATCTGCCCACATTCCCTGCGGCAGCATTATTCCCACACAAAGCATAACGAATAGAAGTAAAATTTTTTTCATTTCTAATAAAAAAGTTGTTAAATATAAGTTGAAACATTCATTCAATTTTTTTATTCCGTTTGCGCACACACTTGGCACAAAAACGGCGCAAAATTACCACAAAAGATTGAAATAGACAAATAAAATAATGTAGAAAAACGATGAAAAACACGAAATCAGTACAAATAACATAACTTTTGTTACATTTCGCAATTTCATATATAACATCAACATCAGTACTGCATGTCACAGTACTGATGCTGTTGGAGCCATCAAAATCTATATTTGTCAATAGCATCTGACGGCTAATCCTAAATGTAGGCTGATGTCAATCTGCGTTGGTCTCTTTTATTCTGACGATGTTCAGCGAGTAAGGAGGTACATCAAGCAGCACACTGCCTTTCTCAGGTGAGAGCAATTGCTCAATAGGATGAATATTGGTTGGTGTATTGAGAGTGTTCTCTTCCATACCGTCATTGGCTGCCAAGCGTACTAAACGAGCACTCTTTGGCATGAAATTCTTCATGTTAAGTATGGCAGTGGTAGCTACATCGCTAGTGTTTACTACCTTTACGATGAGTTCTCCAGTGGCGTCGTCGATAGTGGCAGAAGAGAAGACTCCCTTCGTGTCATCATGCTTCAGCACCGTATCAAAAACCAATTTGTCGTCAAGCCATGCCTTCACACTATCACCTGCCACCTGCAAGGTGATGTCGTACCAGCGCCCAGACTCCACTCTACCACGCTTACTGTCAGCTAACAACTTTCCACCATTACTGATTTGCTCAATAGCGTGTTGGGAGTTGCCCCATCCACCGAAGTTCAGCCAGCAATAGTTCTTGTCATCCACATAATTGAAGATAATGAGGAATCCCTCTGCTCCTTCATCTTTGCGTGCCCTGAACTTATAAGTATAGTGGTCTCCATTAATGATGTTCTTCTCTATGCATAGAGTGGCTTCCTTACTACCCGTCTGCCTCACGTTGTTGCCTTCTTTCTGCCAATCTCCATAAACGTAATCCACATCCTTATCAGTCTCGAATGTGGCACGTGTGTTCCATGTTCCGAATCCCACACGGCTTTGTTTGGGTGTTAGCGGCTTGGCATTCATTCCCTTATATGGGTCGTTCTGCACCACCTTCACCACTTGTGTGCCCAGATGCTGGGGCATGAGCTGCTGCACATAGTAGCTGGGAGTACCCATCACCCGACTGCTGCTGAAGCGTATCATGTCAGGCCGCCAGCGAGCATCATTCTCGTTCACAAAGATGGGAGCATACGAAGCCAGTTCCACCACATCAGAATTGTTCTCCATGCCCATCATATAGACGGCCTCACCCAATGCTGCATTCATGTTTCCCAAGTTGCCGAATCCATTAGTCACAGCATATTCGCCCACATAGATCTTAGGACCATTTCGGTCATAGCTGTCATATTTGTGGAAAGCTGCAGCAAACCAGTCTGGAGAGCGATAGTAGTGCTCGTCAAGCAAGTCCACAGGCAGTTTGCTGTTCCACTTGGGATTGTCGTCGCCCCATGCCACCACGTTTCCGATGATTTTCATCTCAGGATATTTAGCCCGAATGGCTTTGTAGAACTGCTCATAGCGCTCATAGTAGTGGTCACTCTGCTGTCGAGGATCTGGCTGGTTGTTCTCATTGCCTACCTCCAGATATTCCAATCCAAACGGTTCAGGATGTCCGTTCTTGGCACGCATAGCACCATATTTCGAGGTGACTGGCCCGTTGGCATACTCTATGGCATTCATGCATTCATCAATCCAAGGTTGGATGCTGTCGTAAGGTGTCATACCACCATGCCACAGTCCCACGTTTACCACAAAGAGAGGTTTGGCACCCAAATCCTCTGCCAGTTGCAAATAATCATGATAGCCCAGTCCATCAGTAGTTCGGTAGCCCCAGTTCACATTCCAATGGCCCTCACGCTCTTCTATTGGTCCAATGGTACGCTCCCAACGGAAAGCATTATCAGGACTCTCCTGCCCTTCCACAAAACATCCACCTGGGAAACGCATGAACTTCGGGTGCATCTGCCACAACATGTTGGCCAAGTCTGGGCGCATGCCATTCTCACGGTTCTTAAATGTGGGTGGGAAAAGGCTTACCATGTCGAGTTGAATCTGCCCTACACCATCAAAGACAAAGGCAAACTGTGCCTGCGGGTCATTGTCATTGGCTGTAAGCGTTGCCTCATACTTCGTCCAGCCCTTGGCTTTAATGGCCGGGAATCCTTTGACTATAGTCTCCGCATAGAGTTGTGAACCGTCTTTGGAACAAAGAGTGGCCTTCACAGAACCTTGATATTTCAATGTCTTTGCCCAAAAGGATAGACGGTAGCTGCGGCCTTGCACGGCATTGATGCCCCAATAGCCTTCGTTCACCAAGCAGACAGGCATTGAGGATGAAGCCTTGATAGTCAGCTCCAAGGCATTGTGTTGCACTTTATTAAGAAGCGGAGTTTTTTTCGAGGATTGTATCAACTTTACAGTGAGTTGTGATGGTGATGCAGCATATGTTGACCATCCTTGCATGTCAGCAGGTGCACCAAAGCGTGGTCCATCCTCAAATGAACGGTTGCGTATCAATTCTGCATAGAGGCCTCCATCAGCAGCATGGTTGATGTCTTCATAAAAGATGCCATAGAGCATGGGGCTCACTTTCGGCCCACGTTGTTGGCCATCAATGTCAATACTCACTTGTGCTTGGACCGTAGCTGCAAAGGCAGCACAACCGGCCATAAGAAGAATGCTTTTGAATGTCATAGTTTCTTAGTTATTTGTTTTGATTGCAAAGATACGATGAATATTCCGTAATCCAAAACCCCGCAGGTGTCTTTAATGAAATTTATGCAAATAAAAAAAGACACCCTTGGCGTCTTTTTATGTGATTCCGTTGGGACTCGAACCCAAAACCTACGGCTTAGAAGGCCGTTGCTCTATCCAGTTGAGCTACGGAACCAACCGGTTTTAAGGATTGAAAACGTTGATTTTCAAACTGGCTGCAAAATTAATAAATTTAATTGAGAGCAGAAAAAACCTGAAAGAAATGATGGCAGGTTGTTAAGTTTTTTTAACCATGCTGACCCTGAAGTGATACTTGTCGGTATAAAAGATGCGCATCAGCCGACGTGGGATGGTTTCACCAACATCGAAAGAGAGGGCCACATGCCCCATCGTACGCCTCAGATTCAACTCCACACAGGGGTGCAAGCGCAATTGGTTATCAGCATCCGTTACAATCATCATGTCAACGCCAAGCGGTCCCTGATAACGATTCTTGAGGTTGCGGCTCAACACTTCGCAAATGGTGTTGCGGGTAGTTTGAAGCAATTGGGTAGGCACATAACGCTCCAATATCATCTGCTTCTCGGCTTCTGTATCAATGATGCTGCCACTATAGGCACCGTTGATGGTTTGGAATAGCGAGAGGCCTTCATAAGTGACGGAACCATCAGCATGAGCCAGAAACTCCATCCCAAAATCCTTCACCTTATTATAATATGGTTCGAGCATGATTCCCCCTTGCCGTTCGATGATATTTCGTGCCCATGTCTGGTTGCGGAGCCAATGGTCGGGATGTGTGAGATAGCGTATTCCCCTGCCACTGCTACTCCAAGGTGCTTTCATCACATAACATCCACTACCAGAGACTTTTAATGAAAGTTCATTAAAGTCTTTAATATACCAAGATTCTCCCATCATTAGGTCATCTGCCCGCCTCACTTCAGGCAGCAAATTACTGGCCGCCCAACATCGATTGCTCAGCTGGCGGATGTCTTCCAAGTGCTTAGTATGGGGAATCAGCTTTTGAGGCAAACCAACCTTCTGCAATATCTCTGCAACCCCGCTATCCCACCCCCACGGTTCTACGCTTTCAATCTCGTCAAGATGATGCTGCAGGAGTTGAAGAGAAGGGGCGTTGTTCAGAGACACCAAAGACACGTTTGCAGCATAACGCTTCAGGCGATTCAAACGATGCTCTGCAGCCTTGATGTCATCCACCATCACCATGTCGCCATCAGACGCCCACAAAGCAGGCAGAAAGCCCATCTCAGACCTCAGTTGGCGAGCTGCATGAGGAGCCGTAAACCGCTTCACGTTGGTGGCCAAAGCGATGTCGTGTTCAGGGTTGAAGATATGCAATTTCATCTGTTCCGCGTTTATTTCGGCTGCAAAGATAATCAAAATCAACAAAAATGACAAGATTTTAAAAGATTTTGCAATCTACACTTTGCAATTTGGGATTTTCTTACTACCTTTGCATTTGATATAGACCAATCACAACATGGAAGCTTTTTTTCGTACTCATTCATATCTGGTAGAGCATGTTCATGCCCCTGTTCGCCGAGGACTCATGGACGAAATCGATTGGAACGACCGCATGATAGGCATCAAGGGCACACGTGGCGTGGGAAAGACAACGTTTCTATTGCAATATGCAAAAGAGAACTTCGACGTTCAAGACCGACAATGCCTCTATGTGAACATGAACAATTTCTATTTTCAGGGACGCGGTATAGCTGACTTTGCTGGCGACTTTGTCAAACAGGGAGGCCGAGTGCTGCTCATTGACCAAGTGTTCAAGCAGCCCGACTGGAGCAAGGAACTCAGAAGATGCTACGACCTTTACCCCGAACTGAAGATTGTGTTCACAGGCTCAAGCGTGATGCGTCTAAAAGAAGAGAACCCAGAGTTGAACGGAATCGTGAAGAGCTACAACCTTCGCGGATTCTCTTTCCGAGAGTTCCTGAACCTGAGGGCAGGAACAAACTTCCACCCCTTCACGCTCGATGAAATACTTGCCAACCACGAGCACATCATCAAGGAGATTCTCCCCAAGGTGAGTCCCCTGCAACACTTCCAAGACTATATCCATCATGGTTTCTATCCCTTCTTCCTTGAGCAACGCAACTTCTCGGAGAACCTGCTCAAGACAATGAACATGATGACCGAGGTGGACATTCTGCTCATTAAGCAGATTGAACTGAAATACCTCACGAAAATCAAGAAGCTTTTCTATCTGCTGGCCGTTGACGGTCCTAAAGCCCCCAATATCAGCCAGTTGGCACAAGATATAGAGACGAGTCGAGCCACCGTGATGAACTACATCAAATATCTTGCCGATGCCCGGCTCATCAACATCATCTATCCCGTTGGAGAGGATTTCCCCAAAAAGCCGTCTAAGGTGATGATGCACAACTCCAACCTGATGTATGCCATCTACCCGATCAAGGCCGAGCGCCAAGATGCTATGGAGACGTTTTTCGTGAACTCGCTCTGGAAAGACCACATCGTGAACCAGGCAGGAAAAGACCTCTTCTACACAGTAGACGGAACCCGCAAATATCGCATCTGCGATGCCAAGAGTGAGCACAAGATGCGCATGAACCCAGATACCATCTACGCCCGCTACAACACCGAGGTGGGTAAAGACAACATGATTCCGCTCTGGCTCTTTGGATTCCTGTACTAATTGGCAATATTCAATTTACAATTGAGTTGACAAAGGAAATTAACGAAGGAAAACTGAAAGCAAATTGGAAAACATTTGGTGGTTTCAACGAAAAGCAGTAAATTTGCAGATAATTTAAAAACTACATACATAGAAAGAAAAATCACATTATACAAAAACAAGCATTAATTTCTACAAAAATGGCTAAAGAAAAAAAGTTTATCACTTGTGATGGAAACGAGGCTGCCGCTCATGTGAGCTATATGTTCTCAGAAGTTGCCGCTATCTATCCCATCACTCCGTCTTCGCCTATGGCGGAGCACGTTGACGAATGGGCTGCCCGTGGTCGTAAGAACCTTTGGGGTCAGACAGTAAGCGTTCAGGAAATGCAATCCGAAGGTGGTGCAGCTGGTGCCCTTCACGGCTCGTTGCAGGCTGGTGCCCTTACCACCACGTTCACCGCTTCTCAGGGCTTGCTGCTCATGATTCCCAACATGTACAAGATTGCCGGTGAGATGCTGCCTTGCGTGTTCGATGTTTCCGCCCGCACACTTGCTTCACACTCCCTCTGTATCTTTGGTGACCATCAGGACGTGATGGCTTGCCGTCAGACTGGCTTTGCCATGTTCTGCTCGGGTTCAGTTCAGGAAGTGATGGACCTGACTGCAGTTCCCCATCTGGCTTCTTTGAAGACCGAGATTCCATTCGTGAACTTCTTCGACGGATTCCGCACCTCTCACGAGTACCACAAGATTGAGGTGATGGACCAGGAAGAAATTGCCAAGCTCGTTGACCCTGCAGACGTAGAGCGTTTCCGCAATCGTGCACTCTCTCCCGAGCGCCCAATGACTCGCGGTACAGCAGAGAATCCCGAGACCTTCTTCACCCATCGTGAGGCTTGCAACGCTGAATACGACAAGGTGCCCGAGGTTGTGGAGTTCTACATGAAGAAAATCAGCGAGATTACAGGTCGCGAATACCACCTCTTTGATTACTACGGAGCCAAGGATGCTGACCGCGTGATTATCCTCATGGGTTCGGCTACAGAAGCTGCCCGCGAAGCCATCGACTATCTGACCGCTCAAGGCGAGAAGGTTGGTATGGTTGCCGTACACCTCTATCGTCCGTTCTCGATGAAGCACCTGTTGGCAGCAGTTCCCAAGACTGCCAAGCGCATTGCTGTGCTCGACCGCACAAAGGAGCCTGGTGCAGAGGGTGAGCCCCTGTATCTCGACGTGAAGAGCGCCTTCTACGATGTGGAAGACAAGCCGCTGATTGTTGGTGGTCGCTATGGTCTCGGTTCTTCCGACACCACACCTGCCAAGATTATCGCCGTGTTCAAGAACCTTGCCCTCAACGAGCCGAAGAACCACTTCACCGTGGGTATCGTGGACGATGTCACCTTCACCTCACTTCCCGAGGAAGAGGAAATCGCTATGGGCGGTGCAGGCATGTTCCAGGCTAAGTTCTATGGTCTGGGTGCTGACGGTACCGTTGGTGCTAACAAGAACTCTGTGAAGATTATCGGTGACTCTACCGACAAATACTGCCAGGCTTACTTCTCTTACGACTCCAAGAAGTCGGGAGGTTTCACCTGCTCTCACCTGCGTTTCGGCGACACTCCCATCCGTTCCACCTATCTGGTGACCACACCTAACTTTGTGGCTTGCCACGTTCAGGCTTACCTTCACATGTATGATGTGACTCGTGGATTGCAAAAGAACGGAACGTTCCTGCTGAACACCATCTTCGAAGGCGAGGAACTGGCCAACTTCATGCCTAACAAGGTGAAGCGCTACTTCGCTCAGAACAACATCACCGTCTACACCATCAACGCCACCAAGATTGCTCAGGAGATTGGTCTCGGCAACCGCACGAACACCATCCTCCAGTCGGCATTCTTCCGCATCACAGGTGTGATTCCCGTAGAACTGGCTGTTGAGCAAATGAAGAAGTTCATCGTGAAGTCCTATGGAAAGAAGGGTGAAGACGTTGTGAACATGAACTATGCAGCTGTCGATCGTGGTGACGAATACAAGCAGTTCCCCGTTGACCCAGCATGGGCTAACCTCGCAGATGATGCTGAGAAGGCCGACGATGCTCCCGCATTCGTGAAAGAACTTGTTCGTCCTATCAACGCTCAGGCTGGTGACCTGCTGAAGGTTTCTGACTTCGTGAAGTTCGACACAGTTGACGGCTCTTGGGCAAATGGCACAGCCGCTTATGAGAAGCGTGGTGTGGAAGCTTTTGTTCCTGTCTGGAACCCCGAGAACTGTATCCAGTGTAATAAGTGTGCATTTGTTTGTCCTCACGCTGCCATCCGTCCGTTCGTTCTGACTGATGAAGAGCTGGCAGGTTTCAACTTCGAGACCATCACCATGAAGGCTCCGAAGGCTATGGCAGGCATGCACTTCCGCATCGAGACCTCTGTGCTCGACTGTCTGGGATGTGGCAACTGCGCCGACGTATGTCCGGGCAATCCAAAACTGGGCAAGGCCCTCAAGATGGTTCCCTTCAATCCCGATGCTGAGGATATGAAGCAAGAAGCCAAGAATTGGGAAAAGCTCGTGAAGGATGTGACCTCTAAGCAAGACCTCGTTGACATCAAGGGCAACGTGAAGAACTCTCAGTTCGCACAGCCTCTGTTCGAGTTCTCAGGCGCTTGCTCTGGTTGCGGTGAGACTCCTTATGTGAAGCTCATCAGCCAGCTGTTCGGTGACCGCGAGATGATTGCCAATGCCACAGGTTGTTCTTCCATCTACTCTGCTTCTATCCCCTCTTCTCCCTACACCACCAACGCCAAGGGTCAGGGTCCTGCATTCGACAACTCACTGTTCGAGGACTTCTGCGAGTTCGGTATGGGTATGGTGCTCGGAAACAAGAAGATGAAGGAGCGCGTTGTGATGCTGCTCAAGCAGGCTTCAGAGAATGCTCCTGAGGAGTTCAAGGCTCTGGCTGCCGAGTGGATTGAGAAGAAGGATGATGCCGACGAGACCAAGCGTATTGCTGCCGAGTTGAAGCCGCTCATCGCTGCTGGTGCTGAGGCTGGTTGCGAGTTCTGCAAGGAACTGAAGACCCTCGACCACTATCTCGTGAAGCGTTCACAATGGATTATCGGTGGTGACGGTGCTTCTTATGACATCGGTTATGGCGGTCTTGACCACGTGATTGCTTCTGGTGAGGATGTCAACCTGCTGGTGCTCGACACCGAGGTTTACTCCAACACGGGTGGACAGTCGTCGAAGGCCACTCCTCTGGGTGCTATCGCACAGTTCGCTGCTCAGGGTAAGCGCATCCGTAAGAAGGACCTCGGCATGATTGCCACTTCCTACGGTTATGTGTATGTGGCTCAGGTGGCTATGGGTGCCGACAACGCTCAGTGCCTGAAGGCTATCCGCGAGGCTGAGGCTTATCCTGGACCATCACTCGTCATTGCCTACGCTCCCTGTATCAACCACGGTCTGAAGATCAAGGGTGGCATGGGACGCTCGCAGGCTGAGGAAGGTCGTGCTGTTGAGTGTGGTTACTGGCACTTGTGGCGCTACAACCCACAGCTCGCAGAAGAGGGCAAGAACCCATTCACACTCGACTCCAAGGAGCCGCAATGGGAGAAGTTCCGCGACTTCTTGCTGGGTGAGGTTCGTTACCTGTCTGTCCAGAAGGCTTATCCCAATGAGGCCGATGAGCTCTTCTCTGAGGCTGAGCGTATGGCTAAGCTCCGCTACCAGAGCTACGTTCGCAAGTCGAAGGAAGACTGGAGCGAGATTATCTAAGCCTCTCGAAGCTTATCAACCAACAAACAAGAGCATCCGAATCAGTTCGGGTGCTCTTTGTTTTTGGAATAAATAGAGCATTCAACGCAAACTATAATTCTGAGCATTCCGGATGAACAATTCATTTTCCAAGTTGAGTGAGAGGGGACAGGGACAAGGGGACATACTTTTGGGACACTCACCCCTCATCACATCTCCGAAACCATCGCAGTCGCCCTCTCTCCTCACTACATCAGATGGTATATATACTCTTAATTATAGTAATAGATATATGTTATATATAATATAATGTCAATATTTTTACATGGTTTCTATCATTTTTGTGACATTATTCTATATATTTTGATATTTAATATAATGAGTTGTATATAGTCAGAGTATAACTAATTTACTCATTTTCAAATAGTTAGACAAAACTAACATAGAAGTGGGCAGGGGTGAACGCTCCGAAAATGTTGTCCCTTTGTCCCCTGTCCCCCCATTCTGTGGAGATATCCCATATGAGAGGGATGAGAGGGCGAAAATTTATGGTCGCAAAAACATCTTTTACGTTCGCAAAATCACATGTGGAACTCTAAAGCCACATGTAAGGCGCTCAGATGCCACATATGAGGCGGTCAAAGCTATGGAATGACGCGGTCAAAGCATAGCAATGAGGATGTCAAAGCATAGCAATGAGGATGTCAAAGCATAGCAATGACAAGGTTAAAGGATAGCAATGACGAAAACTATTGTTGCCTCTGCCTGACCGCCTCAAAAAGCAATATGGCGGCTGAAACAGATACATTGAGCGAATCAAGACGCCCCAGCATGGGGATACGGATATGGGCTGTGGCAGCCTCACGCCATTGCCGAGTGAGCCCTGTGCTTTCGGTGCCCATTACAATGGCCGTGGGGCCTGTCATCAGTGTTTCATAGTAGAGATGGGAGTCCTGCAGCTGGGCCGTGAGGATTTGAATGCCACGTTGTTTGAAGAAGGCAATGCATTCCTCGGAGGTACAGGCGACAGTAGGAACGGTAAAGACCGCACCTATAGACGAGCGGATGAGATTGGGGTTGAAGAGGTCGGTCAATGGGTCGCAAACAATCACGGCATCGGCTTTGGCAGCATCGGCTGAGCGTAACACAGCTCCCAGATTGCCAGGTTTCTCAACACTCTCAAGCACTATCAACAAAGGATTCTCGCCCAAGGGTAACTGCTCTAACGACAACTGACGGCTATGCACCGTTGCCACCACACCTTCTGTTGTGCCTCGATAGGCCAACTTGTTGTAAACAGCAGGCGACACCCTGAAAACATTGCTATCTCCCACCCTTGCCAAAGCCTCGTCAATCACCTTGCGGTCTGCGTCCATCAGGTCGGGGCAGACGTAGACCTCTTCCAACCGAAAGCCAGCCTCCAGGCAATGCTCCAACTCGCGCCGTCCTTCAACCACAAAGAGGCCCTCGCTTCTGCGCAAAGCCGACTTCTGTTGCAATGCCGTGAGATGCTTCACGCGTGGGTTCTGGGTGCTGGTAATCTCGTTCTCAGTCATATTCCGCAAGGATGTAGTTTCTGGGACAATGATATAATATCCAAAATATTTCTTTAATCGAGCCCGAAGAGGGTTCTCAAACCACCATCAACACCGCTGAATCCCATGAATGCCAAAGACAGAAGGCCTGCTGTGACCAGCACGATGGCCACTCCACGCATGCCTTTGGGGATGTTGGCCAGTTCCATCTGCTCGCGCAATCCGGCAAAGACAACGAGTGCAAGAGCAAATCCGATGGCTGTGGAGAGGGCGTATACAACGCTCTGGAGCAGGTTGAAATCTTTCTGAATCACCAAGATAGCCACACCCAGCACAGCGCAGTTGGTGGTGATAAGGGGCAGGAATATTCCCAAAGCCTGATAGAGCGCTGGCGACACTTTCTTGAGGATAATCTCAACCATCTGCACCAGCGATGCGATGACAAGAATGAAAGCAAGCGTCTGTAGGTATTGCAAGCCATAGGGATTGAGCACATACGTCTGGATGAGCCACGTGACGATGGTGGCCAACGTCATGACAAATGCCACAGCTGCTCCCATGCCCAGCGAAGTGTCCACCTTCTTGGAGACACCAAGGAAGGGGCAGATGCCGAGGAATTGCGACAGGATGATATTGTTGACAAATATCGCTGAAATGAAAATCAAAAGGTATTCCATATCTATTCTTTTTTATAAGATTCTATGCTTTTCTACGACCATTCAGCCGACCGATGAGAGCCGTGAGGAAGCCCAAGGAGATGAATGCACCCGGAGGCAACACAAACAGTAGGATGTTAGTGGTTTCAGGAAGCAAGGTCTCGCCGAAAAGAGAACCAGCGCCCAGCAACTCGCGCACCATTCCCAGCAGGGTGAGCGCCATTGTGAAACCTAATCCTATACCTAATCCGTCGAAGAGGCTGGCCAGCGGTGTGTTCTTGCAAGCAAAGGCTTCTGCTCGGCCGAGGATAATACAGTTCACCACGATGAGTGGGATGAAGATGCCCAGATTCTTGTCCACCTCGGGCAGATAGGCCTTGATAACCATTTGAAGCACCGTGACGAAGGAGGCAATAACCACAACGAAGACGGGAATGCGAACCTTGTCGGGCGTGATGCTCTTGATGCACGAGATGACGATATTGGTGCAGATGAGTACAGCCATTGTTGCCACACCCATCGAGAGTCCGTTGCCTGCACTTGTGGTGGTGGCCAGCGTGGGACACATGCCAAGGAGAAGCACGAACGTGGGGTTCTCCTTGATGATACCGTTACTTAAAACTTTGATGTAGTTCATATCTGCTTATCCCTCCTTGTTCACTTGTTTGGTTGCGCCTGTTTGGGCATCGGTTTCTTTATTGGCATATGCGTCGTAGGCCTGATTGACGGCCTTCAAGAACGCGCGAGTGGTGATGGTTGAGGCGGTAATGGCATCAACCTCTCCCCCATCCTTCTTCACCACGAGGGGTTTCTGGGCAGGGCTCTTTCCGATGATGTCGCCTTTCTGACCTTCTTGGAACCACTTGTCGGCTTTTGCGCCAAGTCCTGGCGTCTCAGCATGTTGAAGGATGGTATAACCCGTAATGTTTCCATCTGTATCGAATCCGACCAGCACTTTCAGTTCGCCGCCAAATCCCATCGTCGTTGACTCCACAGCCACACCCAAATCCTGCTTACGGCTGTTTTGTGTCTTGTGTACAACGAAGGTTACTTCCTTTCCATCTATGGTTTTATGAATGGTGTCGTTGGCCACAACTGTTAGTTTCTCACCTCCCATCACCGTCTTGATGCCAGCAGCCAAAGCTTTTTCGGCTTGGTCGGCAATGGGGCCTTCGGTGATGTGGTTCACCCATGCCAGCACTCCACCCATGACGAGCGAGACCACCACGAGCACCATCACCATGTTCAATAAGGACGATTCAATCTTTTTCATGTCTCTCTGTTCCTCCTTGCTTTATTTGTTCACGACCGGCTCTTCACCGAAACGCTTTGGTTTGACATAAGTGTTGATGAGCGGAGTGAACGCATTCATGATGAGAATGGCAAACGACATGCCCTCAGGATAGCTTCCCCAATTTCGGATGATAACTGTGAGCAAGCCGATGGCCACACCGTAAATGATTTGTCCACGATGAGTCATGGGTGAGGTAACATAGTCGGTAGCCATGAAGATGGCACCCAGCATCAGTCCACCACTCAATATCGTTTGCAGGGGATTGGCATATATGGGACTTGCCAAATGCAGCAATCCGCTCAGCACAAACACCGTTGCAAGGATGCTCACGGGAATGTGCCACGTGATGATTTTCTTCCAAAGCATATAGCAGAGCCCTATTACGAGCGCCAATGCACACACTTCGCCAATGGTTCCAGCTCCAAAGCCGTTGCCAACATTACCCAAAAGCATGTCGAGCGAACTGGGAAGTTGGTCGAGCACAGAAGCATCACCCGTCTTGATGGCGGTCTTCATCAGGCTCAAGGGCGTAGCACCTGTTGTTGCGTCGGTATAAGCCCCCAATTGTCCCGTCTGAGGCCAAGAAGTCATCGCGGCAGGGAAACTCACCAGCAGGAAACAACGACCCACCAGAGCAGGATTAAACGGGTTCTGGCCCAGTCCGCCAAAGGTCATCTTACCCACGCCAATAGCAAACAATGCACCGAGAATAATCATCCAGATGGGGAAGTTGCTGGGAAGGTTCATACCCAGCAAAAGTCCCGTCAGAATGGCTGAACCATCGGTGAGTGAGGGGGCAGTCTTCAACATATACTTGGCAATGGCCCACTCAAAGAACATGCAAGCGGCCACACTGCACAAACAAACCACAACTGAGCCCAATCCGAAATAGGCAAACGACACCAGAAGCGCAGGCATGAGGGCGATGATGACGCCATACATGTTTTTCTCTACGCTGTCGGTTCCGTGGGCGTGTGGTGAAAGAGAAACGATTAACTTTCCCATTATTTGTCTTTTTGTTTCTATATTCAATTCATTAAATCTTCTTCATCACTCTCATTTCTTGGCATTTCGTGCCCGAATGATTCCCATCACAGCAGCCTTGCCCTGAACAATGTGGTCAAGGATAGGACGGTGAGCCGGGCAAGTGAACTGGCAAGAGCCACATGCGATGCACGAAACAATGTCTTCTTGCTCTGCACGGTCGTACATCTGCTTGGCACTTAACGTGGCCAACAGATAAGGCTCAAGCCCCATCGGACAAGCATCCACACACTTGGCACAACGAATGCAAGGCTGAACAGGTTTTCGACAAGCATCATCACCCGAAAGAATAGTGATGGAGTTGGTTCCTTTGCAAACGGGAACATCTGCCGACATCAAGGCCTTGCCCATCATCGGACCACCCGCCAGCAACTTGTTATCTCCCTCAGGCATACCACCACATGCATCAATCAAGTTTTTCATTGGAGTACCCATTCGCACAAGGAAGTTTCCTGGATGAGCCAAACGTTTACCGGTTACCGTTGTGTAGCGTTCGAAGAGAGGTTTGCGCTTCATAACTGCTTGATACACAGCATAGGCAGTACCAACGTTTTGAACTATTGCTCCAACGTTGACAGGGATGGCTGGAGGAGCTGGAACCTGACGCTCTATAACGGCATCAACCAACTGTTTTTCACCTCCTTGTGGATATTTCGTCTTCAGGGGCACAATCTCTATCCGGGAATCGTTGGCTGTCTTCTCTTCCAACAATCTGATGGCTTCGGGCTTGTTCTCCTCAATGCCAATATATCCTTTTTCCACCTTAGCGGCTTTCATCAGCAATTCCAAGCCTACCAATATCTCATCGGCATGCTCCATCATCAGGCGATAGTCGGCCGTGATGTAAGGTTCGCACTCCACACCGTTGATAATCACACATTCAGCTTTGGCTGTTGGCGGTGGACAGAGTTTGATATGAGTGGGGAAACCTGCACCGCCCATACCCGTTACACCTGCACGTTTCACACGCTCCACAATTTCCTCGGGAGTGAGTTCGGGATGGGCTGCCAACGTTTCAAGTCTCTCTGAACGGTCTATACTTTCTTCCCACTCATCACCTTCCACATTGATAATAATGGCTGGCTGGAGATATCCCGTTGCATCAATAGCTTTGTCAATTTTCAATACAGTTCCCGACACCGAAGAATAAATGGGAGCTGAAACAAATCCGCCTGCTTCGGCTATCAACGTGCCCACTTTCACTTTGTCACCTTTTGCCACAACGGGCTTTGCGGGAGCACCAATGTGCTGTGACAATGGGAATATGGCTTGCTGGGGCAATGCCGCCACTTGTGTGGCCACTTCTGAAGTCAGTTTGTTCTCTTCAGGATGAACGCCACCTATCTTGAATGTTCGTAAAATCATGCCTGTTCCTCCTTTCTTTGTTCTTCTGTTATGGGTGTTTCCTTTTTAGCTTCCACCTTTATCGGTTCAGCTTGGGGAATCTTTGGAGCATCTTTTTTGGTGTCTGCAAGAACAGCACTCTCAGTTTTTGCTTTCGAAACGGGGAAATTAACAGCTGTGATGGCACCTGTCGGGCATACAGCCACGCACTTCTTGCACATCTTGCACTTGCGCCAATCGATATACGAAAGATTGTTTTCAATAGTGATGGCTTCGAACTTGCACTCCTTCTCGCATTTTCCACATCCGATGCAAGCCGCAGCACAAGCTTTCTTCGCAACAGCTCCCTTCTCTTTATTTACACAACTCACGTATACCCTGCGGCCTTTAGGACCTTTCTTGCGCAATTCTATGATGTGACGCGGGCATGCTTTCACACAAGCACCGCATGAAGTACACTTGTCTTCATCCACCTCTGGCAAACCAGTTTCCGGATTCAAGCGAATGGCATCGAACTGGCAAGCCGAAACACAGTCACCACAACCAAGGCAACCAAAGCCACAAGCGGTTTCACCCATGCTACACGAATTCATCGCAGCACAAGTTTGCAAACCGTCATAATGAACGGTTCGGGGGCGATGCTCACATGTTCCGTTGCATCTGACAACAGCAACCATCGGTTCGGCATTCGCTATAGCCATTCCCAGCAAATCGGACACCTGGCTCATGACTTTCTGTCCACCAACTGGACAATTCAGCCCCTCAAGCGAACCAGCGTCGGCAGCCTTAACCAACGCATCGGCCATTCCCGAACACCCAGGGAAGCCACAACCGCCACAATTGGCTCCAGGCAAGACCTCGGACACCAAGCCCAAACGGGGGTCTTCCTCTACGGCAAATTTCTTGGAAACGACAAACAAGATTACCGAAGCAATCAAAGCTATCGTTCCAAGCACCAATACCGCAATCAACATGAAATTCATAATTATTGTATTAATTGAAACTTATTCTCGCTCTATGCCAAACGAAAGTCGCTCACGCAACTTGTCGCGCAGCAGATACAAAACCAAATAGTAAGGCAACAATGCGCCCAAGCTGGACAATGCAGCAATTCCTTCATTCCCTGTCAGCCTAACCATAAGGAAAACGGTCAGCACAAGCAAAACGAAAGGAATGCCGAAGCCCCAAGCAACAGCCCGCATACCGACCTCAGGCGACGCCACAACCACAACATGCTCGCCCACCTGATAATCAGAGTCTTCCTGTCCATAGACGTCTATCAACTTCTCCTTGCTTTCCGAAGCATTACAATGCCCAGCAACCTTACATGCCGCGCACGCTGAAGTCTGCAGAATCCGAACCTTTATGCGGTCGGCTCCCACTTCCTCAATCACACCAGCATGTCTTATCTTGTTGCTCATGTTTGGTTTCGTTGCAAACATCCCGATTTGCAAGATGTTGTTAGCCAATGCAAAATTACGATTATATTTTCAACAAACCAACTAAATCGTGAAAAAATGAAGTGAATAAACCGCAAACGTTTTCGATATAAGGCCCAAGAACGCTGAAATAAAGATTCAAACAAAAAAGGTGGAACTCATCCACGCGGGAGAATTCCACCTCTTTTATTATATAGATTTTAGTCTCTTATCAACTTCCGTTTACTTATTCCTCAACGGCTGCCTGGGCGGCGGCTAACGAGCACTGATTATCAGTACATTACGGCAAATTTGGGAAACATTTGGGAAACATTATGAGCATGAATTGCACATTCTGCACCCGATTTCCTCAATAATTCTAGCCATTTTTGTCACTTCGTTTACTTATTCTTACAAATTTGCAGATTATTTGCAAATTTGTTAGT
>CACXPX010000042.1 GCA_902769705.1 uncultured Prevotellaceae bacterium
CCGCGACTGAATTTCTTGTTTCCCATTTTGCTTAAATGAATTTAATAATTTAACATTTAAGGCTGCATGGGAGTCAACCTATTTCAGTACAAGACAAAATGTCACTTTTGTCAGTTTTTACCGAACAAACGGGCGAACAGCGAACAGTTGAACAGTTGAATGGTTTCGTTATGGAATATTCAATCGATGCATTTCTTTCCAGATTTTGGTTGACTCTTTTCCTGAGAACGTTGACTTCGTGTAGGCATTGTTTTGCTCATCATGCTTCTTTTGTGGACTATTGTCCCTCTCACTCCCTTTCCACTTCCCTTTATACCCTTTAGGCTTCAACTTGCTAAAGTTGATTAAAATGAGCAAAAGAGTTGTCGAATTGTAAAGAAATATTATTGAGGAATGGTTGTTTGTGTTCTGTAATTTGTAAATAAAAATCATAATAATAAATGAAGTGTTGGCAGATTGGTGTTGGAAAAAGAGAAAGATTCCACCCTCTGTTGCGTGATTTTTTCTGCGCAGAGAAAGTTGAGTTGGAGATTTTTTTGTTATATTTGCAACATCAATTAACCAAATGAAAACAATATGACCATTAGGAAACTATCAGCGATTCTCACTTTGGGCGCCTTCTCCTTGGTGCTCGCGGCTTGCAACGACAAAAAGGCCGACGTGAACAACAAAACTGACAAGGAAAGTGCACCTGCCGTGCAGACAGCTTCGGCTGAGGAAGGGGAGGCGGGCGATGCAGCCAGCGAGGTGACCATCGATGGCGTCAGCCAGTTTGTGAACTGGGACTTGGCGGCGATGAAGGTGACGAAAAAAGGAGACGGCTTCGTGATTTCAGACAAAGATGGGCCGTTGGAACTCCAACTGAAGCCCGAGGGTGGCGGTGTTTATCAGGAAACCTCGCCTTCGCACGACATGATTGGGCAGGGAATGCGCTTCGTGGCTCGTAAGGTGGGCGATGTGACCACACTCACCGCTTATCGTGGAGACATGATTGTGCTGACGCTGCTGTCGTGTGACGACCTGATTGCCTATCGCAACCGTGGCTACCGCCGAATGCTCACCAGCAAGTTCAATCCCACTGACGCGGGGCAGATTACGATTACCGACGACGAGATGAAAGGTCCCATTCTGCCTGATAGCCCCGACCTGACCTACTTCTTCGTAGAGGATGGGGAAGGCGACCTCACAGACAAAATCCGCACGTCGTTCAGCCGCTTCCACTTGGCCTTCGCCCCAGCTGACAAGGGTGTGAATCTGCACGAGTGCAGAGTGATGGGAGAGACGGGCGACCTGGAGGTGAGCTACGGGCGCGAGTACACCATCGTGCTGGAATACGCCGACGACCCGGGCTGGGAGTGGCTCAGTACCGATGTGCTCGACGCGGAGTTCCTGATCTATAACTTCGAAAAAGCCTCGTGGCGGTTGATGCTCAAAAAGCTGAAGGCCAGCAAGGAGCCCAACGAAGTGGAGCGCTGGAACATCCAGTTGCTGGAGAACCTCATCGAGTACAACGACCCGTTTACGGGGTTGGAGAGTACGGAGGCTTGAGCGCAGGTGAAGAAGTGGGGAAGCGGATTACTTCACTTCCCACACGTTAAGGGTGATGCCGCCCTGTTGGCCTCCGAAGTCGGGTGCACAAAGGAAGAGGGCGTTGTTCATCCAAGCGTATTTGCTGTCGGCAGGCGCCTCAAACTTGGGAGCACACCTGAAATAGAACGAGGGACGGCCGTCGGCTGACGTTCCCGGGCAGATGAGACCGCAGTTGCGCACGTGAATATACACGCCATCGTCGGTCTTGATGCTGTAAATGGCTTCTATCTCCGTGCGGTTGCCGTTGGCCATCTGGTAGTCAGCTCCTCCGCTGATGATGGTGCCTTTCAGCTTGGGGCCTTCGAATGTGCCTCCCGTGATGGGAATCACCGTCCTGCGGCCTTTCGGCGTCTCGCCCACAGAGTAGGCTTGGTCGAGTGTCACTCTCAGTTGAAGGGCAAATTCCAGTTGCGGAGCCTTGGGTGCTGCCTGCGGGGTTGCCTGTGCGTTGGCGTTCAGCGCCATGATGGTCATGATGACCAGAAAGCAGATTTTCTTCATGATGATGTTGGGTTTAAAGTTGATTCGTGCGGGCGGACGTCCGTTCGCGGGAGCCAAAATTACTAAATAGTGGGCGAATGACCAAAAGTATTCGCTTTTTTTTATCAAAAAGAATAGGAAAAAACCGATGACGACAGCTGTTGAGGTGATGAACCGCATGGAGGCGCTGCGCAACGAGCGTGAGCGTGTCCACCTGATGCGTTTTTTCAAGACGGCTCCTGGCGACTACGGTTATGGCGACGACTTCTTGGGCATTCGTGTGCCTGAGACGCGTGTGATAGCCGGCGAGGGTAGGGACTTGCCGATTGGCGAGGTTGAGGCTTTGCTAAAAAGCCGTTGGCACGAGGTGAGGCTCTGCGGATTTCTCATCTGGGTCGACCAGTTTGAGCGGTTGGCAAAGAAGCGGCTCGAGAACGATGAAGAGGCAACGAGGAGGCGCGACGAGATTGTGGTTTCCTATCTGAGGAACGGTCGGCAAGCCAACAATTGGGACTTGGTGGATTTGTCTGTGCACAAGATTGTGGGCCACTGGCTGCTGCTGCCCACTTTCTTGGGTGGCGATGGCCGCGAGGCAGCCGTTCGGCGCGAGTATAAAGAGCAGGTTCTCGACCAGCTGGCTCATAGCGACAACCTTTGGCTTCAGCGCATGAGCATTGTCTGCACGTGGAAAACATCGCAGCAGGGCGACCCTTCATGGTGTCTGCGCTATGCTGAGATGCACCTTCATCACCCTCACGACCTGATGCACAAGGCTGTGGGATGGATGTTGCGCGAGATGGGGAAGCGGGTGAGCATGGATTTGCTTCGCAGTTTCCTTCGCGAGCATCTGCACGAGATACACCGCACCACGCTCCGCTATGCTATCGAGAAAATGAGCGAGCGCGAGCGCAGAGAGTGGATGGAGGGCTGATTCTATTTCTTCCAGGCATTCACCACTTCGCCGATATACATCGTATGAACGACAGCGGGGAAGTGGCGTCAGAACACGAAGCCGAGATTCACGAAGAAAGAAACTTTCTTGGGAATGTTGCAATAGCCGACAGTTGCACCCAACGGACCGAATATCGTGTTGTAATGGTAGCTGAGCGACCCTCCAATCATGGTTCTGTAGTCCAACAGGGTCTTCAGTTCGTCAGAGTTCTGACCAGCTGCCGCACGCAGTTGGATGACGTTGTTCTCGCTCAGGTTGACTTGCACTTGCATCTGGGCAGCTACAAACTTGTCCCAAGCCTGTTCGATGTGTCCGATGCCGGCAAAAGGCATTTGCTGCTCGAGGTAGTGCCCGAACCATTCGCCTCCGATGACGTTGCTGATGATGAGTGGGGGATTCTTGCCAACGAGCATCCGGCCGTAGAGCATGGGCTGGATGGAAAGGTATTTGCCCATGGGGAACGACATGCGCCACATGGCAAAATAGTCGCGAATGCCTGTTTCGTCTTTCATCTTCACGAAGTTGTCTGTGACATAGGCGAACCGCGCGTGGAACCTTGCACCGCGTGTGGGGAAATACCATTCGTTCTCGCTGTTGTAGTCCACCTTTCCCACGTATGAGATGAAGTGCTTGTCCTTGAGCATTTCCCTGCGATGTTCGGGCAGCACGTCGGTCAGCAGGGTGCGGAAGTGGTAGTAGTTCCACTCGCCTCCGATGCTGAAGTCGAAATTGCGGATGGTGAAGTTCAGCGGAGCCACACGCAACTGGTTTTGGCTGTAGGTGATGTTGTAGCTCTTCTTGCCGTATTCATAGATGTCGATGTCGTTATAGAAGAAGGTGTAAGCCACCGTTGGGCGGATGAAGCTCGTGGGGTGGAAGGCCCAAAGCAGCTTTCCAAACGAACGCTTGCCTAGCCGGGTGGTGAAGTCGAGTTCCATCGGCATCTTTGTGCGGAGAGGGAAGGCGGCATTGGCTTGCAGGGAGACTTTTTCCTCGTTGTCGAAGCGTATTCCCAAGCTCACCTCATTGGACTTCTTCTCGCTCACGAGGAAGTTGATTTTTGCAGCTGTCGACCCGTCTTCGCAGGTCACTCCGTTGCTTTCGATTCTGTAGTCGGCGCTTTTGTAGAAAAGGTCGAGCCGCATGGAAGTGGTGATGAGTTCGGCCTTGTAGGTGTCTATGCTGTCGCCCTCTTTGAGGTTGAACTTGTTGCGAATGAACAATTCGTCGCCCTTCGGCAAGTTGATGAAGTTCAGCGCGCCAATCTTGTAGGACTTCGGCTGTACAAGAGGTTTCCGCTTGATGGCGATGCGTGGCATGGGCTCGTGGGGCACGCTGCCCAGCTTGTTTCTCAGTTCCACCAGCTCGTCCCAGTGCTTCATGGCTTCTTCCTCTCCACGGCGGATGAGCGTGTCAATGGCTGCGTGGTTGAACGAAGCCGAGCCATAGCCAGTGGTGTTCACACGGATGGGAATGTCGGTGATGGCGAGGTTGTCCTCGTATTTGTTCTTACAGTTCACATCGATGATTTGCGTCAACACAGCGGCCGTGGAGCTAATGTCGTCGGCTGTTTTCTCCTTGCTTTGAACGGTGACGCCTATTACATAGTCGGCTCCCATCTCGCGGGCAATGTCAACGGGAAAGTTGTTTCTCAGTCCGCCGTCAACAAGCAGCTTGTCACCCATCCTCACGGGCGAGAAGGCTCCAGGAATCGACATGCTGGCGCGCATGGCCAAGCTGAGCACTCCGCTATGGAAGACATACTCGCTGTTGTCGACGATGTTGGTGGCTACGCAGGCAAAGGGAATGGGCAGCGTGTTGAAGTCGATGGAGTCGTTGTAGGGGGCGGTGAGGGCGTTGAACAGCGTGTTGATGTTCTTGCCGATGACGAGTCCTCCCGAGCCACCGGTTTTCTTCGCCAGGTTCAGGGTGGTGGAGAGGATGTAGGTGTTTTGCTTCTCGCGCTCCAGAAGGCTCTGGTGGCTCAGGTCGTCTTTGTCTGAAAGCACGTAAGCCCAGTCTTGCGCCCTGACCATGGAGTCGAGTTTCGCCGTGCTGTTTCCGCAAGCATAGAGGCCTCCGATGATGCTACCCATGCTGGTTCCGGTAATGATGTCGGGGTGAATGCCGGCTCGCTCCAGCACTTTCAGCACGCCGATGTGGGCCATGCCTTTAGCACCGCCTCCGCTCAGCACCAGGGCCACTTTCTTGCGTTCCGCCTTATTCTGAGCCACGGCCGTTTGTGCAGTCAGCAGACAAGCCGCGAATATCATCCAAATCAGTCTTTTCATCATGGTGAGTGGTTTTTTGTTTTCTTTTTTTGCCGAGAAGCAGTAACATTCTCAATGTAATCGCAAAGTTACGAAAAATAATTGGAAAAACCAAATTTGACGCAAAGAAAGCGATGAAAAAAACTTACAAAGTGGATGGAATGTCGGGAGATGGCAGAAAAGTGGCGCAGGGGACTCTATCTGCCGCTCTCCAGCAGCTGGCGGAACTCGTGCGGTGTCATTCCCAGCGCGTCTTGGAACTTGCGGTTGAAGGTGCGAATCACCGTGAATCCGGCCTCTTGCGCACAGGCGGCGATGCCCCACGAGGGCTGGCTTTGGATGTAGTACATCGAGCGCAGCAGCCGCATGTAGTCGATATAGTCGTTGGCAGTCTTGTGCAGGGTGGAATGGCGGAAGAGGTCAATCAGACGCGATTGCGAGGTGCCGACAAACTCAGCCAGCTCTGCCAATCCGAAGTTGGGGTCTTGGTGGGGCAGTTCCTTTTCCATCCGAGTCTCTATGAGCGCCATCAACTCGTCATCGTTGCGCAGGTCGGCGTGCTGGATGAGCTCCTGATGGCGAATCACCAGTTCCTTGAGCATCTGCACTCGCCGGCGCACGTCGTAGTAGGCGTCCATCTGCTGACTCAGTTGCAAATTGCGGTTCACCAAGTCGAGATTGGCCTTCTGCAAAACCTCCACGTGGTGCTCCAGTTCTTTAATCTTCTCTTCGTATTCGGTCTTGTTCATAGCGTAGTAATAGTGGTTTCCAATTTGCTGGCAAAATTAGTCATTTTTTGTCATATCAGCAAACAATCCGCCTCCCATTTTCCAAAAAACGAGTGGAAAAGCCATTCCTCAACACCGCTTTTTTCAAGGATTTAGCCTTTGCCGCTGCCACAGATGGCAAGTGAGGCGCTCAAAGGCCATCTTTGACCTTCCCATTTGTGGTCTTTGACCTTCTCATTTGTGGTCTTTGACACGCTCATTTGTGGCTTCTGACACTGCTAAACTCCGCTTCAAGCACGAAAGCGTCCCACCGTCCCATTGTCCCATCGTCCCATTAACGGGGTGGGGATGTGCAGGGAGTGGAGAAAGACAATAGTATAGTATATATACTATTATATATTATTATTATATATTATATTATTTTAACACTCAACTCTGAGTTTTTCTGGTTTTCATGTATTGGTCTTCTCTTAATGGGACGTTGGGACGTTGGGACGCGGGACGTTTTTGGGGAATATCATTGCTTAAGGCCTGTTGTTTACATGCAAAACGAACCTCTTTTTATGAATCGTGTAAAGAAATATGGTTGCCTTGTCCGTCGGTTTCAATTTTTTTTCCTATTTTTGCATACCCATGCTCCACTTTTACGGCTGAAATGCTTGTGGAGTGGGGGGAATCAGTAGTTCTTTTACCTTAATTATATCTGAAATGATGATAGACCAGATTATCGAATTCAACAAGACTTTCGTGGCTCAGAAGGGTTACGAGAAGTATATCACCGACAAGTATCCCGACAAACGGCTGGCTGTGCTGTCGTGTATGGACACCCGACTGACTGAGCTGCTGCCTGCCGCTCTGGGACTCAAGAACGGTGATGCGAAGATCATCAAGAACGCTGGCGGATTGGTCATCTCGGCCTTCGACTCGGCCATGCGCAGCCTGATTGTTGCCATCTACGAGCTGGGCGTGGAGGAAATCATGGTGGTGGCCCACTCCCATTGCGGAGCCTGCCACATGAGCTACGACCACTTCCACCACGAGATGATTGCCCGGGGCGTGACGGACGAAACACTCAATACCATCCGCAAGTGTGGAATCGACCTCGATGCTTGGCTGGAGGGCTTCAAAGACACGCCTACCTCTGTGCGCAAGACCGTTGAGACCATCAAGACCCATCCGCTGGTTCCGAAAGACATCGTGGTGCGTGGGTTCATCATCGATTCCGAAACGGGCGAATTGGAAGAGATTCAATAAACCCCGTCGTCTTTGGAGGCGTTCGGGGGAAGAAACTGAAAAAGAATGAATGAATGGACAAACGATTGTTGAAAAAGATTATCAACCCTTGGCGCAACCACGATGGCTACAACTGTTTCGGTTGCTGCCCGGACAACCCCATCGGGCTTCACTTGGAGTTCTTTGAGGATGGCGACTATATTGTCAGCACGTGGCACCCCGGGAAGAACTATCAGGGGTGGGTGGACACTATGCACGGTGGCATACTCAGCACGCTGATTGACGAGGTGTGCGGTTGGGTGGTCACACGCAAACTGCAAACCAGCGGCTATACCGTTCAGCTGAATGTGAAGTTCCGCAAGGCCGTTTCCACAATGGAACCCGAACTGACCATCCGTGCCAAAGTCACGAAGCAGGTGAGGAATCTGGCTTACATCAATGCCGAGATTACCAACTCCAAGGGCGAGGTCTGCAACGAGGGCGAGGCCATCTACTTCCTGATGCCTCCCGAGAAAGCCAGGGAAATGGGATTCCTGCGTTGTGAGGTGGAAGATGAACCGAAGGGGGAATGAGCCAAATAAAAAGAACTTAAAACAATACGAAAACAATGAAAAGCTTTAAATCAACAGCGTGGCTATTGCCACAACCCGTGCTGATTATCGGCACTTACGACAAAGACGGCAAACCCAATGCGATGAATGCTGCTTGGGGAGGCCAGTGGGATATGCACGAAATCATGATTTCGCTCGGCTCGCATCAGACTACCGACAACTTGGCCGTGAATCCTGAGTTCACGGTGACATTTGCCACGGCTAAGACGATGATAGCCGCCGACTATGTGGGCATTGTGAGTGGCAGAAAGACGCCCGACAAGATGGAGAAGACGGGCTGGACTTGCGAGAAAGCTCCCAATGTGAATGCGCCTGTGTTCAAGGAGTTCCCGATGACGCTGGAATGCCGTGTGAAGCAGAAGATTGATGAGAGCGAGACGGGGTATTATCTCGTTGCCGAAATCGTGAACATCCTCTGCGATGAGAAATATTTGGCTGAAGACGGAAAACCCGATGTGGCACAGATGGAACTCATCACCTTCGACCCTGTTCACCACACTTACATCCAGCTTGGCAAACCTGTTGGAAAAGCATTCTCCGACGGTAGTAAAATCAAGTGAAAAGAGTGATATGAACGACCTGTTGCTATACGTTCTGACAGCCCTCAACCTCCTGACCTTCATTGTCTATGGCATTGACAAATGGAAGGCCGTGAAGGGAAAATGGCGCATACCAGAGGCTACGCTGCTGATACTTGCGGCCATTGGCGGCAGCATCGGCGCATTGCTGGGCATGCAAATCTGGCACCACAAGACGCGGCACCTGAAGTTCAAGTATGGCGTACCGTTCATCTTGTTGGCCCAGATTGTGTTGATTTATTTCATTTGTAAGTAATAAAAACAGGAAAATGACACCACAAGAACTACGAAATGAACGATTGGCAACGACACTCATCAAAAACCTCCACCGCCGCCATATCGAGGCCTTCTATTGCGCTACAGGCGCAGAAGCTGTGAGGAAAGTGTCTGAGCTCATCGAAGATGGAAACAGCGTGACGTGGGGCGGTACAATGACCGTTCGCGACTTGGGAATCCCTGACTTCCTCAGAAGTCGTGGAACGCTGGAGGTGCTCGATCGTGACCTCGCAGAGACTCCCGAGGAAAAGCAGGACATCTATCTCAAGGCATTCTCGGCTGACGTTTATCTCACCAGCGCCAACGCCATTTCCGAGGATGGCGTCATTGTGAATATCGATGGAAACGGCAACCGTGTGGCTGCCATCACCTGGGGACCGAAGAAGGTCATCTTCGTCATCGGATTGAACAAGGTGGCGCAAAGCGTTGAGGCGGCTCTTTCTCGTGCAAGGGGAACGGCGTCGCCCGTCAATGCCGCCCGGTTCGACATCAAAACCCCGTGCCAGGTTGACGGCGCGTGTCATAACTGCAACTCTGCGGACTCCATCTGCAACTACGTTCATTTCCTCAGAAACTCGCCCAAAGGCCGCCATGTTGTGGTGCTCGTGGGCGAGAGTCTTGGCTATTAGGCATGAAGCATTTGTTTCTCATACTCGTTTCAGCCATCCTGATGGGTTGTGCTGGTGAGAGCGGAAAGCCGTCTGACGCTTCTGCAAAAGATGCGTATGATAGTGTTATGCAGGCGGATGGCTATCAGGTTCTGCCGCTTTTCAAGACACGCACGGGCCACATTACCGTCACGTTTCAAGTGAATGGCAAGCCCTGCGTTTTTCTGGTTGACACTGGAGGCGGTGCCACGCTGATTGACATTTCCAAGAAAGACAAATACCAACTGCAGATGCAAGCCATGAGAGACTATGCTGCTGGCATCGGCTCAGCAAGTCCGTTGGTCCGTACATCGGCAAAATGCACCGTCAACGATGCCGAGTTCATGGCCGACAGCCTTTTCCTCATGGACATCTCCTACTTAAATGCCGAGTTCAGGAAAACGCGTTCGCGGCAGGTGGATGGCGTATTGGGTACGGACTTTTTAGACCAGCACCACGCTGTCATCGACTACCCGCGTTTGTCCATCTATCTGAAACCCTAATCGTCGTCATCATGGAGGAGAAAAAAATCAACTTTGCAAGTTGAAGCCTAAAGGGTATAAAGGGGAGTGGAAAGGGAGTGAAAGGGACAATAGTCCTGACTCTTTGAAACATCCTGCTATAAGCAAAGCATACGTCCCTTTACACCCCTACACTCCTCTTTAAGCACTTTAAAGCCCTTGAAGTGGAGCTTGCGAAACTTCATAAAATGTATATGAACAGACAGAACGACCCGATGGGAAGAGCCATCGCTGAATACCACAAAACGGGAACCGGAGCCAGGCTCAGGGTGTTCTCTCCGATGTTTGAGGAGGATGAGATACCCTTGAAAACACTTTTCCGCACATTTGGTGAGATGCCCGAGATTGAACGCACAGCACTTGGTTTGGCTAAAGGGCGAACGCTGGATGTGGGTGCAGCATCTGGGTGCCACTCGCTTGTTCTTCAGCAGCGTGGCATCGATGTGACAGCCATAGACATTTCTCCGCTTTCGGTTGAAACGATGAAGCAGCGTGGCGTGAAGAAGGTGTTGGAACAAGATTTTTTCGCTTTGGAGGGCTCTTACGACACCATCCTGATGCTGATGAACGGCATAGGCATCGTGGGAACCTTGGAGCGTCTGCCCGAGTTCTTCCGTCATCTTGACAAGATACTGGCTCCTGGCGGACAACTGCTGTGCGATTCTTCGGATTTATGCTATTTGTTTGAAGACGAAAGTCTGCCAGAAGACCATGGT
Source organism: uncultured Prevotellaceae bacterium (assembly GCA_902769705.1). GTDB lineage: Bacteria > Bacteroidota > Bacteroidia > Bacteroidales > Bacteroidaceae > Prevotella. The sequence goes on from CACXPX010000042.1 coordinate 10,603, forward strand.
GTCGCGAAACGCGACGCCATCTCAGAAATGGATAACATCGTCAACTATCCCGTTGCTGACCGTTATTATGGCGAGCTGAGCTACACGATGCAGTATCGGGATACCATCGGCGAACCCTTCAACTGGCTCTTCATCGATGCTGGCACGCTGAAGCGGAAAGCTGCTGAGAACGGATATTGGGCTGAAGTGATTGCCGAAGGCGAACACTATGATTATTTGGCAAGGATAACGAAGAAATGACTTTCGTGAAAAAACAGGTTGGCGAAAGCCGTTTCTTGAATTTATTTTCTCTCATCCCTCGCCCTGAAAAGGCCGGCAAGGATGGTGCCGCTAATGCTGTGCCAGGCACACGAGATGGCGCAAGGCAGAACCGACAACGGTTGTGCGGCGAAGAACGTGCCAGCCAGAACGGTGGCCAAGCCTGCGTTCTGCATACCCACCTCAATCGATATCGTGCGTTTCTTGGCGGTGTTGAAGCCTGCCAGCTTACCTGACAGCCATCCTAATAGATATCCCAACGAATTGTGGCAGAATACAACGGCAAATGTCCAGATGAACAACATGAAACCACGTTCCACCAGTGGGTCGTGAACCGTTGAAATAACCCCTCCCACGATGCAAGCCAGCAGAATGACACTTGCACCGGGCATCAGCGCCTGCAGCGTCTTGAAACTCTCGCGCTTGCTGTAATAGTAGTTCAGCACGCAACCTATACTGATGGGCAGAATGGTCACTATCAAGATGTTCAGGAACATGCCCACCGTGTCAATCTCGATGATGGCACCTGCCGTGAGCTGCATCAGCAAGGGAGTCATCAGTGGGGCGAGAACCGTGGAGGCGCACGTCATTCCCACAGAGAAGGCAACATCGCCGTGGCACAGATAAGACATGATGTTGCTTGAAACACCACCCGGACAACAGCCCACCAGCAAGATGCCCAAAGCCAACGCGGGTTCCAAATGCCACACATGCACCAGCAGCCAAGCCACTCCCGGCATGATGATGAATTGTGCCACAGCTCCCACAAAGATGTCGAGTGGGCGCTGCAGCACAATCTTGAAGTCTTGGGTGGTCAGAGTGAGTCCCATCGTCAGCATGATGAGACCGAGTATCACCGTTTGTGTATTTCCGTGCACCCACTTGAAGAGTTCCGGAATGAAGAACGTTACCACAGCCACAGCGATGATAAAGACTGAGGCATGACTGGCCAAACCACTGCTAAGTCGTTTGATGGTATTCATTTTCTAACACATTCGGAAGACCACCCAGATTATTATTGTAAAAAATTGAAGTTTCGCAAGCTCCACTTCAAGGGCTTTAAAGGGCTTAAAGAGGAGTGAAGAGGTATAAAGGGACGTATGTTTTGCTGTTAGCAGGATGTTTAAGGGGGCAGGACTAATGTCCCTTTAAGCCCTCTCACCATTCCCGACGTTCCGTCGCCTACCCGTAGCCTTTCCCTTTATACACTTTAGACTTCAACTTGCAAAAGTTGATAAAAGACAAATGCGAGGCTTACATACCAGCTTCTATCAGCTGTTCGCAGATGCTCTTCATTCCGCTTATTGACGGGTGGCCGTTCTGCTTTTCAATATCGTGGAGTTCTACGAGTTTCACCTGATAATGGTTGCAGATTTCGCGCATCGACTCGTTGATGGGCTCTCTCAGTTCCGAGTTCAGGATGCAGCAGATGGTAGCCGTAGAATAACGTTTCTTGAGCATGTCAATCAGGCAGGCGAGGGCAGGGCGGAAGTTCTTGCAATCGTCTTTCGTCCAATCCGAGTACTGATACTCGCCTACGGGTGAGTTTGCCCAAGCATCGTTGGTGCCTCCGAAAACGAAGATGATGTCAGGATTGCCCAGACTGTCTACGCGTGAAATGAAGTTGCTGCGCGAAGAGTCCATCCTGCCGTATCCGGTTCCGCAGATGGTTGTTCCGCCCCACGAGTCGTTCTTCTCCAGCGTGTAGCCCTTAGCCTTTGTGTAAAGGCTCCACCATGTTTGCTCCACCTCTTTCACGTCGTTGCGGTCGTTGGGGTAGAAAGTCGAGTAGTTGGAAGGGATGATACCAATGAAAGTGGAGTAGGAATCACCCAGCACCGACACTTTCTTTGTTTGTGCTGAAACATTGGCAAATGCAGCCACCATCAGCATCAGTAAAAACAGTTTTTTCATCATTTGTTGATATTTAAGTTAGTCAATTATAAATCATTTCTTTGCTTTCGCCATTTTCCTCTGCAAGCAATTCTATCGATTTGCAAAATTAGTGTTTTTCAACGACAGCACCAAGAAAAAACGCAAATTCTTGTCTTTTCCTCCACCTTCCGTTTGTTTTTATCCTTGTCTGGCGTCATCATCCTTGAGGTCTTTCATCCTCCAGATAGCTCACCTTTTTGCCCGTTTTCTCAGCGTAAGCAATCTCTCTGCGTGTGCTCTCGCCGATGTAGCCGCCCACGCTGATGACGAATATTTCATCGGCAAGGTCTATCTTCCTCAGGTGCATGTCATCGAGCATTTCCTTCACTCCGGGTTTCCAAACATCATCGTCACCAGAGTGACCGAACAAGCCCACGCTGATGACGATGCAACCCTCCAGCGTCAGCCGCTTCTGTGCCTCGAGGAATTGCTCCTTGAAGCGTGTGCTGCCGCAGAGGGTTACGATTTTATAGTTCTCTATCATGTCAATTCTTGTTTATGAATCCCTTGGCTTTCAACCATTGAATCATCTGGCCGCTCCACGTCTCCGTGGTGGTTTCACCCGTTTGTGGCATCAGTTCGTAAGGGCCTCTGCCGTCGCCATAGATATGCAGCTCGGCATTCGCTCCGGCCTTCTTCCATTCCATAAACAAGGCGACAAGTCCAGCTGCCACGTTGGGGTGTTCGGCTCGGGTCATAATCAGCAATGGAGGTGCATCGTTCGGAACCGTGACAGGCATCAATGAAGGTCCGAAGTTGGTGCATAGGAAGTCGGGGCGTTCCATCTTGTCAGCCGACATTGTGGCTGCAATGGCCACACCACCGCCAGCCGAGAAGCCGAGAAAGCCGATTCGCTCTTTGTTCAGGTGCCATTCATCAGCATGCTCCCTCACCATCCTTATGGCTGCCTTTGCATCCTCTGCGGCAAGTCGGATGATGGAGTCACCGCTTGCATTGTGCATCGGGTTGGCATCGGCTTGCGGAAAAGCGTCGGGGTGGGTCACATCCACCATCTCAGGCATCTTCATTCCTTGCGGCATTTGTCCACCACCCTTGTTGAGGTGGTAGCGAAGTCCGATGGCTGCAATGCCCCGTTCGTTCAGGAACGCCGCCATCTTCACAACATCACTCTCCCACGAGAGCCAACGCATGGCTCCACCCGGACAAAGTACGACAGCACACCCGTTGGCCGTCTCCGCTTTTGGCAGATATACCTCAATCATCGGCTTGTCTTTCTCATCGGCCGATGTGTCACCCGTTGGAAGATAATACTGTTTTTGAGCCGATGCCGCCAGGGGTATGGCCAGCAGACAGAGCAGGGCGATTCTTTTCATCATCATCATCATTTATCGAAACTCATTGTTTTTGTTATCGTCAGCACACCGGCTGAAAGGGCGGGAACAGAGAGCACCACGCCACCAGACTCGAACTCACTTTTTGCGGAAGTTTTCTTGAGGGCTACAGCTTGCTTGTTCTCCATGCTGTTGGCTACGGTGAGCGAGCCTGGAGCATAATATTCGAACACAGCGTCTCTCACGCCTTCCCAATCACCTTTGATGTGCAGAGTGGCCTCTTCCTCCGTGGGGTTCACCACCTTCACAATCACGTCTGAACCATTCTCAGCCAACGTTGTGCTCACACTCAGGTTGCCCGTGTCACCGCTGAAGGCCAGACGATATTTCGAGAAATGGTCGTACCAGAGTTCAGTCACTTGGCAGTTGGGGGCCTTGAACAAGTCCTTGTAGTCGAAGTTGATGAAGGCATTGTTCCAGTCGGGCGCATCGGTACGGCGGATGAACAGAGCAGCAGCACCCATCGCCACCACATCGCGAGCCTCACACGTGTTGAGGAATCCACCCGCAAACAATCCCGTACGCCAGTCGATGCTGTTCAGGTTCCACTCCGAAATGAACAGCTTGATGTTCGGATTCGGTCCGTTGGCAATCATCTCCGCATAGCGGTCGTATTGCTGTCCTAAACGCACGGGACCGGTAGCGTATCCATTCTGCTGCTCATAGTGGTGCAGACTCAGGTAGTCGAAATAGTTGCCACTACGCTTGATGAAATCTTCGTCCTCGCGGAATCCGCCACAGGCGATGATTTTGATAGACGGGTCAATCTTGCGCATGGCGGTGCTGAAGTCGCGCACACACTTTTCATAGCGGTCGATACCCATCTCCCACATCTCGTTGTCAATCTCCCAATATTTCACGTTGTAGGGCTCAGGATGTCCGTTTGCGGCACGCTTGGCGCCCCATTCATCGGTGGCGGGGGCATTGCAGTAGCGCAACCAGTTGACCGCATTCTGTAGGATGCTATCGTATTCCTCAGCAGGACGTTCAAACCTGACACTCACCACGATGATAGGTTCCGAATTGATCTCACGGCAGAAACGGATGAACTCATCGGTTCCGAAGCAGTTCTGGTCATAGTCCATCCACATCCAGTGAGCCCAGCGCTCACGGTTCTCCTGCGGACCGATGCCCCATCTCCAGTCATACTGCGCCACATATCCGCCACCCGGCCAACGCAGACACGTCGGGTGCAGTTCCTTGACGGCCTGAAGGATATCCGGGCGGAATCCTCCCAAGTTGAGACCCGTCTGAGTGGTCATCGTTGCCATATCCACCTGCACCGTTCCTCCTTTCACCATGATGGCAAAATCGCCGTCGAAACTGATCTGTGTTATCCCGCCTAGCGTGGCCCGGAACCTGCCTTCTCCGTTGAACGTTGGCCTGAGCGTAAACTCGTATTTCTTCCAGTCTTTTCCAACCTTGCCCAACGACTGTCGGGCCACGAACTGACCATTTGTATTCCGAAGTCCTACAATGAGTTCTCCTTTTCCTTTGGCATAGATAGAGCCAACAAATTTTTCACCCGAAATGATGTTCTGCGGACCTTGGAAGATGCCTGCCTCAGTCTTGCCAGCCGTAATCTCCTGCGAGTAGCGCATGTTGACGGCATCATCCTTGATAAGTCGATACTTGCCACCCTCGCCGAAGGCTGTCCATTGCTGTGCCACAGCTGGCGTCTGCACATCGCCGGGAGTGCCTTCAAACAGCACCTTTCCGTCTGTTGCCGTCAGTTTGATGTTGCGGTAAGTGGCCTCGGTATAGTTCACCCAGAACGTCACGAAGTTGCGGTCAGCCTTCTCCAGTCCGTCGTATGTGAGCACCTCCTTGCCGTCCCAGTAGACGGTTGCCTTGCTGCCTCGGCTCTCGATGCGCAGCTTGTGCCACTTCTGCTCCTCGTTCACCTGCTCTTTCGTGGCTGGTGTCGAAATCAATGGCGTGAGCATATTCATCCGACGCCCCGGCCGACCGCCAAAGCCTTGCGATTCGCGTACCTCCATCTGACAGATAGAGAAATCGGCTGTTGAACTTTGCTGTTGGAGTGCAGCCCGTGCAGCAGCTTCGTTGGCTGCGTCAATCTGCGACTGAGTCTGTGCGGGAGTGAATGTGCGGCCCTCGTAATACGGGTCGTGTATGCGAACATAGTAGGGTGAGCCGTCGGCCTTGTTGCGGAAGGCGAAACGGATGTCCATCAGTCCACCGCTCCAAGCGCGCCGCGCCAACTTGTACGAACGCCAGTTCACGTCCATTGTCAGGTCGAAGTCGCAAGTGTTGATACTGTCAATTCTGAGCGGCTGTTCGTAGCGGGTGGGGGAGTGCAGCACCAAGTCGTCGTCCATGAACCACCCATCGAAATATCCATCGCGCGGATGGATGCCCGGATACTGCTCAGGCTCGAACGAGCGCTCTTGAATGAGTTCCTGCCACACACCGTTGTTGGCCGAGAAATAGATGTGCTCGAAGAGCTGTCCATAGAGCATCTCGTCGATGATGCCCGAGGGCTGCCGACTCTTAACCGTGATGGTATATTCTTTCCCTGTCTGGGCGCTGGCTGCAGTTCCCATCATCAGGAATGCCAACCATAACACTCTTTTCATTTTTTATTTTTTATCTCTAATCTTTAATCTTTAATCTTTAATCTTTAATCTTTAATCTTTAATCTTTCATCTTCACAGTCCCCTTGCTTTCAATAGGCTGGAGGCGTCGGGCGATTTCATTCCAGTGAAGTCGGAGAACATCTGCATCAGGTCACCCGTGTTGCCTCGGCTCAGCACCTTGTCGCGGAACTCCTGTCCCGTCTCGGGCTTCAGGGCACCACGCTGGGCGAACACATCGGCGATGTTCACAGCCAGCACCTCCGTCCACAGATAGCTGTAGTATCCGGCTGCGTAGCCACCACCCCACACGTGGTTGAAGTAACTGGTGTGATAGCGTGGCGGAATCGGAATAAAGGGATTCAGAAGTCCCACCTTGCGCAATGACTCTGTCTCGAACTCCATAGCCTTGTCGGCTGTGGGAATATCCTTCGAGGGCAGCATGTGCCAAGCCAGGTCGACACAGGTGGCAGCGAGGTTCTCACCCAGAGCGTAGCACGGTTGGAAGTTGATGCTCTTCAGCATGCGCTCCTTCAGGTCGGCAGGCATGGGCTCACCGGTCTGATAGTGGCGTGCATAGTGGTCAAACACCTCGGGGATGGACGCAAACGACTCATTAAACTGCGAGGGCATCTCCACAAAGTCGCGAGCCACGCTGGTGCCGCTCAGGCGGTTGTACTGGCAGTTGGAGAGCATGCCGTGCAGGGCATGGCCAAACTCGTGGAACATCGTGGTCACCTCGTCCCATGTGAGCAGCGAAGGCTGTCCTTCGGGAGCCTTGGCGTTGTTGCACACGTTGAAGATGATGGGCAGCTGCTGGCGCTGGCGGCTCTGCTCGGCAAAGGCATCCATCCAGGCACCGCCACGCTTCGTGGGACGGCGATAATAGTCGGTGTAGAACAGGGCGAGCGTCTTCCCATCCTTGTCCAGCACCTCATACACCTTCATGTCGGGGTGATAGACGGGGATGTCTGTGCGCTCCTTGAACGACAGGCCGTAGACGCGGTTAGCGGCATAGAACACGCCATTTGCGAGCACGCTGTCCACGTTGAAGTAAGGCTTCACCTCGTCATCGTTCACGTCGAGCTGTTCCTTCTTCATCTTGGCCGAATAGTAGAAATAGTCGTAGGCCTGCAACTGGAATTCGGCACCCTCACTTTTGCGGGCAAACTCTTCGATGGCCTTGGTCTCGGCATCAGCCTTGGGCACATAGGCCTTAATCAGGTTCATCAGGAAAGCATAGACATTCTCTGGAGTCTTGGCCATCGTATTCTCCAGTGAATAGGCGGCATAGTTGGGATAGCCCATCAGCTCGGCCTGCTCGGCACGCAGCTTGGCAATCTCCACCACGATGGGGAAGGTGTTGTATTTCCTTGTGCCGTCAGTGCGATGGATGGAGGCCTCGAACACTTTCTTGCGCAGCTCGCGGTTGTCGAGACTGGCGAGGGGCGCCTGCTGGGTGGTGTTCACGATGACGATGGCATAGGGAGCCTTTCCGCCACGACTCTCGGCGTCCTTGGCACACTGGGCGATGTCGGCATCGGTCATTCCGGCCAAGTCCTCCTTCTTCTCCACCCACACCACAGCTTCGTTCGTGGCTTCGGTGAGCGTGTCACCCCACTGTGTCTGCAGCTCCGAGATGCGCAGGTTGATTTCCTTCATCCGAGCCATCTTCTCCTCAGAGAGCAGCGCACCCTTGCGCACAAACTCCTTGTAGGTCTCCTCAAGCAGTTTCTTGTCCTCGCCCTGAAGCGATTCATACTGGGTGTCGTAGACCTTCTTGATGCGTTCGAACAGTGGTTTGTTGAACGAAATCTCGTTCTCCAGCTCGGTCAGCATGGGCCTCACCTTCTTCTCCACATCGCTCAGCTCGGGTGTCTTGTCGGCTTCCAGCAAGCTGAAGAACACGGCGCTCACGCGTCCCAGTGTCTTGCCGCTCTCCTCGAGGGCAAGGATGGTGTTTTCGAAAGTGGCTGAGTCTGGATTGCTCACGATGCTGTCGATTTCGGCACGTGTCAGCTGGATGGCCTTCTCGAAGGCAGGCAGATAGTCAGCGGTCTTGATGTTGCCGAAGTCAGGGGCGCCGAAGGGTAGGGTGCTCTCCTGCAGCAGAGGGTTCTCACGCGATTCGTTGCAAGCAGTGAACAACACGAGTGTCAGTGTCAGAACAACTGCCGTCAGGCTGATGGTTTTCAATGTTTTCATATGGTTTAGTGTTTTTGTTGTTTAGTTTCGTTTGCGAAGTTACAAAAAAATTTTCAAACCACCAAATTTCGTTTCAGGGGCGTGCCACTATTTCTTTTTGAAAAAATCAGCGTTTTTCTTGTTGCCCGCTTTACTCCGCTGGCGGTTAAGGCGTTTTTGTTCTTTCTCCTTGATATCCTGATAGTCCGCTATCATCAAAATCGCCAAAATAATAATGGCAACGGCAAGCGCAATCTTATACAACAGGAATGATGTGGCGGTGGCAGAACTCGACACCAGCCTTTCTTTATTGCCTTCAACAACATTGCAGTCGCCGTCAAAGCCCGATACCTTAGCCTGATTGTTGCCGAGTTCAGCGATGAACGAAAGTTCGGCATCGGGGCTCAACAGCCCATAGTAATACTTGTCGTCACCACGCTTGTGGTCGCTGGTTTTGCCTGCGGTGGAAACAATTGAATGGTCGAAATTCTGCAATTCGGTATTATCGTCGAAAAACAACTTGCCATAAACTTCCTTTTCAAGGTTAGGGTTGTCATGATATTTGTTGTCACTGCCTTTAGAGCTTACCGATACCGAGATGTAAAGGTATCCTTCAGCCACGTTGTGATACGGGTCGGACACGAGTTCGTATTTAGGGAACTTGTAACCGTTTATCACGTAGAGTTTCGGCTGTTGTGATTTCACCGCATCTATAATCTGCGCGGTGGTAGTGAGTTCAGGTAGTGATTCTACGCGATGCCGATAGTCGTTTTCGGCATCGTTGGTTTTCACAGCTACAAAGCAGCATCCACCCAAACAGCACAGGGTGAGCAGCATCAAAATAATGTTTCTCGGTCTTAAAAAACTTTTTTTCATGTCTGATGTCTTTATGCAGAGAAGCATACGATGCATTCTCTATGGTTAATTAATTTAGATTTTTTGTTCTAGATGTGCAAAACAGGTGTTCACGATAACACGGATGCAAAGATAATAAAAAAAAAGATAATAAAAAAAGACTTGCCTTAACTTTATTTATTCCCAAAGATTCGCTTGATTTGAGATTATTTATCTACTTTTGCAAAGATATATGGCAGATAAGTCGGCAATCGGCGAAAGTCGCTTGCTGAGCAAGAAGTCAAATGAGAGATATGAGCAATAACAGACCTGATATTTCCCTTGTTCCTTTACAAGAGAACGACAGGGAACAGTTCATCAAGGACAATCAGTGGGCATTCAAATATGGAGCCCAGCTGGAGTTTGGAATGCGTGACGACCGCACCGAAGAAGGTTCGGAAGTCATCTCAAGAAGCACGATAGAGCGAAGCATCGATGGAGAGAATGCTGAAACATACCGCATTGTGCAAAACGAGACCCATGTGGGCGGCGTGGTATTGAGCATTGACAAAAAAGCAGGAAAGGGCGAACTGGAGTTGCTTTTCGTTTCGCCAGAATGTCACAGCAAGGGCATCGGAAAGGCTGCATGGCGGGCCGTGGAGGCGTTACATCCCGAAATCCATACCTGGGAAACCATCACGCCTTATTTTGAGAAACGTAACATCCATTTCTATGTCAACTGCTGCGGATTCCACATCGTTGAGTTCTGGAACAAGCATCATCACGGGCCGGCTGTGCCTGAAGAGGAAAACGGGAACTGGAGCGAGGACGATGAAATGTTTGTCTTCAGAAAGATGATTGACTCCTCCAGTAAGTAAATCCAACTTTTGGCAAAGCATATGAACATAGAATCTATCGACACCTCAAATATGTGTTCACACTTGAAACGGAAGCTCTTCGAAGAGGATGGAGCTTATCATCGTCTTTGGATGGCCATGCAGGACGATCCGGAGCTGACAGCTGTTGTGCGCTCACGCCAACTCCACATCTACCGCAATGGGAAGAAGGTGCTGGTGTTGGCAGGAAAGGCCGCTCCCAAAGTCATCAGAGAAGACAGGCTATGTGAGATGATGGTTGAAAAATGAAAAGCCCGCTCTCGTTGATGAAGATGGCTTACCGATGTTGAGCTGATACGATATTTTGTCGGGTCAGCTTATCCTCTGCTTCTACATTTTTTTACCCTTTTACCTTTTTACCTTTTTACTTTTATTCTATAGCGTAGCGCAAAACTGTTCGTTCACCCTGCTTGTCCTCTGCTTCCACATTTTTTACTTTTTTACCCTTTTACCTTTTTATTTTTAAGCGTAGCGCAAAACTGTTCCTTCGTCCGCTGTTCCGTTTGCTATTTTTCACCAAGGGGTGTCCAATTCGTTCACCCCCGCCTTCTTGTTCAAATTTCTTGGTTTTGGTTTCTTCGTATGGATAAATCTTTTCTGCGTAAGCATCGCAAGGGCGTGAATGGCCTTCTACCGTTTCGACTCGATGATGGTCATGGATTGTCAGTGTCTTCAATGAAAGGCAATTCGCCTAAGAATCTGTCAAAGTCACTCTGGAAGAGGCGGTCTTGTATGATACGATATTTCTCAAATTCTGTCTCAGCATGCTCCTTGGCCTCTTCTGCTGTCACCTTGCCAGGATTCTGAAGCACCTCATTACCACCTGCAGCCAGAATCTTATCAATCTGCTTGGCCCAGTCCTCCATTGTCATGGGAATGTGCCGTTTGGCCATACGTTCTGCCAGTTCGAGCACACCATTCACCAGTTGCCCCATGTCTGCCAGTTCCATCTCCTTCAGATAGTTTTTGGCTATCGACACGTCCGTCTTCACAATCTTACCGTTAGGCGCATTCTCCCAGGTTGTGAGCCCCATATGCTCCTGCTCAGCATCTGCACGCTCCACAATAAGTTCTGCAGCCGTACGTCCATGTACAGCATAGTGCATCTTGTTCTGCATCATCTTGAAGAACATCTTCGTTGTGGGTGCATCACGATTGTAATCAATGGCTGTGGAATAAATATCAGTCAGTTTTTGATAGAAGCGACGCTCTGAGAGACGTATTTCCCTAATCTCTGCTAACAGATGTTCGAAATAGTCCTCATTCAGGAATGTGCCGTTTTCCATTCGTTTTCTGTCAAGAACATAGCCCCGAATGGCATACTCACGCAATACACTCGTAGCCCACTGACGGAACTGCGTGGCACGGATAGAATTGACGCGATAGCCCACGCTGATGATTGCATCAAGGTTATAGAACTGAAGCGTACGATTGACATCCCTGTTGCCTTCACGCCGAACTACCGAAATTTTCTCGGTAGTTGCCTCCTTCTTTAATTCCTGAGTATCATAGATGTTCTGCAGATGTACACTTATATTGTCAGAAGTGCAGTCGAAAAGCATACCCATCGCTTTCTGGGTACACCATACCGTCTTGTCCTTATAGTATACCTCTACACCTTGTTCCTTCCCTTCTATCTGAAAGATCAGGAACTCAGCTGTGCTATTTCTTATTTCTCTCCTTTTTGCCATATTCCTTCTTTTCGTTTAAAAACTCTCATCGCTGGTGAGGGCAATAGTAAAGATATTATATTATCGCGAATTCTATGTTCTCGCATTCCTTCATGGTGTTTGCAATTGACTCTCTACGCGATTTAGGTTTCTATTCTGCAATGGTGCGCGCGCATTATCACCACTTTTCAATGGCAAAGATACAAAATATTGGGCACAATCCCAAATTTATCATGATTTTTTTTTGACAAAGGGAGGAGGGATGCTGCTTGGAAGGGACGGCTGGAGATGACCTGCCATTTCTGTCAACCAAATCAAGAAAAGGCAAACCCAATCAGGAAAAATGTAACATGTAACATTTGTAACATGTAACATTAAGGTGGTTCCCATATTCCAAGATGAAATTTGAGTATTAAATTGACAGATTTTATGGGTAAATTTTGATAGAGTGTAAGGATAGTATTTTTATTATAATATATAATATATATATATTATATATTATAATAACCCATAGGTATAGGGGCGCTTTGCACATGTGGAAGGTGCTTAATGTTACATGTTACAATTGTTACATGTTACAAAATGTGTCTTTTCCTGAATACGGTTGACTCCTTTTAGGCCTTGTTTTTTAACACTTGTCTACCCGTACGGATTCGGTTGACTGCCTCGCCTGAGTACA
>CACXPX010000043.1 GCA_902769705.1 uncultured Prevotellaceae bacterium
ACAAGGAATACCCGATGCTCATCCAGGGCTACGGAGCAGGTGCCGCCGTGACGGCCGCCGGTGTGTTTGCCAATATCATGAGTATTGCAAACATCTAAGCGATGAAGCACATTATAATTCTTGGCGACGGAATGGCCGACCACCCTATTGAAAGGCTCAATGGGAAGACTCCGTTGCAACATGCCAACAAACCCTATATGGACAAGCTGGCCCGAATGGGGCGTACAGGACGACTCATCACCGTCCCTGAAGGATTTCCTCCCGGCTCTGAAGTGGCCAACACTGCCATTCTGGGATACGACCTCGAGAAGGTGTATGAAGGAAGAGGACCGTTGGAAGCGGCTTCCATTGGTTATGAAATGCGAATGGAAGACCTTGCCCTTCGTTGCAACATCATCACGTTGGCCGACGGCAAAATCATCACCCACAATGGAGGAAACCTTCAAACCACAGATGCTGCCGTTCTTATCGACTATTTGAACAAACATTTGGCCAACGATGCCGAGATTGCTGAGAAATTCGGTGAGAATCGTGTGCAATTCATTGCGGGCATTCAATACCGCCATCTGCTCATCATACGTGGAGGAAACAAGCACATCGATTGCGCCCCACCCCACGATCATCCCAACGAGCCTTGGCGCCCATTGCTTGTAAAACCCGCCAACGACGACCAGACGGACGAAAGGAAGACTGAACTCACGCCAGCACAAACTACCGAACTGGTAAACATGCTGATTCTGAAATCACAGGAATTGCTTGAAAAACACCCGTTCAACCAAGAGCGGGCAAAGCGTGGAGAACGCCAGGCAAACAGCATTTGGCCCTGGAGCGGAGGATACAGGCCTTCGATGGAAACCATCAACCAGCAATTCCCGCAAGTGAAAAGCGGAGCCGTCATTTCAGCCGTCGACCTCATTCGAGGCATCGGCCACTATGCCGGCTTGCAGAATATCATTGTGGAAGGTGCTACAGGATTGTGGGACACCAATTATGAAGGGAAGGCACAAGCAGCCATCGAAGCGTTGAAAAACAACGATTTCGTGTTCCTGCATGTTGAAGCCAGCGACGAAGCTGGACACGACGGCGACTTGGAGTTGAAAATCCGAACGATAGAGAATCTTGACAGCCGCATCATCGGCCCCATTTACGAAGCCGTGAAAGATTGGGACGAGCCTGTGTGCATTGCCGTACTTCCCGACCACCCCACACCTGTGGAAATGCGAATCCACGTGAACGAGCCCATCCCATTCCTCATCTATCACAAAGGGATAGAAGCCGACGGAGTGCAACAATACGATGAAGTTTCGTGCGTGACGGGCGGATATGGGCTTTTAAGACTTCAACAATTCATGCAAACATTCATGAGATTATAAAATAGCGATGAAATACTATTCAACCAACAACCAAGCACCCATAGCCGACCTTCATAAAGCTGTAGTCAAAGGTTTGGCAGAAGACCGCGGACTCTACATGCCTGAGCGCATCAAGCAACTGCCTGCCGATTTTCTTGACAACATGAGGGACCTGTCTTTCCAAGAAATAGCCTACACCGTTGCCGATGCGTTCTTTGGCGAAGATGTAGATGCCGGTTCCCTGAAACAGATTGTCTACGACACATTGGCATTCGAGACACCTATTGTGAAGCTAGAGGAAAACATCTACAGCCTTGAACTCTTTCACGGCCCGACGTTGGCTTTCAAAGATGTAGGCGCACGTTTCATGGCCCGACTGCTTCAATACTTCATCAAACAAGAAGGAACAGAAAAGGTGAACGTGCTCGTGGCAACATCGGGAGACACGGGTTCGGCTGTTGCCAATGGATTTCTTGGAGTGGACGGAATTCACGTCTATGTGCTCTATCCCAAAGGGAAAGTCAGCAAGATTCAGGAAAGCCAATTCACCACGCTCGGCAAGAACATCACGGCCATTGAGGTCGATGGCGTGTTCGATGATTGTCAGGCTCTCGTGAAGAACGCTTTCATGGACGCCGAACTGAACCAGCACATGAAACTGACAAGCGCCAACAGCATCAACGTGGCACGATTCCTGCCACAAGCCTTCTATTATTTCAACGCTGTCGCCCAGTTGCAACGCGAAGGAAAAGCCGACCGTTGCGTCATCTGTGTGCCATCGGGCAACTTCGGAAACATCTGTGCCGCACTTTTCGGACATGCCATGGGAATGCCTGTGAAACGGTTCATAGCAGCCAACAACGCCAACGACGTGTTCTTCAACTACCTGCAAAGCGGAAAGTACAATCCCAAAGCTTCCATTCAGACGCTTGCCAACGCTATGGATGTGGGCGACCCAAGCAACTTTGCCCGCATCATCGACCTCTATTCGAAGCATCAGCAGCTGTCGCCTGAAGAAACCCACCAGCGCATCACGTCGCTCATCAGCGGAGCCACCTACAACGACAAGCAAATCAGCGAAACCATGCGCCAATGCTTTGCCGAGACTGGCTACACGCTCGACCCTCACGGCGCATGCGGATATCGCGCGCTCAAAGAGCAACTGCAGCTTGGCGAAGTGGGAGTGTTCTGCGAGACAGCCCATCCTGCCAAGTTCAAGGAAACGGTGGACAGCATCATCGGGGGCGACATCGAAATCCCCGAACGGCTTGCTGCCTTCATGAAAGGCCAGAAACAGAGCGTGGAAATGAGCAAGGAGTTTGCTGATTTCAAGGAATTCTTGTTGAAACAGTAGATTACCGCCGAAAGGCCGGATTAAACGATTCAGCGTAGTCTCCTCCTGTAGGGGACTACGTTTTTTTGTGGTGAAATGTGCGTTTTGCTACATATAAAGAAGAACATATTACAAAACCGTTTTGTCGATAACCACTTTTTTATGTACCTTTGTAGCAAGAAAAAACCATAAACAAAACATCATCAACAATGAAACAGCAAATCATTTCCGCAGCCATCGCGTTCGCCTTTGCCTTGCCGGCTTGCGCACAAGACGCGAAAGTGACCATTCACGTCAACGAAGGTACACAGAAAATCCACAAAGAGATTTATGGACAATTTGCCGAACACCTGGGCACTTGCATTTATGGAGGACTCTGGGTGGGACCCAATTCCAGCATTCCTAACACCAACGGCTATCGCAACGATGTGTTGCAAGCCCTGAAAGACCTGAAAGTGCCCGTTCTGCGTTGGCCGGGCGGTTGTTTTGCCGATGAATACCATTGGCGCGACGGCATCGGTCCTCGCGAGAACCGACCCTCGCTGAAGAACAACAACTGGGGAGGCACCATCGAAGACAACTCGTTCGGAACACACGAGTTCCTGAACCTTTGCGAAATGCTCGGATGCGAGCCCTACATCAGCGGAAACGTGGGAAGCGGAACCGTTGAGGAACTGGCCAAATGGGTGGAATACATGACGTCTGAAGAAGGTACGCCTATGGCAAAACTCCGCAAAGAGAACGGACGTGAGAAGCCTTGGAAGGTGAAATACCTGGGTGTAGGCAACGAAAGTTGGGGTTGCGGAGGAAACATGCGCCCCGAATACTACGCCGACCTCTACCGCCGCTACAGCATCTATTGCCGCAACTACGACAACAACAAGCTCTACAAGATAGCCTCTGGTGCCAGCGACTACGACTACAACTGGACAAAGGTGCTGATGGACAATGTGGGCGACCGGATGGACGGCGTCAGCCTGCACTATTACACCTGCTCAGGATGGGACGGTTCGAAAGGCTCGGCCACTAACTTCAACAACGACGAGTACTACTGGACATTGGGCAAATGCCTTGAAATCGAGGATGTGGTGAAAAAGCATTGCGACATCATGGACGAGAAAGACCCACAGAAAAAGATTGGCCTCCTCGTCGACGAATGGGGAACATGGTGGGACGAAGAGCCTGGAACCATCAGCGGCCACCTCTACCAGCAAAACGCACTTCGCGACGCATTGGTGGCAGCACTCTCGCTGAACGTCTTCCATCGCCATTGCGACCGCGTTCGCATGGCCAACATCGCCCAGATTGTCAATGTGCTGCAATCGATGATTCTGACCGACACGAAGGGAACGGGCCACATGGTGCTCACACCCACTTACCACGTGTTCAACATGTATAAGCCTTTCCAAGAAGCCACCTACCTGCCTCTCGACCTGAAATGCGATGAGATGAGGGTTCGCCACGAGATGCGCAAGGAGATGGATGTGAACAAGAAAGACGGTTTCCGCAGATTGCCGCTCGTCAGCGCATCGGCTGCCAAGACCGCAGACGGAAGCATAGTCATTTCGCTCACAAACGTGGCGCTCAACAAGGCTCAGGAGATTGAAGTAGACCTCGAAGGAGTGAATGCCAAGTCAGTTACTGGTCAGATACTTACGAGCAAGAGCGAGAAAGATTTCAACGACTTCGAAAATCCCAATCGCGTGCAACCCGTGGCCTTCAAAGACGCCAAGTTGAAAAAGGGTGCCATCACGGTTACTCTGCCCGCAAAGAGCATCGTCATTCTGAACGTGAAATAAAACTAGCTTATATTATCAACTATCCAGCCGCCACCAATGCCTCACACCATTGTGGCGGCTTTTTTGTGTCCTCCTTCCTCCCCATCCCGAGCAAAGCTCGGGAATGGTTGGGGAGTTTAGGAGTTTGGACATTACCCTCAAGCAAAGAGCGGCCCGAAGGGCCAACCTGCTCATAGCCCAGGGCAACGCTCTGGGGGGAGAATTGGGGGCAAACCAACGCCCTACAGGGGCATAAAGCAAAAAGCCACCGCTTCTCCCGAGTCAGTGACCATTTTTATGTTTAAGGAGTTATAAGGAGTTAAGAGGCTTCGCCTGTTGAGTTAATAGGACATTAGCTCATTCTTCACTCTTCTTTTTCTTCATTTTCTGTCCTTCTCTACGAATCTTTAACTCATCCATATATCCAGCAGTCATGATGCCCGAGGGCAGAGCAATAATTGCAATACCAACCATAGATGAGATAATACTTATAACTCTACCCGTATCTGATATTGGGTATAAATCTCCATAACCAACAGTCGTAAGAGTACAAGCAGCCCAATAAAATGCATCAAAAAAATTGTCAAAGAGATATTTGCCTGTTTCTGGATTGATATCTTCCTCCGCATTGAACATAATCATAGCAGTAATAAAGATATAAAACAAAGCGAGAGACAGCACAGTCAACAAAATAACACGCTGTTTCCGAATAACTGATAGGATTATCTCTAATGGTTCGAAGTAACGAATAACTTTAATAATACGCAATATTTTGAGCAGACGAGATACACGCGCAACCTTGAATATCGGGGTTAAAAGGTTTAGCGTAGGCAATATTGACAGTAAATCAATAATAGCCATAGGTGTAAATGGGTAGAGAGCAAAAGAGTACCATTTGTTTTTCTTCATGCGGAAATCACAAGTAACCCATCGGAGAATGTAATCAACAATAAAACATACTCCAGAGATAATGTCAAAATACCAGAACAACTTATATTGGTTTCTGAACATTAATGGGTATATACCTATAGCAATGGCTATAAGCATAATTAAATCATAGCTTCGAGAATACTTATTCTCTCTTCTTGGCTCAACAACGTTGTTAATCTTTTCTCTAATTCCCATATACTTATATGATTATAATAATTGATGTCAGCAGCAAGCCCAACAACACGATTCCCAGACAGCCATTTTTCTCACTAACTACAGCATGTCCGTTTTTGTCATAATCATTTCTCGTTCGTTTGTTTTTTGTAAATACAACATCACCATTGGGTTCAGAATAGCAATGGAAAGGCAATATGAATCCACTTAGTTCTCCTGCTTCGTCAAGTGCCATTTGATTTAGGTCATAAAAAAGTTGTTTTGCTAAAGACCTTTCGTTTTCTCTGCAACGTTCTTCATAATATTGTCGTACTCCCTCATCTTGATACTCTTCATATTGCGAAAGAAATACCGTTTTGGTACTAGCATCAGTTATTATACGTTTTAGCAGGTTTCGCCTATTCTCAAATGACCGTTTTTGCTTTTTAGTTTCTATCTCATAACGCTTCAATTTGCCTTTCTCTGTCCACTCATCAAGCAATTCGATGAAAGTGTATTCAGTTAAGTCCGTTTGACTTCTATATAATTCTTTGAGAATTACAATAGCAACCTCAAGATTATCCTCATATATATAAGGACAGGTATATTCTACCAGTCCAGAGATATATTCATCGGTAAATGTAGGGTGTTCAGAACGGAAACGCTCAATAGCATCTTTTGTAGCACTAAGTCTTTTACTTTCAATTACTTTCTTTGATGCAATTTGAGTTGCCTCTTGCTTCTGTCGTACAATATCATTAGCACATTCTGGACAACCCATAGAGGAATTAAGAATCTGGTGTGGCAATCTTGAAAAAGCACCATGAGAGGGGCATATCAAAGTAACAGGAGAGGTGGAACTCTCATAGACGAATTCGTCTACGCCAAACTTGTCGCCAAACTTTTCCTTTAGTTTAGGCAATTATATAGGGTTTGACCCCAAATAGTCAGTTATACATATAAAAGTTCAGCTTAAGCTGGACTTTTTTCGTATCTTTGCTATAGTTTATAAAACGATAGCAATATGATTGATTTCTCACAGTTCGACAGCCTCATTTCAATGACAATGTACTTCAATAACGAAGATACTTGCAAACAAGCCATCATCGAAACACGTTGGGGTGTTGGTGAAACACAAGACGTTGTTTGTCCCTATTGTGGTGAGCATCATTGCGTAACTCGCAAGGATGGTAGGTTTCGCTGCAACCACTGCAAGCGTAATTTCTCTTGCAAGGTTGGCACAATCTTCGAGGACAGCAACCTTTCACTTGTGAAGTGGTTCATTGCAATGTACCTCATTTCCTCACATAAGAAGGGCATTTCTTCTTGTCAGTTGGCACGTGACATCAAAGTTACTCAGACTACTGCTTGGCATATGCTCCATAAGGTTCGTGCATTGCTTGCTCAAGACGATGCAGAGGGCTTCAGTGGTGAGGTTGAGTGTGATGAGGTGTACATCGGTGGGCGTGAGAAATGGAAGCATCAGTCAATGCGCACACCCAATACTCAAGGTCGTTCTACAAAGACAAAGACACCTGTCTTTGGTATGATGGAACGTTCTGAGATTGAGAACGAGGGCGGTGAGTTTGAGTTTATGTCCTATGTTCGTGCTATGGTTGTGGAGAATACCAATCGTGATACGATTCTTCCTATCATTTCTCAGTTCGTTGAGGAAGGCTCTACTGTGTTCACAGATGAACTCAATTCATACAATCGTCTTACTGAAATGGGCTATAACCATAAGATTTGCAATCACGGACAATTGCAGTATGTTGTTGATGGTGAGACATACACCAACAACATTGAGGGCTTTTGGAGTCACTTCAGACGTATGATTAGCGGTTGCTATCACGATGTAAGTGATGAGCATTTACAGTCATATATTGACGAGGCTGTGTATCGTTGGAACGCAAGAAAACTGAGCGAATCTGAGAGATTCGCCCATATGTTCGATAAGTCCATTGGACTTGTTAGAAAATGGTCTGAGATTAGAGTAGGTCTTGTGGCAGCTTAATAGGTGTCGGAATCGGTATACCTTGCACTACAGAGAGAGGAAATTGTGTCATATACATCCGACAATTTGTCTATTAGCCTTTGTCTTTTCTCTCCATCAATGTTTTCTTTGCTTGCCATTCTTAACGCTCTGTATAGAGGTTCTTTCAAAGGAAGTAAAACATCCATTAATTCATTACTAAGTCCATAAGGATTTGTTTGGTCCCAAACTTTCTCTTGTAATAGAGTCTTTTTTACCGACTCCTTCACGATTCTATGAAGGTCACTTTCTGTTAATCTTATAAGTTTCTTATTCATATTTGTATTTCTTTTATATTGTTTATTTTCGTTATTATTCATTGTTTTGGTTGGTGGTACATCAGGTGGGTTTTGTGAGGTTCTAAGAATCGGCTCTGAACATTTGTTTGTTAAATCGGTATATTTTCCACCTTGTATCTGTTTAATTCCGTTTATTATTAGTCTTTCATCTTGAGGTGTAATAAACTGTGGATTTCCTTGTAACGGATAAACGTACTCCATCACCTTAATGGGTTTCATCCTAAACCTTCGCAAAACTAAGCATTTGTCACTGAAAGTATTTCCACTATCTTCGAAAACAATACTCACAATAGGTTTACCTTTCCATTTGGGATTTTTCTCCAATATTTCATCCCATCTGTACAACCATGTGCAGTGATTTGATACTCTTACAAGTGTATTACCAATTTCTGTGTAATA
The DNA here is from genome assembly GCA_902769705.1 of uncultured Prevotellaceae bacterium. Classification (GTDB taxonomy): domain Bacteria; phylum Bacteroidota; class Bacteroidia; order Bacteroidales; family Bacteroidaceae; genus Prevotella. The sequence goes on from CACXPX010000043.1 coordinate 8,277, forward strand.
AGAGTTTTTCTCTTCAGTTTGTGGTACTCTAAACCTCACATATTGCAAAACTTTCTTAATAATCTCTCTTGAAAAAGCCATGTTCTTTACTTATTTGTATATAAATATCTACATTTGCAAAAAAAACAGCCATATGGAAATAATACGCAGAAATTTTAGGTTTAATAGAATTGTGGACATTGACACTATTATTGATGAATCACATCTTCTGTTGATGGTACAAACAGATATTGACAACGACAACAATGTTCGTGGTTACACATTGGCAGATGGTGACACAATGATAGTATTGCAAAATAGTATAGAACCATATCAAGATGAAAGATATTGTTATGTTAAGTACCACACCATTGTTGGTGGCGATGGCAATACCAAGTTAATGGCGGTAGAGAAAATCATCATAGCAGAGAACCTTATTAACCATGACCTTCTTGCTCATGTATTCACCATATTATTGAGGCAAGAAGATAGTGAATACCCAAATAGAATAATGGTCACAAATGGTTACAACGAGCGTTTTCATGGAAGGGTTGTTGAAGTTGCAAATGACATTGCAAATCGCATTTGTGGGTTGTACAACACATTTACTGATGACTATCATACAAGTTATGTTATACAATAAATGCAGTCATTTCTGACTGCATTTATCATTTATTGGGGTCTAATTGTATATAGTTGCCTTAGTTTAACCAAGAACTTCTCTCCTTTCTCACATTTGGGACAGCCTTTGCCATCAAGATGCTCACGAGCATAAACTCGGAATTCGCCATGAACTGGGCACACGACAGTCACCCTATGATCGCGATTTTTATACTCAACCTTACTATAGTCATAGCGTTCGCCATAAATCCCCTTAGCTTCTGCTATAAACGATTCTGTAGTAACTATGCGCCGCAGAGTTCTAGGCTTCTATTGTTTGGAAGGTTGTTAGCCATATTTTTTCGGTTTCGTGGCAAAGATAAACATTTTTCTACTAAAAAGCAAAAACAAAAGAAGTTTTTGCAGAATTTCTATCAGAAACGCTTGTAGGCATCCTTGATTACCATGCAGAGAATTTACATACGCGAGGGAAATAAGGGAAAAACGTGTTGAGGGTACGACGGGCGAGGAAGAGGGGCTGGGGGGATTCAGAGAATAGGGACTTTCAGAAACAACAAAACATTTTTTATTTTTTGTTGCAACAATGCCACCATTTATATAATATATTGGATTACAATCAGTTAATGCGTTGCAAAGGTGTGGCATTGGTGGCAACAAAAGGCGAATCTGGCGCATTCCCAGAATCGTTACCACTAAGCGGTAACATTCTTACCAGTATGTGGTAACACCACTACCAATATGAGGTAACGTCATTACCACTATGCGGTGGGGATTCTACCACTCGGCGGTGGCAAAAGTGAATGATTGAAGTATATTCGCTTTGTTCATCAGCAAGACAGTCGCAAGCTCCACTTCAAGGGCTTCAATGGCTTAAAGAGGAGTGGTAGGCGAAGCCGACTAAAAGAATTTGACTATTTGACGATTTGACGATTTACTATTTGACAATTGGACGATTTAAAGAAGAGCGGAAACTGGGCATGTGCGGTTTCCGCTTTTTTCTTGCATCTTTTCAGGAGATAATGTTTTCAATATTTCTCTTTTTGTTGCAAAAAGGCAAATTCTTGATAAAAACGATGGTTGTATGAAAGTTTTTTGTTAAATTTGCAAGCTGATGAGGGAGGAATCGGAAGAAGCTTCTACCCCATCCTATTCTTCTACTTCTTTTACTTCATAAATAATAAACAACAGAATTAATCAAAATAGTTAAATTTTAATTTTATGAACGACAACAAGATTATGAATCGCGCAGCCGACAACATTCGCATCCTGGCTGCAGCAATGGTTGAAAAGGCTAAGTCTGGACACCCCGGTGGTGCTATGGGCGGTGCCGATTTCATCAACACCCTCTACAGTGAGTTCCTGGTTTACGACCCCGAGAATCCCAACTGGGAGGGACGCGACCGTTTCTTCCTCGACCCCGGCCACATGGCTCCCATGCTCTATAGCCAACTGACCCTCATCGGCAAATACACTCTGGAAGACCTGAAGCAGCTCCGCCAGTGGGGTTCGGTCACTCCCGGTCACCCCGAGCGCGAGTTGGCTCGTGGCATCGAGAACACCAGCGGTCCGCTGGGACAAGGCCACACGTTTGCCGTGGGTGCTGCCATTGCCGCCAAATTCTTGAAGGCTCGTCTGGGCGACGTGATGAACCAGACCATCTACGCTTACATCTCTGATGGTGGCGTGCAGGAAGAGATTTCGCAAGGTGCCGGACGTATTGCCGGAAACCTTGGCCTCGACAACCTCATCATGTTCTACGACGCCAACGATATTCAGCTTTCCACTCGTACTGAGGTGGTTACCATCGAGGACACCGCAAAGAAATACGAGGCTTGGGGATGGTATGTGCAGAAGATTGACGGAAACGATGTCGACCAGATTCGCGAAGCCATCAAGAAGGCACAAGCCGAGAAAGAGCGTCCCAGCCTGATCATCGGCCATTGCGTGATGGGTAAGGGTGCCCGCAAGGCTGACGGTTCAAGCTATGAGTCGAACTGCGCCACTCACGGTGCTCCGCTCGGAGGCGACAACTTCGTTCAGACGATGAAGAACCTGGGTGCCGATCCCGAGAATCCTTTCGTGATATTCCCCGAAGTGGAGGAACTCTATGCAAAGCGTGCTGAGGAACTGAAGAAAATCGTTGCCGAGCGCTATGCAGCCAAAGAGGCTTGGGCAAAGGGGAATCCTGAGAAAGCTGAGCTGTTGAAAGAGTGGTTCAGCGGAAAGGCTCCGAAGGTTGACTGGTCGAAAGTGCAGCAGAAGGCTGGCGCCGCTACTCGTGGTGCTTCTGCAACTGTTCTTTCTGTGCTGGCCGAGGAAGTGCCCAACATGATTTGTGCTTCTGCCGACCTCTCCAACTCAGACAAGACCGACGGATTCTTGAAGAAGACTCACGACATCGTTCGTGGCGACTTCAGCGGTGCATTCTTCCAGGCTGGTGTGGCTGAGCTGACGATGGCTTGCTGCTGCATCGGTATGGCCCTTCATGGTGGCGTGATTCCCGCTTGCGGAACATTCTTTGTGTTCTCCGACTACATGAAGCCCGCCGTTCGTATGGCTGCCCTGATGGAGCTGCCCGTGAAGTTCATTTGGACTCACGACGCATTCCGCGTAGGCGAAGACGGTCCTACTCACGAGCCCGTTGAGCAAGAGGCACAGATTCGTCTGATGGAGAAGCTGAAGAACCATCACGGCAAGAATTCGATGCTCGTGGTTCGTCCTGCCGATGCCGAAGAGACAACCGTCTGCTGGCGTATGGCTATGGAGAACACAGAGACGCCTACCGCTCTGATCTTCTCTCGCCAGAACATCGACATGCTGCCCGAAGGCAACGACTACAACCAAGCAACCAAGGGTGCATACGTGGTGGCTGGAAGCGATGAGGACTACGATGTCATCCTGTTGGCTAGCGGCTCTGAGGTTTCAACACTCGAGGCTGGCGCAAAACTCCTTCGCGAGGATGGTGTGAAGCTGCGTGTGGTCAGCGTGCCCTCTGAAGGTCTCTTCCGCTCGCAGAGCAAGGAATACCAGCAGAGCGTGCTTCCCGCTGGCAAGAAGAAGTTTGGTCTGACAGCAGGTCTGCCCGTAACACTCGAAGGTCTTGTAGGTGCCGATGGTTGTGTCTGGGGTCTCGAGAGCTTCGGTTTCTCTGCTCCTTACAAAGTGCTTGACGAGAAACTGGGCTACACCGGCCAGAATGTGTACGAGCAAGTGAAGAAACTGCTTTCGTAAGTTTCAGCAGATTACACAAACGTTAGTATTCAATACAAATCAGCCGGGTTTTCGAATCCGGCTGATTTTTGTTTAGGTATTTGCAAGCCCGTCAGGCTTATGGCACGAGATTGCAGTCATCAATTTAGCTGGCACTGCTACTGGAAGAACGGCGGCCTCTCTTGTCGGAGTCTTCGGTATTCGACGAGCGGGCGTATGAACTCTTCACGCCCTTCAGCAGCGTTTCGTTAATCATAGCAAGCGTCATGTCGTCAGCCATCTGTGAGGCCACAGGGTCCAAACGGAAGTACTCGGGATTCAATTTCTTCATGTCGCGTATAACTTGTTCCGAGATACCAAAGAGCGCGGCCCAAACGATGTAGTCGTTCCACAGCGAAACATCCTTCTGCGCGGGCTCATCCATCAGCGTAAACTCCGACAGGAACTTACGGAGTCCGAACACCTGCATCGCATCATCGTGCATCGCCTTGAAGTCCTTATGCTTATACTTCGAGCCCATCTCCATCTGATCTACAAGCTTATGGACGATGTAGTCGTTCTTCTCCGAGTCAAAATAGGCCTTCAACTCCTGTGGCTCCAACAGACAGTCATCGCCAGCAGCCGCGCGGAACAAGTCGTAGAGCGTGTGCATCATGATGGGTTCGGTGTCGCTAAGGGTAATATCGTTTATCACGAACCGTTGTGCCCGTTTCCCGTCAGCGTCCTCGTGCCACTCTATAGACAAGGCGCCCAATTTTATCAGTTTCAGCACGCTTGCCGAGAGCAAACGCTCGTAACCGCTTTTAGAGAACTGATATTCATTCATCATATCGTAGGCCACCTTCAGGTTGCCTTCCACGGGGATGTCGTGATACGACGTCAGTTCTCTGTTGCGCTGTCTGCGTGCCAGAATCGTCTTCACGAATTGCCAAAAGCTGATGAGGAGGCCCAGGACTATTGCGAGCGCAATGATGGCCACAATGCCATAGCCTATAATCTTCTCCATTGCCATTATGCCGATTAGCTTTGAGCGGTATTACTTCTTCTTCAGCGTGCTCAGAATCTTTTCGAGCATGGGCTTGTATTTCGTCTCCTCCTTTTCGGGGAAAATCATTTCGCCCTTGAAACAGTCGTCATCTTTAAAGTTAACCAGGAACCCGTAGCAGCAAATGCCGTCTTTCACGGCACGGAAGTACATGATTTTGCCCTTCACCACCACGTCGCCAGTCTTCCAGCCCGAAGGATTGTCGTTGATGTCTACCTCTTTCTCTCCCTTCATGTACTCGCCATTACTGGCCAAGTCGTCAACAGTAGAAAAATCCTCCTGAATGATAATCTCAAGCGAGTGTTGATCGTCCTTCTTCCAAATGACGACCCCATCCTCATCGCTCCAACTAAAAACTACCGGCTCGAAATCTGCCGGATACTGACTTATGGAGTGTGGTCCATCATAGGTCTTCAAATCCTGCGCACTTGCTGTGATACACAAGGCTGCGAAAGCCACAAACATAAAAAACTTCTTCATCATGATTTTATCATTTTAAAATGGTTAATACTTTGAAATAAAACGCAGTCATCAGCAGGATAATAATACCTATTTTATTATGAACTGATGCCGCCCTATCCGTTAATTCATTTGCAAATATACACAAAAACCAGCAAAACGGATGGCGTTTTTATGAAAATGTTGTATCTTTGCAGAAAAGTTTCTTTAAAACAACAAAGAATATGCTACAAGTAAAGACTATAGGCATTGCCAGCGACCACGCAGGCTTTGCGCTTAAGCAGTTTGTGAAGAAGTATCTTGAAGAGAAGGGATACGAGTATAAGGACTACGGCACCTACACGGAGGAGTCGTGCGATTATAGCGACTTCGGCCACGCTTTGGCTCGTGGCATTGAAGCTGAAGAGGTGTATCCCGGCATCGCCATCTGCGGTTCGGGCGAAGGCATCAATATGACGCTGAACAAACACCAGGGCATCCGTGCCGGACTTTGCTGGATTCCCGAAATCGCCCACCTTATCCGCCAGCACAACAATGCCAATGTGCTCGTGATGCCCGGACGTTTCATCGATGAGGAGATGGCTCGGAAAATCATGGACGAGTTCTTCGCTACAGAATTCGAAGGTGGCCGCCATCAAAGACGAATCGACAAGATTCCCTTGTAGGACAAGAATCGCTTGGAACAGAAAAAAACGAACGATAAAACGAAGTGCTTCCCCCTACTGAAAAGGAAGCACTTCTTTCTTTTTACGCCCTTCGAAACCTACTCTTTTATTGACAATTTGAAACCGATGGCTTTCGAAAACTGTTAAATCATGCAAACAAAAATAACAACGTAGTGTAAAATCAATTATATTTGCAGCGTTTTAACTAACATTCCATTAACAATTAAAAAAGAGAGAAAGTATGAAGAAATTTTTCATGATGGCCATAGCTGTAGCTGCTATGACTTTCGCAAGTTGCGGAAACGACGCTAAGAAACCTGTTGAAGCTGCTCCCGTTGACAGCGCTGCTTTGATTACTGAAGAGGCTACTGCCGCTGCTGACGATGCAATCAGCCAGTTGTCAGCCACCCTCGAGTCGAAAGACGCCAGTGCTTTGCAAACAGCTCTTGAGGCCGTGAAAGCCAAAGTTGCTGAGTTCATTGCCAAGAACCCCGCTATTGCTCAGGAGTATCTTGCCAAAGTGCAGGGCTTCTTGAAGGAGAATGCTGACGCCGTTAAGGCTATCGTTGGCTCAAACGCCACTATTGCAGGACTTGTTGATGGCATTGCTGCCATTCCTTCTGAGTCTGTTGAGAAACTCACCGGTGCTACAGATGCTTTGAAAGCTCTGGGTATCGACGCCACAAACCTCGTGAAAGACGCTGCCGCTAACGCCGCTGAAGGAGCTGCTAACGCCGTTGAGGGTGCTAAAGACGCTGCTGCTGGTGCCGTTGAGAGCGCTAAAGACGCTGCTGCCAATACCGTTGAGAGCGCAAAAGACGCTGCTTCTAACGCTGTTGAGGGTGCAAAGAAAGAGGCTGGTAAAGCCGTTGACGATGCTGCCGCAGCTGCCAAGAAGGGTCTGGGCCTCTAAGCTTGCAAGTGCATAGAAATTTAAAAGCATAAAAAAGCAGGTTGCTCCATCTCTACGAGCGACCTGCTTTCTTATTTTGTGTTCATTCAAAAAACGCTTACCTGATGCGATCGGCAGCGCGAACGAGTTTCTCATCTGCTATCACGCCTTTACGAGCCATCACATAGAAAATAAGGCTCACAAACGGCAGACATGCTGCGAAATCGAAGTGGAACGTTGTTCCTTCAGGCTTAGCCTGATAGCCATAGAAGCCGTATAACAGATACCAACCCACAAGCATCAGGATGCAGAACATGCAAAGGCGTGCTTGAAGAATGCGGTTCTTGAACTTGAAGATGGCGTAAAGACCAATGGCGCAGGTCACCAGCAACACTCCGAAGAGGGCGGCAACCGAAAGATGGGCAACGCCATCAGCGTCTTTCACCCACAGATTGAAAAGCACCGAATTCACGCCCATCCCCTCGGGCTCGTAATAGCCAATAGGCAAGCACAAGCACACGAAGGCTGCCACTACAGCCAGGAACATGAAAACGGTTTGTTTACGTTGCCACATAATCAAAACTCCTGATTATCCTTCGAAGGGTCGCGGAAATAGACATTACCGTCTATAAACTCCTGCGTAGCCAGCAATGTGGGCTTCGGCAACTTCTCGTAGTAGCGCGAAATCTCAATCTGCTCTCTGTTCTCGAACACTTCCTCCAAAGAATCGTTATAAGAAGCAAACTCAGCGAGTTTCTTCGTCAAGTCCTGCTTAATCTCTACGCTAATCTGATTTGCGCGCTTCGAGATGATGGCCACACTTTCATAAATATTGCCAGTTTCCTCACAAAGATCCATGATGTTGCGGGTCACGGTGTTTACTGGCGCTTTCGATTTTTTGTAATCCATATTGTGTTTAAAAAATTAATGATTTCCGTCTAATTATAATCGGATGAATAGCTCATCGGATTAATCCAGTTTCACTTCTTCGCTCTTCGTCACCTTCCGGCATTTGGCGATATACTTTTCAGCCGTAGAGCGTTCTTTCGAATCGGGATACTCATTGATGAATCCGTAGCATTCGTCTTCAGCATCCTGATATCTTTCCAGCTGCTTCTCCTCCACACTCTGCTGGGCGAGTTCGAATTTGCTCTTCATAATCAACACGGCAAACTCCTCACGCAGGCTGGTGTAGGGATAATCCTTCAGGGCATTCTGGGCGGTGATGATACAAGCCTCGTAGTTGTTTCCACCATTCAGGCAGTTGCCGAAGTAAGGACCAAGATTGTAATAGAGTTGAGCCGAATGAAGCTCCTTCTGCACCAGTTTGTCCTGCAACTCGAAAAGCCGTTGTTGCGCAGCCTCTTTCATCGAAGCATCAGGATACAAGTCCAGGTATTCCTGGAAAGCCGTGATGGCAGCCACCGTCATGCTTTGGTCGAGTCTGGGCTCTGGTGTGCTCATATAGAGACTTTGTCCGACATAGAACTTTGCCAACTCAGCATAAGTTCCGTGAGGATACGATTGATAGTATTTCCTGAAGTATTCAGATGCCGTCTCATAATCGTAATTGCTATATTCGGCCATCGCCAACATGTAGAGACATTCCTCGCCGTCTTCCTTTCCTTTCTGGATGGTGACGATGTCTTGCAAAAGCGTAATGGCGTTGGTATATTTACCTCGGGCAAAGCATTCTTTGGCGTATTCGTACTTGTAGAGATAGTCAGGCGTCTTGTAAACCTGATTGAACTCATGGGCACAACTCACACAAAGCAGCGCCACAAGCAGTACGATAAAACTCGATTTCTTCATCACAATCTTCATTTGACTTGCAAAATTACACATATTTCCGCGATTTCCAAAAGCATTTAAAAGAATTTTGGCAAATTATTCGCCTTTATAACGTTTGTTACAAAGAAAAACTGTATTTTTGCATAACATTTTCCGTTTTTCACTAATTCCTTTCACTAATTTGGACTTTAAACTCACATCGAAATACAAACCCACCGGCGACCAGCCTGAAGCCATCGCTCAGTTGGTTGAAGGACTCAACAGGGGTGATAAGGCTCAGGTGTTGCTTGGCGTCACTGGCTCAGGAAAGACGTTCACAGTGGCCAACGTGATTGCCAACGTCAACCGCCCCACCCTCATTCTGAGCCACAACAAGACACTTGCCGCCCAGCTCTACGAGGAAATGAAGGGCTTCTTCCCCGAGAATGCGGTTGAATACTACGTATCCTACTACGATTATTACCAACCCGAAGCCTATCTGCCCTCCACCGACACATACATCGAAAAAGACCTCGCCATCAACGACGAGATCGACAAACTGCGTCTATCGGCCGTTTCTTCACTCTTGTCTGGTCGCAAAGACGTGGTGGTGGTTTCCTCCGTTTCGTGCATCTATGGTATGGGCGGACCTGTGGCAATGACCGAGAGCATCATCCCCATCCACAAAGGGCAGCGGCTGGACCGCAATGCCTTCCTACGGCGTTTGGTTGATGCACTCTACGTCAGGAACGACATCGAACTGAAACGAGGTGAGTTTCGCGTGAAAGGCGACCATGTGGACATCTTCATGGCTTATTCCGACAATGTGCTGAGAGTGACTTGGTGGGACGATGAAATCGATGATATCGAAGAAATCGACGCACTCACCTACCACCATCTGGCCTCGTTCAACGAATACCAAATCTACCCCGCCAACCTCTTTGTCACATCAAAGGAACAGCAGGCATTGGCCATTCGCGCCATTCAAGACGACCTGACTGAGCGAGTGGACTTTTTCACACAGATAGGAGACACCGCCAAGGCGCAACGCATCAAGGAACGCGTGGAATACGACATCGAGATGATTAAAGAGCTGGGGCATTGTTCGGGCATTGAGAACTATTCGCGCTATTTCGATGGCCGCGAACCCGGTCAGAAACCCTATTGCCTGCTCGACTTCTTCCCCGAAGACTTCCTGATGGTGATTGACGAGAGTCATGTTTCAGTCCCGCAAATCAACGCCATGTATGGCGGCGACAGGGCCCGTAAGCAGAATCTTGTGGAATACGGATTCCGCCTGCCTGCAGCCTTCGACAACCGTCCCCTGCGTTTCGAGGAGTTCCACGACATGATTCATCAAGTCATCTACGTGTCGGCAACACCTGCCGATTTCGAGCTGATGGAGGCTGAGGGTGTTGTGGTGGAACAGGTAATTCGCCCCACCGGATTGCTCGACCCTGAGATTGAAGTGCGCCCAAGCGAGAATCAGATTGACGACCTGCTCGATGAGATTAAAACCCGAAGCCACCGAAACGAGCGCGTGCTTGTTACAACGCTCACCAAGCGAATGGCTGAGGAGATGACTGAATACCTGTTGGCCCACGACGTCAGAGCCAACTATATCCATAGTGATGTGGCCACACTCGACCGTGTGAAAATCATGGCCGGCTTGCGTGCGGGCGACTTCGATGTGCTTGTGGGTGTCAACCTGCTTCGCGAAGGGCTCGACTTGCCTGAAGTGTCGCTCGTGGCCATCCTCGATGCCGACAAAGAAGGCTTCCTGCGCAGCCACCGAAGCCTCACTCAGACAGCTGGACGAGCCGCCCGAAACGTGAATGGAAAGGTCATCATGTATGCCGACACCATCACCGAGAGCATGCAGAAAACCATTGACGAGACCTTGCGCAGAAGGCGTAAGCAGCTGAAATACAACGAGGAACACGGCATCACGCCCACGCAAATCAAGAAAGACATCAAGCAGACTTTCACGTCTTCAAAGGAAGAACTTTCTCCCGACCGCCGCGAATTGCAACGGAGCGTTTATGCACCCTATGCCGAAAACGGTGCTCAAGGCACTTTGGCTGCCGACCCCATAGAGAAGCGCATGACACGCGAACAACTCGAAGCCAGCATCGAGAACACGCGGCAGCTGATGCTCCAATCAGCCGAAGCACTCGACTTCTTGCAAGCTGCCCAATATCGCGATGAAATCCTGAGAATGCAGAAGTTGTTGAAAGACAAATGAAGTTGTTGAAAGACAAATAAGGACTCAACACCACACGCTCCCCTATCGGGAAATGTCCACGACAATCGTTTTGAACCAATCGCGCAGGATGCCGCCATATTGGTCTTGCGAGTCAGCCACAAAGATGATGACCTGACCGCCATCCGCCGTTCGAGGTCCCAAGCACATTCCCTCGAAATTGGCAAGCTTCCGACCAAGAAGCGAGATGCTGGTGCGCCACGATGTCACCAACTGTTTCCCAACGAAAGAAACACTTTCATCAAGAGGACTGTTTGCATTGATTGCCAACGACTTATCAGGCACCACACGATAGAGTTTGTTCACGACAAACGACCCTATTTTCTTCTTCGAGACAAACACCTCGCGCTCCAAAACCAACAGGCTTCCGTCTGCCAAAGCCAGCAACTCGCTCACGCCGTGGGCGAACTTTGCCGCACGCTTGTGAGCCCTCGGTGCATCCATCTGGTAGGCATATTGCTCGAGCGGACGAAGCTGGGCATCGTAGCTCTGCAAACGAATGCGGTTGACCGCGCCATTCACGCTTGTAGCCCTCGCGCCATCGCCCTTCAGCGTGCTCTCCGCACAAGTCCAAAACGTCTGGCTTGCCGCATCATACGCCAGCGACTCCAATCCATATTCGCCTGTGCAACCTTTCAGCGTCTGCCCAACATCCAGCACGCGCCCTGTGCGCCTCCCCTGCAAGTCCACTTCCACCACTCGTCCATCGGCCTCGCCAGCCAGCATCAGCGTGCGCGTCTGCGGCAAGAAGACCACAGCCTCCACGTCACGATTCTTCGCCCCATCCGAATAGAAGCCCAAATTCCGCACGTGCTCCACACTTCCGTCCACGCTGTCCACGCCAATCTCGAATACGAAGAAGCCATCCGTCTTCGACTTGTCGCTTACCACCGCATAGCGTCCCTCGCCTATCGGTGCCAATCCGCTATAGTTGCCTGCCGGAACCTCCTGCTTGAAGTGCCGCTGCTTGTTCACCCTGACCACCGTCAGCGAATCACCCTCAGCCATTGCACCAGCCGAGAAAGCCGCAAGAATACATGTCAAAACCCATCCTTTCATGCAGTCATAGATACCGATAAAATGAGCACACGCGCTGTTTGTAAAAACCATAATATCAGAAGAACAATCCCAACACGCTGTCCATAATGCCGCTCAGCCACTCGGGGAACACCCAGAAAAACAGCACAATAAAGACAAAACCTATCCAACCGCAAATCTTGGTGACGTTGGGAGAAGGCTTCTTGCCCGTGAGAATCTCGTATAGCGCAAACACAATCGCCCCACCATCGAGAGGATAAACGGGCAGGACGTTCAACGCCGCCAGTAAAAGAGACAACACTGCCAACGGACGAAGCATGCCATACCATTCATACGACAAGCTCGGCAGGGCGAAATACAGAACGAGGAAGGTGGCGAAATTGAACAGCACCCCAGCCGCAGAGATCAGCAGACGCTGCCACGCTGGTTTGTCTTCGATATAAGGCGAGGAGGCCGACCTCTTCCCTATTCTCAGGCTTCCCGCCCCCAGATCATCGGTGAAGACTGGCGCATCCAACGCACGCGACTTGAAAACCGTGACACCACCAAGGGGAACAGCGCCCAGGCTCCATTTGATGTTCCTCCACGAGCTGCGTCCAGAAGCCCGTTTCGACTTGTAGCTCACAAACGGGAGGAAGAACACCTGCATCTCCTTGATGGAGCATCCGAAAGACTTACCCATCACCACATGGCCCAATTCGTGGATGATGACAGCAATGCACAGATAGAGATAGAACGTCCAGTCGTCAGTGAACATGCTCGTCCCAGTAGTCATCCACACAAAGACGGCCACTCCCAGAACAAGGTTCAGGAAATTGAATGAGAACCCATCCTTGGGTTCCTTGCCCTCATTGAGGTAAGACGATAATGGTCGGTTTCCGTTGTCTTCGTTCATATGTCCTCGTTATTAATAATTCATTTTTTCATTTGTCAGTTTTGCATCGACGCCGCTGCAGCATGTTTTTCTTCATATTTTCATGGAGGAGGAGGCTTTTCTTTTTCACTTACAATTGAAGTGCAAGGCGAAAGGCTACGGGTAGGCGCTTCAGCGGGAATCCATGCAGAGCTGAGCTCGCTCGGGCAAATGTACAGCAAAGATACAAAAAATATTTGAAACCACCAAATTTTCACCCCCGCTGGCCTGCAAAAATTTGTTAAGGAAACGGGGAAATCACACCATTTTTCTTCACGATTCGTTGGCCGGATTCTGCCTGGAAAATAGCATTCCCCAACTCTCTCCGCTCTCGTTGATGATAATGGCTTACCGATGTTGAGCTGATACGATATTTTGTCGGGTCAGCTTATCCTCTGCTTCCACTTTTTTTCACTCTTTTAGCTTTTTACTTTTAGGTCTTCCTCCTCCCTCCATCTCCTATCGTCCAATCGTGAAATAGTCCAATCGTCAAATATTAGGCCTTTTTACTTTTTTACCTTTTTACCCTTTTACCTTTTCGGGCTCGCCCGCTTCCTCCTCCCTCCATCTCCTATCGTCCAATCGTGAAATGGTCCAATCGTCAAATATTAGGCTGCTCTCGTTGATGAACGTTAACTTTTGTGTTCCGCCAATGGGGTCGCATTTCGCGACCCCATTGTCTTCGTTGTCAACATGCTTGATAATGGTCATTATTTTGGTTGCAACCTATTAACAGCAATAATATAAACACCATCTCTTCATCATTTCATGATGGCGTAAATCAGTTCGATGTAGATAATTATGGGAACCACCACGCAGATGATGACAGAGCTGACAATATAGTTCCACCCGATTCTTCTGAACCAAAGAAGGAAATCCACTGACTTCTGGAATGCCCAGTCGCAGCGGTCTCTGAACTTCATCGTGTCTTTCCATAAGAATATAACCCATGCCAATACGAACATGGGCGTCAAGAACGGAAGCTTTGTCAGGTAGTCTATCATCACCGTCCACGACAATGGGATAATCAGGTAGTACACGATGATATTCACCTCGTTATACGTGCTTCCCGTCAGTTTCGCTATCAGGTGCTCAATTCCCGCCACAACCATGAAGATGGGCAGCATCATCGTCATGATCACCTTGTTAGGCCATGAAAGCCCGTTCAAATACTGTTTAATGTCAGAATGCCTTTCCTTCATCTTTCTTCATCTTAATCCTGTTCAGCCTGTTCTTTCGAGATAAAAGATAGAGTCTTGTTTTCATGTCCTTCTTCCCAATTTCCATGACCTTCTTTTTGAAAAAGTCAAAGTTGGGGAAGAAATCAGAGCCGTTGGGGTTGACAATCGCAACACTCCCATATCGGTGGTCATCGAACATATGCAATAATGCCCAATAGAAAAGAATTGCCTTACCTATGATATACAAGAAGCATAAGAACGCGATGGCTTCAAAAATGTAAAATATGATATCTATCAGCATTAGAAAAAAGTTTAGGTGAAAACGCCTCGGGGCTTTCCCGATTGGCTCATGCAAAGATACAACAATTTTCTCGATTTTGCAAATCGATTGATTATCAATAAATTACGCTGCATTGCTTGATGTATATGAACTTCGGGTAATGTCCTAACACACACAGTGTGACAGGGCAAATCCATATTTCACGAGAGAAACCTTCAAGGTTGTTAACCTTGTAGGTAGCACCACGCAATAAGCCAGAGAACTGCTTCTCGCATTCAAAGAACCCCTCCATGTTCATC
>CACXPX010000044.1 GCA_902769705.1 uncultured Prevotellaceae bacterium
GAACATCGTGGGCAGCCGCGTGCTGTTCCAGCCGGAGTACACCGTGGACGTGGCCACCCAGAAGCGCAACCGTCAGTTCCTGAGCAACGTCACCGTGCGGAATGTGAAGGATCTGTTGCCGAAGGAAGATGCTGAGAACGACCAACAGCAGGGAGGCTAAGACTCCAACAGCAGGGAGGGCAACCTCCCTCGCTGTTGACCAATTAAATGAAAATTAAAAATGAACCATTAAAATGAAAGGAGGAATTCTAAATGAATAGTAAAGAACGATGGAAGTTCATCATCCAAACGGTCATTGCGATTTTGACCGCTATCGCCACCAGCCTTGGCGTCGCAAGTTGCCTTGCATAGCGGGCGAGCCCGAAAAGGTAAAAAGGTAAAAGGGTAAAGAGTAAAAAAAAGTGGAAGCAGAGGACAAAACCACTGCACCGATTCAGTGCGCTGGTTCTAACAACAAGAGCAGAGCCATCATCATCAACGAGAACGGGCACTAGAGATTTAGAATAATTAACATCCGAATGTGCAAGTTTTGAGGCTTTCGGCGTTTTATCAAGTAGAACGTTTTCGTTAAGGCGTAAGCAGAGCAACGTGTTTGCTCTGCTTTTGCGGGAAAAAAAGGATGAATATTCAACATTAACAACGAAATGATAACAAAATGAAAGCAATGAAGTTTTATGCAAGTGTCTTTATGATGCTTGCCGCCTTCTCCCTCGCCTCGTGCAGCATCGAAAGCAACGACGGGGATTGGGACCCGATGGTTTGGAAAGCTGAAGTGCCGGTGGAGACGACCGATGGCGTATATCATGTTTCTGAAACTGGTGGCGAGTTGACTTTCTCTTGCCGGAACTACTCAGCTCCGTGGATTGAGTGGGCTGAGTCGAACGGTGAATACTATTATCCTCCGCGCCAAAAGAATGACTATCATACGATAACGGCTGATTGGTTCAAGGCGGAGATGAGCGGGAATAAACTGAAGGTGGTTTTCAAGGGTAATGACACTGACATCGCTCGAGCACTCCAACTGACCGTCACGGCAGGTGATATCTTTTACACCTTTAAGTTCAGGCAATTCGCTTCGGACGCAAAAGGCGCTGTCAGATAAGGTGTTGAAGTTTTGAAAGAGAAAGTTTAAACATTAAGAGCCCCCCCTCTTATCCCCCCCGTAGGGGGAAGTATTTCGAGGAATGAGGAACGAGGAAGGATGAAGGAGGAACGGGAAAGCATGCAGGCATATGAAAAAAAGGAGTGATTCTATTTTGTCATTCCAAAAAAAATGATTAATTTTGCACTCACAAAACATGAGGATTACCATTTTTTTAATTTATCGAATATGATTTATTCTAAGGAAGTTGAAAACATGTGCGTTGTGGCAAAAGGCCCCAACCACGGTCCTGCTCCCATTCCCGAAGAGGGCAAATGGATTCAGGCAAAAGAAATCAAGGACATTTCTGGTTACACTCACGGAATCGGCTGGTGCGCTCCCCAGCAGGGTGCTTGCAAGCTGTCGCTGAACGTGAAGGACGGCATCATTCAGGAGGCTCTGGTGGAGACCATCGGTTGCACGGGTATGACCCACTCTGCCGCTATGGCCAGCGAGATTCTCCCCGGCAAGACCATCCTGGAGGCTCTGAACACCGACCTTGTCTGCGATGCCATCAACACCGCTATGCGCGAGTTGTTCCTGCAAATCGTCTACGGACGCACACAGAGCGCTTTCTCTGAGGGCGGTCTCGTGATTGGCGCTGGTCTTGAGGACCTCGGCAAGGGACTCCGTTCGCAGACGGGTACTCTCTATGGCACGGTTGCCAAAGGCACTCGCTATCTGGAACTCACCGAGGGCTACATCACCAAGCAGTTCCTCGACAAGGACTCTCAGGTTTGTGGCTACGAATATGTCCACCTCGGCAAGATGATGGAAGCCATCAAGAACGGTATGGACGCCAACGAGGCTGTGAAGAAGTTCACGGGCACCTATGGCCGCACCACCGCCGAGCAGGGAGTTGTGAAAGCTATTGACCCACGTAAAGAATAGTTTAATTGGACAATTGGACAATTGGACAAAATTGACTAAGAGATCGTAAAATTGTAAAATCGTAAAATTGTAGAATTAAGCTATGATAAGAAAAGTTTCATTCGAAAGTTATGAGCGCCGCATCAAGCAGGTGCTGGCCGCTCTGAAAGAGAACGGAATCGAGAGCATCGAAGAGGCCAACGAGATTTGTGAGAAGGTCGGCGTGGATCCCTATCAGATGTGTGAAGACACTCAGGGTATCTGCTTCGAGAATGCCAAGTGGGCCTATGTGTGTGGTGCCGCCATCGCCATCAAGAAGGGCGTGAAGAATGCTGCTGAGGCTGCCGAGGCTATCGGTATCGGTCTGCAGAGCTTCTGCATTCCCGGAAGCGTTGCCGACGACCGCAAGGTGGGTATCGGCCACGGTAACCTGGCTGCCCGTCTGCTCCGCGAGGAGACTGAGTGCTTCGCCTTCCTGGCTGGCCACGAGAGCTTCGCCGCTGCTGAGGGTGCCATCAAGATTGCCGAGAAGGCCAACAAGGTGCGCCAGAAGCCTCTGCGCGTCATCCTGAACGGTCTGGGCAAGGATGCTGCTATGATCATCAGCCGCATCAACGGTTTCACCTATGTGCAGACTCAGTTCGACTACTACACCGGTGAGGTGAAGGTGGTGAAGGAGATTCCTTATAGCGACGGTCCCCGCGCCAAAGTGAAGTGCTATGGTGCCGACGATGTTCGCGAGGGTGTTGCCATCCTGTGGAAGGAGAACGTTGACGTGTCGATCACTGGTAACTCTACCAACCCCACCCGCTTCCAGCACCCCGTTGCCGGAACCTACAAGAAGGAGCGCGTGCTCGCTGGCAAGCCTTACTTCTCGGTGGCTTCAGGTGGTGGTACAGGTCGCACTCTGCACCCCGACAACATGGCAGCTGGTCCCGCAAGCTACGGTATGACCGACACACTCGGACGTATGCATAGCGATGCTCAGTTCGCTGGCTCGAGCTCAGTTCCCGCTCACGTTGAGATGATGGGCTTCCTCGGCATCGGAAACAACCCGATGGTGGGTGCTACGGTTTCTATCGCCGTTGAGGTTGACCTCGCCCTGAACAAGAAATAAGAAATTATTTCGCTCGAATAACTAATAAAGGTTGGCTTTCAGTGAAGCCAACCTTTTTTTGTTTCCTCGTTATTTCGTTATTTCGTTATTCCGTTATTTCGTTATAACGTTTTTGCCCCCCTACCTCACCGTGGCATGGAAACAGCTCTGCTTGACCTCATATTTCACGTAGCAACGGCCTTGCTTGCGGAGGTCGTTGAGCACCTCAGAGAGGATTTGCTTCAGCCGAACATCGCCTGCCGTGCGGTCTTTGCGGTAAGCTGAGTCGGTTTCTTCCACGCGCAGATAGCGGTTGTAGGCGATGTCGAACGTTGTTCCATACATGTGGCAACTGTTCTCCGTGGCATTCACATTCCCCCTACGCAAGCGCGCCACATCGTCTTTGGAGCGCAACACACTTGTGACCACAATCTTGTGGAGCGGAAGCCCCTTAACTTGCAGACTATCAAAGAAGTTACGCCCGATGTCTTGAAGTAAAACTGAAGCACGCGGAACCAGATAAGGGATGCTCTGACGGAGCGGCTCGACAAAGAAATAAGGGTTGCTGCCCACATACACCAACTCCGACTTGCGGCTCTCGGCTTCAGCCCGATTCTGAACTGGCGACACGCCCCACTTGTTGGCGGCAACAATCTGAACGTCTTGCAAGTCGGGGAAGGCATCCGTATAGCTGGGCACGCTCACTATGCGATGGCGTGCTACACTACCGTCGGGATTGAAGAAACGGCTCGTTGACGGAACACCGTTCAAGGCTTTCTTAGCGTCTTTATCGGCCTTTGGGGCTGGGGCTGGCGATTGTGTTGGGGCTTCTGCTGGCGCGGTTTCCCCGGCCTCAGGAGCAGCCTCTGTCAGCACTTTGGCCAAGGTGGTGTCCTTCACTTCCGAAGCGTCGGCCGTGAGGGGTTGCCCGGCTTGCATTTCCTGTTGCGGCTCCTGCCCCTCCCCCTTCGGTTTGGCCACCGATGGGAATATCGTTCTCACCAGCGCCAAGAAGATGACAACCAAACAAAAAAGCTGAAGATATCTGTTCTGACTTAATTTCATTTCGAATGTTCGATAATTATAGTGCAAAGATACAAAATATTTGAGATTAACCATTACAAGAGTAGAGAATTATTTGTGGGTTTCGCGTTTTTATTGTAAATTTGCACTCGATAAATATATAATTCAACTTTCACAAGTTGAAGCGTAAAGGGTATAAAGGGAGTGAGAGAGCATAAAGGGACATTAGTCCTGCCCATGAAACGCCCAGCAAATGCAAAGCATACGTCCCCCTTAGACCCTTACACTCCACTTTAAGCCCTTCAAACCTTGAAGTGGAGATTGTGAATACTTCATTATAAATAATTAAGGTATAGAGAATTTGATAGAGAAGCATATTGTACTTGAAGACATCGACCCTGTTGTTTTCTATGGTGTGAACAACGGTCATCTGCAAATGATTAAATCGTTGTATCCCAAACTCCGTATCGTCGCAAGAGACAACGTGATACGCATTCTTGGCGACAGCGGGGAAATGGAGCGATTCGAGGAGCAAATCGAAAACATGCGCCGCCATGTGCTGAAATACAACACCATCTCGGAAGAAGACATCATCGACATCGTGAACGGCCAGAAGACTAAGGCCGACGCCGTGAAAGGAGTGGTGTGCTATAGCCTTTCGGGGCGTCCCATCAAGAGCCGCTCGGAGAACCAGCAACGGCTCATCGACGCTTTCGAGCAAAACGACATGGTGTTTGCGGTAGGTCCTGCCGGAACGGGAAAGACCTATCTCTCGATTGCACTTGCCGTGAGGGCATTGAAGGAGAAGACCGCCAAGAAAATCATCCTTTCGCGTCCGGCCGTTGAAGCCGGTGAGAAGTTGGGATTCCTTCCTGGCGACATGAAAGAGAAGATCGACCCCTATCTGCAACCGCTCTACGATGCGCTTGAAGACATGATTCCCGCCGTGAAGCTGCAGGACATGATGGACAAGCACGTCATTCAGATTGCTCCGCTGGCCTTCATGCGCGGACGAACGCTCTCGGATGCTGTGGTGATTCTCGATGAAGCGCAAAACACCACTCCGGCTCAAATCCGCATGTTCCTCACTCGTATGGGATGGAACACCAAGATGATTATCACGGGCGACATGACGCAAATAGACTTGCCCAAGAACCAGCTGAGCGGACTGAAAGAGGCGCTCCGCATCCTGACCGGCATCGAGGGGATTGGCGTGGTGGAACTGACGAAGAAAGACATCGTGCGCCACAAGCTTGTCACCCGCATCGTCAACGCATACGAGGCCGCCGACAAGGAGATGAAGGGGGATAAACAGGAAAACAATTAAAATCAATCGTAAAATAAATTGTAAAATCGTAAATTGTTAAATAGTAAATTATATCGATGAAAGCATTGACAAAAACCGAGTTCCATTTTGATGGACAGCAGAGTGTGTATCACGGAAAAGTTCGCGACGTATACGATATCAACAACGACCTGTTGGTGATGGTGGCTACCGACCGCATTTCCGCATTCGACGTGATTCTTCCCAAAGGCATTCCCTTCAAAGGACAAGTGCTCAACCAGATTGCGGCTAAATTCCTTGATGCCACCGCCGACATCTGCCCCAACTGGAAACTCGCCACTCCCGACCCGATGGTGACCGTTGGCTTGAAGTGCGAAGGATTCCGCGTGGAGATGATTATCCGAGGCATTCTGACGGGTTCAGCCTGGCGCGACTACAAGAAAGGCGTGCGCGAGATTTGCGGTGTGAAGCTGCCCGAAGGAATGCGCGAGAACGAGCGTTTCCCAGAGCCCATCATCACTCCGACAACAAAAGCCGATGAGGGTCACGACTTGAACATCTCGCGTGAAGAAATCATCGCACAAGGCATCGTTTCGGCTGAAGACTATGCCATCATGGAAGACTACACGCGCAAGCTGTTTGCACGCGGTCAGGAAATTGCCGCCAAGCAAGGCCTCATCCTCGTTGACACGAAGTATGAATTCGGCAAGCGCGACGGTAAAGTCTATCTGATTGACGAAATCCACACTCCCGACTCCAGCCGCTATTTCTATGCCGACGGCTATGAAGAGAAGTTCGAGAAGGGCGAGCCTCAACGTCAGCTTTCGAAAGAGTTCGTGCGCCAATGGCTCATCGAGCACAACTTCATGAACGAGCCGGGACAGCAGATGCCTGAAATCACCGACGAATATGCAGAGAGCGTGAGCGACCGTTACATCGAGCTCTATGAGCACATCACCGGTGAGCGTTTCGACAAGGCCGAAGAAGCAGGCGACATCGCCACCCGTATAGAGCAGAACGTTGCAGCTTGGTTGGCTAAAAGATAACATTCGCCCACATGCCCTATCAACAAGAAACCATCAAACCCTATGACGTGGCGGGTGACAAGACGTCGCAGGTGGAAGAGATGTTCGACAACATCGCTCCAACCTACGACAAACTGAACCACCGGCTGTCGTGGGACATCGACCGCGGATGGCGCAAGAAGGCTATCAAGCAACTTGCCCCCTACAACCCCAAGACGATGCTCGACATCGCAACGGGAACGGGCGACTTCGCGATTCTTGCCGCCAAGATGCTGAAGCCACAGACTCTCATAGGAGCCGACATCTCGGAGGGAATGATGGAGATAGGACGGAAGAAAGTGGAGAAAGAGGGGCTTTCGGACATCATCAAGTTCCAAAAGGAAGACTGCCTTTCCCTCTCCTACCCGGACAACACATTCGATGCCGTCACAGCAGCTTTCGGCATTCGGAACTTTGCCAACCTCGACAAGGGACTGAGGGAAATATACAGGGTGTTGAAACCCGGAGGAAACCTGAGCATCGTCGAATTGACGCAACCCGTTTCCTTCCCGATGCATCAGTTGTTTCACGTCTATTCGCACACCGTATTGCCGCTTTATGGTCGGCTCATCTCGAAAGACCGAAGTGCATACGACTATCTCACGGCCACCATCGAAGCATTTCCGCAAGGAGAGCAAATGGTGGAAATTCTGAAGTCGGCAGGGTTCTCCAACGCCTGTTTCAAACGGCTTACTTTTGGTATTTGCACCATGTATTTCGCAACAAAATAAGATTATGGATAAGTATGGATTGATTGGATATCCTTTAGGGCACTCGTTCTCTATCGGCTATTTCAACGAAAAGTTTCAAAACGAGGGTATCGATGCTGAATACGTCAACTTTGAGATTCCATCGATTGAGGATTTGGCTGAGGTGATTGAAACCAATCCCGAGTTGAAAGGACTGAATGTCACCATCCCCTACAAAGAGAAGGTCATTCCCTACCTCGACTCTGTGAGCCCTGAAGCCCGCGCTATCGGTGCGGTGAACGTCATCCGTGTGTCCCGCAAAGGAAAAACCACACATCTGAAAGGATTCAATAGCGACGTTATCGGCTTTACGCAGAGCATTGAGCCCATGCTTGAGAAATGCCATAAGAAAGCGCTCATTCTGGGAACTGGCGGAGCTTCGAAAGCCATCAACTACGGTCTCAAGTCGTTGGGATTGGAAACTGTGTTTGTGAGCCGATTCGAGCGCCCGGGAACCATTCAATACAACAAAATCACCCCCGATGACATCAAGGAATACAACGTCATCGTCAATTGCACCCCTCTGGGCATGTATCCCAAGGTGGACACTTGCCCCGACTTGCCTTACGAAGCGATGGACAACCACACGCTGCTCTACGACCTCATCTACAATCCCGATGAAACACTCTTCATGAAAAAGGGAAGAGAGCGTGGTGCAACGGTGAAGAACGGTTTGGAGATGCTATTGCTTCAGGCTTTCGTATCATGGGAGTTTTGGCATGATACAGAGAAATAAAACAACAAAATCAGTAACAAGCACGAAATGAGCAACAACAGATACATGATGCGCGGTGTGAGTGCCGCTAAAGAAGACGTACACAACGCCATCAAGAATATTGACAAAGGCATTTTCCCGAAGGCTTTCTGCAAAATCATCCCCGACATCTTGGGCGGTGACCCTGAGTATTGCAACATCATGCATGCAGACGGAGCCGGAACGAAATCGTCTTTGGCGTATATGTATTGGAAAGAGACGGGCGACCTCTCCGTTTGGAAAGGAATCGCACAAGACGCCATCGTGATGAACACCGACGACCTGCTTTGCGTGGGTGCGGTGGATAACATCCTCGTCAGCTCCACCATCGGACGCAACAAGATGCTCGTTCCCGGTGAGGTGATTTCTGCCATCATCAACGGAACTGACGATCTCTTGGCTGAGATGCGCGAGATGGGAATCGGTATCTATCCTACCGGAGGCGAGACGGCCGACGTGGGCGACCTGGTGCGAACCATCATTGTAGACTCTACCGTCACCTGCCGAATGAAACGCAGCGATGTGATTGATAATGCCAACATTCGTCCGGGAGACGTGATTGTGGGTCTCTCTTCAACCGGCCAAGCCACCTACGAGAAACGTTATAATGGCGGAATGGGCTCCAACGGCCTCACATCTGCCCGTCATGATGTCTTCGCCAAATATCTGGCAGAGAAGTATCCGGAGAGTTTTGACCATGCTGTTCCCAACGAACTTGTCTATAGCGGAAAATACAAGCTGACGGATGCGGTCGAGAATGTGGCGGTCGATGCAGGTCAGCTGGTGCTCTCTCCCACCCGCACCTATGCACCCGTCATCAAGAGAGTGCTCGACGAGATGCGCCCGGAGATTCACGGAATGGTGCATTGCACGGGTGGCGCACAGACAAAAGTGCTCCATTTCGTCAACGACAACTGTCGGGTGGTGAAAGACAACATGTTCCCTGTTCCCCCACTCTTCCACGCCATTCACGAATGCTCGGGCACCGACTGGAAAGAGATGTATCAGGTGTTCAACATGGGACACCGGATGGAAATCTATGTGCGTCCGGAAGTGGCCGACAAAGTGATTGAGATATCGAAATCGTTCAACATCGACGCACAAGTCATCGGACATATTGAAGAAGGCTCGAAGAGTCTGACCATCAAGAGTGAATATGGCGAGTTTTATTATTAATTCTTAGACGGATGATAATAAAACCTGTCAGATTGTTGCTCGTTGCCTTATGTCTTCCGCTCATGTCGAGTTGTATAGTCGGGGAGATGCTTGCTGAAAGTGCGGTAGAAAATGCCGTCTCTCCTTCTTCAAAGACCATTACCCAAGCATCGCATAGCAAGTCGAAAAACATGACCAAGGCTGAACAGAAGGAACGTGAGAAATTGACGAATGACGGAAAATGCCCCGATTGCCGAGGTATGGGAAAGAGTCCTGACGGCAAAACCACATGCAACACTTGCAAAGGAACAGGCAAATATCAAAATGAATAATCACAAAACCATCATATGGCTGATACAACCAATTCAATATTAGAAAAACTCGACGGACTGGAGGCCCGCTTCGAGGAGGTTTCCACCCTGATTACCGATCCCGATGTCATCACCGATCAGCAACGATTTGTGAAACTGACCAAGGAGTATAAGGACCTGAGCGACATCATGGACGCTCGCAAACGATACATCGCTTGCCTGAATGCGATTAGCGAGGCGAAGGATATTCTGGCCAACGAAAGCGATCCCGACATGAAGGAGATGGCTCGCGAGGAGTTGGCTGAGAACGAGGCTTTGCAACCGAAGTTGGAAGAAGAGATAAAGATTGCCCTTGTGCCGAAAGATCCCGAGGACGCCAAGAACGTTCAGATGGAGATTCGTGCCGGAACGGGTGGCGACGAAGCCTGCTTGTTTGCCGGCGACTTGTTCATGATGTACAAGAAGTATTGCGACTCGAAAGGTTGGACGCTTAGCGTCACAAGCGAAAGCGAAGGTGCGGTTGGCGGCTTCAAGGAAATTGATTTTGCCGTCAGCGGGACCGATGTATATGGTACGTTGAAATATGAGTCGGGCGTGCATCGCGTCCAGCGTGTGCCAGCCACGGAGACACAAGGACGTATGCACACAAGTGCCGCAACTGTTGCCGTCTTGCCAGAGGCCGACAAGTTCGAGGTTCACATCAACGAGGGCGAAATCAAATGGGACACCTTCCGCTCAAGTGGTGCGGGCGGACAGAACGTCAACAAGGTGGAGTCTGGTGTGCGTCTGCGTTATATGTGGAAGAACCCCAACACGGGAGAGACCGAGGAGATTCTCATCGAATGTACTGAGACACGCGACCAGCCAAAGAACAAGGAGCGCGCCCTCTCGCGCCTCTACACATTCATCTACGACAAGGAACATCAGAAATATGTGGATGATATTGCTTCACGACGCAAA
The DNA here is from genome assembly GCA_902769705.1 of uncultured Prevotellaceae bacterium. Classification (GTDB taxonomy): domain Bacteria; phylum Bacteroidota; class Bacteroidia; order Bacteroidales; family Bacteroidaceae; genus Prevotella. Next base: position 10,409 of record CACXPX010000044.1, read on the forward strand.
AGTCTCGTGTCTACGGGCGACCGTTCGGCAAAAATCAGAACCTACAACTTCCCGCAAGGACGTGTGACCGACCATCGCATCGGCTACACCATGTACGACCTTCAAGGATTCCTGGGCGGCAACATCCAAGACATGATTGATGCGCTCACGGTGGCCGAGAATGCTGAACGTATGAAAGAAACCGAACTATAATCATCGCAAAGGATTCACAAAACCTCATGCAATGATTTCAAAAACAAATAATATTATGACTAAAGAACAACTTATCCAACAAATCTTTGCCAAGAAATCATTTCTTTGCGTAGGTCTTGACACCGACGCCAAGAAGATACCCGTTCATCTGCTCGATCTCCACGACCCTCTTTTTGAGTTCAACAAGGAGATTATTGATGCAACGGCTCCCTATTGCGTGGCCTACAAGCCGAATCTTGCCTTCTACGAGGCTCATGGCATTCACGGCATGACGGCATTCAAGAAGACCGTCAAGTACATCAAAGATAACCATCCCCACCATTTCGTCATTGCCGACGCCAAACGTGGTGACATCGGCAACACATCGAAGATGTATGCCCGCACGTTCTTCGACGAATACGATGTGGACGCTTTGACTATCGCTCCTTACATGGGTGAGGATTCTGTCACTCCTTTCCTTGAATACGACGGCAAATGGGTCATCATGCTGGCGTTGACCAGCAACAAGGGCAGCCACGATTTCCAACTCATGCAAGACGCTCAAGGCGAACGCTTGTTCGAGAAAGTGATTCGTAAAGGAATGGAATGGGGAACAACTGAAAACATGATGTATGTCGTGGGTGCTACGCAAGGCGAAATGTTCAGCGACATCCGACGGATTGCTCCCAACCATTTCCTGCTTGTTCCTGGTGTCGGAGCACAAGGCGGCTCGTTGCAGGAAGTGTGTCGCTATGGAATGACCAAGGATTGCGGATTGCTGGTCAACTCGTCGCGTGGAATCATTTACGCTTCTTCCGATGAGCACTTTGCCGAAATAGCTGGTAACAAAGCTCGCGAGTTGCAACAAGAAATGGCGATAGAACTCGACAAAATCTCCCGTTAAGCATCAATACCCCCTACCCTTTCAACTATGTGTGGGGAACAAATAAAAAGAGTGCAAATCCGTTCAGGTTTGCACTCCTTTTTGTTATTATCAACTATCTATTTCTCGGGAATCAACGCCTTAGCCTCATCAGTCAGGAAAGGCAGAATTTGGTCGTAAGGAATCTCGAAAGAGATGATGCCAGCTGCATAGGGGGCTATCTCGTACTGCGTGTAGCAGAACATGACGCCAGTAATGGTCAGATAAGGAGGATTAGCAGGCAGAGGAATGCGATTGATGTCCTCAACCTGAAGGTAATCCGCCAATTCTTCATCACTATTCATCTCTATATTATTCTCCTTGAAGTAGCGCAACACACCAATCTTCATGAGTGTGTAGAGCTTGGCCGAATTCACATCCTTCAGCAGGTTGTTGTCCACCATTTTCGACTCAAAGGTGTCTTTTTCATACTCCGTGCGATAACCTATTTTCAGACCGTCGCTCTTGCGGAATGTTTGTCCCACAAAAACGAAAAGACCGTGGGCGCCTCCGGTATAGGTGGAATGCGTCATCTGGTAGGTGACAAACTTAGGTGTCTCTACCGACTTCTCGGCTGTGATGACCGACGAGAACGCAATTCCGCCCTCTTCGTCGTACGTATCATTCCTTCCTTCGGCAAGACCGTTATACGTAATGTCAACGATATCCTTGAAGGCCGTCTTCGTGCCGCTAAACTTCTCATCATCGATATTACAAGCCTCGCGGATGAACTGACGGATGCTCTTTACCAGCCCCTCATTACCGTCAACGGGCCATTGGATGTCGAACGACACCTCTGCCATCGAGTCGCTACGTTCTATCTGAATGGTGTCGACCACGAGTGCTGGCTTTTCAACATCCGCTTTGTCGGCAGAGATGCTTGCTGAATCAGCATCCACACCATCTGATGTAGAAGCACGATGGCCGCAAGCGCAGAGCGTTGCGGCCATCATGATATAAAAGAATGTCTTCTTCATCGATTACTCACCTTTGATGGCAGCAACACCCGGGAGTACCTTTCCTTCGATGGCCTCAAGCAGAGCACCGCCACCAGTAGAGATATAGCTCACCTGGTCGGCCATACCGAACTTATTGATGCAAGCAACAGAGTCGCCACCACCAATCAGCGAGAATGCACCGTTAGCGGTTGCTTTGGCGATAGCATCAGCAATAGCCTTTGAACCACCGATGAAGTTGTCGAACTCGAACACGCCGGCAGGACCGTTCCACAGAATGGTCTTGGCGGGCTCAATAGCAGCAGCAAAAGCCTTACGTGTTTCGGGACCTGCATCGAGACCTTCCCAACCTTCAGGAATAGCGTTGGCGGGGCACACCTGTGTGTTGGCGTCGTTGGCGAACTTGTCGGCAGCGATGCAGTCGGTACCCAGCACGAGGTTCACACCATTCTCCTTAGCCTTCTTCATCACGTCGAGAGCCACATCCAGCTTGTCAAGCTCAACGATAGAGTTACCAATCTCACCACCCATAGCCTTAGCGAAGGTGTAGGTCATTCCACCGCAAAGAATCAGGTTGTCAACCTTACCAAGCAGATTCTCGATGATACCAATCTTTGTGCTCACCTTCGAGCCACCCATGATGGCGGTGAAGGGGCGCTTGATGTTAGAGAGGATGTTGTCAACAGCCGTAACCTCTTTCTCCATCAGCAAACCGAGCATCTTGTTGTCGGCGTCGAAATAGTCGGCGATGACAGCGGTAGAAGCATGCTTGCGGTGAGCGGTTCCGAAAGCGTCCATCACATAGCAGTCTGCATAAGAAGCCAGAGTCTTTGCAAACTCCTTCTGGCTGGCCTTCATAGCCTTCTTAGCATCGTCGTAAGCGGGGTCGTCCTTCTCAATGCCCACGGGCTTGCCTTCTTCCTCAGGATAGAAGCGCAGGTTCTCAAGCAGCAGAGCCTCACCCATCTTCAGGGCAGCAGCAGCCTCCTGAGCCTTAGCGCAATCGGGAGCGAATGTCACGGGAACACCCAGTGCGTCAGCAACAGCGTCCTTGATCTGGCCCAAAGAGAACTTAGCGTTCACCTTACCTTTGGGCTTACCCATGTGGCTCATGATGATGAGGGCACCGCCATCAGCCAAAATCTTCTTCAGAGTGGGAAGGGCACCGCGAATACGAGTGTCGTCCGTGATTTTACCATTCTCATCGAGGGGCACGTTGAAGTCAACGCGCACGATTGCTTTCTTACCAGCAAAATTGAATTCGTTGATTGTCATAATAATGTTATTAAAAAAATATATACATATTCAAAATATGATTGCAAAGTTACGACTTTTAATTGTGATTAGCAAATTTTCAATTGTCAATTATCAATAATCAACCGATTTTTGTTACCTTTGCAACAAAAAGCGAAAATGAAAGACTCTGTATTGATTCTGAGCGGCGGTATGGATTCCACCACCCTGCTCTACGACAAGCAAGACCGTATCGCCATAGCCGTTTCCTTCGACTACGGTAGTAACCACAACGCACGCGAGATTCCATTCGCCCGCCTCCATTGCGAACGGCTGGGCATCAAGCATGTTGTCATTCCCCTCGACTTCATGGCGAAGTATTTCAAGAGCTCACTCCTCGAAGGGGCTGATGCCATTCCCGAAGGCCAGTATGCCGACAACAACATCCACTCCACCGTGGTGCCCTTCCGCAACGCCATCATGCTTTCTATTGCCGTTGGTATTGCCGAAAGCAACAACCTGAAGAACGTGATGATGGCCAATCATGCAGGCGACCACACGCTCTATCCCGATTGCACGCCCGCCTTTGTGAAGGCTTTCGACCAGGCTGCTCAAGCCGGCACCTTCGCCAACGTTCGCTTGATTTCGCCCTACACCCATCTGACCAAAGCCGAGATAGCCGTGCGCGGACACGAACTGGGCATCGACTACACGGAGACTTGGTCGTGCTACAAAGGCTTGGAGAAGCATTGCGGACGTTGCGCCACATGTGTCGAGCGAAAAGAGGCGTTGGCTGAAGCCGGCATCGAAGACAACACCGAATACGAATCGTAAAGCTTATGGCCAACTTCCTTCATCGCGAAACCTCAGGCGAATACCGTCGCGAAGAGCTCATCCGCATCATCGAGCGCTCCTTGGAACAACTCACGTTGCCCGAACTGGAGGCGCTCTACTATGATATGGCGACCAAGAACTATATCCACGAAATGTAAAGAAAACCACCTTAGTATGGAAACCAATAATGAAATACAAGCCTATCGGGAGGCCATTCTCAAGGCAATGCTCGACCGCAAAGACCCCGAAGACGGCTATCCGCTGATTCTGGAGAAAGACGCCAGAGAACTGCTCGCCCACTTGACGGACCAAGAACTGGCCGACGGAATGCTTTTCAACACACCCGAGGAAGTGGCTGACATCCTCATGGAAATCTGACCCATAGATGAAGAAAACTGCTCTTTGGCTGAGAACCTTTTACCTTCTTGCCCTTCTTTGGATATTGTCAGAGCCGACAGCATTTGCACAAGACCACAAAGCCTTGCGCGACTCGCTACGCCGTGCCACCAACGAGATGGAGTATCATCCCCAATCGGTTGACTTGCGCCTGAAGAAAGCGGGAATCAACCTGATGCTGGAGGAATGGGAAAATGCAAAAAACGAATACGACTACATTCTCGATAGAGAGCCTAACAACTTGGCTGCCTTGTATTTCCGGGCATATGTTAACGAAAAACTTCATCGCTACAACTTCGCCCGACTCGACTATGAGAACCTGCTGGCCGTTGTACCCGAGCACTTCGAAGCACAACTGGGATTGGCGTTGCTCAACCATAAAGACAAACACTATACCGAGGCCTACAACCAAATCAACCATCTCGTGAGCCTCTACCCCGATAGCGCCATCGTCTATGCCGCCCGAGCAGGAATGGAAAAGGAGCGGAAAATGATGGAACCCGCCGAATACGACTACGGCGAAGCTATCCGACTCGACCCGCAAAATGCCGATTACCGCTTGGCTCGAGCCGAACTGAGAATAGAAATGCGACGGTTCGTGGATGCTCGCGAAGACCTCGACGAACTTGTAAAACAAGGTGTCAATTATGCCACACTAACCGAATATTATCAGCGGTTGGGCAAGAAAAACAAGAAACGTAAGCGCAAGTAATTCTTGTAATTTCTTTTACAAAATCTTGTCAACATTTACGTTCAATCTAGAAGAGAAAAACGTGTGGGAAACCGACATTTCAGCTCCATTTCCCCCAAATTCCACATCCGAAATTGTCACATGTATCTTCTGAGGCGCTCATAGCTATGCTTTGACACGCTCACTTGTGGCATCTGACGCCCTCAAAGCATAGCTGTGACAAGCTCATTCCATAGCTTTGACAACCTCATTGCATAGCTTTGACAGGTTCATTGTTTGTAAAGAAAACGGAAATGCTTGATAATCAATAGCTTCCGGAAATTTCGATTTTTGGCGTTTTTCGCGCCAAAACCTTCTCCAGTTCAAAAAACAGCCCTTCATTTGAGCCCAAAATTCGGAAATTTCTTGACAAAAGAAGAACGAGCGTTTGAACCAAATGACACACAATTCCCTAAAAAATGGCTCAATAAATTGCGCATTCCATATTTATTTCTTATTTTTGCATCGTTTTTTTTACGCCGTGGGGCTTACCCCCTTGTACACATACTCTAATTATTTGTTGAAAGAAAACTAAATTAAAAATATGAAAAAATACTTTTTACTATCCATGCTGCTGCTCCTTGCAGCAACAACCCTGAGCGCCCAAACCATTCTGAAGGGCGACATGAACAATGACAACGAAGTGACGATTGCCGATGTGACTTCTGTGGTAAACGTGGTTCTAGGCAAAGCCCCGAAAGAGACCATCAACGCAGGCGGAAGTCCGTATCTGGTTGACAACAGCCTGGTGGTGGGAACATGGTATGCGCCCGACGGGACCTCGTTCACCCTGAACGAAGACGGCACCACCAACTTCCCTAATGCAGCCACCTTCAAGTTCCGTCCCTATCAAGGCACACTCATGCTCTTCAATGCATCGGGGAGGCCATTAAAGACTTTGGTGTTGAACGAGGTGGAGACTTCCTACCTATTGGCGATTGACTATGCTACGGGGGGGTATACCTATTACATCAACTCTGGCTCGCTGGCTACGGGTATCACGCTCAGTCAGACCTCACTCTCTATATACTCTGACAACACAGCCCAGCTCTCCGCCTCTCTTTCTCCAGAAGGAGCAGTTGGCAACGTCACATGGACGAGCAGCAACGAGAGTGTGGCCACTGTAGATGCAAACGGCGTGGTGACCGCTATAGAAGGGGGAAATTGCACTATAACTGCTACAGTAGGAGGCAGTGGCGTAAAGGCAACATGTATCGTAACTGTTGTCGGAGAAGTGCACGCTTATGTTGACCTCGATCTGCCCAGCGGAACGCTATGGGCAACTTGCAACGTGGGTGCCAGCAGTCCTGAGGAAAACGGCGACTATTTCGCTTGGGGCGAGACCACAGGGCACAACGACGGAAAGAACAATTTCAATTGGAGCACATACAAGTGGTGCAAGGGGTCTAGAACTACACTGACCAAATACTGCTGTGAGAGCTCCTTTGGATATGAAGGCTTCACCGACAACAAAATGGAACTTGACCTTGAGGACGATGCTGCCTATGTGAATTGGGGGCCTGCTTGGCGTATGCCGAGCAAAGAGCAATTTGAAGAGCTTTTCAACAGGAGCTATACCACCGTCGAAACGACTACACAGAACGGTAAGATGGGCTTAAAGGTTACCAGTAAATCGAATAAAAACTCCATTTTCTTGCGCGGTGCAGGGCAATTCTACCAGAATTCTATCAGCCTTGCGGGCACGACCGGCCACTACTGGACGCGTTCAATCCACTCGACCTCGTACTATGCGTGGGAGTTCTACTTCAATTCGAGCGACGTTTCCACCATGAGTGTGGGCGCCTGCGACCATTGCTACGGTCTGTCTGTACGCCCTGTGCGCTCAAAATAGAACGACCATAGGAAATGCAACAAACAGAAGGCGGGGCACACCATGTGAGGCTCCGCCTTTTTGGTGTTTATTGGCTCCTATTCATACCTTTTTTCATCTTTCATCTTTTTTCTCGTTTTTCATTTTTCGTTTTTCATTCGTATCTTTGGCTTCGCCGAAAGGCTACGGGTTGGCGAACTAAGTTCGGGAATAGATACTCTTGTTCGACAATAAAAACAAAAAAAACCTTTTTTGTTTTGTATTGTTCTCACTTATTTGTATCTTTGCATTTATGAAAAATTTCCTATATCTGCTGATATTGGCCTTCTTGGCTGCCGCTTGCGGTCCTTCATACGAAGAGAAGAAACGCCTGACGCGTGCCCAACAAGCGCAATTGAAGAAAGAGGATTCACTCGCCCTGAAGGTGGCGGTGCTTCCCACTCTCGATTGTCTGCCCATCTATTTGGCCAAAGAACACAGGTTTTTCGACACGTTGAAGACCGATGTCAGACTGCGACTATACACCGCCCAGATGGATTGCGACACAGCGCTGGCCAACGGAAGAGTGGAAGGCAGCATCACCGACCTCATCAGAGGCGAACGCCTGCAAACAAAGGGAACACCCTTGCGCTATGTGGCGGCAACAAACACCCATTGGCAATTCATCAGCAACCGTACGGCACGCGTTAAGGAACCCAAGCAACTGGGCGACAAAATGGTGGCTATGACCCGCTATTCGGCTACTGACTATCTGACCGACTTGGCTCTCGATGGTGTGCAAACCAGCGCCACCGTGTTCCGCATTCAAATCAACGACATACCGCTGAGACTCCGCATGCTCATCAACAACGAGATGGACGCGATGTGGCTGCCCGAACCTCAAGCCACTACGGCAAGACTGGCCAAACACCCTGTGATGATGGACACCAAGACGAAAGACATACGATTGGGAGCCATCGCCTTCCGCGAAAACGCCTTGAAAGACAAACGTCGCCAACAACAGCTGAACGCATTCGTGAAAGCATACAACAGGGCTTGCGACTCTATCAATCATTATGGAACGAAGGAGTATGCCGACCTGATTAAGAAATATTGCCGTGTTGACGACAAAACCGTTGAGGCTTTGCCTAAAATGAATTTCCCACACGCGGCTCCACCTCGTGAAGCCGACTTGGCAAGAGCAAAGAAAAAATAGAAAGGAGAACCATACAAAATGCTGGACGAACCCACCCTGAAAGAAACGAAACGCATCATCCTGGAAGAAAGGAATCTGGGAAGTGCGCTGAAACGGTTACACGCTTTTATGGCCGACAGGCAATGGTTGTCTTCGTATGCCCAACTCTTGGAGAGCATCGAAAACGACTATCAGCTGATGTGCGACTTCATGATGCGCGGATTCCGCGACGACAAGCGCTCTGAAGTCTACGACAACCTGCTGAGGAAGGCCTATCGATTCGTTTGCGACCTTGAACTTCAGGTGGCTGTCAGAGGCGCCAACATCTCGTTGCGCGAAGCTGCCAATATAGCCGGACCATCAGGATTGTCGCCCGACGCCGCACGCAGTCGGCTCGAAGGATTCGTGCAAGAGGCGGCTATGCTCTCGCTTGAAAGTGATGAGACGAAAAAAGAGCGTCAGGAGGAACTCGCGTTCAAGCACCAGCAATATGTCAACTGGCTGTTCAACGCCATCCTCGTTTCACCCCAATGGAACGAAGGGCAAGCTTCAGCGATGAGCCAGCTGATTCTCTCGCCCACTATCGACTCGATTGACGCACGAATGATGGTTTGCGCCATCATGCTCTCGGCGATGAACGAGTTTGATGTCTATAAGCTGGAGGTCTTGAAAGAGGTTTATCAGCAAGCCACCGACGAATATCTGAAACAACGTGCACTCGTTGGATTTGCCTTCTCGTTGCCTATGGGCGACTATTCGTTATTCGAACAATTCAAGACAGTGGTGGCCGACTTCTGCAACAACGAAGAGGCTCGTCGCGAATTGTTGGAACTCCAGATGCAAGTATTCTTCTGCATGAACACCGACCGCGACAATGCCGCCATTCAACGCGACATCATCCCCACCATCATGAAGAACAACAACTTCAAGATTTCAAGGTTCGGCATTGAGGAAAAGGAAGACGACCCCATGCAAGACATCCTGCACCCCGATGCCGACGACAAAGCGATGGAGGAGTTGGAGGCAAGCATCAACAAGATGGTGAACATGCAGAAAGCAGGTTCCGACATCTACTTCGGTGGATTCTCCCAGATGAAACGGTTCTCGTTCTTCTACACATTGAGCAACTGGTTCATCCCCTTCTACCTGGAACATCCGGGCATCACGCATGTGGCAGAGAAACTGAAGGGAATGCGTTTCCTTCAGATATTGCTCGACAGCGGACCTTTTTGCGACTCCGACAAGTATTCGTTTGCGTTGGCTATGCTGAGCGTTTTCGACAAGATTCCCGCCAACATGCGCGAGATGCTCAACAACCGCGAGGCAATAGGCCCCACGATGGACGATTCGGACAAGCAATCGCCAGCCTACATCAGACGGATGTATCTCCAAGACCTTTATCGATTCTTCCGCGTCTATCAGCAAAAGAACGACTTCGAAACACCATTCGACTACGAGAAGAATGCCGACCGTTTCTTTTTTGCAAACCCCGCTTTTGGCGACACATCGTTGAAAGAGATGTTTGCGAAGATGGGGCGATTCCTCATCAAGCAAAAGCGCTACGATTGTCTGCGCCTGATGCTCGAACAACAAATTTGGCCGACTGATGAAACTGAACACGACTTGTTTGAAGCCCTCTTGGCGATGAATGAAGGGCGGTATAACAATGCGAAAATCAGTTTCAGCCGGGTTGTGGCCTTGCAACCTGACAACGAACAGGCGTTGAAAGGACTAGCACAGGCAAGTCTGAGATGTGGCGATTTTGCCGAAGCCGACAAACAATATGCGTTGCTCACCGAACGACAACCCGAGAACAAGCACTACCAACTCAACTTGAGCATTGCCCGAATCAACAACAACAAGATTGACGAAGGCGTGAAACTGTTGTACAAGCTCAACTATGAGAATCCCGATGATATGAACGTGATGCGCGCTTTGGGATGGGGACTGATGATGCAAAAGAATGTGCAGCAAGCCGAAGGCATCTACGACTCGATATTGGCCCAACCCAAACACGAAGCAATGGATTGCCTGAATGCCGGTTATTGCAAATGGTTTGCGGGCAAAGTGAATGAAGCCGTAACGCTTTTCCACGAGTTTGTTGGGAAAGTAGACAACGAGAAAGATGTCGCAATACTTATGCGTGAAGCTTTTGAAAACGACAAGGCCCTACTCCACCTATATGAAATAAAGAATGCCGATATGGCGATTATGGCCGATGTTGTAGGGAGATAAAATCAAGAAATACCTGACAAACAAGAAATATTGATAAACTAAAAAGGTTGCGAAACACAATGTTCCGCAACCCTTTATATTTATAGGGAGTTCGCCGATTAAACGATACCCTGAGCCATCATAGCTTTGGCAACCTTCATGAAGCCAGCCACGTTAGCACCCTTCACATAGTTGATATATCCATCCTTCTCTGTACCGTACTTCACGCAGTTCTCGTGAATGTCGTTCATGATACGCTTCAGATAGTTGTCAACTTCCTCAGCTGTCCAGCTCAGACGCTCAGAGTTCTGTGACATCTCCAGACCAGATACAGATACACCACCGGCGTTAGAAGCCTTACCCAGAGTTCTGTGACATCTCCAGACCAGATACCGATACACCACCGGCGTTAGAAGCCTTACCAGGAGAGTAGAGGATCTTAGCATCCTGGAAGATCTTGATAGCCTCAGGCAGTGAAGGCATGTTTGCACCCTCAGCCACAGCAATCACACCGTTCTTCACGAGGGCAGCAGCCTCGTCACCGTTGATCTCGTTCTGTGTAGCGCAAGGCAGAGCAATATCAGCCTTCTCATACCAAGGACGCTTGCCCTCGTAGTACTTAGCTGTACCGCGCTCTACGTTCTTCAGTTCCATGATATAGTCGAGTTTTGCACGATCGATTCCATCGGGATCAAAGATGTAACCGTCAGAGTCAGACATGGTCATGGGGATAGCACCCAGCTGCAGACACTTCTCAGCAGCATACTGAGCCACGTTACCAGCACCAGAGATCAGCACCTTCTTACCCTTGATGTCGATGTTGCGGGTTGCAAGCATAGAAGTCAGGAAATAAACAGTACCGTAACCGGTTGCCTCAGGACGGATCAGTGAACCACCGAAGGGGATTCCCTTACCGGTCAGCACGCCCTGGAACTGATGAGTGAGCTTCTTGTACTGTCCGAACAGATAGCCAACCTCACGGCCACCTACACCGATATCACCAGCGGGAACGTCCTCGTCCGGACCAATCACACGGTACAACTCGTTCATGAATGCCTGGCAGAAGCGCATCACCTCTGCATCGCTCTTACCACGGGGAGAGAAGTCGGAACCACCCTTTGCACCACCCATTGGAAGTGTGGTCAGTGAGTTTTTGAAGGTCTGCTCGAAAGCAAGGAACTTCAGAATACCGAGGTTCACACTCTTGTGATAGCGAAGGCCACCTTTGTACGGACCAATGGCATTGTTGTGCTGGATTCGGTAACCCATGTTTGTCTGCACGTTACCCTTGTCATCCACCCAAGTAATGCGGAACTCACATATACGATCGGGGATGCACAGACGCTCAATCAGGTTAGCCTTCTCAAACTCAGGGTGCTTGTTATACTCTTCCTCAATCGTAGGAAGTACCTGAGAAACTGCCTGGATGTACTCCGGCTCATTGGGAAATCTCTGCTTCAGAGTTTCTACAACTTTTGCTGCATTCATAATCTTTTTACTTTAATTTTATTGGTTGGTTTATAAATAATCAATTAAACTTTTGCAAAGGTATAGCTTTTTTCTCAAAAAACAAACAAAAAGAAAGATTTTTTATCAAAAAAATAGAAAAAAGCTACTTTTTCTTCAAAAAAAGAAGAAAAATAACACTTTGAGTACATAATTTCGGCTCAATTGTGTGCGACAACAACATGCGAGTCATCTTTTTTCTTGACATAATGTAAAACAAAATTACGTTTTTCCCAACAAAAAGATGAAACCAAAAATGCCCAACCGACTCTATGCTGAGTCAGCTGGGCTTATACTATAATGTCAACCTTTCGTTGACTTATGAATTCATCGACAACAGGAACTCTTCGTTGTTGACTGTCGTCTGCATACGCTCATGAATGGTGTTCATAGCTTCAATCGGATTCATATCGGCAATATATTTGCGCAGAATCCACATGCGGTCGAGTGTGGTCTTGTCTTGCAACAAATCGTCGCGGCGTGTGCTCGAAGCAACAAGATTGACAGCCGGGAAGATTCGCTTGTTGGAGAGCGAGCGGTCGAGTTGCAACTCCATGTTACCCGTTCCCTTGAATTCCTCAAAGATCACCTCATCCATCTTCGAACCCGTGTCGATGAGAGCTGTGGCAATGATAGTGAGCGATCCCCCACCCTCGATGTTTCTTGCAGCACCGAAGAAACGTTTGGGCTTTTGCAAAGCATTAGCGTCGACACCACCCGTCAGCACCTTACCGCTGGCTGGAGAAACGGTGTTGTAGGCACGAGCTAGACGAGTAATTGAGTCGAGGAATATCACGACATCGTGTCCGCACTCCACCATACGCTTAGCTTTCTCAAGCACGATACCGGCAATCTTCACATGACGCTCGGCAGGCTCGTCGAATGTTGAAGCAATAACCTCAGCGTTCACGGTACGAGCCATATCGGTAACCTCTTCAGGGCGCTCGTCGATAAGCAGCATCATCAAGTAGGCCTCGGGATGGTTGGCGGCGATAGCGTTGGCAATGTCCTTCATCAGGATGGTCTTACCCGTCTTCGGCTGAGCGACAATCAACGCACGCTGGCCTTTACCGATGGGTGAAAACAGGTCGACGATTCGAGTTGAAAGGTTGGTGGTCTGTGCATCACCGCAAAGCGTAAACTTCTCATCGGGGAAGAGCGGAGTGAGATGCTCGAAGGGAATGCGGTCGCGCACTTCAGAGGGCACACGTCCGTTAATCTTCTCAATATTTGTCAACGGGAAATACTTCTCGCCATCATGTGGAGGACGCACGCTGCATTGAATCACATCGCCCGTCTTCAATCCATAACGCTTGATGAGGTTGGTGGCCACATACACATCGTCGGGTGAAGACAAATAGTTGTAATCGCTCGAACGAAGGAATCCATATCCGTCGGGCATGATCTCGAGCACTCCGTTAGCTTTCACGATATCCTCGAAATCGTATTGTGGAGTGGCCACAACTGCCTGTTGCTGATAGACAGGAGCAGCTTGCATGACGGGCATCGTGGGATTGTCGAACATGTCGTAGTTGGGTACAGCACCCTGGTCCTCAATGGGGAGGTCGACCACAGGGATGAAGTCGGTGCCGTCTTGCGGGTCGCCTTCCCAATAACCGTTCTCTATCATCTCCACTTGCTCTTCGCCACCTTCATTGTGAGCATTAATCTTTGCCTGAAGTTGTGCGAGGAGATCAGAGTTCTCAGGTTCGTTATTACTTCCCATTGCGAATTCAGCCTCAGGAACAAACTCTGCATCATTCTGCTCTTCGGGAACAAAATCTTCTGCGACTGGTTGGAGAGATGGTTCTTCAACGTCTTGCACGGGGGCATCAACCACATTTTCTTTAACAACACTTGCACCTTCAGCTTCCTGAAGTTCAGCAGCAGCCTTGGCTTCTTCGGCAGCCTTTGCAGCCTCAATCTCCTTCTTGGTTCTTCTGCCTCTGCGTTTGGGTGCTGGAGCAGGCTCTTCCTCAACGGCAGCTACAGGTGCCTCAGAAGCTTCTGCTTCAACCGTCGGGGGAACATCCTTGAAAAGAGGAGCTTGCTCAACAGCCGACTTGTTTTTCTTCAAGTCAAAGTTCTCGCCCTCTTTACCATTCACCGAGTAGACACGGTCGGTGGTGTCTTTCTTGGCAATACGCGTACGCTTGCGTTTGGTGGTCAGGGGATTCTTCGTTGCTTCAGCAACGGCCTGCTTCTCCAGAATGTCATAAACCAAAGCTTCTATATCTGAGCTCAGACTCAAGTCGGCGCCCACTTCTTTAGCAATATCTTCGAGTTCGGAGATATTTTTCGATAATAAATCGTCTTTGTAATACATGTAGAATAATATGAATTTGTTGAAATACAACACGTTTCCAGAACAGAAACGTTGTGTCAGTCTTTAAAACTTGTGCAAAGTTACATAATTATTCTGACATAGACAAAAAAAAGACCGCTTTTTTTCAAAGCGGTCCTTCCTTTATTTGGTTGTTTTTCCACATTATTATATATGTGGACTTTCAACTCGTCACGTATTACTCACCCTTCTCGAGTTTAGCCTTCAGCTCGGCAAGAGCATCGATGTCGCCAAGAGTGGTTCCGGCAGCAACATTGTTGATGGCGGGAGCCTCTTCCTTCTTAGCCTCGCGCTTGCGGGGAGCAGCCTTCTTCACCTCTTCCTTAGCCTCTTCGAATGTGCGGCTGTGAGAAAGGATGATGCGCTTGGTGTCCTTCACGAACTCGATGACCTTGAAGCTGAGTTCCTCACCCTGCTGAGCCTGGCTGCCGTCTTCCTTCACGAGGTGCTTAGGTGTAGCAAAGCCTTCACCACCCTCGTTCAGCGTGATAACAGCACCCTTGTCCATCAGCTCGGTAATCTTACCGGTGTGAACGCTACCAGGAGTGTAGAGTGTCTCGTAGGTATCCCAAGGATTGTCCTCGAGCTGCTTGTGACCAAGGCTCAGACGACGGTTCTCCTTGTCGATTTCGAGCACCACAACGTCGATGTCGGCGCCCTGCTGAGTGAACTCAGAAGGATGCTTCACCTTCTTGGTCCAAGAGAGGTCGCTGATGTGAATCAGACCGTCGACACCCTCTTCAAGCTCAACGAAGATACCGAAGTTGGTGAAGTTGCGAACCTTAGCGGTGTGCTTCGAACCAACAGGATATTTCACTTCGATAGCCTCCCACGGATCTTCCTTCAACTGTTTGATGCCAAGCGACATCTTGCGCTCGTCGCGGTCGAGAGTCAGGATGACAGCCTCCACCTCGTCGCCCACGTGCATGAACTCCTGAGCTGAACGTAGGTGCTGGCTCCAAGACATCTCTGAAACGTGAATCAGACCTTCTACACCAGGGGCAATCTCAACGAATGCACCGTAGTCGGCAATCACGACTACCTTACCCTTCACGTGGTCACCCACCTTCAGGTCAGCATCGAGAGCATCCCAAGGATGCGGAGTGAGCTGCTTCAGACCGAGGGCAATGCGCTTCTTCTCGTCGTCGAAGTCGAGAATCACGACATTGATCTTCTGATCGAGGGCAACCACTTCATGAGGATCGCTCACGCGGCCCCAAGACAAGTCGGTGATGTGGATGAGTCCGTCAACACCGCCCAGGTCAACAAACACACCGTAAGAGGTGATGTTCTTGACAGTACCTTCGAGAATCTGACCCTTCTCGAGCTTCGAGATGATCTCCTTCTTCTGAGCCTCGAGCTCGGCCTCGATAAGAGCCTTGTGAGAAACGACGACATTGCGGAACTCGTGGTTGATTTTCACCACCTTGAACTCCATCGTCTTTCCTACGAACACGTCGTAGTCGCGTATGGGATGAACATCGATCTGGCTGCCGGGCAAGAAAGCCTCGATACCGAACACATCGACAATCATACCACCCTTCGTGCGGCACTTGATGTAACCGGTGATGACTTCCTCGTTGTCCAAAGCAGCGTTGACACGCTCCCAGCTCTTGCTCTGACGAGCCTTCTTGTGAGAGAGCACCAACTGACCCTTCTTGTCTTCCTGATTTTCAACATAAACTTCCACCACATCACCCACTTTCAGGTCGGGGTTGTAACGGAATTCGCTGGCGGCGATAATACCATCGCTCTTGTAACCAATGTTCACGATCACTTCTTTTTTATCGACGTGAGTAACCGTTCCGTCCACCACCTGATGGTCGGCAACCTTATTCAAGGTCTCGTCGTAAGCTTTCTGAAGCTCTTCGCGGCTTGCGCCTGTTACTGAACCCTGCTCGTACTCTTCCCAGTTGAAGTCCTGCAGAGGCTCAATGTTTTTTAAGTTTGACATAATGTTAATTAAAAAAAGTTTTGTTTGTAAATTAATAAAGTTAGACTTTATGTATAAATACTCACTGTGCTCCACACCTCTCTTTTGCCGAAAGCCGCAAAGCGGCTGCAAAGTTACAAAAAAGTTATGAGATTTCTTTTAAATAAAGAGACGCTATACACGCGTGTTAATAATAATTAACTAAAAAGGCTCCAATTGCCTGACAATTCATCAAAAAAGGCATCAATCACGCTTGTCGGTTGCCTGTTCTTTCTCGTGAATGGTGACCTTGATGCGGCTGATGCGTCGTTCTTCGATACCCAGCACTTCGAACGTGTAGTTGCGATATTCCAGCTTCTCGTGAATGCTGGGGAACTCACCCTTCAACTCAAGCAGCAAACCGGCCAGAGAGTCAGCATCGCCCTCCACCTCAGAGAACTCGTCGTCGTCCACCTTGATGATTTTGCAGAAGTCGCTCAAAAGCGTCTTGCCTTCAAACACAAACGTGTTGTAGTTCAGCTTGGAATAATACTTCTCCTCCTCGTCGAACTCGTCGTTGATTTCGCCCACAATCTCCTCCAAGATGTCTTCCAATGTGACCAATCCGCTCGTACCTCCAAACTCGTCGACCACAATGGCAATGTGCACCTTGTTCTCCTGGAACTCGCGCAAGAGGTCGTCAATCTTCTTCGTCTCGGGAACGAAGTATGGCGGACGTATCATGCTCTGCCAACGGAAGTTAGCAGGTTTCGAGAGATGCGGCAGCAAGTCTTTGATATAGAGCACGCCACGAATGTTGTCGGTGTTGTCCTGATAGATGGGAATACGACTATAGTTGTTCTCCACGATGCATTTCAGCACGTCGGAGAAGCTGCTGTTGATATCGAGGTCAACGATGTCCTGGCGGCTCGTCATCACCTCCTTAGCCGTCTCATCGCCAAAGCGGATGATGCCTTGAAGCATGCTCTGCTCGTCCTTGATTTCCTCCTTGTCGGTCAGCTCCAACGCTTGTTCAAGGTCGTCTACGCTAAGCACGTGGTTCTCCTTCTGCACCACCTTCTCGGCCAGCGTACCGCTACGCATCAGTACCGACGCTAACGGCCAAAAAAGCCGACGGGCGAACAAGATGCCATTCACATAGCGGCGGCACGACTTCAGCGGATTCTGACGGCTGTAGACCTTAGGCATTATCTCGCCAAAGAGAAGCAGAAGGAAAGTGAGCAGGATGGTGATACAAACAAACTCCAGCCACTCGGCATTAAACCGCACGAGCGACTGGAAGATATAGTTGCACACCATGATGATGGTGACGTTCACAAAGTTATTGGTAATCAAGATGGTAGCCAACGTCCGTTCACTATCTTCTCGAAGCATCTTGATGTTTCTGTCCGAAGCAGTTTTCTCCTCGTCGAGTTCAGCCATATCGGATGGCGAGAGGCTAAAAAACGCTATCTCGGAGCCGCTGGCAAAACCAGAGAACAACAGCAACACGACGGCCAACAAGAAAGCCATCACCACCCCAAACGTCAACGGTTGGAAAGTCACCAAGTCCCCTATTTGCTGTAAGTCAGGTACCAATTGCGTCCGGATTTAGAATGGCAGATTGTCTGAATCTATTTCTGGTTCCTGTGGGGCTGGAGCTGGCTGGGGCTCCGGAGCCTGGACGCCAGGTGCCTGCTGCTTGGGAGGTGTCAGCATCTCCATGTTCTCAACAAGAATCTCGGTCACAAAGCGGCGCTGGCCACGCTGGTCGTCGTAATGCCGATAGCGAATACGACCCTCCACATAGAGTTTATCACCCTTGTGCACATACTTCTCCACCACTTTAGCCAAGTTGCGGTAGAACACCAGGTTGTGCCAGTCGGTATGTTCGGGCACCTGTGTGCCGTTGGGAAGCGTATAGCCGCGCTCGGTTGTTGCCAACCTCACCTGCGCCACGGCCTGGTCGGCCTCATAGTAGCGCACGTCGGGCTCCATACCCACATTGCCTATCAACATCACTTTATTCATAACACGTCAAGCTTTGTCTTTGTTGTTATTTCCACATTCCCAGATACTTGAAATGGAAACACTTGCCTTTTGCCGACGGAAACTGGGAACGTCCGTCAACACGGTCGCGCAAATGCTCCACAATGCGGTTGTAGCAGTCCATTCCCGACTCAGCCTTGCATTGTGCCACGAAATGCGTGTCGCGATACTCGTGCTTGCCTGTTGCGGGAATCATCACCACACGCTTGAAATCCAACGAGCCCTCATACCAGCCCGGACGCACCTCAGTCAGGCGGGTAACGGCGCTGGCAGCCAAGTCGCGGCGGTCCATACCACCTGCAGGAGCCAAAGGTCTCACGGCCTTCTTCTGCTTGAAGTCGAGCATCGTCTCGGCAGTCGTCTTGATGATGATGAAGTAGATGCGTTGTCTCACCTTATAACGCTTGGGATAAAAAACGTCGCTGGCCGCATAATTGCGAATGTCAGCCTCCAACTCGGCGTCAACGCCTATCTCCTGAATCGAACGAAGGAAATCAATAGCCTCGTCAACATTATGAACTAATGTTTCCTTATCAAAATATCTTAAATATAAATTCATTGATTGTCTAAAAAAAATTAAGGTATGTTTCTCTCACAAAAAGAGCGGAAAACGGGACTCGGACCCGCGACCCCAACCTTGGCAAGGTTGTGCTCTACCAACTGAGCTATTTCCGCGAAGTGGTGAAGAGGAGGAGACTCGAACTCCCACGTCGCAATTGACACTACCCCCTCAAAGTAGCGCGTCTACCAATTCCGCCACCTCTCCATCAAAGTGAAACATTCTGAAATCGAACAGAGTGCCCAGAACAGGACTCGAACCTGCACACCTCGCGGCACACGCACCTGAAACGTGCGCGTCTACCAATTCCGCCACCTGGGCAATTCAAGAAAGTTGAAAACCAAACTCTTCAACTCCTGCCGTTTCAGAATGTTTTGAGCGGAAAACGGGACTCGGACCCGCGACCCCAACCTTGGCAAGGTTGTGCTCTACCAACTGAGCTATTTCCGCGTTCATCACACTCGTGCTGAGTGGAGCATTTCTCCAAATGCGGTGCAAAGGTAACACATTTTTCTGACACCACAAACTTTTTGACAACTTTTTTTCAAAAAACTTCATCTGCGCTCCTATTCAGCTGCCGCATGTCGGGAATTGTCGGCTCCCGGCAACATCGCACGAGTCGATGGTCCGCTGGGCGTTTGATTGCCCTCGTCGGGTTTCACTTCCTCTCTGACGGGTTTCACGGGAGCGTTGACATCCTCGTCTTCCTTGTTGCAAGCGGTCAGCAGCACTGCGCCGGCCACAAACATCAGCATCAATATTCTCTTCATCATCACCATATATATTATTAATTGCTGTTTTTAAATGAACTCCATCGATTGCCGGAGCTTTACTTTCTACTTTTTTACCTTTTTACTTTTTTACCTTTTTACTTTCATTTTTCCCCACCACTTCCCTTTCGAAGAAGTCGAGGAAGAAAGGCCAGTTGGGGCCTGCTTCGTGTCCGCCGTGGTGCTGCCGATAGGTGAGCCTACCGTCCATCAGTCCGTTGTCCATGCCGGGAAAGAGGTCGGTGCCCACTCCTTTATAGCCCAGCAGTTCGTACACGGGCGAGGCTTTAGAAGCCGAAATGAACGAGCCCACCACATCCTGCCACTTGTCGCCGTTCCAGCTGCCGGTGGAGATGAAACAGGCACGAGGGGCGCAGAGGGCTATCAGTTCGTGCTGATCCACCGGCAGGTCGTTTTCCGTCAGCGGGTCGGCACCATATTTAATAAGGTTGCCACACACCCAATGATACTCCTCGCTCGAGACGATGTTGCCGATGCTCTCGCCACAGTCGCGTCTCCAGCCAGCCGCACCAGCCTTTCCCGACGAGGCAATAAACCCTGCGGCTATGCGCTCCTCAAACGCCATGGCCACAAGCGAAGCCTTTCCGTAGCGCGACACGCCCTCGATGGCGCATTTTGTGGCATCAAACGTCTTGTCGGTCTCGAAATAGTCAATCAGCCGCGAGAGTCCCCATCCCCAAGCGCGAAGCGAACCCCAGTCAGTAGGCTGGCGATGGCCGCCCTTGTTGCAGAGGCCGATGATGCCGTTGGTGAGCCCCGAGCCCGAGTCGGCCTGAATGGACGATGGGTTGATGGTAGCAGCAGCCCATCCGCGCTCTATCACCATCTGCTTCCACGACACGCCTCCTCCGAAGGTTCGCAAGGGGTCGCCCCCTCCGAATCCGAACTCGATGACAACGGGCAGATTCTGCTTGCCACCAGCGGGGAACACCACGTTGGCCTGAATCTCAACCTTGATGGACGGGTAGCTGGAGTTGTCGACCACACCCTTCAGCGTGCGCACCACCACCTGCTGCCCCGCAAACTCCCTTTTCTCCTCGCTGCTCACCTCCCATTTCACGGCAGGCACATTAGCGGGGATGCGTCCATAGACGTGGTCTTCGAAGAGTTTCACAAGCTCTGGGCGTCGCACCTTCTGCCACATCTTGGCGCTGGTGACACGTTTGCCGCCCTCGGTGACCAGCGGGTCGGGATAGAACGGATAGGGATTGGCGGTGAGTTCGTCGTAGTTGGGATGCTTGCTCGCGTCGGGATTGTTGGGCTGGCGTCCCTCGCGCGGTTGTCCGCACCCCACCTTCGCCAGCATGTCGGCATAGTCGGCAGCGGCAATCTTGCGAAGGCTGTCCTGGTTGGGACGGTTTCCACCCCCGAACATCATGAACTGAGCATCGGCAACAAACGGGATGCAAGCCATCAGCATGGTCACCAAAAAGAGTTTCATCGTTTTCATCATTTTCTTTGTTTATAGGAGTCAGGAGACAGGAGTTTGGGAGTTTGGGAGTTTAGACAACACCTCTTTCGCGCGCCAAGGTAATCTCTCTCCTCTCTCCTCTTTTATACATTGCAATTGAAGTGCAAGGCGAATGCAGAGCCGAGCTCGCTCGAGCTATGCTGAGCCGCAGCCTTCAATCGCTGTGCATCTTAAATGCACAGCAAAGTTACTAAAAAAATTTCACCCCTCCAAATTTTGAGGCTCATAGCCTGTAAAATTTTGTTAAATCTTTCGCTCGTCTTCATTAATTATTTTCGAGGCTGCAAAAAGTCATCTTTGAGCTTGTCAAAGCTATGCAATGAGGCGGTTAAAGATGGTTTATGACGCAGCCATAGCAAAATATGCAGAAATAGGGCGATTTTGGAATAATTCTTAACGGATGTTAAATCGGTCGGAGGAATCCAGGAAACCGTCAACTTGCCTGGTAAAACGGCTGTCAACAATATCAGGAAATTTCGTCACACGTCACAACGTCACACGTCACATTAAGGTCGTTCAACATTTCCGAGATGTAATTTGTGTTTTAAATTGACAGATTTTGATGGTGAATAATGATGGAATGTAATAATAGTAATTTTATTATAATATATAATATATTATATATTATAATAACCTTCTAGCATGGAGGGCACTTTGCACATGTGGAAGGTGCTTAATGTGACGTGTGACGTTGTGACGCGTGACGTTTGGTACCTTAATGTAACAATGTTGCAATGTTGCAATGTTGCATTTTCTGATTCAATTGACAGATTTGATTGTTCTCGAATAAGGTTGTTCCTCGTGAAGGAAAAAGAAGTTATATTCCCTCGTTTTCTTAACAAATTTTTGCACGCCAGCGGGGGTGAAAATTTGGTGGTTTCAAAAATGTTTTGTACCTTTGTGGTGGAAATACAATTCTTCCATAAAGAACCGATAATTAACAACTAAAAAATTTTACGATATGAACAATTTCAAACAATTTAAAAGGCTATTGCTGTTCATCTGCATCTTCATGGTGGGAGCGCAGAGCGCGCTGGCAGATTTGGAAACGGGTTGGGTAGCCCCCATTCATCGCACTATGGGGAATCTCTCTTTCGATTTGTACAAGTTCAAACAAAATGAGACTTATATTAAAGAATATAACGTAGCCGTCCTTACGGGCATTTCCGGAACCGACGAGAATGTTGTCGTCCCCGAAACCGTTGAAGATGGCGGCCAAAACTATTCAGTGGGTTATATCGATGGCAACATCGCAAACGACTATGTCAAGACGCTGACTTTCAAGTGTTATAATGGTCCTTCTTTTAATAATGGGCTTATGAAATGGGGCGAAAAAGATGGCGTTATCCCTCTCTCTGGCACCATCAGCTGTCCGAATCTGAAGACGTTAGTGGTTGAGCGTATTAGCGACAACCCAGACGGTGTAACCCGCCTGTTGTGCCCTCAGCTGACGGATATCGTTTTTACAAGCGAGAACGCCCCTGTGCTCGAGGGCAGCTGGAGCGACTATTGTTCAGCCCCAGGCGACCGAGTAACCGCCCATGTTGCAGCATGGACGCAGGCAGAGTGCAACCAGAAGCATCAGACGGC
>CACXPX010000045.1 GCA_902769705.1 uncultured Prevotellaceae bacterium
TGCCACCGTTGTCTATACACGCAATGTCATCGGTCCGATGGACTATACGCCAGGCACATTCACCGACAGTCAGTTCCCCCACATCACCACCAATGCACATGAACTGGCTCTGCCTGTGCTCTTCGAGTCGGGCATTCAGCACATGGCCGATCGCCCCGAAGGCTATGAGTCCCTTCCTTTTGAGGCAAGACAAGTCTATTCACACCTGCCCGCCGCATGGGACGACACCAAACTCCTCGCAGGCCATCCAGGCAAGAGTGCCGTTGTTGCTCGCCGTTCAGGGAAAACTTGGTACGTTGCAGGAATTAACGGCACAGATGAAGAAATAAATCTTGCTTTCACACTGAAGCGGCTGAATCTCAAGCCCAAGAAGGTTCTGTTGTTTAGCGACGGCGAGGCAGAGCGTGACATCAAAGTTTCTCACCCATCTCTGAGCGGTGACAAAGTCTGTATTGCTTGCCGAGCACGTGGCGGTTTTTTAATGGTGATGTAATATCAGTAAGCAATAGAGTATGTTTCAGCCGTACTGGAACTATACTTTCTCTATTCTATTTGCAATATGTAAAGAAATGAAATAATGAAAATGGCGCAATGCAAACATCTACAAAAATCTGCAAATATCAGGTGACAACAACCCTCAAAATGAGTATCGGATATTTGCAGATTTTTACCCCTATTTTTCGTACTTTCTACCGCAGAATGTGATAATTTTTATTTGCAGATTTTTGCAAATAGCTGATAATTAGATAGTTATTGTATTTGTTAAAATGCTCTAACAAAGCGTTATAACTATTTAATAATCAATGTGTTACAGACTATTTACCCACGCAAAAATGTGAGAAGATATTGTTAAGGGTTTCCTGGGGAGTGATTTGGCCTTCGCCTGTTATTTCGGCGAGGTCGGAAAGGACGAGGTGGAGGTCTTCAGCGAGAAGTTCTCCACTTTGTTGTTGATGGAGACCGTCGAGGACACGTTGGAGGTTTTCGTGTGCATGGACGAGGGCATCGTAATGGCGGACGTTAGTGACAATGATGTCGTTGGCATTGGAAATCAACCCCGCATGCCGTGTTTCTTCATAGATGTGCATTTTCAGTTCAAGGATGCCTTCACCTGTCTTTGCGCTGATAACCGATAATGGAGTGATGAATGGCTTGAATTTGTTGGTGTCAATCAGGTCGGCTTTGTTTTGAACATAGATGCACCTTTTTCCTTTGCTGAGTTCCGACATCTCGTTTTGTTCGCTGCTCGTTGGTTGTTGGTCGAGCAACCAAATGACGATGCGTGCTTGTTTGATGGCTTTAATGGAGCGTTCGATGCCTATTTGCTCCACTTTGTCATTGGTTTCGCGGATGCCAGCAGTGTCGATGAAACGAAATTGAACGCCATTGATGTCCATCGTTTCTTCAATGGTGTCGCGGGTGGTGCCGTGAATGTCAGACACGATGGCCCGTTCGTCATCGACCAGTTGGTTGAGAAGTGTTGACTTGCCAACGTTGGTCTTTCCGACGATAGCTACGGGAATGCCTTGCTTGAGCGCTTCTCCTGCTTCGAAGGTGCTGGCCAAGCGTGTGATGTGGGCGTCAATGGTTTGGGCTAGTGCGAGCAGTTCTCCCCGGTCGGCAAATTCGAGGTCCTCGTGGTCGGAGAAGTCGAGTTCGAGTTCAATTAAAGAAGTGAGTTTGAGCAGTTGGTCGCGAAGGTCTTTGAGTTCTGAAGAGAAATGTCCACGCAGCTGGTTGATGGCGATGTCGTGAGTGGCCTTGTTGCTCGAGGCGATGAGGTCGGCTACGGCTTCCGCCTGGCTAAGGTCTAGCTTTCCGTTGAGGTAGGCGCGCATAGTGTACTCGCCGGGATGGGCCATGCGGCAACCGTTCTCGATGAGCAATGCCAACACTTTGTTTAGAATATAGCGCGAGCCATGACAAGAGATTTCAACAGAATTCTCGCCCGTATAAGAGTGGGGGGCACGGAAAATGGACACAAGCACTTCATCGACGGTCTCAGTTCCTTCCATGATGTGTGTAAAATGAATGGTGTTGGGTTGACATTGGTCGCAACGAAGCGTGCTAATGGCAGATACCGCGTCAAAAGCCTTTGAGCCAGAGACGCGGATGATTCCTATAGCTCCGCCAGGAGCCGTCGCCAATGCGCAAATAGTATCGTTACCGTTCATTTCTTCTTAGCCCACGTGTTGGAGAGGATGATAATGGCAATGGTGAGAACAATAAAGACAATGACGGCTGTTGTCGATTTGCCTTTGTCCTCCCCGAAGAAGCCCAGAAAGACGCAAAGAGCCGCACCGATGAAGCTACAGATGGCCATCAGAATGCGCAACCGATGAATGTCGACCTTGCTGCGTTCCTCCTCCGAAGCCGTGTTGTAGCCGGCAATGAGCTTATCGCCTTTACCTGCCAGAAAGACGAGGGCAAGAGCGATAAACAAGATTGCAAAGAGAAGGCCTGTTATCATATTCTATCAAGCACTTTCTCGATGAGCGTGTCGATAGAGTTCTTGTACTCGGTATTCATCTTCTTCGCATAGCGGTTGGCGATGACCATGCAGCAGGTCATTGCGCGATGGCCGAGGAGTGATGCCATTCCGGCTAAGGCAGACGACTCCATCTCGAAGTTGCAAATGCGAAGACCATCGTACTCGAAGCTTTCTATTTTCTCATTTTGCTGCGGGTCGGCTATGTCAGCACGAAGTACTCGGCCTTGCGGACCGTAGAATCCTCCGCACGAGATGGTATAGCCACGCACCATGTCGTCTTGTGCAATCTGGTCGATGAGTTGCGCGTCTGCCACAGCTACATAGGGAGCGCCCTTGATGGGATCCCATTGCATGTGCTGTTTGAAAGCCTCTTCCAATTGCAGGTCGCACACTTCATTTCGTCCGGCATAGTAGTTGAGCAGGCCATCGAAACCGATGCTCTTTACTGATGCCACGAAACATCCCGTTGGTGTGAAGGGCTGAAGTCCGCCGCAAGTGCCGATGCGCACCATAGTAAGCGTTCGGTGCTCGGCCTTTTCCGTGCGAGTTTCGTAGTCGATGTTGGCCAGCGTGTCGAGTTCGTTGGCCACAATATCGATGTTGTCGCATCCGATTCCGTGGCTCTGGCAGGTAATCCGTTTTCCTTTGTAAGTTCCCGTTATGGTGTGGAACTCACGGCTGCTCACTTCACACTCGCGGGTGTCGAAGTGGTCGGCTACGGTGTTGACACGTGCGGGGTCGCCAACAAGCACCACTCGGTCGGCCAACTGTTCGGGACGCAGATGCAGGTGGAAGCACGAGCCGTCTGCGTTGATTATCAGTTCAGATTCGGGGAAATGTTTCATAATCTTAAGTGTTTTAAAGGTTTTTACATGGAGTGTATAGTTTCTTACGTGAATTCAATCCAGCAGCAGATTCTCCGTCCGGCGTATCTCTTTTTCGATTTGCCGTGCATCACGACGCTTGTCTTCAATCTGCTTCTCGAGATTCAGAATTTCGCTGTTCAGCATTTTCTGCGTTCTGGCATTTGCATTGTAGTAGCGGTCGCGCTGCATTTCAATGGTTTGCTCGTCTTCGGCAATCGATGAGTTGAGCTCTTGCAGACTTTTGAAAAGCTCGCGCGTCGTAGGCGACTTGAAGTCGCGAACAGAGTGATAAACCACATCGTCATTGATAACAAACGAGAATGCCCGCTGAGCGTTTCCATCCTCCGAGCGTTGGAGCATACCTTGATAACGAGCGAGGGCTTGAGGACGGTCGCCGAAGCGCCAAGTTTCTTGAATACTCCTGATGCGGGCAAAGCGTTCGATTTGTGCATCGGAATAGTCGTCTTGGTCGAAGCTGGCGCGTGGGAATGTGGGTACGAAGGTGTAGATGCACACTTTACCAGCCGGCTGGTTGCGGTCGGTGACAAGCCACCCTAATTCGTCAAGCTCGTCGAAGGCCACCATATAGTCGTTGGCCGTGGAGTTGAAAGGAAGTCCGTAGTTCTCGGGCTTGTAGAAAGTGCCGTTGTCGGCATCGAAGAGTGTCATGAAAATGTCGTATCCCCCTAACGAATGCTCGCCTTTAGCGGAGAAGAAGAGGGTGATGCCGTCAGACATGAGGAAAGGGTAGTTGGGATTACGGTAGTCGTTCCCGAATTCAGTCAGTTGGCGCGGCTTGCTCCATTTCTCTCCCAGGCGGTCGATGGAGTAGAGGCGCGTGCCGAGGGTGTCGCCTTCAGAATAATAGCAACGGTCGCCAAACTCGTTGGTGAAGACTGCCAGAGGCACTTGTGCCGGCTTCTTGAAATGCTCTTCGTATGTGGACAGAGTACCCGACTCCTTGTTTAGAGGCACGTGCTTGATGAAATCGGCCTTGTCAACCACCACGCTGTCGATGAACATGATTTTGGCTGTAGACGACAGCATGCTCTTGAACATCCTTTGTGCAGGCGTTTCCACAGGTGCCGCAGGCTGCTGAGGCTTGGCGGGCTGCCGGTTGTTGCGGTTCTGAGCTGCGATGGGCAGACACAACATCGAGACGAGCGCAAAGATAAGTAAACAGGGTTTTCTCATGTATGGTCAAATTAATGAATGATTTAAAACACAAAGATACACATTAATGTCAAAAGAGAAGACATTAATGTCAAAAAATTAAAGTTTTTTTATATGTTTCGCTTCCTTCGGAAGCAAAATGGTGGTTATCGTCTTGCTTTCCCTTTATTCATCAATCAGTTTCCCGGCTGAATGTAGAGCGTTCCATATCGAATAGCGGGTTTCTGGATTCAGCTGTTCGAGTTCCTCAAAGATCCGGCGCATCGTGTCGCGATGGCTGTCGTGTTCGTAGGGACATAGTTTGGCTTGTTTCTGATAGTTGTTCTCTTCGGCAAACTGAAGAATGTCGGCTTCGTGGCACATGCATAGCGGACGGATGATTTCCAGCGGCATCTTTTTCATCTTCAAGCGCACGGGCATCGAGTCGAATCGCCCTTGAAATGTGGTGTTCATCAAGGCGGTGTGCACGATATCGTCCATATGATGGCCGAGTGCAATCTTGTTGCATCCCAATTCTTGGGCGAGGTTGAACATCTGCTTCCGGCGCATCCACGAACAAAGGAAACACGGCGACTTTCGATTGTCGGTAGAAGCATCGAACGAAGTGGTCATTATATGCAGAGGAACCTGCAAACGAGTGCAAAAATCCTCCAAGTAGCGCGTGTCGGTTTCGTAGGCAATGTTCTCCATTCGAATGTGAATGGCTTCCAACGAGAATTTCGGCACGAACACCTGTCTGCGCTGAGCCAGCAACTCCAACAGGCAAAGTGAGTCTTTGCCACCCGAAAGCCCCACCAGCACGCGATCTCCGTCTTCTATGAGGCGGAACTCGCGCAAAGCACGGTTGAATTGCTTAAGCAGTCGTTCTTTCATCTTCTTTCTTTTTAGGCCCGAATGACGCGGATTGCAAGGCTTTGCCAGATGCGTGGGGTATTGTCCCTTTACGCCCTCACACTCCCTTTTACGCCCTTTATGCTTTCATCTCTTCCCTTTGGAGGAGGATAGGAGAGGGGCTCTATGGCTTCATGAACACCAGATACACGGCGCAGATGATGAGCAGGAACGCGAGGATGTGGTTCCAATGAAGGTGGTCGCCCTGAAACAGGATGTTGGCGATGACGGCAAAGACGGCCAGCGAGATGCACTCCTGAATCACTTTCAGTTGCACCAAGTTGAAAGGACCGCCGTTGTCGATGAATCCCAGCCGGTTTGCCGGCACTTGGCAGCAATACTCAAAAAAGGCAATGCCCCACGAGAATGCGATGACGCCCAACAAAGGCCAGTTGCCAGAGATGCCCGATTGTTGCAGGCGCAGGTGGCCATACCAGGCGAATGTCATGAAAACGTTGCTCAAAATGAGCAGGATAATGGTGTAAAGTCCGTTCATATTCTTCTTTTTACGCGTACGTTTGATTCTTCAGAATTGCTTTCCTAAAACGGTTGCAAAAGTAATCATTATCCGCGAAAATGCCAAACGAGGGCCATTCTTTTTCTTCATCGCCATCAACAAATGCCCCTCGTGTCAACTCAAACGCCCCCTCTTGCGCACCCAAAGTGCCCCTCTAATCCTGTCATTGCATTCATGTGATGTAGTAAAATAAATTATTTCACAAAGTAAAATAAATTATTTTACACGGCAAAATAAATTATTTTACTCACCAAAATAAATTATTTTACTTTGTCATAGATGGCTTTTGACAGCCTCATATGTGGCATCTGACACGCTCATATGCCGCATCTGACGTCACTATAACATATCTTTGACAATTCCATCTGCTTGCGAAGCCATTTATGAGTCGCTTTTATCACATTTTATTATAAAAGCGGACATCAATTTCTATCAATAAAAAATGGTTATTTTTGGCCGATTTGTAGATAATTGAAGGCAGATTTTAGTTAAAATCAAGGCAAGTCTTTTCCTTTCTTGCATTTTTTCTTAAAAAAAATGAAATAATTGGAGAATAAGTTGTAATTTTGCACCGAATTTAGGTAATAACAGGAGTACAGGATGAACTACGCGAAGGCAATATCTCGAATCAAGGCAATCGGAATTGTCTGCTTGCTGTTGATTCTCTCCGCATGGGATATGCGGGCGCAATCGAACGACAGCATCGTCGTGGCTCCTGACAGCAGCAACTTCGTGACTGCAAGCCTGCTGATAATCTCACCCACCAATGAAGTCTATTCGGTGTTTGGCCATACAGCTATCCGCATGGAGTGCCCAGTACATCAGTTAGACTATGTGTTTACCTTCGAGAGTGATCCTAGTGTGGGTGGATTTGCAAGTTTCTTTGCAGGGAAAGCCGGAGCCCGTTTCGTGGCAGTACCTTCTCAAGAGTTCTTTGAAGAGACACGGAAAACAGGACGAGGCATCAAACAATATGAGCTGAATCTCACGCTACATGAAGAGCAGGAACTATGGCGAAACCTTGACAACGACATGCTTGAAGGCGCACATCGAAAGTTCAATCTGCTTAACCATTGTGTGTCAACAACAGTAGAGAAACTTCGTCAAAGCTGTATTGATGAAACAATGGAATGGGGGCCTTTGCAAGGGGAAATGCTCCTGAACAATGGCGATTTGTTGAGACATTATGTAAAAAGGTCTGCGTGGGCAGAATTCCTTTTCATATCGTTCATCGGTACGCACTATGAGGAATATGACGATCAGGACATACGCGTTTGTCCGCAAAACTTGGCAAAGGAGTTAAGCTGCGCCTCATTCGTCAATCAGAAGAATGGTACGCGAAGACCTGTACTAACAGGTAACACGAAGGAACTATTCCCTGATAACCATCAAGACAAAAAGGTGCTCATAACGCCTACGGTTCTGTTCATGTTATTACTACTGCTGACATGCCTCGTCACGCTTGGCGAATGGCTATGGCATTGGAAGCGGACTGCAAAATGGCTGGATGCTGCTCTGCTCATCGCACAAACCCTCATGGGTGTAGTCTTGTTGGCTATCACATTCGGATCGGATGTCTTCGGACATTGTTGGAACTGGTATCTCATACCATTCAACCTGCTACCTTTGCTCATTTGGTTTTGTCTGCATAAAAAGAAGAACTTCTGCAGGGTTTATCTATACTACTCGGTGGTGCTCGTGGCATTCATTGCCCTCACCCCGTTTATCTCTCAACTCGATTGGCCACACCAGTTAATCACAACGATGATGGCAATCAGATGTATTAGTAAGTATTGTTATTATATCATTCATTAAGTTATATGGGTAAACATTTTCGTTTTCTTTTGATTGGGCTTCTTTCCCTAATAATGTCGGGGATTGCAACTTCATCATATGCATTTGGCTCAGCTACATTCTACTACAAGATCGCCTATTGTGTGAACGAGACAGGAGCAGGTACGGTTTATGCAAATGGTCCTTTGTATGAGAATCGTGAGAACACTAGTCATGATTTCACTGAGAATAGTAATACCGCTACCCAAAATGCTATTATGAGTAAACATGATTACGCTTTTTTAGAAACCCCAACTAGCGTGAACATGTATTATAGTTTGCATGCAGTGAATTCGAATGATGATTATCAGTTTGATCATTGGGAGAAGAAGAATGGAAATAACTGGGTAGTAATTGATGAACCTTCCCTTATTTATAATGCCCCCCAAGTTACTGCAACAAGCACTAATAGCAACCCTTCTGTGAGTGCTACTTACAGAGCTTGTTTCTCTCTAAAAGGAGTTTTAAAAGTAGAGGTTGCTGAAGGTCAGGAGAATTTAGGGCATGTCACGAATTCAAAAGTGAATAACAAGGCTGGTGATGTAGTAACTTTAACTGCACAATCCACTCAGTCATTTCAAGGTGTATTCTTTAGTCATTGGACAATTGACGGGGATGACACGTACAAATCAACAGATAATCCTTTAACCGTAACAGTTCCTAATGTGACCAGTATCGTTTATAGGGCACATTTTACAGAACCGACAGAACAAACATATTGCCGGTTCGAAAATGTTGGAACAGGTAAGTTCATCTCATTATTTAAGACAAACGAAGCTACTGTCAGGCAAAATGGCAGCAATTATACTGCATTGGTCATGAATGCTTTGAAGCTCGTGAGTAACTCTTCAAGCAGCATGGGAGACCCCTCTACTGTCTTTTATATTGGTGGAACATCCGATAACGCAGAAGGAATATCTCCCGTTTTGGTTCTTACATCTCAGGGCGTAGATGTAAAGGCACAAGCCTTTAAAGTGGGAGACAATAGTTATCCCATCAGGATTAAAAAGATAGGAGAGTATTACCGTATCTCAACAACTATGACTGTCAATAGTAATGGTGATACGGGAGAAGTATTTTTAAATGATGAAGGAAACGACACTCCAGTGTTCAGTAATTCTCAGGGTAATAATGCCTTGTGGAAGGTCCATTTCTTGGATGAAGGCCATATAGACGAGCATGCTTTTGGTGTTGCTCCTGATTCGAGAATGGAAATTAACGGGAAATACTATACTACGCTTTATACTAAATTCCCCTACAAGTTGCTTGACGGTATCAAGGCCTATTATCTTGATGTTACTAAAATAGATGAAATATATAATCCAGATACAAAAAAGATCACATTCTTAGAGATTCCCGAAAACAGTATAATTCCTCAGAATATGGCTTTAATCCTTGAATGTGCAGGAACAGATCCAGCAGGGAACAGGCTTTTGCCCATCGTAGATAACATTCCGGAGAATAAATATGTAACCGACAAGAATAATCTTCTAAAGGGTGCCTTGGTTGTCGGAGGCGGCTTAACTGGTTCCCAAGCCGCAGAAAAAAACAGACTATTTGAACAAGATTACGTATATGTCTATTCTGCAAAAAACGGAATCGTCAGTTTCTATACGTGGACAGGAAACAAAGTGATACCAAACAATAAAGTATATTTGGCAGTAACTAAGAATTTCGAAGGAGAACCAAGCTCTGATGGAAATGCTGCAAAAGGATACACGTTTGTATATGGGAATGATCCTGAAGAGGGTGGCGTTCCCACTAGTATAGAGATTGCATTCCCTTCTGAAGAAGATGGAGTCTTATACGATCTGCAAGGACGAAAAGTGACAAATCCGTCAACAGGTATTTACATTAAGAATGGAAAGAAGTTTATAGTAAAATAGAAATGGAAACAAAGAGATTTTATATACCACCTGTAATAGAAGTGTGCGCTATTCATTCTTCAGAAAGAATCATGCTTCAGGCTTCTCTAATCGATGATGAAGCAGAATTTGTCGGTGCCAAAGAAAATAATTGGGACTGGAACCAAGAAGATGACATCTTTGGTAACGATGGACAGAAGAACAATGATGTTTGGTCTACCTATGGCCCTGAAGACCAAATGAAATAATGAAAACTATAAAATAGAGACGCCCTCCTCAATCCAATGAGGAGGGCGTCTTTGTTTTGTTCAGCCTATATGATTACTTTAGTTTCTCGTATTTCTCGGCTGTCTTTCTGGCTTTTTCTGCGGCTTTCAGCGCTTTTTGCTTAGCCTTTCCTGCTTTTTCCTGAGCTTTTGCGGCAACCATAGGATCGCCACCTGCGGCCTGTTCAGCTGCGGCTTGAGCCTCTACAGCTTTCTGCTGAGCCTTCTCGTTGTCGCGAGCAGCTTTCTCGGCGGCCTTCTTGGCGTTCTCGCGCTTCTCTATTTCCTTTTGCTTTTTCTTAGCTTCTTTCTCAGCTTTTTCAGCTTTTTTCTTAGCCTTGTTAGCCTCCTTCTGCTGCTTGTCAAAAGCCTTTTTTTGCTCTTCAGCAGCCTTCTGTGCAACTTGCTGTTGTCTCTGCAAAGTGGGGTCCACCTGTGCGTTGACCGAGGTTGAACCCATAACAATCATGATGGCACAAATGGCCAGTCTTTTCAATACTTTCTTTTCCATAAGCTTTATTGTTATTGGTTAATAATATTTCTTGGGTGATTGGTGTTGGGTGTTGGATGATATCTTACATTCATCGCGGCAGGTTGAACGCGCGAGTCATCTCAGCCATCTGCTCTTGACTCATGCCCTCGGGCTCGAATCCCATCGAACGGGCGGCAATGTAAATCTTCGCAGCCTTCGAGAGCACGTCAATCTGATCGAAAGCATCCATCACGTCGAGTCCTTTGGCAAACACGCCGTGCTTCTCCCACATCACCACATCATAGTCTTCGAGTTCGCGGAGTGTGGCGTCGGCAAGTTCGTTAGAACCAGGCAGCGTATAGGGAACGATTCCCAACCCAAGCGGACAGAAGGCCTTGGTCTCGGGAATCATCGACCAAAGGATGTTGGTCAGCACATCTTTGCCCAACATCTCGCGGTTGTGGCTCATAGCAACGAGTTCAATAGGATGCGTGTGAACCGTAGCCTTATAGTTCGACCCGCTCTCAATCAGCCGAGCGTGGACCGTCAAATGGCTGGGCAGTTCGCTCGTAGGCATCACGGCGTTATCGGCGATGATCACATAGGAGGCGCAGTCGTCGAGGATACGAATCACCGATCCGTTATCCATCGGCCAGCGAGCGAGGTCGCGCATGCGTCTGCCCGTTCCTTTGCAATAGAAATACGTTCCTTTCAGGGCTGGCAACGTCACACCAATAGGCTTCACCTCGCTGATGGCAGGCATCTGTCGGATGTCGTCGTCCACCAATTCCGTGATGTTCACCGTGATGTTTCCGCCGTTTCGTTCGGCCCATCCGTTCTGCCAAAGATAGCCGGCCACCTCCGCAATCTTGTTGACTTCTTTCTCCAAGTTGGGGCGGCCTTCCAATATACTTTTCATATTTGTGTCAGCAATTTTCATCTGTGTAGATGTTGCAAAGATACAATAAAAAACGACAACATGCACAAAGTTTTTGATTTTTTGTATGAAAGTTTTGACATTTTTACCTTCCGTTTCGCTAAAAATCTATATCTTTGCTGCTGAAATGGAACATCAGCAACCTATAAATACAAACTGGAGCGAGAACATCATCATCGCCGATGCCAACTATGTGGACAACGTGGCTTTCGATCTTATTGTGAACTTCGAGCGTATCATCGAACGGCGCATCCCACCTGCCGACTTGGCTCAATGGGTGGAGTGCGTTGCTATGGACGGAGGCATGCGCCCCAACGAAGAGCAACAGACGCACGTCGTACTTGTTTACGATAAAGAAAAACCGACGATGGAAAACTTTAATCCCTCTGACCTCGTGGGGCAAATCGATGCGCAAGCCTTCAAAGGACCGTTGGGAGAATTCTCCTTCAGCGCCATCAATGCCGAGCGACTGGCCTCGAAGGAAGATTTGCTGACCGACACTATCCGTTTAGTTGCCAGCCAAGAAGGCGTGAAGCGCATCATGATTATCCCCGACGAGCAACATCTTGACAACGTCCGCGAAGCGCTCCGCAAGATTGACGACGACGCAAAACGCATCACTGTCTTTGCGATGCAACCCTTTGCTGGAGGCAACTTCCGGCAAGAGATTCTTGGCTACTCGCTCATGCAGGCATTAGGAATTCGTTCCGACGAGATCAAATAGCATATGAAGAACTTTACCAAGAAGCAAGAAATCGATGAGGCCATAGAGCGATGTGCCGAAGAAACCTATGAAAAGCTTTGGGGTGAATTCGATACCGATACCTATCGGGAAGAAGGTTACTTCGAGCCTTTCAAGCTATGGAATCCTTATGTTCATCCTCTGGCACCACAGTGGAAAATCTTTTTCTGCCTTGAAATCCATCATATGGAGCGGCACGATGGGCAACAGAACGTCAGGATGATTGTTCAGCGCGTTGTCAACCAAGGCAAGACGATGTCTGCCAAAAGCATTGTAGATTGGGGAGATCTCAACGAACTGGTCTTCAACTGGCGAGACGAAGGATTGAAAAAGCGTGTGCTGACCAATTTCCGCCTGATGCTGGAGGAAACAACCGACATCTATTACGATGAAGCCGACGATTGGGATGTTGACGATTGGGATGAAGAGCCGACACATGTGAAGTTGGGTTGTGAGACCTTCAATCACGATGAAGAATAATATCGACTAGGGATGAAATTGCAAGATGTGGCCTCTTGTCCACTCAAAGCATGCATTTGGCTGTGCTATAGATATCGTCTTGTCAAGTAAAATAAATTATTTTGCTCAGTAAAATAAATTATTTTGGTCGGTAAAATAAATTATTTTAGTCAGTAAAATAAATTATTTTCCTACACCACTTCTATCCTTTCGCAATTCAAGGTGTGGCAAGTGACAATTCTATACCAAAAGAATTTGCACATTTCTCTTTGTGTTTCCAGAAAAAGTTGTATCTTTGCACCTAAGGAAAAAAGCAATGGCTCGAGTCTGCAAACTGAAGAAAAACCATGGGGAAGACTCCATCGCAGAACGCAAAAACGGGCAGCAAAGTGATGTCTTCACCGATTTTATGATTGCCTTGGGCAAAAAGAAAGAAAAGAATACTAACATCATAGAAGAACGAAGAAAAATGAGCAAAGTACTTATGATTGGCGCCGGTGGCGTCGCAACAGTAGCTGCGTTTAAAATAGTGCAGAACGCAGACGTTTTCACCGAGTTTATGATTGCAAGCCGCCGCAAGGAGAAGTGCGACAAGTTGGTGGAGGCCATCCACGCTAAAGGCTACACGATGGACATCAAGACCGCACAGGTGGACGCCGACGATGTGGAGCAGTTGAAGGCGCTCTTCAGCGACTATCAGCCCGAATTGGTCATCAATCTGGCCTTGCCCTATCAGGATCTCACCATCATGGAGGCTTGTCTGGCATGCGGATGCAACTATCTCGATACGGCCAATTATGAGCCAAAGGACGAGGCTCATTTCGAGTATTCGTGGCAGTGGGCCTACAGAGAGCGCTTCGAAAAGGCTGGGCTGACCGCTATCTTGGGTTGCGGATTCGATCCGGGTGTTACAAGCATCTTCACGGCTTATGCCGCCAAGCATCACTTCGACGAGATTCAATATCTGGACATCGTTGACTGTAATGCTGGCGACCACCATAAAGCATTCGCCACCAACTTCAATCCCGAAATCAACATTCGCGAGATCACGCAGAAAGGACTCTACTGGGAGAATGGCAAATGGGTGGAGACCGAACCGCTGGAGATCCATAAAGACCTGACCTATCCAGGCATTGGCCCGCGCGACAGCTATCTGCTTCACCATGAGGAGATTGAGTCGCTGGTCATCAATTATCCAACGATTAAGCGTGCACGCTTCTGGATGACCTTCGGACAGCAGTACTTGAAGCATCTCGAGGTGATTCAGAACATCGGAATGAGCCGCATCGATGAGGTGGAATACGAGGCTCCGTTGGCTGATGGTTCTGGTACCGCCCGCGTGAAAATCGTTCCTCTGCAATTCCTCAAGGCCGTGCTGCCCAACCCGCAAGACTTGGGCGAGAACTACGAAGGTGAGACTTCAATAGGATGTCGCATCCGCGGATTGAAAGACGGAAAGGAACACACCTATTATATATATAACAACTGCTCTCACCGCGCCGCTTTTGAGGAGACGGGTATGCAGGGCGTGAGTTACACTACGGGTGTTCCTGCTATGATTGGCGCCATGATGTTCTGCAAGGGAATCTGGCGTAAACCTGGTGTCTTTAACGTGGAAGAGTTCGACCCCGATCCATTCCTCGAGCAACTCAACAAGCAAGGTCTGCCTTGGCATGAGATTCATGATGGCGACTTGGAGTTGTAATTTAGAAGTTATAAATTAAAAAACAAGATATTATGGCGAAGAAAATAGAAGAAGAGGGGACGCTGAACCCTCAAAGCGAAAAACTGAAGGCCTTGCAGGCTGCTATGTCGAAAATAGAGAAAGACTTCGGAAAAGGCTCCATCATGCGTATGGGTGATGAGCACATCGAACAAGTAGACGTCATCTCCACAGGTTCTATCGGCCTAAATGCCGCATTGGGCGTGGGCGGTTATCCTCGTGGTCGCATTATTGAGATTTATGGTCCTGAGTCTTCAGGTAAGACCACACTCGCTATACATGCCATAGCCGAGACGCAGAAGCAGGGCGGTATCGCTGCATTTATCGATGCCGAACATGCATTCGACCGTTTCTACGCTCAGAAGCTTGGCGTGGATGTTGACAACTTATGGATTTCGCAACCCGACAACGGTGAGCAGGCACTTGAAATTGCTGACCAACTCATCCGTTCCAGCGCCATCGACATCATCGTCATCGACTCTGTGGCTGCTCTCACACCGAAGAAGGAAATTGAGGGTGATATGGGCGACTCGGCTGTAGGTCTGCATGCTCGTTTGATGAGTCAGGCACTCCGTAAACTGACCGCCACCATCGCAAAGACCAACACCACTTGCATCTTCATCAATCAGTTGCGCGAGAAGATTGGTGTGATGTTTGGCAATCCTGAGACTACTACGGGTGGCAACGCTTTGAAGTTCTATGCTTCGGTGCGTCTCGACATCCGTCGTGTGACCAGCATCAAGGACGGAGATGAAGTCATTGGCAATCAAGTGCGTGTGAAAGTCGTCAAGAACAAGGTGGCACCTCCTTTCCGTAAGGCTGAATTCGAAATCACATTTGGCGAAGGCATCTCAAAGGTAGGAGAGATTTTGGACCTTGGTGTGGAATACGGCATCGTGCAGAAGAGCGGCTCTTGGTTCTCTTATCAAGGCTCGAAACTTGCACAAGGACGCGATGCCACAAAGGCTTTGCTGAAAG
Source organism: uncultured Prevotellaceae bacterium (assembly GCA_902769705.1). Lineage (GTDB taxonomy): Bacteria > Bacteroidota > Bacteroidia > Bacteroidales > Bacteroidaceae > Prevotella. The sequence goes on from CACXPX010000045.1 coordinate 15,214, forward strand.
ACAATCCCGAACTCTGCGAAGAACTGGAGGCTCAAATCATGCAAGCTATTGCCGACAAGCAAGTGTAAACGGCGGCATTGTTTGGTTATAAGACAATAAGAAAACGGGAGGGAAACCTTTGTGGTCTTCCTCCCGTTTTGTTTCTTGATGAATTTTTACTTGCCCTTGTTGGCAATCCGCCATTGCCCCTTTTCGTCGAGCTGCAGCTTGATGTCCATCGTGTCAGGTTTGTCCTCATTGTTCACGTAAGCCATCTTCACAACCGATGTCGTGCTGTCGGTCTGCTCAGAGACATACGAATACGACTTGATGCCTTTCCAACCGTCTTTCTGGCCTTCAGACATCGCGATTTTACCTTGGAGCATCTGTGTCATACTCTCCTTCTTCTGAGCCAGTTTCTCAGGGTCGGAAGAGTCACTCTCGCTGAAATAAACCAAATCTACATAGCCTTTGAAATCTTTGTTCTTCAAGCATTCCATAGCTTTCTCGGCCAGTTTGCGTTGCTCACTCGGTCCGCTTCCGCAACTTGTCAGCATCATGCCATAAGCTGCAACAATCATCAACATCAATAATACTTTTTTCATTTTCTTATTTTTTTTGGTTAAACATAATTCTATTCTTGAATATCATCGCTGAAGCGTGCCACGGAATGCAAGAGAGGGGACTCATAGACCTGAGAAGGAAAATAGCAGTCAATCTTGAACCCTGGCAGTTCCACATGCTCAGCTTCACCGCTTTCTAAATCTATCCCCTGTTGTTTGTAAGCGTAGATGACCAATTCGGTGCAATACATCCGTGTTGTGTCATTGCCGTTGTAAGCGTGGTCGAACAGCGTGTGGCGATTGTAAATCCGACGGGCAACATCGGCCGCACCTGCTGCCGCCAGGCTGTCATCCATTCGGCACACTTCGCCACGACTGGCTCTTTGTATATCGAAGAAACGCTCTGGCGACTCCATCTTCACTCGGTCCACGTCGCCATCGAAATCAGGTTCGCCAGGTACGGCATGAACTATCATCGGTACACCTGCAGAATCCACCACGATGCCTACGTGCGAATATTGTCCGTGAGCGTCGAGGATGATGACCGAATGGCTCATCATGCTGCCACCACGACGGAAAACCACATCGCCCGCCCGCAACTGACAGTCGGGTGGAAAGATTGAACGATGTTCCCCGTCTGCTTTGTCAGCCTTGCACGATGACAACGACACAAAGCCCGACAGCAGCAAAACACCCCACAGAACCTGCCACGACAGCCTATTCCACAGCTTCTTACGTTCCATCTCCGCAAAAATAAGAATAAAAAGCCATATTTGCAACAAAGTAGCGTAAAAAAACTTCAAGACTGACAACTTGTCACTCATGATGGCAGTCTGCATCGATTGGCACACCTTTTGTCACTATCTTGTCGGACACGTATGTCCAGTAATTATTTATGAATAATAATAACAAATAAAAAAATAAAGAATTATGGGAAAGATTATTGGAATCGACTTAGGAACTACCAACAGCTGCGTTGCCGTATTCGAAGGTAACGAGCCAGTAGTAATCGCCAACAGTGAGGGTAAGCGAACAACTCCCTCTGTGGTTGGTTTTGTGAAAGATGGTGAGCGCAAGGTGGGTGACCCCGCAAAGCGTCAGGCCATCACGAACCCGAAGAACACTGTGTACTCCATCAAGCGTTTCATGGGTGAGACTTATGAGCAGGCTCGTAAAGAGGCTGAGCGTGTGCCTTATACTGTGACCAACGAGAATGGTTATCCTCGTGTTGACATTGAGGGACGTAAGTACACTCCGCAGGAAATCTCGGCCATGGTGCTGCAGAAGATGAAGAAGACTGCTGAAGACTACCTTGGACAAGAGGTGACCGATGCCGTCATCACCGTTCCTGCCTATTTCTCTGACTCACAGCGTCAGGCAACTAAGGAAGCTGGACAAATTGCAGGCCTCAACGTGCAGCGTATTGTCAATGAGCCTACGGCTGCAGCTTTGGCTTATGGAGTTGACAAGGCCAATAAGGATATGAAGATTGCCGTATTCGACCTCGGTGGTGGTACGTTCGATATCTCTATTCTTGAGTTCGGCGGTGGTGTGTTCGAGGTGCTTTCTACCAATGGTGACACCCACCTTGGCGGCGACGACTTCGACCAGGTTATCATCGATTGGCTGGTGAACGGCTTCAAAGCCGACGAAGGCATCGACCTTTCGAAAGACCCGATGGCCATGCAGCGTCTGAAGGAGGCTGCTGAGAAGGCTAAGATCGAGCTCTCTTCAACCACAACAACCGAAATCAACTTGCCGTACATCTCGGCAGAGGGTGGTGTGCCTAAGCACCTTGTGAAGACTCTTACACGCGCTCAGTTCGAACAATTGGCTCACTCGCTCATTCAGGCTTGCCTCGTGCCTTGTCAGAATGCCATCCGCGATGCCAAGCTCTCTACTAGCGACATCGATGAGGTCATCCTCGTGGGTGGTTCAAGCCGTATCCCCGCTGTGCAGACTCTTGTGAAGAACTACTTCGGCAAGGAGCCTTCGAAGGGTGTGAACCCCGATGAGGTTGTGGCAGTAGGTGCCAGCATCCAGGGCGCCATCCTGAATAAGGAGGGTGGAGTAGGTGACATCGTGCTGCTCGACGTGACTCCGCTGACACTGGGTATCGAAACCCTTGGCGGCGTGATGACAAAGCTTATCGACGCCAACTCGACCATCCCTTGCAAGAAGAGCGAGACGTTCTCTACTGCTGTCGACAACCAGACGGCTGTGACCATCCACGTGCTGCAGGGTGAGCGTCCAATGGCTTCACAGAACAAGTCTATCGGACAATTCAATCTCGAAGGCATTGCTCCCGCACGTCGTGGTGTTCCTCAGATTGAGGTGACTTTCGACATCGATGCCAACGGTATCTTGAATGTCTCTGCAAAGGACAAGGCAACAGGCAAAGAGCAGGCCATCCGCATCGAGGCATCGTCTGGACTTAGCGAAGACGAAATCAACCGCATGAAGGCTGAAGCCGAGGCTAACGCCGAAGCTGACAAGCGTGAGCGTGAGAAGATTGACAAGCTGAATCAGGCCGACTCGATGATTTTCTCTACCGAGACATTCCTCAACGAGAATGGTGACAAGATTCCAGCCGACCAGCGTCCAGCCATCGACAACGCTCTCCAGCAGTTGAAGGATGCCCATAAGGCCGCTGATGTCAATGCTATCGACAATGCTATTAACAACCTCAATCAGGTGATGCAGGCCGCATCTGCACAGATGTATAACCAAGCAGGCGGTGCCCAGCCTGGTGGTGCAGGCTTCCAAGGCGGTCAAGGTTTCCAGGGTGGACAGCAGACACAAGGTTCTAACCCTAACGACAACATCCAGGATGCCGACTTCGAGGAGGTGAAGTAAGGCTGATAAGTAACAATATGAAATTATAGAAAAATAGGTGTAACTCATTGAGCTACACCTATTTTTATTTTAGTTAAACTTTGTATCTTTATGCTTGTTTTCGGATTTTTGTCGTAAATTTGCATCAAATCGTTCACGCGACACTTTAGTCGGTAAAGTTCAACAAATATTATAATACACCTTAATTATATAATATATGGCACAAGCAAAATACGAAATCAGAAGGAGATGTCCTATTTGTGGTGCAATATTCCAAATACGCACAATAGATGCGACATATTGCTCCAAGCAATGCTCCGACATTGCCTATAAACGAAAGAAGGATCGTGAGGCAAAGGAAGCAAAGTACGAGCAGATAGCTAAAGATATTCCTGATATTAGAGAGTTCCTTTCTGTTCAAGAAGCTGTTGCCCTTTATTGCGTTGAACGTGACACTTTGTATCGCGAGATTCGCAAGGGGATGCTTCCTTCTGTCAACCTCGGCAAAAAACAACTGAGAGTTAGGCGTGCCGATATAGAAGCACGTTTCCCTTTGAGGAAGAAAGTGCGAAAGGTAGCT
>CACXPX010000046.1 GCA_902769705.1 uncultured Prevotellaceae bacterium
AAATGAGACATTGTGAAATTGTGACTTTGTGACAATCAGTAGGTAGAACATTTCCAAGAAAGTAACGAAGGGGGAAATGAGTTGAGAATTGAAAGAATTAAGTGGCTAATAATGATAAAGTGTAATAGTAGTATTTTTATTATAATATATAATATATTATATATTATAATAACATTTCGGTTTGAGGCCTCTATGCACGATGGCAACCTACCTAGTGTCACAATGTCACATTGTCCCTAAGTCACATTTGCATGTTTTTTCCCTGAAAATTAACATCCTTTCACAACTCTCAAAAGATATCGCCTCTTCAACATGTACATCTTCGCCTGTTCAAAAAGACAACAATAGCGCACTCTAAGCAGTGCAATGAGTAAGTCAGAAACCACAAATAAGACAGTCAAAGACGGCCTTTGGCGCGTGTAAAGATTTTTTACCATGAAATTTGGAGGGGTGGATTTTTTTCACTATCTTTGTAGTGCAATTAGAGATGCACTACGATTGAAGGCTGCGGCTCAACATAGCTCGGGCGAGCTCGGCTCTGCATGGATTCCCGCTGACGCGCCTACCCGTAGCCTTTCGCCTTGCACTTCAATTGTAACTGAAAAGAACATCACTTGATGAGAGGCCACGTGAGGTAGCGATGGAGCAGCACCGAATGATAAATCCACAGATAGGCCGTGATGGCCAGGAAAACCACAAACAGCGCCCACCCTGTGAAGGGATGAGCGACGAGCGACGAAGAACGAGTTTCATGGGAATGAAAGCTCGTGAAAAGAAAAGCGCAAGCGATGGGAATCGCATAAATCCAATGGCACGCCATGATATACACTTCGCTCGCGGCAAAACCCACCACCAGATGAAGCAGCACCGAATAGCCCATGCACCCCACAGAGAGCCACAGAAAACGACTCCGCCGGCCGCACCACACTCCACACGCGAACAACGCCACAAGCACCGCCTCCACCACATATTGCGCCCGCCACGTGTAGGCAACGATGACGGGACGCGTCACCAAGACATCGCCCAGGATGTGCTTGCGGTGCAACTGGATGCTCTCGCCGAAGAAATTCTCGACTATCGTACCCCACAACGGCGGCCGCGCATCCACCCACTCTGCCACCTGCTTGTCGCCCGGGTCGCTCACCATCGCGTCCACAGCCACACCGAAGCCCAGCATCAGCAGCGACACCAGCAGCAACGACACGAAAAACCGACGGCTGAAGAACTGGCGCCCGTTCACCACAAACACCGCCCACAACACCAGCAAGCCGTTGGAGAGCGTAACGCCCGAAGTGAAGAAAAACAACAACACAGCCTCACCCAAGCTGAATCGGGAGCCGCCCTTCAAGTGGATGCCTGCCCGATAGAGCGTCAGCAGCAGCAGGAACAGCGACAGGCAGAAATGGTCGGGCACGATGATGGCCACCAGCACGTAGGCAAAACCGAAGAACATGGCCGACAACAGATTGGCAACAGCCAAACTGACACCCACCACCTCGCGAAGGATGCGATGGAGAAAAATGAACGACCAGAACGAGCAGAACACCAGCAATGCCCCCACCACGAACTGCACGCAGTTGACGCCCGTCAGCCACCACAGCAACTGGTTCAGCGCCCACAGGGGAAGCATGAAGAAGGGCAGCAGTGGATGGCGGATGATGTTATACCCCAGGCGCCATGTGGAAACCACATCGTAGGTGATGGGGTCGAAGCCCGACATATGGAAATTGCGCATGAAGGTGCGCCACGTCTCTGGGCGGTAGTAGTCGGCAAACAGGCAATAGAACTTGCTGATGATCAGATAGTTGAACACCAGTATCACGAGCAGGGCCACCAATGCCGGTATGCGCTCATCGCGACGAATGCGGAAAAGGCTGAAGAACGATGCCACGCGAATGAAGAGTTTTCGTTTTAGAACGCCATCATGAATTTCAGCAGGAAATAGAGGTTGTAGCCCATCAGCCAGAAGAACAGGGCTGCGGTGAGACACCTGAGCCCCACGAGAAGTCCGCCGCGCACCATCTTGAACAGATAGCCCATGGCCAGCGGCACCACAAACAGCCAATGCGCCGACATGATGTAAACCTCGTTCAGCCCGAAGCCCAACCCCACATGCAACGCCACATCGAAGGCAAAGAACGCCAATGCCGTCCAAAGGAATCGGGAGCGCCATCCGCAGATGATGCCCAGCACGAAGAGCAGTGCTATGATGCCCTCAACTACATAGTTAGCCACCCACCGATAGGGCACGATGACGGGTCGGTTGTCTTTCAGAACGTCTTGCAGGAGGTGGTCTTGGTGCAACTGGATGCTCTCGCCGAAGAGGTTCTCAACGGTCGATGCAAGGCGCGGAGTGGAGATGTCGGTCCATCGCATGAACTCGCCCTGCGCAATGGGTTTGCCAGCATTCTTGTTCCAAGGTTTCTGGTGGTCGCGCTTGTATTTGGCTTGCGCCCGTTGCTGCACGATTTTCTTCACGCCCGCCTTGATGCTGGCAGAATCTTTCACACGAGCCGTGTCGGCATAGTCGCGATAAATCTTTTCCGTCAGCTGCTTGTTGCGTTTAGCCTTTGCCTCCTTGCGAGCCATCTCCTCAGGCCACACAAACACGCGATACTCCCAACGCGCAAAGAGCCAGATGAGCGCCGAGGGGATGACAACGGCCAGAAGCAGGTATTTCGGGCGGAGGAACTTGCGCCAGTTGGTGAGGAATGCAGCCAGGAAGACCTTCAGCCCGTTGTTGAGCGAGATGCCGGCTGTGAAGACAAAGAGCACGATGGTCTCGAGGATGGTGAAATGGCTCTTCCGCTTGATTTTCATGCCTGCCCAGCAGAGCACCATCAGCAGCATGAACATCGAAAGGATGAAGTGGTCGGGCACGATGGCGGAGAGCATGACGTAGGCAAACGAGAAACAAAGTGCCGACAACAGCGAGGCATCAAGCAACGAAATGCCCACCACGTCGCGGAAGATGCGCACGAGGAACATGAACGACCAGAATGCCGCAAACACCAGCATCGCCGCCACGATGAACAGGGCGCAGTTGGCTCCCGTGAGGCTCATCAGCCCTTGGTTGAGCAGATAGGGCAGATACATGAAGAAGGCCAGCAGCGGGTGGCGGTAGACATTATACTTGGCCGCCCAATCCGAGACCACAGCATAGGTAATGGGGTCGAAGCCCGAGATGCGGAACTGACCGATGAAAAGTTTCCAATAGTCAACACCCATCGGCGTGAACAGATAATAATAATGACACACCACGATGGCATTGAGCGCTATCAAGGCCAACAGGGCCACAAGCGCCACTCGGCGCTCATCCCGGCGGATGCGGAAAAGGTCTATAAAATCTCTCATCGTTTCAAAAAGAATCTTACCAACAGGAAATTAACGGGCACACAAATGCAGAACATGGGCAACGGGGCAATCTCGCGGCTCACGCCCATCCACAAGAAGATGTTCAGTACCACCATCTGCAACAGATAGTTCACAAGATGCGAGAAAGCAAATCCAGCCCCTCGCCGGGCATTGGCCTTCACACGGAAGGTATAGTGGGTGGAGGCGTAGAAATTGAAGACAAAACTGATGAAATAGCCCACAGTCATCGCCACCGAAGACCAGAATTGAGCACGCGAGGCTGGCATCTCATCGCTGATGAACTGGATGAGCAGCCAATAGACGGCATATTGCACCAGCGTGGCAGCCACACCCACAATGCCGAAGCGCACCACCTCGCCCAACTTCTGGCGTTGGTCAGCGTCTAAACGGTTTAAAATGTCTTTCGTCTGCATATTCTAACATCTCTTTGTCGCCCCGGCTGTCGCCAAAGGCTATGAGTTCGTAGCGTTCACGATGGGGCAAAGCCTCTTCTATCCGCCTCACTTTCTCAGCTCCATAGCAGTTTCTGCCCAGCAACCGGCCCGTGAGACGGTTGTCGGCAACTTCCACTTGGGTGCAGAGATAGGTGATGGGTGATGGCTGTTGGGAAGCCCCTTCCCGTCCTCCCCCCATAGGGGAGGAGATTGATGGGTGTTGGGGCGCTGTAGCCAAAGCAGCCTCTATGCAACGGCTCACCCAGTTTTCAACACTCGCGCTGACAACCAGCACTTGCGCTCCCTCTGCCTGCGCCTCTCTGATGGCATCAATGGCCTTCGGACGAATCAGGTGGCGTTTGTCGTAGGCGAAAAACCAACACGCCTGGTTGAAATCGTCTATCGGCATTCCTTTGAAGAAATGGGCAAACACGCGCTGCTTAGCCTTCCAGTTGGGATACAACCCCAACTTCATCAGCACCAGCCAAGGAGCGTGAAGCATCATTCCCCAAACGAACGACATGTTGCCCCTTGCATGACGGATGAACGCCAGAAACGTGTCGTGCGTGGTCAGCGTTCCATCAAAATCGAAAGCGTATACTTTTTCTTTCTCCATCATTTTTGTTCATTGCTCATTCCACATTCCACACTCCACATTCCACATTCCACATTCCTCACTCCACATTCCTCACTCCACATTCCACATTCAAAGAAAGTAGATGATTACCGCAAACGACAATCCCCACATGAGCACGACAAGTTGGGTGAACCGGTCGCGCAAAATCACCTTTGTAGGGTCGCCGCTCTTGTTGTCAACCACCGCTATCTGAATGTACCTCAGCAGTCCCACCAAGACGAAGACGCTGGTGAGATAAAGGTGCTGCGTGTGGAATCGGGCAGTCACCTGAGGCGACACCGTATACATGATGTAGCACACCAACGTCACCGATGCCGTGATGGTGATGGCCTGATTGATGAATGTCAGATTATATCGGCTGGTGTTCCTTCGGGGTGGCTCGCCTGTCTCTTGCATCCTTAGCACGTCATCGCGGCGCTTGGCGAACGAGAGGAAAAGGGTCAGCAGGAAGGTCATCAGCACAATCCAGTTGGTCAGCATCACCGCTGCAGCCATACCTCCTGCCAGAATCCGCAACACGAAGCCGAAAGCCACCACACAGACGTCAACGATGGCATAGTTCTTCAACCATTTGCAATACGACAGATTCAGCAGCCAATAGAACAGGATGATGCCATACACGGGCAACCGATTGGTGGGCAGAAGCAGCAACACGAGCATCGACAAGGCAAACATCAATCCCATCAACGCGTAAGCCTGACCAACGCCCACAGCACCCGAGGCTACCGGACGCTGGCATTTCACTGGATGGCGGCGGTCGGCCTCAACGTCAACAAGGTCGTTGAAACAATAAATCGATGATGCCGCAAAACTGAACGACACGAAAACAATCAATGCCGCAAACATTGCCTGGCTGTTGAAAACCAACCCGCTAAAAAAGATGGGGAGAAACACAAACGTGTTCTTCATCCAATGCTTCGGCCTGATAAGACGCAGATATGCTTTCATCTGATAAGACGGTTTAAATTTGACGACAACTTCTTACAAACAACAAACAGCAGCCATGACAACGGCAACGTTATCGCTACCGTCAGCAGGAATGTCAACCAATAGCCCAAACGGTAGGGCTCTATATATACCAACACGAAATGGGCGTGAATCAGATAGGCCTCCAAACTCAGCGCACCCACCCACTTCATCACTCCGTTAAACCAACTTGGCGTGCGGCGGAACACCCGGTTGAGCAACAGCACACTGGTCACCGTGAGCGGAATGTAGAGCATGCGCTCGATGAACAACGGGAACTGTCCGTGCCGCTCTTGTTCCAAGAACATACTTGCCGACAACGCCATCACAAACATCAGCAGAATCATCCAGATGCCTGTGCCATCAATGCGTTCGCGTTGCCGAACCATCTCGCCCATATTGATGCCGATGAAGAAAATGGGCACACGGCTCCAGAAGATTTCCAAATGCCCTACCGTCTGATGAATGGGCGTCACCCACTGAACCAATATGCACCACATCACCATCACAACCGGCAACCATTTATACACAGCATGGCGGTCGATGAGCACCATGTAGAACGGTGCAAAAAGATACAACATCATGATGCTGGGAACATACCAGAAAGTAAGTTCATCATAAAGCCAGAAATCCCAATTGATGAGCACATCGCCCAGCAAGTCGACAAACGTCTGCGAAAACTTGCGAGGCCCCAAGTAGTCAGGCACATAGAACAAACCGGCCATTATCAACCAAGCAGGATAGATGCGGATGAAACGCCGCTTATAAAAGTCCCCCAATTTGCGCCAGAATCCTCTCTCCTCTCCTTTCCCCTCTCTCTCCTCTCTCCTCTCTGCTCTCTCCTCTAACTTCCCTTTCATCCACGAGAACCACAATCCAATGCCGCTAAGAAACAGGAAGATGTCAACACCGATGTTGCCCATTCGGCGCAAACCGAAGAAGGCATCGCTACGAGGCAGCGACACATGGAACAATATCACGAACAACATCGCAGCACCCATCAACTCACCGCGGAAACGGCTGATGTTGGCCAATTCTATGTCTTTTATCTTCATATCTCTTATCCTCCTCTATGCCCAAAACGGCTCAATATTTAGGACTGGGCATTCGCTTCAGCAACTCGCTGAACAACCACGCCAAGCAAATGGACGCTACGGTATAGAGCAACAATCCTGCATAGACATCACCACCATGCGACAATGGTATCAAAATCTTACGCGTGATGGGATGACAAACAAACAGCGCACCCGAGATGCCGCCCATCCACTCCAGCGGTCGCATCATCCACGAAGGCAGCACTTTCACGATTGTGAAGCCCAGCGAACAAACAAACAGAGGCACCAGCAGCCAACTGAAATAATTGTGGCTCTGACTATATATCATCAACACCGATGCAAGGGCAAACACCCAGCAATAGGTCTTGTTCAGATACATCGGGAAACGGGCGCAAAGCAACCCAAGTCCAAACGGCAGCATGCCTCCCATGAAGTTATAGCGATAGCGGTTCAATGCCTCACTCTCAGGCGACATCAGCAACTGTGCCAACGTGCACACCACCATCAAAGCCACCGTCACTCCCCAATGCCGCCGATAGAGCAGCAATCGATAGACGATGTATAGTTGCAGCATCAGGCCGAAAAACCAATAGGGACCTGGCCAGATAATATGATCGGGGTCGGGAAGAACGTTGTTGAACATCAGCAGCTGCGCCACAATGTCAAGCAACTGATAGTGATGGTGATGGGGTGTGATGAAATCCACCAGCACAAAAGCCACATAGCCCGCCACCATCATCTTGAACAACTTCAGGAAATGATAGCGAACAAAACGCCACGAGCCCTTCAGCGGAGCCCTACCTGAAGAAAGACTTGGTCCCGCCTCATATTTCAGCACCAAACCATAGGCACTCAGAAACAGGAACAGTGGAACACCATAATGCCCGAAGAACGACAGCAGATGCAACGGAAGATTCCAGTCGGCATTTGCCATCACACCGTCAAGCCCCGACACGTTGCGCTCGAAGTATTGGTATTCGTTCTCCCTCACGATGCCCTTCAGCCAATGGCAATAGTTGTGCAGGAAGATGCCGATGATGGCGATGCCACGCAACGCCTGACACTGTTGTCTATTCAGCAAGTTTGTCATAATCGGTGGTATTTTTCAGAATTCTCGGACGTTTCTCGTTATATTCAGGCGACAGCACATCATACTCAGGCTTATACCAAGGTGTAGAGATGCCTGCCAGATAGAGTAGTGTATGAGCGAGCGCATCTGTCATGAGTGGTCGTTGACGCGCTTCGATGACTTGTTTGAACACTTCCGGATGCACGGCTGCATAACGCGGCGAGCACCAAATCCAGAACGGAATCTCGAACTCGTAGCGCGCTAAATCGCGGTCGATTTCAGCAGAATGGTTGCGGCAGATGATGCCACGAGTGCCCTCGTAGCACTCCTCTCCGTGGTCGGGCATATAGATAACGATAGCCTCCTCGCTCTCGAGCCTTTGGCAAATCTGGTCAACAATCGAGTCGTTATACAAGCAAGCATTGTCGTAGTCAGCCAACAGGCGGCGCTGCTTTGCTGTCAGCTCGGGTCTGCGCTCAGCATAGTCTTCTGGTTTGAAATGCTTTTTGCTATTCGGACAACGTGTGCGATAGTTCAAATGCTGACCCAACAAATGAAAAATGGTGAGTCGAGGTTTGGCATTACCGCCTTCTTTCTTCTCTCCCTTTTGCTCCTCCCTCATCTTATCATAATCGGCCAGCAAACCCTCATCGAAAACGTGTGTGCGCTCGTTGCGATGGTCGAACATTGCAGCGGAAAGGTCAGGATTGTTCAAGAAAAATCCGCCCGAGAAGTCGTAAACTGCCTCTTTGGCTTTCGGCAAGAACTGGTTGGTCAAGAATGTCACATCATAGCCTGCCTTGCGAAATATTTCGGGAAAGAGCGGATAGTCGCACCACTCGCCCTCCTGCCCCACCACATGCATGGAGAAAAGGCTCTTGAACACGAAACTCGTCAGGTTCCACGATGCCACAACATCGGTGAACGGCACAAGCAGTCCTGTGTGTTCGCGTTGAATCTGACGCGGCGTTGTTGGCATAAAGTAACCGTATTGCTGTGAATGATGCCGCCCGTAACTCTCGCCGATAATCAAGACAATGTGGGGCGACCGAAAAGAACAACTGTCCACCTGCACCCGGTGCGACGCCTCGATGAGCTGGTCTATCTGCTTAGATGCCAACTGGTTCGAACGTATGCTGAATGCCAACCGATAAGGAGATTCATAGCAGTTCGCGCAATCGGCACGATTGAGCTCTGCCTCCACTTGTCCAGGCGTCTGCAGATTCATCATCCGCCAAAAAGCCTGCTTGTTAGGCCAACTGGAGATTGACGACCACACCAGCAACACCAACGTTGCCAAGCCTGCCACCGCTCCCATTTTTTTCAGTTTCTGCAGATTCCAATTCTGCCACAGCCTCTTTCCAACACGCGATGAACTGAAAATGGCACACGCCACATGAACAAGGGCAATGAGCAACAGCCAACCCACACGACTGAAGACAACATCCGACGAGAAAAACGATGCTATAAACTCGCTGGCTTCGCGCTCATCAGTCTCACCGACCAGCAACAGCATCGTAGGCGTGATGGTTGAACCAAACTTCACCAAGCAATAGACATCAACGATGGCCAACACATAGAGCACAAACGCCAAGACACCCCGCACCCAACGCCGCACACGCTGCGGAATGAGCATGAGCAGGGCGCAAAGCACATAGAGGTCGAAAAACAATTCCAGATAGAGATTGTCGTAGAGTCGTGCTGTTTTGTAAGGCGGCAATGTCAGCCAAGCACACACCACACCCAGCACGTAAAGGAACACGAAGAATCGTGCGTTGGCAGCCAACGGGCGGAACAAAATGCCCAACAAGCGGCCAATGATGCTAAGCGGTGAAAGATTATTCTTGCTGAGTGTCATGCTGATTTAAACCTTAGAGTGCGGAGATACGAGAAGTTAGGGATGATTCGTCTTATAGACAATCACATCGTTGAGAATGGCTTCGGGCACAAGCCGTTTGATGGGCCGACCCTCGCGGATGCGCTGTCGGATTTCTGTGCTGCTCATGCGATAAAGCCGAGTATCTACGAACATCACATTTGGTGGAAGCATAGAAGCATCTATGGGCGAATTCTCACGTGCATACACCACAATGCGGTAGTTTTTCAGCAAGTCTGCAGAGTGATGCCATCGGTCGAACTTCAGCCAGTTGTCGGCTCCGATAATAAGCACAAACTCATCATCGGGATAGTCATGATGCAGAGCTTGCAGCGTGTCCCACGTGTAGGAAGGTCGGGGCAGATGGAACTCATAATCGCAAGCATGGAGACCAGACTCCTTTTCAAGCGCCTTTTGCGCCATCTGCAGGCGCAAATGATCGTCAAGCAGGTCAGCATCTGCCACCTTAAACGGATTGAGAGGCGACACCATAAACCACACTTCATCAAGCTTCGCCTTCCGAAGGATCTGCTTGGCCAGCGCAATGTGCCCTTTGTGGATAGGGTTGAAAGAGCCTCCGTAGATGCCGATTGTCCGCCCCTTACCCATTCTTTTCTTCTGAAAGAAACTCGCTGACAATTCGATAGGCGTCGGCCTCAGCAGTAGCAAGGTCATCGTTCACCACCACGCAATCGAAACGCTCTGCAAACGTGAGTTCGTAGGCGGCTTTGGCCAAACGGTCTTCAATAGCTTCGGGTGAGTCTGTGCCACGATTCACGAGCCTACGGCGCAATTCCTCGATGGAAGGAGGTTGGATGAAAAGGCTCAGAGCCTCATCTCCATAATGTTCCTTGATGTTGCATCCACCTTTCACATCGACATCGAAGACAACGTTCTGGCCAGCCTCGCGCTGCCGAACCACTTGCTCTTTCAACGTGCCATAGAAGCGGTCTTCATACACTTCCTCATACTCCAAGAACTCATTGTTGGCAATCTTCTGCCTGAACTCTTCAGGAGTGAGGAAAAAGTATTCCACACCGTTTTGCTCCGTTCCACGCGGAGCGCGGCTGGTGCACGAGATAGAGAAGGCGAGGTTGAGTTCCGGATGTGTCTCCATCAACCAGTTCACGATGGTGCTCTTGCCTGAACCTGAAGGGGCAGAAACGATGATTAACCTCCCCCCACCCCTCCTAAGGAGGGGAGCGCCTTGCGGATTGAGGTCTTCCACAACACTTTCCCGGCAAGAAATGCCCTTAGCGTCAAAGTCTTGACTTTCGCTTTGCACATTGGTTTCCAATTCAGAATTGTTTTCTACCATTTTCTTTATTCTTTTTAAAACTGTTTCAATATCATGCAACACCTCTTCGTTTGTAAAACGTAAGACGCGATAACCTTGAGCTTCCAGATATGCGGTGCGCTCTGCATCGCTAACAGATTGATTGTCAATGAAATGATAGCCGCCGTCTATTTCAACTATGAGTTTCTCTCTAATACAAACCAAATCAGGGATATATCCTTCTATTGGATGCTGACGCCGGAAATGCACACCTAACTGAGAATTACGTACATGCTCCCAAAGAACGGCTTCGGCTTCTGTAGGATAACGCCGGTTACTCTTTGCATTTCTCAGTAACAAATGATAAGTCGAACCATCTGTAGTTTCAAATCGCGGCCTACCTTTTTTTACCATCTTCCAACTCTTTTATCGGTTATACTATCCCCTCCTCCCCTTCGGGGACGTTGGGTGAGGTTTTACGGTGTATTCCTTATCCCATTCCGCTAGGCCCTCCTCCCCTTTGGGGAGGCTGGGAGAGGTTTTCTACAACGCATTCAAGACTTGCTCTTTGATTTGCTCCAACTCGTCCTTCATTTTCACCACGATGTTCTGCATCTCGGCCTGATTGCTCTTCGAACCGGTAGTGTTGATTTCGCGTCCCATCTCTTGAGCGATGAAACCCAATTTCTTACCCTGTCCGTGGCCTTCGCGCATAGTCTCGCGGAAATAGTTCAGATGGTTGGTCAGACGTTGCTTCTCCTCGCTGATGTCGAGTTTTTCTATGTAATAGATGAGTTCCTGCTCCAATCGATTTTTGTCGTATTCCACCTCAGGAATCTCTTTCAGGCCATCCACGATGCGCTGGCGAATCTTTTCCACACGGGCTTTCTCATAAGGTTCGATGGAAGCCAGGAGTGCCTCGATGTTGTCAATCTTCTCAGCAAACTTGCGTTCGAGGGCTGCACCTTCTTGGATGCGGAAGTCCACCAACTGCTGCAGAGCCTGCTCGATGGCTTGCTGGGCAGCTTTCCATTCTTCAGCAGTAAGCTCCTCGCTCTCTGTTTTGCTCGTTACATCGGGCATACGGAGCAAGGTGTAGAACCAATCTTGAGGCTCGGGAATACCCGTTTGGGCAGAGATGGCCTTGATTTGCCGGTAATAGTTCTCCACAAGCGCTGCATTGATGGGCGTAGCATCAGAGCCAGCCTCGCGCTCTATCCAAATTGAAAAATCGACCTTTCCACGTTCCAATGCTTTCGTAATCATCTGGCGGATTTCCATCTCCTTTTCCCGATAGAGCGGAGCAATACGTGTTGAAAGGTCGAGCGACTTGCTGTTGAGCGACTTCACCTCAACATTGATTTTCTTCTCTTTAAAGGCCACAACAGCTTTGCCATAGCCTGTCATTGATTGTATCATATACCGTTTTGACGTTAAATTTCTGCAAAAGTACGAATTTCTGACGAAAAATGTGTATTTTTGCAAATCTTTATAAGAAAAAACATCATCATGTCGTGTATTTTGCACATAGAAACAAGCACCGACGTCTGTTCGGTGGCCGTCAGCCAAGATGGAGTTTGCGTCTTTGAACGCGAAGACCACTCAGGGCCGAACCACTCGGTGAAGTCGGGTGTTTTCATCGATGAAGCACTCAGCTACATCGACTCCCAACTGATGCATCTCGATGCTGTGGCTGTCAGTCAAGGACCGGGCTCCTACACCGGACTTCGAATCGGTGTGTCAACCGCCAAGGGAATCTGTTAT
Organism: uncultured Prevotellaceae bacterium; assembly: GCA_902769705.1. Classification (GTDB taxonomy): domain Bacteria; phylum Bacteroidota; class Bacteroidia; order Bacteroidales; family Bacteroidaceae; genus Prevotella. Next base: position 12,453 of record CACXPX010000046.1, read on the forward strand.
GGACGCGATGCCCGGCTGATTGCCGTTCCCACTCTTCAACTGCTTTGCGTCCCTGTATTGCTACGCGAGAAAGTCGTTGAAGAAGACGCACTGCTTTGCCCCATGATCGACGCTCGACGAATGGAGGTCTATGCCGCCCTCTACGACCGTGCCCTCCATGAGATAAGACCCGTAGGAGCAGATGTGGTGGACAGCGACACCTATAAGCCGTTCCTCGACAAACATCCCGTTTATTTCTTCGGAAATGGAGCTGCCAAATGCATCGACACCATTCATCATCCCAACGCTCGGTTCATTCCCGATATCGAACCGCTGGCACGATGGATGTTTCCGCTGGCCGAACGCAAGTTCTTCGACCAGCAATTCGAAGACGTGGCCTACTTCGTGCCTTTCTACTTGAAAGACTTCGTGGCCAAGCAACCAAAGAAACTATTGTAACAAATTTAAGAACTTCACAATATGAACATCGAAGGATTGGATTACAACACCCAACGCGAGAAACTCATTCTGCCCGAATATGGACGCGAAATCCAGAATATGGTCGACCATGCTATCGAAATTGAAGACAAGGCTGAACGGCAGCGTTGTGCTGAGACCATTATAGGCATCATGGAGCGCATGTTCCCACAAAACAAGGAAAGCAACGACCACCAGCAAAAACTGTGGGACCATCTTGCATTGATGAGCCGATTCCAACTTGATATCGACTGGCCTTGCGATGTGCAGCAAGCCGCCCAAATCGCCAACAAGCCGGAACCGATGCCCTATCCGATGACTCCCATCCCTGTGCGCCACTATGGTAACCTGATTTTCGAAATGTTCGAAAAGCTAAAGACAATGGAGCCAGGACCGGAGCGCGACGAGCTGGCACGCATGACTGCCAACCAAATGAAGCGAAACCTGGCACAATGGAGTCACGGTTCGGCTGACGATGAGAAAGTGGTCAGCGACATCGCAAGATTCACCGATGGGAAAATACAACTCGATCTCGACACCTTCAAATTCGACAAGGTCGAGATTAAAGACAACGAGCGAAAAAGGAAAAAGAAATAAATGGAGTCATTCATCATTGAAGGAGGACGACCCCTAAAAGGAACCATCGTCCCACAAGGCGCGAAAAACGAAGCCTTGCAGGTCATTTGTGCTTCATTGCTCACAAGCAGTGAAGTGCGCATATCCAACATTCCCGACATTCTCGATGTCAAGAACCTCATCAAATTGTTGAAGGACATTGGCGTCAACGTGACCCAAAACTCACGAAACGACTACACCTTCAAGGCCGAGACGCTGAACTTGGACTATCTGCAGAGCAACGAATTCATTGAGAAGTGCTCATCGCTCAGAGGGTCGGTACTCATGATTGGGCCGCTGTTGGGAAGATTTGGAAAAGCAACCGTTGCAAAACCAGGCGGAGACAAAATTGGAAGACGTCGCCTCGACACCCATTTTCTGGGATTCAAGAAGCTGGGTGCCCAGTTCGTTCATGAAGACGAACGCAACGTTTACCACATCGACGCACCTCAACTGAAAGGCTGCTACATGCTGCTCGATGAAGCATCGGTAACAGGAACAGCCAACATCATCATGGCTGCAGTGCTTGCCGAAGGAACCACCACCATCTATAACGCTGCCTGCGAGCCTTACATCCAACAACTCTGCCACCTGCTCAATGCAATGGGAGCCAACATCAAGGGCATCGCTTCGAACCTGCTCACCATCGAAGGAGTGAAGGAACTGCATGGGGCAACCCATAAGATTCTGCCCGACATGATTGAAGTGGGGTCGTTCATCGGAATGGCGGCTATGGTGGGTGAAGGAATCAGAATCAAGGACGTTTCCTTCGAGAACCTCGGCATCATTCCCGACACATTCCAACGATTGGGCATCAACATCCAGAAAGAGGGCGATGACCTCATCATCCCCCATCAACCCCACTACCGGGTTGAATCGTTCATTGACGGCACCATCATGACCCTTGCCGATGCTCCGTGGCCAGGCCTCACGCCCGACCTGCTCTCCGTGCTTCTCGTGGTTGCCACACAAGCACAAGGCAGCGTGCTCTTCCACCAGAAAATGTTCGAGAGCCGACTCTTCTTCGTTGACAAACTCATCGATATGGGAGCGCAAATCATCCTTTGCGACCCTCACCGCGCCGTGGTTGTTGGACACGACCATAACATCCGACTCAGAGCCGGAAGAATGACCAGCCCCGACATCCGAGCCGGTATTGCCTTGCTGATTGCCGCACTCAGTGCAAGCGGCACCAGCAGAATCGCCAACATTGCCCAAATCGACCGAGGATACCAAGACATCGAGCAACGTCTCAACGAACTTGGAGCACGCATCAAGCGCGTCAACGACTGAAGAACTATTTACAATTTTGACAGTTGACCATTGCAATGATCAAGCCACAGCAAGTTTACCCCATAGGACGAATCGGCAAGCCACACGGCGTGAAAGGAGAGATGAACTTCATGTTCGATGAAGACGTGTTCGACACCACCGACTCCGACTATATCATCATTGAGACCGAGGGAATCCTCGTTCCCTTCTTCTTCGAGGAATACAGATTCCGAAACGACAACACCGCCATCATCAAACTCGAGGGCATAGACACGCAAGAGCAGGCTCGCGAGTTCACCAACTGCGTCGTTTATTTCGAGCGTTCGAAGGCGGAGAACGCAGAAGACGAGGCCTCCACTTTCCTCTCTCAGAAGAACCGGCAAATCGTGGGGTTCACCATCGTTGACGCCCAAACCGGCAAATCCATCGGAACCATCAAGGACATTGACGACTCAACCATCAACGTGCTGCTCATCATCGAAGACGAAGACCGGCAACAAGTGCTCATCCCAGCCAACGAAGACCTCATTGAAGGAATCGACCTCCAACGGCAAACCATCACTATGCGCCTGCCCGACGGTCTCCTGACATTATAGACACACCCACATCAATCCAGATATGAACAAACAACAAATATGCATCCTCGGCAGCACAGGTTCCATCGGAACACAAGCCCTCGATGTCATCCAACAACACAGCGACAGATACCAAGTCTACGCACTCACAGCCAACAATAGCGTGGAACTTCTGGCGAAGCAGGCTCGGGAGTTCCAGCCGGCAGCAGTAGTCATCGCCAACGAAGCACACTACGAGCAACTGCGCACATTGCTCGCTGACATGCCCGACATCAAAGTCTATGCAGGCCAGCAAGCCATAGACGAGATTGTGCAAGCCGACCCCATCGATAGCGTTATCGCGGCAATGGTGGGATTTGCCGGGCTCTCGCCCACCATCCACGCCATCAAGGCCCACAAGAAGATTCTGCTCGCCAACAAAGAGACCCTCGTTGTGGCTGGCGCACTCATCTGCCAGCTCGCTGGGGAGTATAATGTCCCCATCCTGCCCATCGATAGCGAGCACTCTGCCATCTTCCAGTCCATTGTGGGAGAACTGCCCGGTTCCATCGAAAAGATTCTGCTCACATGCTCGGGAGGACCCTTCCGCAAGCTCACTCTGGAACAGCTGGAGAAAGTCACCGCTGGCGATGCACTCAAGCACCCCACGTGGGATATGGGCGCCAAAATCACCATCGACTCGGCAACCCTCATGAACAAGGGATTTGAGGTCATCGAAGCGAAATGGCTGTTCAACCAACCGCCGCAAAAGATACAAGTGCTCATCCACCCGCAGAGCATCATCCACTCTGCCGTGCAGTTCTGCGACGGCTCTGTAAAGGCACAGCTTGGACTGCCCGACATGCGGCTGCCTATCCAATATGCCCTCTCCTTCCCCGAGCGTCTGCCGCTCAACGTAGACAGGCTCGACCTCTTCAAAAAACAGCCGCTCGAATTCTTCGAGCCCGACACCGAGAAGTTCCCCTGTCTCGGTCTCGCATTCCAAGCCTTGGAAAAAGGGGGAAACATGCCGTGCATCCTCAATGCCGCCAACGAGGTGGTCAACCAAGCGTTCCGAATGGGCAAGTGCTCCTATCCGCAAATCCCGCAAATCATCAGCGAGACCATGCAACGGGCCACATTCGACCCCACGCCCACGCTCGACACCTATTTCCGTACCGACGAACAAGCGCGGCAAATCGCAAGCGAACTATTATAACACTCAATTATCCCAATAAAACTCATTAAAAACCATCATGGAAATATTCCTCATAAAACTGCTACAGTTCCTGCTCGCCATCTCACTCCTTGTGCTCCTGCACGAAGGCGGGCACTTCTTCTTCTCCAAGCTCTTCGGCGTCAAAGTCGACAAGTTCTATATGTTTTTCGATGCCGGCATCGGCAAGTGGGACGGCTCCCTCTTCAAGTTCAAGCCCAAGAACAGCGACACCCAATATGGCGTGGGCTGGCTGCCACTCGGAGGATATTGCAAGATTGCCGGCATGATTGACGAGTCGTTCGACACCGAGCAGATGAAGCAGCCCGTGCAACCCTGGGAGTTCCGCGCCAAGCCCACTTGGCAACGCCTGCTCATCATGATTGGAGGCGTGCTCGTCAACTTCCTGCTCGCCCTGTTCATCTATTCGATGGTGCTCTTCACATGGGGCGACCAATACATCGCTACACGCGACATGTCGCTCGGATTCAAGTTCAACCAAGAAGCCAAACAACTCGGATTCCGCGACGGAGACGTGCTTATCGGAACCGAAAACGGCGACTTCAAAGACTTCTCCGCCGACCTCTTCCGCGAGCTCTCCACAGCCAGCGAAGCCCATGTCAGCCGCAACGGAAAAGACGTCACCATCCCTCTTCCCGGAGACATCAACCTCCTCTCCATGCTCAAGTCCACACCCCTCTTCGCGGCACCCCTCATCCCCGCCGTTGTCGACAGTGTCGTTCCGGGAACAATCGCCCACCGCATACATCTGCAGAAAGGCGACCGCCTTGTTGCCATCAACGGCAAGCGAGTGGACTCCTACAACGAATTCACCTACGAGATTGGACGCCTGCAAGACATGCTCCACGAGGCCGAGAGCGCACAAGACAGCCTCGCCATCCGCCGCGTGGCACTCACCTTCACCAACGACAAAGCCAACGGAAAATGGTATGTGGCACAAACCACCCTGTCCCCCACCCTCCAGTTCGGATTCTTCACCCAAAACTACCGGGCACTCTATAAGACCACAACCCGCCAGTATGGCTTCTTCGAAAGCTTCCCCGCTGGCATCAAATACGGATGGAACGTGCTCGCCGGATACGTCTCCGACCTGAAATACGTGTTCTCGGCCGACGGTGCCAAGTCACTTGGAGGATTCGGAGCCATCGGCAACCTCTTCCCTGCCACGTGGGATTGGCACGCCTTCTGGCTCATGACGGCCTTCCTCTCCATCATCCTCGCATTCATGAACATCCTGCCCATCCCAGCCCTCGATGGCGGACACGTGCTCTTCCTGCTCTACGAGATGATTACCGGCCGCAAACCCAGCGAAAACTTCCTCATACGAGCCGAATACATCGGATTCGGCATCCTCATCCTCCTCATGGTTGTCGCCAACCTCAATGACATCCTGCGGTGGCTGGGATATATGTAAGAGAGTTAGAAGTTAGGAGATAAAAGACTCTCTAAAGAAATAAAAACAAGCCATGCTTTCGGTTGGAAGCATGGCTTTTGTTTTGTTGGGTCACCACCCTATGCATGCCGTTACTCCTAGAGTAGTGGCAATTGCGGTCAGAATCGCAATGACCGTCTGGATTACAAATTTCCATTTCTCCTTGTTCATAGTTTTAGTTTTTTAGTTAATTAGTTTTTTAGTTGGTAAGTTTTAGAGGAGTTTGGAAGCGAAACTGGTTCATAGTTCATAGTTCATAATTCATAGTTCATGGTTTAAAGTGTTTTGCCTGCGCGCTTGGCAATCCTCCTTTACCATTTTACTTTTTTACCTTTTTACTTTTAGGGTTTCATCCTCCCTCCATCTCCTATAGCCCAATCGTGAAATAGTCAAATCGTGAAATCGTCAAATCGTGAAATGGTCCAATCGTGAAATAATCGGCCTTTTTACCCTTTTACTTTTTTACCTTTAATTTAGGGCTTCGCCCGCCTTCTCTTTTCTCCGTCAGAGCGGCCTGAAGGGCCAACCCGCTCATAGCCCAGGGCAACGCCCTGGGTGAGAGGGATTCAGCAAACCAACGCCCTACAGGGGCAGCAGAGCCGAGCTCGCTCGAGCTATGCTGAGCCGCAGCCTTCAATCGCTTAAAAGCAAAAGCTTTACAGCTCGAGTAGGCTTTTGCACTTACAGCGCGACCTACTTACGCTTTTGACACCCCCCAAGGCGCTGCCTTGGGCTAGTTGCTGCTGCCCTTTCAGGGCGTTACGAGGTTCCTCCATTTCGTGGTCCCCTCCTCGTGGGAGGAGGGGACTACTTGCCCTCCATTTCCCATGCATATCTCATTCCACATTCCTCATTCCACACTCCTCGAGAGAGCCCACCCTTATGGGTTGGGCTCGTCACTCTCTTCCTTCGGCAACAGATCCTTCACGTTCCTCACGGTGACGTTGCTCAGGAACTGACGGTTGCGCTTCTGGGTGGCCACGTCCACGGTGTACTCCGGCTGGAACAGCACGCGGCTGCCCACGATGTTCTT
>CACXPX010000047.1 GCA_902769705.1 uncultured Prevotellaceae bacterium
CGTCTTGCGGGACCATCGGGGGTTAATCCGACTTTCGCCGGGCTGTCCCCGACCGTGGGGCAGGTTGGATACGCGTTACTCACCCGTGCGCCGGTCGCCATCATCGGTTGCAAGCAACCAACATGCTGCCCCTCGACTTGCATGTGTTAAGCCTGTAGCTAGCGTTCATCCTGAGCCAGGATCAAACTCTCCATTGTATAATCTTGTATCTCAGACCCAACCCCCAAACAGGGGGCCGGAGGTCTTATCGCTGAACAGGACGCCTCGCGCTTCTTATCTACGTTTCCTTCCTTCTCGGTTTCGGAACCAACGGCCGGCATCAACATCCAACACCCCAAGGGGTGGACGAGACGCCGCCCTGGCACGGACTTCACTTACAAGTGAGCCGTGCCGCTTCTTGTACTACTTCTCTGTCTTATGTAATCCTTTCAAAGAACTCTTTCTCAGTCGCCAACGCCCCTCTTGGGCGAAAGCGGATGCAAAGGTACTACTTATCCACGAACCCACCAAATATTTTCGGAAGAAAATGAAGGAAAAGTTTAAAAATTTAACTTTATTAACAAACAAAGTCATAATAAGATTTTTTACACCTTATTATATATTAAGGCAAAAAGAGCCACATTTATCCATCACGGGGAGGTGGCAAGGATTGGAGAACAAGTAATGGTTAACGGGCGCCGCCTACCAAATCCTTAGTCTCTTTAGAAAGATAAGGCGATATGGCCTTCAAATCATATTTCACCGTTTCGAAGATGCCGTTTGCGTAGCAATGCTGATGAGCGACAGAGTCACCCAACAGTCCATAATTGTCGGCAATTTCAACACTATCCTTCATCTTATGCTGAATATCCGCCCACACATTCTCGCTCCGCTTGTCGGGATGCTCTTCAAGAAAACGAATCATATTCTCGGTGCTGACCACCTCTTCAAGGTTTTGGCCATCGCTCTTTCTGAATGTTTTCCAATCTTGGCTGGTCTCCACGCCCTCACCATGGAACGACCAGTTGGCTTCGTAGGTCACATAAGAATCGGTTTGAGCAGCCACCACCACTTCAAGAAAATCATTCCCCGATAGCGTGCTGTCGTTCACATAAAACTTTTGATAGGCTTCCTGATAATGGCTGAGCATTTGGCGGCTGTCAGAAGAACATACCGAATCGAAGGGCAGGAACTCTTTCTCACCCGACTCAAAAAACGCATACAACGTCTTGTTCAAATACGCCATTATCGAATCCACCAGTACTTGCTGTCCTTCTGTGGGTACATCGACAACCACACCTATATCATAAGGTTTCCCCGTCATGGGATGTTTGACATTCTTCAAAACACACTCCTGCCGTTCAACCACCAACGGCTGAACACTTTCACCATCATTGCTCTTGCAACTCTGCATGGCGAGCGCAGCCATCAGCAACACCCCCACAAAAACCATCATTCGTTTCATCTTTGATTCCATTCTTTATTTCATCTACAAACAATTAATTTACCCCTGACTTGCCGCCCACCAGATGCCAACCACCACCAACTGATGCAGCAACTGGTCGAGACCATATATCATCCAATAAGGTTTCTTCCCTTGGTCTGTTAACAAGGGATAGCGAACCGAAAGCCGCCCCTTTCCAGTATCAATCAGGAAATGGCTGACCAATTCCACGCCCATCAAAATCAACAGCATTCTCCACGAAATGCCATATACCAGCAGACAAAGCCCCATCAACACGGCATGCACAGCAGCATGTCCAAAAATGGGTCCCACCCGACGCCCGTCAGCCTTTGCCCGAATCATCGAGTGCGAGGTCATGCAGAAGTCAGCCAAATAGTGGCAGACGAGTAAAGCAATCAAAAGAAGAACTATTCGCGCCATTTCTGATATTTGAATTATCTATTCAAAAAGTGCAGCCTATATAACTCCTCCTCCCATTCGCGAAAGGCGTCGCCACCACATATCTGATATTTGCCCGGAAACGGACGGTCGAGAATCTTATCGAACTTCGGGAGATGCTCACAACCATCGAGGGCTGTGAGATGCACCATCACAGGCACAATTTCATTGAACTCCATTTCCTTGATGCCGCTCTTCGCGAATGCATATTCATACGCAATCACCACTCTCGCATCAAAGATGACTTTCGTCAACTGCTGGCAACCGTAGAAGCCGAAGGGAGCCACACCCTTTATCGGGACATTGAACCTCTTTGAAGGGATGAACAACTCACCGCAGGCCTTCTCCTTCTCACATGTGAGCACACCCATCATCCCATTCGCCACAAACACGGGAACCTCCGACTGGTTGGGATGCCCTAAATTCATCAACACCGTGGTGAGCGTATATTCCTCCTCGAAGTATTCCTCAATGATGGTCGTCCACTGCGCCACATTCTCCCAGACATACTTGTCAAAATGCACGGAGCGCACGAGGCGCAAGCGTTTCTTCCCTTCCACCTCATGCAGATACTTGTCGCCAGTCTTCAGTTCTGGGCGCTGCTGGCAATATCCATGTTCTTCAATCTCTTCAGTATATGTGATGATATGCGGCATAGTTCAAACCTTTTATTGCCAAGCATTCCTGACGGTTTTTGTTTAAAATGAATTATCGATGTTACAAGGAGCGCCCAAGTTCAGCCCCTTTGCTTTATTCCCTCGTATCCGTCCATTCGAAATGCGGAATGGGCTTCAGTTTGAAGAGGTTCTTCACGTGTTTGTCATCGATAAGAGCCTTTGTCTTCGGGTCGTCACATTGGCCTGTACGGATATAGCGGTCGAGCACAGCGTAGGTGAAGCCGAGGTTGTCTTCATCAGTCTTGCCACAGAGTCCGTCAGAGGGAGCCTTCTCTACAAGGTCGATGGGCAATCCGAGTTCCTTACCAACCGCAATGACCTCAGCCACAGTGAGGCCGCCCAACGGAGCAAAGTCGCCAGCTGCATCACCATAGCGTGTGCTGTAGCCCACCCAGTCTTCCGACAAGTTGCAAGTGTTGGCCACACGTCCGTTCATCGACTGCGACACGGCATAGAGAGTCGTCATTCGCAGACGTGGCGGCATGTTGATGATGGTCTGGTTGGACACTTCTGCTTGAAGCGAATCACGTAATTGTTCTTCAACAGCAGCCATCAGAGCCTTATAGGTATCGCCAATGTTCACGTTGCAATGGCGGATTCCGAGATGCTGGATGAGACGCATGCTGTCGGAGATGTCCTTCTGCACCCCGTTAGGCATTGTCACACCGATGACGCGATCTTTACCCAACGCTTCAGCGCAGAGTGCAGCCACCACGCTACTGTCTTTTCCACCCGAAACGCCCAATACGGCGTTACAACCTTTTCCATTCACTTCAAACCAATCGCGAATCCATTGGACCACCTGGTCTTTCACTTCTTTTGCATTAAATGTTTTCATATCATTAATTTTACCTCCTAACTTTTTTCCTTTATTTTATAATCACACTTTGCTGAAAAAGAGCTTGCTAAAAACAATTCTCCTTTCCTTCCACTTTTCGATGCAAAGATATAAATAAAAATGGAAACAACGGCGAGAAATGATTAGTAAATTTGCTGTAAAGAATCTTTCGGTTGTCACATGTGGCATCTGAGGGTGTCACACCTATGAAGTGAGGGTGTCAGATGCCACATGTGAGCGGGTCAGAGATTACATCTGACAGCCTCAGAAACCACATGTAAAACATGATTTGAACTTTTCTGCACAGTTTTTAATCTAAAAACTTGATGGAATGAGAAAAAGTGTGTATCTTTGTCGAAAATCTATTAGCCGCACACGCTTCATAAAAGCGTCTGCGACGAAATAACTAATCATTAAAAAGCCATGATCGACAAAATCGACGCCAAATGTCTGAAGATTGAGTATCTTCCGTGTATAAACTACGCTATGACCATCAATGGGCGCAAATGCCTGGAGTATCTTGAACTGACGAACAACACCGCCGAGGACTGGCGGGGGCTGCGGCTGACTATCGGAGGTGAGTTGATTGCTGCTAGCGAAGCTGTTGTGGACAGCATCCCCGTGGGGCAGACAGTACGTGTGGCCGACCTGAAGGTGCTGCCCGACGTTGACAAACTTCGCGAACGCACCGAGAGCATCGATACGAAGTTCACGTTGAAAATAGAGACTGGTGGAGCGACGGTATTCGAAAACGACTACGATGTGCGCTTGCTGGCCTTCGACGAGTGGCCTGGAGTGGGCGTGATGCCCGAGCTGCTGGCGGCTTTTGTAACACCGAACGCCCCCGAGTTGGCACATGTAAAAGTGGCTGCAGCCCAGTTCCTGGAGCGGTTGACAGATTCATCAGCTCTCGACGAATATCAGACACAAGACCCCAATCGCGTTCGGGCGCAAGTGGCCTCCATCTACGAAGCCCTGCGCAGCGAAAGCCTGGTTTATTCGGCTCCACCTGCTTCGTATGAGAAGACAGGCCAGCGCGTGAGATTGGTGGACAAGGTGCTAAGCGAAAAGCTGGGCACATGCCTCGATTTGTCGTTGCTATTCTGTTCGGCTCTAGAGGCATGCGGTCTGCATCCGTTGCTGATGATTCAGCAGGGACACGCCTACGTGGGCTGCTGGCTGGTGGACAAATACCACTTCCAGACCACAGGCGATGACGTTTCATTCATTTCGAAATCCATCAGCGACGGCATAAGCGAGATGGTACTCGTGGAATCCACCGACTTGACATCATCGGGCAACGTTTCTTTCGAAGAAGCCGTTCGCCATGCAGAGAACCACATTGTTGCTGATGAAGACCGCTTTGTGCTCTTTTGCGACATCTACCGCTGCCGATTGGAAGGCATCCGCCCTCTGCCCGTTCGCATCAACGGCGAATGGCAGACTGACGGCATAGAACATCAGAATGCTACCGATGGCGTGAAAACGATGAATGTAGCCGACATCACGATTAAGGATGATGAAAAGAACCTCACCCGACAACAGATATGGGAGCGCAAACTTTTGGACTTCTCTTTGCGCAACAATCTGGTGAACATCCGAGTGGGCAAGAAAATGATACCTTTCATCTCGTATCAAATAGAGCATTTGGAAGACGATTTGCAAGATGGGTGCGACTACCAGATTCTGCCCAGCCCAGCAAAAAAGAAAATCGACCCCAATGAATTTGGCATCTACGACTCACGACTCTATCAGGAAGATTTGGAGACAGTGGTGCTGGAAGACTTGAAACACGACAAGATATGCTCTTATCTGACCGAAGACGAATTGCGCGATGCCCTGAAGGGACTCTTCCGCGCCTCACGGACGGCATTGGAAGAAAACGGTGCCAACTCGCTATTCCTCGTTCTGGGATTGCTGAAATGGTTTGAAAACGACAAGAGCGTGCGGCCTCGTTATGCCCCGTTGCTGTTGATGCCTGTCGACATCATACGCCGTAGCGGAAACAACTATGTCATCCGCACTCGCGATGAGGATGTCACCTTCAACACCACCCTGATGGAAATGCTGAAACAGCAATACGACGTCAACCTGACAGGCTTGTCGCCTCTGCCCGAAGACGAACACGGCATCGATGTGAAGAAGGTGTTCGCCATCGTTCGCAGCCACTTGGTTGACCATCCCAAATGGGACATCGTGGAAGAGTCGCTGTTGGGATTGTTCTCGTTCAACAAGTTCGTGATGTGGAACGACATCCATAACAATGCCGAGAAGATGCGCCGTTCACCCATCATCGAAAGCCTGTTGCAGAAGCATTGGGTGGGCGATGGAAATGATGACAAGGGCGCTGATGCACGCGAGATTGACCTGAACGTTGAGCCCAGTGCGTTCGCTATTCCCGTTGACGTTGACTCGTCGCAGATGGAAGCAGTTGTAGAATCGGGCGAAGGTCGCAGTTTCATCCTCTATGGTCCTCCAGGAACCGGAAAGAGCCAAACCATCACCAACATGATTGCCAACGCCCTCTTTCACGGCCGACGTGTGCTTTTCGTGGCCGAGAAGATGGCGGCTCTGCAGGTGGTGCAGAACCGATTGGCCAAAATCGGACTTGCCCCGTTCTGCTTGGAGATGCACTCGAATAAGGTGACCAAGACCCACCTGCTGAAACAGTTAGGCTCAACACTCGACCTCACTCGCATCAAAGAGCCCGAGCAATATGAAACAGCTTCAAAAGAACTCTTTGAACAACGGCAGAAACTCATCGGCTACATGAATCTCCTGCACAAAAAGCAAGACAACGGCCTGTCGCTCTACGACTGCATCACGCAATACGAGACATTCAGCGAGGAAGCCATCACTCCCACCAACGAATTGGTGGAAGGCATCACGGTCGAGAAACTGCGCAAGATGGCCGATGACATTGCTGTCATCGACACCGTATTCGCCATCACCGGACAACCCGCGCAGCACCCGCTGAACGGGCTCTGCATCACCGACCCCTCGATGACGGCTCAAGACACCATCCGCCAGAAGCTTGATGAACTGCAGCCGCAAGTGGCTCCAGCTATGTCGCTCGTTGGCGAGGTAGCATCGAAACTGCGCCTGAGCATCCCCGCCAACGTCAAGAGTGTGGCGTGGGTGGAGCAACTCATCTGCCTCCTCAACCAAATGCCAACGGTGAACAACGAGGTGCTGAAGATTGCCGACAACCCTGCAACGCTCCAAGCTTGGAAAGAAACCGTCAGCTTGGGACAGCAGCGCGACACGCAGAAGAACTCGCTACTGCAGAACTATACCGAAGGCATTCTCGACTACAATGTCGGCCAACTCAAGACGGCATGGGAGGCTGCACAGCAAAAATGGTTCCTGCCCAAGTTCTTCGCCAAACGTTCCATTGTCTCGGGCATCAAGTCTATGAACCGCAATGTGAAGAGTGGCGATATTGAGCCGCTCATCAGCCAACTCCACAGCTATCAGCAGCTTGCCAAGACCGTGGGCGAGGACTCCGACAAGATTCAAAGGGTGTTTGGTGCTTTGGGGCGCAACGGACAAGAGAAATGGGCCGACATCAAACTGGCGCTGGAGAAAGCACCCGAGATTGTTGCACTCCTGAAACAGTTCACCAGCAGCATCGATGGCGTCTCCATCGACAAGGATGAGTTGCAAACCAACGTTGACGGAATGACCGCTATGCGCAACTTCAACCGCATCATCAGCGACATGAGCCCGCTTTGCTCTGTTGACAACATCCCAATGGCTACCGTCCGCGAGAAAATCGACACATGGAAGAACAACATCGGCATGAGCCGCGACTGGGCTCAATGGTGCCAACGCTGCAAAGGTCTCGCTGACGCCCACATGCAACCCACCGTAGACTATATCCTCTCAGACAACGGACACTCGGCTGCTGAAGCCGCTCACGCCACTCTGAAGGGCATATATAGGGCATTGGCAGCTCGTACCATCGACAACGACAAGCAACTGCAAATGTTCAACGGCCTCATCTTCGAAGATGCCATCCTGAAATACCGCGACCTTGCCAAGCAGTTCCAGGAACTTACCAAGAAAATGCTCTACTGCAAACTGGCCGCCAACGTGCCTGCACAAGCATTGGAGCCTTCAGCATCGTCCGAGCTGGGAATACTGAAACGCTACATCGCATCGGGCGGACGTGGTGCCACCATCCGACACATCATGGATCAGATTCCCACACTCCTGCCGAAACTGTGCCCCGTGATGCTCATGAGCCCCATCTCTGTTGCCCAGTTCATCGACCTCGACCAGCCACCATTCGACATCGTATGCTTCGACGAGGCTTCACAGATGCCCACCAGCGAAGCCGTGGGAGCCATTGCTCGCGGAAAGGCACTCATCTGCGTCGGCGACCCCAAACAGATGCCACCTACCAGCTTCTTCGCCACCAACGCTGTGGACGACTCCGAGGCTGACATCGACGACATGGAGAGCATCCTCGATGACTGTATCACCCTCTCGCTGCCCGCACGCTACCTCATGTGGCACTACCGCTCCCGCCACGAGAGCCTCATCGCTTTCAGCAACGCCCAATACTACGAAGGAAAGCTCTATACCTTCCCGTCGGTTGACGACCGTGTGTCTAAGGTGCAGCTCATTCCTGTCGATGGTACTTACGACTTCGGAAAGACACGCTCCAACCGTGCCGAAGCCGAAGCTATTGTCAAAGAGACCATACGCCGCCTCAGCGACCCCGAACTCTCCAAACGCAGCATCGGTATCGTCTCCTTCAGCAAAGTGCAGCAGAACCTTATTGAAGACCTGCTCACCGATGAACTTGCCAAGCATCCCGACCTCGAAAAGAAGGCATACGACGTTGAAGAGCCTATCTTCATGAAAAACCTCGAGAATGTGCAGGGAGATGAACGCGACGTGATTCTCTTCAGCGTGGGATACGGTCCCGACAAGCGAGGAAAGGTTTCCATGAACTTCGGACCGCTCAACAACACTGGTGGTGAGCGACGCCTCAATGTTGCCGTAAGCCGTGCACGCTACGAGATGATGGTATTCTCCACGCTCCAGCCTGAACAAATCGACCTCCGCCGCTCTAATGCACGAGGTGTAGAAGGACTCAAGCACTTCCTCGAGTTTGCACGAAACGGACGAATGGCGGTTGCTGCCAACCAGATTCAAGCCAAGGAGACGGCATCCGACATCGTAGAGGCTGTGGCAGCTGAGATTCGCAAGCTGGGCTACGAGGTCGACACTTCTGTCGGACGCTCGCAGTTCAAGGTCGACATCGCAGTGCTTGACCCCGAATCACCCGACAAATACATCCTGGGTATCATGTGCGACGGGAAAAACTACTACGAGACCAAGACCGAGCGCGACCGCGAAATCTGCCAGCCTGGCGTGCTCAAAGGACTCAGTTGGAATCTCATGCGCCTCTGGTCAGTCGACTGGTTCATGAACAAAGACGCCGTCATGAAACGCATCAGCGACCAACTCAACAATAAAAAAAAAGTGAATGACGCGCCAGCTGCCACCAAACAGCCGGCAACCAACGCCAAACAACCAGCAGCCAGCACTCAGCAGCCAGCACCCAACACCTTGCTTGGCTTTGCAGTCGGTGAAGATGAACTTGTCTCCATCGTCAACGAACGTGTGCGTCCCTACAATCGGGTGGCCATTCGCGGCAACCACGACGGTACCGTTGAACACTTGATGCGCTCGCAGAAGTCGGTGGCCAACGACATTCAGAAAATCATCGATACTGAGCAACCTGTAACACAGAGCCTCATCTTCAAGCGAATGGCCGAAATCTACCAACTGCCGCGACTCACTCCGAAAGTGCAGACCTTCCTGTCGCAATTCCTCAACGCTTGGCGCGACCCGGCATCTCCAGCCGACAACCCCACCTATTGGCGCTCAGCAGAAGACGCACAAGGCTATATTTTCTATCGTGAGAACAGCGGACGCGACATCACCGACATCCCATCCATCGAGATTGAAAACGCTGCCCGCTATGCTGTCGAAGAGCAGATATCCATCCCGCTTGACGACCTCAAACGACAGACAGCTCGAATGCTCGGCTTCAACAGGAACGTCGCGAAAGTCGACATCACCATTGAACAAGCCATCGCCATGCTCATCGACAAGGGAGTGCTTACTGAGGACAATGGCGCCATTACGCTCCCAGCGTAGAAAAAAAGAAGTGAAAAGCGAGTAATCAGTTTTATGCTTTTTAGATGAAACGCCTCCTCATATGCCTCTTCACCAACATCTGTTGCATCTGCGTGTTTGCGCAGATGCAACGGTATAATCCTAATTTCCAAATCCGACACATCGGCTCCAGCAACCCACAACCTGTCAACATCACCCAACCACCCAAAAACAACACCCTCTTCTCTCTTTGGGAGAAGTTGGGAGGGGAGACCACCTACTTCTGCGACACCATCCCCATCGAAATCGAAGACAACCAAATCTATGTTCGAGTACTCATCGATGGCCAATCCTACCGTTTCAACATCGACACGGGAAGCAGCCAAGGCATGTTGTTCCCCAACGCCCATCGCCCATCAGCCATCCACCAGCTCTCCACCCCACTCGGAAACATCGTCTCGCGCGATGCCAACTATCATCTCGACACCGTCCGCGTGGTGCAGCTGCCGCCCTTCCGCATCCCACTCCTCAATAACGCCCAACACCCTACACTCAACACCCAAGAGCTCGAAATCAGCCACTATGTCGCCTCGCTTATGCCACGGCCGGCGCTCAACAACAAATACGACGCCATTATCGGCTTCGACCTCTTCAACCGAGGGCTGTGCGCCAAGATAGATGCCGGGCAGGGCATCATGATTCTCACCAACAACCGACGTGCTTTCCAAGAAGAAGAACGCCAAGGCTACACCGTCAAGTACAAGCTCAAATGGTTCGTCCCCTACCTTCTTGTCAGCCCCTTTGTGCGCCACACCGATGAGGCACTCTTCGACCTCGGCTCGCAGCAACTCTACACCATGAACAAACAGAGCTACGACCAACATCTCGAAGACGACCTCTCCAAACTCAACAAAAATCTCGGGGCCGACATCCAACGGCAAACGGAAGGACACGCCTTCGGACAGCTCGCCATAGCCGGGCACGGAGCAGAAAAAAAAGACGAAGTGGCTTTCCTTCGTCTCGACAGGCTCAAGTTCGCCGACTTTGCTTTCCGCGACCTTCGAGCCATTACCACACAAGGCGCCTCACGCATCGGAGCCGAAATCCTCAACTATGGCGCCATCATCATCAATCCCTTCCGGCGGCAAATCTCATTCCTGCCCTACAACAATACCGACAACATAGAAGTGAGCAACAAACCCTTCCAAGTGGCGTTTGTGCCCACCAGCAGCCAACGCTTGTCCTTTCCGCATGGAGTTGTTGCCGTTGGGCTCATCTGGGAAAAGTCCGAAGTCTACAAAGCAGGAATGCGGCAAGGCGACATCATCCTGCAAATCGACCAGCTGCCCATCCTCTCCTTCCGCGACTTCACCCAATTCCGCTTCGTCCGCGGCGAGTCCCACCGCTTCCGCATGCTCGACAGCAATGGGAAAGAAAAAATCGTGGAATGCGTCATTAAACCCTAGTCAGGGTTTGATAAATTAAAGATTAAAGATTAAAAATTAAAAATTGAGGGAATCTATGGGCGGGTTGACCTTGCAGGCCGCTCTTCACCCGAAAGGGGCAACTGTTATATATTTACCAAGATGAAAGATTAAAAATTCATATTGAAAGATTATAAAATTGAAAACCTGAATAGAGCATTGTTTAATCTCTCATTTTTTGCATCTTCATCTTTCATTTTTCATCTTTCATTTTTAATCTTCATTTCCTCCTTTTTCTCCTCCTCCAACCTCTTTTTCACTTCTTGTTCTCGTTTTTCAAGTTCCATGCGGCGGCGTTCCATGCGGGAGTTGACATTTTTGAAATTCTTCGCATGCTCCATCCATTCCTGCAGCGCAGGAGTGGTGTGGTCCGCATATTTCGCCAAGTCCAGGAACTCGATGTAGGCATCTTCTGCATGTTTGCCGCCCTCCTCAATCATCTCGTAGGTCTGCGCGATGTTATACAGCGATGCCAACGACTGCGGATTATACTTCAGGCAGTTCTTCCAGTCGTAGATGGCCGAATAATACTCCTCGTTGTTGTAATATCCGTCAGCCAGCGCCCAGTGCAGATTGAACATCGCCGAGTCGTCAGGCTGCATCTTCGCCAGCGCCATCAGCAACACGTGGATACCCTCCTTGTACTGTTTGGCCTTCACCAGCGCAGCACCCAGATGATACAACGGCCACGCCTTTGCCGAGTCGTTCAACGCCACTGCACGACCATAGTGCATACACGCCAAGCCAATGCTGTCCAACTGCTCGTAGCACATCCCCAGCGAATAGTGCGTTGCAAAAGTCGTGTCGCCCAAAGCAGCCAACCGCTCATACGTCTCAGTCGCCTTTGCATAGTCTTTCATGAAGAACTGCGCATCTGCCGTCTGCCGTTTCACCAGAATGTTCGTAGAGTCCACAGCCTCATATCGACCCGTCAGCGCCAACGCCCGCTCAGGGTCGTCATTCAGGTTGTAAGCCAACGCCATATCGGCCACCACCTCCGAGTCCATCGGAAAACGCTTCAGCAACCGCTCTCCCCAGCGAATCTGCTCGCCACGCCGTTCCATCAGCTTCAGGCCATAGAACAACTCGCGCAGCGCATCGTGCGTCAACGAGTCTGCAGGCAACTCCTCCAGCAGCGCCACACAACCGCCATAGTCGGCACGCAGATAGCGGCAGTCTGCCAGCTTCATCTTTAATTGTAAATTGTCAATTGTCAATTGTCCATTTCGACCGACGGCCGCCAACGCCTCCTCATAGCACTGCATCGCATGGAAATAGTCGTATTGCGCACGCAAGCTGTCACCACGCAGCTCGGCCGGATGGACGCCGCCCATTGCGCACAAGCGCACACAACAGGCCAGCGCCATCAGCAACAAGAGAGAGGTCTTAGACATCATTCCGATTTCTGCTCGTCGTATTTCAACGTGGCATTGAACTCCGTGGGCTTCTCCTCCTTGGCAGGCAGGCGGAACGAGATGGGAATCGTATACTTCACGTTCACCACCTTGCCGTTCTGCTTGCCAGGTATCCATTGTGGCATTGCCTGTATCACGCGCAAAGCCTCAGCATCCAGCAGCTCATCAACGTTGCGCACCACCTTGGCATCTCTCACTTTTCCACTCTTGTCCACTACGAATTGGATCAATACGCGGCCCTGAATGCCTTGCTTTTGCGCACCCTCCGGATACTTGACGTTGTTTCTCAGGAAATCCATCATGGCCTCCATTCCACCGGGGAACGAGGGCATCTGCTCCACCACGTCGAAAACATTGTCATCGTCGGGCATCAAAGGACCCTGCTCGGGCTCCACGGCTTCCTCCGGCTCCGTCAGCAACTGCTCTTCAGCAGCGTTCTCCGCTGTCAACTCAGCAGCCTGCACACCATCCGCCGTCACTCCATTATCATCGAGGGCATAGCCCGCCACTTCAGCAGCTTCTGTCAGCACGGGAGCCTCATTCATCTGGCGCACCCACGTGCGGGCTACACTTTCAATATTGCTGGCCACCAGCAGAGCGGCCGCCAACGCCGGGACGAGCAGATACTTCGTGCGTCCCATTCTGTTTGTACGTTTCTTGTTCATCATTTTGATTCTTAATTTTAAAGGTAAGACATTGAAATTATTTGAAATTGTAGCTACATTCTTTCCATAGGCAAGTCCCAGCAGATGATACTGGTAGGTCTTGCGCTCGCTGCCAGCCGACACCACACGGTCGTCAGCCAGATACTCCAGGTTGAGCCTCACCTCGCGGCGCATCAGCCAAACAAACGGGTTCCACCAGCACACAATGGCGCAAAACTCCATCAGCACGATGTCCACCGAGTGCCACTGCCGCGCGTGCGTCTGTTCGTGAATCATGATTTCTTCCAGCTGCTCAGCGCTATGCTTGTCGGGGTTCACGAAAATCCAACCGAAGAACGAGAAAGGACTCGTGTCGTCTGTCAGCACACACACCGAGCTGCCCATCACCTCGCGGCGCTCAGCCACCACCACCAGCCTGAAAATCGCCAGCAGCTGCACCAGCACCCTCACGCTCAGCACCACCACGCCGATGATATATGCCGACGTGAACAGCCTCATCCATGGGAAACGCTCCACATCGCCCGTCACCACCACCGTGGGCAGCATCACCTCCTGGTAAGCCTCCACCAGATTCACCGTCGAGCGATGCTCCTCCACCCACCAGCCAATGTCCACCAGCGGCAACACAAACGCCGCAGCAAGCATGGCCAGCAGCGTAGCACGGCGAAGACCGAAAAACGTGTCGCGAACAAACAACAGCCTGTAGAAGCCGTAGAGCAACACCAACAGCAAGTTCACTTTCAGCATCATCTCCATATCCTTATCTCAATTAAATCTTTAATCTCAATCTTTAATCTTTAATCTTTAATCTTTCATCCCCCTACGGGGGGGATAAGAGGGGGGCTCTTTTTACTTTTTTACTTTTTTACCCTTTTACCTTTTTACCCTTACGGTTTCCCTTCAATCTCATTGATGATATCCTGCAAGTCCTCCGACGACAGTTCCTGCTCCTTCGCAAAGAAAGAAACCATCTCGCGAAACGAGCCGCGGAAATAATCCTTCACGAACCCCGCCATGAACTGCCGCTTATACTCGCTCTGCCCTATCTGCGGCACATAGACATACGTGTTGCCACGCTGAAGCTGGCTCACGTAGCCCTTCCGCTTCAGGTTCTGCGCCACCGAAGCCACCGTCGTGTAAGGCGGACGAGGCTCGTCCATCTCCCCCATCATCTCCTTCACCGTACAGCCATCCAACTTCCAGATGTACTGCATCACCTCCTCTTCCTGTTTCGTAAGTTTCTCCACAACTTGAAAAATTATAAAATTATAAAATTATAAAATTAAATCAATTGTCAATCGTCAAATCGTCAAATGGTCAAATCGTGAAATAGTCAAATCGTCCAATTACTTAGTTTTCACCAGTCTTTCTATCACTTTCACGGGCCCCGGCCGCTCATCAGCAATCTGCGGTTCGCAGATCTCCAGAGTGCAATACCACCGCGGCTCATTGTCCACTGACTGTCCCTTCCGCAACGTGAACGACATCGCGCGTTTGCCAGCGTTATACCCGGCACACTTCAGCACCGCTGAGTCGGGCATATTCTCTTGAGGAATCTCCTTCATCTCGTACTTCCCCTTCAAGTCCGCCAAAATCCGGTTGTAATCCTCAGCGGCAACCGAATCGTTCTCGTGGATGCGCAAGAAATCAATCACGATGAACTTGCCTTTGAAGAATCCCGCCGAGACTCGATCCCAAGCCTGGCCTTCATAAGAAATAGAGTCGCCAGCAGCAGGGAAGAACTGCACCATGCTTTCCTCCACTTTCCCCACTCTCATGCCATGCTTCGTGAAACCATTGGTCACCACCTCTTTCGACACCCCAAACGTAGCATCGAAATAAGTGTCAGGCAACTTCTCCTTAGCGCTTTTCCCCGAGCACGATGTCAGGGTTGCCAGCGAAGCGATAAGCGCGAGCATCAGCCATAAATATAATAATGTAATTCTCATCTTGGTTAGTAATGAATGAAGTTAATAATCCTTGTTTCACGTTGCAAATCTACGAAACTTTCGTAGACGTTCCAAACAATTCGTGTTAAACAATCTTAATTACCCAAATTTTTCGATTGTCAGCCATCAAATTACGAACTTTTCGTAATAAATATGCATAGATACAAAAAGAGCCACCGCACTCTCCCGAGTCAGTGGCCCTTTTTAATTCTTTAATTTTTTAATTTTAGAATTTTATGTAGAGGTGCTCAAACTTCTTAGCGAAGTGCTGGTCGGCCGTCACCATCCATTCCTTGTTGATCTTCTCGCCTGGTGTGATGTAGTCGCTGTAGGTCTGCAGTTCGTTGCCCTCAGCATCCATGAACACCCACTTGAATTCAACCTCCTTGTTCACAGGCTTTGCCAAAGCAGCATCGAAGGCCAGGTTGAAAATGCCGCGTTCAGCATTCGACACCTTCAGCGTCACCTTGGCATCCGAGAACTGGCTCTTGTCAAACTCCACCTTGATGTCCTTCCCATCCAAGGCAGTAACAGCCTCACTGATCTTCGCTTTATAGTACTCCGCCAGCTTTTTCTCAGCCTCGTCGCGCAACGACTTGTTCTTCACAGCCTCGTCCATGTTCTCCGTCTTCAGTTCCCTGAAATGCTTGCCCACGATGGTACCAGCCTCCAGCTTCTGCTCGTACAGCGAAGGCAGACTTCCGAATATCGGCGTCTCCTCGGTAGCTATCGTCTGCTCAACCTGTTTGATGGCCTCATCCACGATTCCACCGCCCGAGGCACCGCCTTTGCAACTGTTAAACACTAAGCCCGAGAGGGCTCCCACTGCCAAAAAGGCAACCGATTTGAATAAGTTCTTCTTCATAGTTTTTGTTGTTGATGATGAATAATTTAGGTTTGAGATTCTTCCATAAAGTCAAATCACTCCACAAAAATAAGAAAAAAAAACGAATATCAGCGCCTCGCCCCTCATTTTTTTCAAATTGCCCTGCAGTTTTGGGAGTGATTGGGGCATGTTCCTGTGAACATTGAACTTTGAACATTGAGCTTTATGATTAGTCAAATAATTCTCAAGAGCGTAGTCCCCTCCTTCTGAAGGAGGGGTTTGGGGTGGTAGGTGTGTGACAGACTTTCGGCACGGATGACACAGATTACACTATTTTTTCTTCCTGGAATAATGCCGTAGGCATCTGATAGGGATAGCCAGCCGACTTGACGGCTGGTATAGGGTTCGGGTAAGAACAGGCATGCCCTTAGGTATGCGACACACCATCTGGCTATCGTGTACCTACGGCACACCCTTTTTATTTGTCCTGCGGTTCCAGCCACGAGGACGTGGCTGGCTATCCTAATCATGCCCCTATGGGGGCTTTAATTTTTAATCTTTAATTTTTAATTTAGCTTACGAAACAAGCGGTGCCCCCAAGGCTGGTGGCTATAGCGGTCAAAATCGCAACAATCATCTGAATGATGAATTTAAATAAACTGCTCCCGCTCGGCAAATTGGGAGCAAGTTCCCTTAGCACTCGCTTAATCGCAGTTTTCCAAGTATCCTTTTTCATAGTTTTTTAGTTTTTAAGTTGGTAAGTTGGTGAGTTAGTAAGTTTTTGAGTTGGTAAGTTTTTTAAGTTGGTGAGTTTTAGAGGTTTAGGCACGGATGACACGGATTTCACAATAATTTTAATCGGGAGTTAAACATTAGCTTTTCTCCGTCAGAGCGGCCTGAAGGGCCAACCCGCTCATAGCCCAGGGCAACGCCCTGGGTGAGAGGGATTCAGCAAACCAACGCCCTACAGGGGCAGCGACCTACTTACGCTTTTGACACCCCCCCAGGGCGTTGCCCTGGGCTGGTAGCTGCTGCCCTTTCAGGGCGTTTCTGGTCAACTGCGATATCATTCCCTAAATTTTTAATTTTTCATTTAGCGAAGCGCTCCTTCCTCCTTCCTCGAAATACTTCCCCAAAGGGAAGGAAGTCCTCCCTAAACAGGGAGGATTTAGGTGGGTCAGTTAGGGCTCCTGCCCCTCACTCTCTTCCTTCGGCAACAGATCCTTCACGTTGCGCACGGTGACGTTGCTCAGGAACTGACGGTTGCGCTTCTGGGTGGCCACGTCCACGGTGTACTCCGGCTGGAACAGCACGCGGCTGCCCACGATGTTC
>CACXPX010000048.1 GCA_902769705.1 uncultured Prevotellaceae bacterium
CAAGTGATTGATTATCAATTACTTAAAATAATTATTTAATAATAATTAATATTAATTATATATATATTAACATATATATTATTATTATATATATTATATGTATAGATATATAGATAGATACAGATGTTTCTATCTCTATTTTCAGCTGAAAAACCATCTGTTTGAAAAACCGCTTCGGGGCGGCTTTGGGCATCCTTGTCTGCGGGTAGAGGCTTAGCGTGTAAAAAACGCACTGTCATTTGTCCCAATTGTCCACCGCAATTGGAAAAAATAGTGGTATCACTATGTACACTACAACAGCCTTTGAACTGAGTTGCTCGAAGAAGTCTGCCTGTTCTGGTTGCTTGGCTAGTCGATATTTATTAGAACGTATTTCTTCGAGCCCAACCCTATCTGCTCGGCATAGTCGGTGATGTAGGTGCCGTGCTGTCGGTTGATGCGTTGTATGAGTGGCTTGTTATCGTCGCCAGGTTTGCCTTGATAGTTGAAGACCTTATCCAGACATGCTTGGTCAAGAGCCACAGGGTCGAGCGAAGCCATGATGCCCATGTCTTTCAGTTCGGGCTTGGCGGGATGCCCGTCGCAGTCGCAATCTACCGACATGTTGTTCATCACGTTGATGTAGACGACCTTGCCACCAAAATAATTGTGCACGGCCTGTGCTGCGGCAGCCATCGATTCCAGGAAGTTATCCTGCGTCTTGCCTGCAGCCAGATAATCAGGTCCCCATGCCAGTTTGGGGTCATCGGTCTTGCCGGCTGAGTGGATGTAACATTTGCCAGCAGTTGAGGCCACTCCAATGGAGGCATTCTTCATGACCCCTCCGAAACCTCCCATTGCATGCCCTTTGAAATGGGCGAGATTGATCATGAAATCATAGTTGGCCAAGTGCTCACCTACGATATCATACTTCAGGTCGACGGCGAAGATGCTGTCGAAACCATGTTCGTGAATGGTCTCCCAATGCTTCTTGGGGTCTTGGCGCGAACCGCCATAGGCCGTGTTGCACTCCACTATAGTGCCATTCACCTCGTCCACCAACTGGCGAATCAGCGTCGGTTTCAGGTAGTGCGTGTTGCCTCCTTCGCCCGTGGAAATCTTCACAGCTACGCGGCCCTTGGCTTCAACGCCCAATGCCTTGTAGATTTTCACTAACGATTCGGGAGTAATCTCCTTCGTCATGTAAACCTTGCTTTGACCGAAAGCTGCTGCCGTTATCATCAGCAGCAGAGCGGCAGCTGTCATTTTCAAATTCTTCATATCTCGTATAATATTAATATGTCGCTTTCAAATATTGTAAATCGCCATACCAATAAGAAGCTGTACAACCACCATCGATGAGGAAGTCGGCCTTTTTCTATCACACCAAACCGCGCAAGCCCATGAACATCTTAGTCACCTCACCTTCGTGATGGTCGAAGAAGAGGCTCTGCTTGGTGTCGAGTGCATCGATGCGAGACATCTCGTCGGCAGAGAGTTCGAAGTCGAAGATGTTGAAGTTCTCGGCCATGCGTTCCTTGTGGCTCGACTTCGGGATGATGACTACGCCCCGTTGCAGCAAGAAGCGCAGAGCTGTTTGTGCGACGCTCTTGCCGTGAGCTTTGCCGATTTCAGAGAGTACTTCGTTGGTGAAGAAACCGTTTCTGCCCTCGGCCAACGGCCCCCACGACATGATTTGGCATCCGAACTCCTCCATATATTTCTGAGCCTGTTTCTGCTGACAGAACACATGTGTTTCCACCTGGTTCACCATCGGCTTGATTTCCACATTCGATGCCAGGTCGATGAGGTGGTCGGGGTAGAAGTTGCTGACACCGATAGCCCTCAACTTGCCTTCGCGGTAGGCCTCTATTAAAGCCCGATAAGCACCATAGCGGTCGCAGAAAGGCTGGTGAAGCAGCATTAGGTCGATATATTCCGTCTGCAACTTGCGTAGGCTTTCGTCGATAGACGCTTTTGCTTTTTCGTATCCGTAGTTCGAAATCCAAATCTTTGATACAAGGAACAAGTCCTCACGTTTCACGCCACTCTTGCGCCAAGCATTGCCTACGCCCTCCTCATTCTGGTAGGCCTGTGCCGTGTCTATCATCCGATAGCCCACGCTCAGCGCATCGCTCACGCAACGTTCACACTCTTCAGGGCTTACTTGATACACTCCATAGCCCAATTGCGGCATTTCAACACCGTTGTATAATTTGATGTATTCCATAATCTTCTATTTTTAATATCCAAGTCCTTTTATCCACTTCTCTACTTTCGCTTTCTCCGTCCTCACTTCGTGACCATAGATGCTGAAACCTTTCTGGACATTTGCTTCAGGGAAGGCATTTTTCACGTCCTCAACGCAGTTGGCCAAGCCTGAGCCTTCATGAGTAGTGAATGGGATGACCGTCTTGCCTTTCAAGTCGTTAGCATGCTTCTTGAAGAAGGTGAACATCACCTGCGGATAAGTGCCCCACCATACGGGACCGCCGATGAACACGGTGTCATACTGAGAGAGGTCGACGTCGCCCTCATACTCGGGTAGTTCCCCGTTCTTGGCTTCTTCTTGTGCCAGTTTGATAAGTGGATTGTAGGCCATGCCGTCGTACTTATGGGTGACAATCTCGAATTGTTCTGCGCCTGTGAGTTCCGTGATATAGTCGGCCACTATCTTCGTGTTGCCCACTTCGATGTTTCCTACTGCGTAGTTGTCCCCCGCATGCGAGAAGAACACTACCAATGCCTTGCCGTCTTTTGCCATAGCTGTTGTCTCGTTTGATGTTTCTGAATCTATTTGCTGTTGCTTTGTGCCGTTGCATGCCGTGGATACGAGCAATGCCATAGCTGCTGTGATGATACTCTTGATATTCATAATCATTTGTTGTTAACCTAATTTGTATTCTCCTGTGCGGATGCTGGCAATGACTCCGCCATCGATGAGCAGGTCGGTTCCGGTGATGAAACTTGCATGCTCGCCAAGCAGGAAGGCTGCTGCATCGGCAATCTCGTCGCTTGTTGCTACGCGCTGGGCTGCTGAGGCATCAATCATGCGCTGGTAGCCTTCGCCGTTGGCGTTGAACTCGTCGTAGGCCAATGGGGTAACGATAATGCCCGGGCTGATGGTGTTGATACGTGCACGACGCTTCCTCCAACTTGTAGCTGCTGCTCGTTGAGCTTGTAAATGATTCATTCGCTTGGCAATCATATAAGCAAAGCCTGAGTTCTGCATGGCTACCTCTTGAATGAACTTCACCTCCTTCAGTCCTTCCGTGGGAGTGTTCACCAGTTGCAGTTCGATATCGTTGGGGATGGGGTACATATAGGCTGCCTGACTCGAGATAATGAGTCCTGCGCCACCTTCGGCCATCACTTCACCAAAGGCATCCACGGCATAGCCCGTGCCCACCATGTCGAGGTCGACAATATGCTCTGGCTTGGCCTGATTGGGCGATGCGCCTGCCGTATCGATGAAGTACATCACGGGGCCCAGTTCTGCTGCCTTCCGTGCAAATGCCTCCACGCTTTCCTTCTGCAAGGCGTTCACCTGGATAGTCTCTACATCATAGCCTGAACGGCGGAAATCATCGCCCACGCGCTCCAACGCCTTCTCGCTGATGTCGCCCAGCAGAATCTTCTTTCCTGCGCCAATACGGCGCACAATGGCTGTTCCCATACTGCCGGCACCCAAGAGTGCCACTACTGCTTTCTGTTCGTTTCTGTCGAAAATCATAATCAGTTCTCCTTGATTAAATGTTTTTGATAAATTTGGCAGGATTACCGCCTACGATGGTGTTCGGAGCCACATCCTTAGTAACTACTGCGCCAGCGGCTACAACAGCATTCTCGCCGATGGTCACATCTGGCAGGATGATGGCACCCACGCCAATCCAGGCATTACGTCCGATGTGAACGGGTTTGCAACGCAACACCATACGGTTCTCGAAGTCGTGGTTGTCGGTAACGATGCGCACATTGGGACCAATCATCACACCGTCGTCGATGGTGATGCCGCCAGCTGCCATACATGTAAGCGAGTGGTTAATGAATACACCTTTGCCAATCTTCATTTGACAGCCGAAATCAATCTGCATAGGTGGCATAATGTAACTCGTAGCATCCAACCCTCCGTTGAACAGCTCATTCTCCATCGGGCGAATCTTTTCCATGTCTGGCTCGGTGGTGTTGATACGGAAACAAATCTGATTGCAGCGTCCCATTTCCTTGATGGCTTCTGCATACGCGGGCGTTGCCATATCGACATCAGTCCCTGAACTTAACTGCTTGAAAATGTCCATAATTTTTTTTGTTCTATTTCCGGGTGCAAAGGTACGACGTTTTTCTGTTGCTTTTGTTTCACAAATTGCGTCACGATTTTCACTTTTTGCAGAAAAGAGTCTTTTGTTTGTAAAATAAAGTATATCTTTGTCATCAAAAGGCAACGATATGAAATCAGATTTCCAATATTCCACCGACTTCTACGGGATGAATGCCCGTGAGCTGGGCCACACTTGCATGCATCTGCTCTGTACGGCGGGGGAGGGGAGTTTTGTGTTCAACGAACATTGCTATCACATCGCACGGAACGACCTGGTGATTCCCATGCCCCACAGGGTGAAGAACCTGGCAGCGCATAAAGACATGCAGGTGGAATGGTTTGCCGCCGACTATAAGTTTCTGCAAAACCTGCTGCCGTCAAACAACTACAGCATCGGTGGGAGCATCTCGCTGAATGAGGACCCGGTCATCAGGTTGACGGATGAGCAGGCGCAGCACCTGCTGGAGGATTTCCATCGGCTGCGCGACCGCATGGGAGGAGGCCACCACCTGCAGTTCTATCGCGAGCTGATGGGCAGTCTTTGTCTGACGATGATGTACGACATCTTTGAGGCGCATGCAGAGCGTGATGCCACCGACATGCATACCGACCGCACGGCCTACATCGTGAAACAGCTGATGGCACTGCTTGCCACGGGCATCAGCCGCACGGAGCGCGAAGTGAGACATTATGCCGAGCGGCTGAACGTGTCGCCCAAATACCTCTCGGCGACCGTCAAACGGGTGACGGGGCATAGTGTCACTTCGTACATCGACCGCCACACCATCCCCCTACTGAAAGACTATCTGAACGACGAACGCTTGTCGCTCACCCAGATAGCCGATGCGATGAATTTCACGTCGTTGAGCTACTTCAGCCGCTACTGCACCAAACACCTCGGGCAGTCGCCGAGTGAATATCGCCAAAGCCTGCAGCCAAAGTAAAAGTTACTTGCCCTCGATGAACTCCACCTCCACAATGCGTAGTTCGCTCTTAGGGTCTTCGCCATTCTTAGCCTTGAAAAGGTCGAGTTCGCTAGCAGCGGGTTCAGCCACCTCGACAATACCGCCAAAGGCATCTTTGTCTTTACCAGCACCTTTCAGACGGATGGTGATTTCATCTGACGTGATGCGACGGGTGGGTGTCAAGTGGACATAACCGAGGCTGCGTTCGGTCTCGCCGCTCCAGATGAGTGTCTTACCTGCATATATCTCAAGAGGATAGCTGCGCAGACGCCACCCCGTGAGCTTGAGGCAGATGTCGTCGATGATGGCTTTCTTTTCCAGTTGATAGGTAATCCATGCCGTAGAGAGGCACCCGTCGTTCTTCCATTCGGAGAGTTCGTTATCATCATAACTGCGGGAGGCATGGTCGGCATCAAAACCAGCCTTGGCAGAAACGATGTTCACGCTATGAGCTTGCTCGATATAGGAAGGGCTGAGTGGTGTCGGACCACGAGTCAAAAGCCCATTCAGGGTGAGTTGTGGCAGACGCTTTTCTTTTTCCACTTCCTCGCTTTTCACTTCCAAATAGGCTGGCTTCACACCATCAGCATAGGCCGACAGACGGATGAGGCCAGCGTTGGTGGTGGTGCGAACGAGAATGCGGTTGATGCCACATTCAACGGGTAGAGACATGGCGCCGACATAATTATCGGAGATGTTCTTTGTGGCTGCAGCGTCAAGCAAGCCTTCAGGTCGATTCTCGTCGAGTCGTTGAAGGTGCTGATTGTTGCGGGTTGCTATGCCTCCTATCCATTTCCCCTCGCCCCAGAGTTGGAAGTGAATCATGCGGTCGTCCAACGGACAACGCCGTCCCTCTTTGTCGAGCACCTCCACTTGGAAGAGCACCATGTCGGCACCGTCAGCCTTCGTCCCTTCAGGATTTTCAATTGTCGTTAGTTTTAGCTGATAGGGTTCTCCTGCTGTCTCCAACTTATAGCGACTGCCATCAGATGCAACAGCCTCTAATGTGCCAGGCTCATACGGAACATCTTCGAAGGTAAAGAGATAGCGATAGCTTTGCTTTCCCTTGCCCAACGAGCGGCCGTGAAGGAACAGTTCCACTTCGTCGCCCGTGGAAACGACATAGACGGGCTTGACGGTTCCCACTGGATAGTTCCAATGTCCCACGATAAAGGTCTGAGGCTTTTCGGGTTCCACCCATCCGTTCCACATCACCTGATGTGCGAAGAAGGCATCCTTGGGAATGCGAATGGCATCGGTGACACCGCTGGTGCGATAGTTCGACTCGCCGCGATGGTGGGTGTTGGTGTCGGAGAATACAATCTTTACGCCACCAGAGGAGACACGGGTGCCAGTGCCCGGTCGCTCACGCCAGTAGTCGTACCAGCGGCGCACCATCTCGATGGCAAACTGATCCATGTTATGGTTGTATTCCGTAGCGTGCTTGCCGCGATAGAGCGGGCCGTCACCCTCCTTGTGGTAAGGGTAGCTCCACTCGTCCCAGTACTTACGCAAGCCTTCATCGCGACAGTATTCCATCGCCCACATGGGATGCTTCTTGCTCTTGTTGATATACAGCATCTCGCCACCGTACTCTGCCTCGTCGATGTCGAGCATCTCGCGGCTGCCGATGGCACGTCCGCCGTGTGGGTCGTACTGGTCGCGTATGGCCTTCATCTCGAGCATGTGTTCGCGACTGATGCTTTCGTTGCCACTCTCATAGAAAAGAATCGAGGGGTTGTTGCGGTTGTAGATGATGGCGTCGCGCATCAGGGCGGTGCGCTGCTGCCAACGTGGACCGTCGACGTCTTTCTCGGCATCGCCTGCAGGCATGGCCTGTGGCAGACCGACGCGGTCGCATGACTCGATGTCCTGCTTCCACGGCGTGACGTGCATCCAGCGCACTAGGTTGGCTCCCGATTCTACCATCAAGCCGTTGGAATAGTCGCTCAGCCAGGCGGGCACACTCAACCCCACGCCCGGCCACTCGTTCGAGGTGCGCTGGGCATAGCCATGCACCATCAGACAGCGGTCGTTGAGCCATATCTTGCCCTCGCCAAAACGGGTCTTGCGAAAACCTGTGCGGTTGATAACCATATCATTTGACGATTTGACGATTTGACGATTGGATAATTTACTATTTGACGATTGTGCTGCTTCATGATTGTCCGATTGTGAAATGGTCAAATTGTCCAATAAAAAGGTTTCTACCGTATACAGATAGCCGTAACCCCACGACCAGAAGTTCAATCCTTGCACCTCTTTCTCGGCCTTGGCGATGGCAGTCTTTCCGGGTTTCAAGGTGATTCGCTCGTTGCCGTTGAAAGCCGCCACCTCGTTGCCGTCCATGTCTTTCAGCACAACAGCCAGAAAGAACGAACGCTCGCGGGTGTCCTCGTTTCTCACCTGACTTTCCACATGTATCACAGCCTTTCGGTTGGCGATGTCGAAGTCGGTGGCATAGACGTATGTTCCTGTGGTGCCGAGGTCGGAGTAGAGCGGCAGCGTCTGATAGAGCAGGTCGGTGATGTGGAGCCACACGTTCTTGGGGATGCCGCCATAGTTGGCGTTAAAGTTACGGTCGTTCCATTGATAGCGGCTGTCGAGCACTCGGTCGCGGTAGGTCCAGCTGTTGTCGCAACGCACAGCTAGCACGTTCTCACCTTCTTTTATATACGGTGTGAGGTCGAAGCCGCACGCCATCACTCCGTTCTCGCTGAACCCTAGATGATGCCCGTTTAGGTAAAAGTCGGCCCCCTGGCGAACACCCTCGAACTCGATGAACACCTTCCCCGACACATCAGTTGCGCCCAGAGAGAACGTTTTTCTGTACCAGCAAATCGTATCCGTCAAATCGACGATGTCTTTCTTGAACGCCTCGTCACCGTTGAAAGCGTAGGGCAGCGTCACCCGTTGCCATCGGGTGTCGTCGAAGTCGGGTCTTGAAGCCTCAGCCACGTCGCCCGTTTGCAACCGCCAACCAGCGTTGAAGTTCAGTTTCTGTCGCTCTACTGCCTTCACGCCTATGGTGAACAGCAGCAAGATGCAGTATAAGATAATTCTTCTCATGTCCTTTCTTCCTCTAGATGAATTGATGGTGCACGCTTAATATTCGTAAAGTTTGATGTGGAGCAGTTTCCACTCGCCGACGCCAATACGGGCGTGGCGGCCTTGATGGGTTTGGTCGCCATTGTGGCGGCGCAGATACTGCATCGTTCCGCCCGAGTCTATTTCCACTTCGTCAACGGAAAGCAGGCCGAGCCTTTTGCCCTTGAAACGTTTTTGAGGCTGCCAGTCAGCACTGCCGCCTGCCTCTGCGAATCCGTCTTCGCCCAATTGTTTCCGCTCTTCCTGTTGCTTCTCCGTAGGTGTCTTGAAGCTGGCAACCACTCCGCTGCCTGCCAACAGATAGTCGAACTTGCCGAGACGGATGAGTATGGCACCACCCTCAGGCCAAGTGGAGCCGTCGGTGGCGCGAGGGTCCCACGGCAGCGTGAAGAAGTGGCGGCAGGTGATCGTCACGCCGTCGTCGTCGATGACGCGTTCGCAGTCTTCTTGGTCGAAGAGCAATCCCCATGACATTTTGCAATTTAGCAATCCGCCATTCCACAATTGTTGCAACAGCCCGTAGGCTTTCGTCACCGATTCGGTTTCTTTCTCGCTGGCTTGGTCGATGGCGAAAGGACTGAAACCTATGGCCTGATGCTCACCAAAAACATAGAGAGCACGCACGCCGCTGTTCTCGCAGCACCGGCTCTCAGGGATGAAGAGACGGTTTTTCACCTTTCCGCCATCTTGCGGACGAGGGGGAATTGCATACTGAGCCGCCCACGATTTGAAGCCTGTGTCGTAGATGTCAGGCGCGAGCAGGTCGATGCTGGGCGCTCCTTCGCGCCAGAAGTCTATGAGATGGGCCAATGGACCTGCCGACGGATACTCACCCGGTCGGCGTCCTCGGCTGTTCATCGCAGCATTCACATAGAGCGGCATGTCGTGAATCTGACGGGCTGCTTTGGCCAGATGCTCCACATAGCGGGCATAGCTCAGCGCCATGAACTTCTCATCTGCATATTCATCGGTGCCGTAGCGCTCTGCCCAGCGTTCTTTCTGATAAGCCTTTTCAGCCAACGGAGAGTGGTCGCGTGCCGACTCCAGCATACCTATCTCGTTCTCTATCTGCATCATGACGACCACCTCGCGCTGTGGGTCGCGCTCCTTGATGTGGCGCATGAGTGCCGAGAATGCTTTCAGGTCGGCTTGCAACACGTTGTCGCTGAAGCATGATGCAATCTCCATCTGTTTTCCTTCAGCTGTCATCGCACGCGGAAACCGCTTCGTGTCTTGCTTGAACCACCCCGGTGCATAGCACGACATCGAGTTCTTCCATGCGCCGAACCACAGGAAGACCACGTGCAGTCGCTCACGTTTGGC
Organism: uncultured Prevotellaceae bacterium; assembly: GCA_902769705.1. Taxonomy (GTDB): domain Bacteria; phylum Bacteroidota; class Bacteroidia; order Bacteroidales; family Bacteroidaceae; genus Prevotella. The sequence goes on from CACXPX010000048.1 coordinate 9,694, forward strand.
CACGTCGATGGTTCGGTCGATGAGCGTGAAGTCGAACTGTCCCTCCGTGGGCTCCATCGGTTGACCTTCTGTTGACTTTTGTCTCCTCTCGGCAGAGCTCATATTGGTTTGGCTCTGCTCTAGCGGCTCTATCAGTTCCCAGTATGCCGGCACTAGCACCGTATTGAGCCCGAGAGCCCGCATTCGTGGCATCACCTCGTCGATGTCGGCCACCGATGTGGCAGCCGAGTTGCTCAGCTCGCCGCCGAGAATGGGCATGTTGAGCCTTTGTGCCGAAACAGTCAGCACCGCAAATGCTGCTAAGATGCTTATAATCAACCTCTTCATCATCTTTGTCATTTTGTCGAAGCGTTCCTCATTGTTCCTTTACCTCCAGGATTCCATCCACCTCATGCTCTACGAATGGCCCCTCTTTACATTCCAGCAGGACACTCGGTTCCAAACATTCAACTCCATGCCATACGTTCTTTGGGATATCCACTCCGTAGCGGCCCTCCTCTTGGCTGATGACGCAAGATTCCAGCACTTCGCCATTGTCGTTGTAAGTGGTCACTCTGACCTTTCCCCTCAGAACGACAAAGGTCTCTTCTTTTGTGGGATGATGGTGAACGGGGATTATTGTTCCCGGCTCCATAGCGTTGAGAAAACGATGGCACTTGTCTTGAAGGCTCTGATGGAAGTTGTAGTTCATCCTTAGCCTTGGCGACTTCTTGGCCTCCTCGGCCAAATTGTCTATCAAGATGTTGTCGATGATTTTCATAATTCAGATTCTATCTTACCAGTCATATTCCTTGTACACATTGTACATTATATCTGTACAGTTTACAAAGATACTAAATATTTTTCACATATCATCACGATAACTCCTTTTTCTTTCGCTTTTTTCTCTCGTAGTGTCGTCTTGTGCCGTTCTTGGGTGTTCTTCACGAATTGCCTGCGACAGAATTTTTAACACGAAAAATTTGCTGTCTAATCAATTTGTTGTATCTTTGCGCTATCATTTCAAATCTATTAGTTATGCGAAAACTTTTATCTTTGTTTGCAGTTATGGCATTTTTCACAACATGTTGTGCACAAAAGACGCTGGTGCTCTACTATTCAGAGACTGGCACCACAAAGGCTGTGGCTGAGGAGTTGCAGAAGCAGTTGAATGCCGACATCGAAGTCATCGAGCCGGTGGAGCCTTATTCGGGCGACTTCCAGAAAACCATGCAGCGCGGACAGCGCGAGATGCAGAGTGGAGAGACACCCGCTATCAAACCCTTGAAGAAGAATATTGGCAACTACAACGTCATTTTCCTGGGCTATCCCATTTGGTTCGGCACGTATGCAATGCCCATTGCCACGCTCGTCAAGGAAAACGATTTTGCTGGCAAGACTATTGTTCCTTTCTGCACGTTTGGCAGCGGAGGATTGAATACATCGTCGGACGCGCTGAAGAAAGCCTTGCCCAAGGCAAAGGTTGTGACGGGCTACGGTGTGCGCACGGCTCGTGTGGTAGCGGCGGCCAAAGAGCTCGACCGCTTCTTGAAAGTGAATGGCTACAAGAAAGGTTCAGTTGAAAAACTGCCCGATTATTCGGAACAGAAACCTGTGACGGAAGAAGAAAAAGCCATCTTCGACGCAGCCTGTTCCAGCTATCAGTTCTCTCTTGGCACACCTCAGACAGTTGGCAAACGTGCCACTTCCGACGGCACCGATTATAAATATACGGTGAAAAGCGGTGGGATGAACGGTCAGGCGTCCACTTCCATTATCTATGTGACTGTAGGAAAAGCCGAAGGTGCGAAACCCGAGTTCACGGAAGTGGTGAGATAACCATTCGTCTCCTTTTCTCGATTCACGTCCAAAACTCTTTTTCCCCAAGTGCCTCCATCACCCCTTGGCACTTGGGGCAAGTTTTTTTATCCCAAATTCTGATGTTTTCGCTGCCGCATTTCAAGCATAGCCTTCCCACCTCACTCCTGTAGGAAGGGGCGACATCGGCAATAATGCCGCCCACCACAATGTTTTGAATCGTCTTGCAGTCGGGGCAACTGATAGGAGTGATCTTTTGCCTGAAGAGGCCGCGCCCTTCATAAACATCGGCTTCATATCTGCATGTCTTGCAGCGGTATTTCAGTTTCCAGGCCATTCACGGTTTTTGCTTTTTCCTGAACTCGTCGAGCTGTTTGAAACAGTGGCGGTCGATGATTTCCTCCAGCTTGCGGTCGTGGTTGTTGTGGATGCGGACAAGGGTGCCGCCAAACTCCAGCAGTTCGCCGTTTTCCTTTGTGTAGGGATGCCATCCATAATATCCTTCGCTGTCGGGGTTGCCCGTATGAGCAAACTGTGCCCAAGCATCACTCATTCTTGTGGCCCAAATCTTGTTGGTGTCAAGGGTTGACTGCGACAATTGGTTGCTGTAGTGGTGTAGAACATCGAAGCAGTATTTTAGTTCGGCACCGTGGGCAGAGCCTTTATAGCCACGATTGTCACTCTCGCCAAGTGTGAACATATAGACATAGGTGTCAGCCTTGCGTTTGCCACCGATGGCATCAGCGGTGATGATGGTTTTGGGACGGAACAGCCAGTCGATGCTCAGCAGGTTTTGCATCAGCTGTTCGTAAGAACCATACGGGTAGGCCTCCATATAGGCGCTGATGTAGGCATCGGTCTCATCTCCGAAGGTGCGTTCCAGTTCCTTGTGGCAGTCTTCAAAAGATATCTTCTGGTTATAGCGCACGCGTTGCAGCTCGTTGAATGTGGTTCCAATCATGAGTGGGATGTCATCGCTAATGCTGGCAAAGGCGGGTTGGAAGGGTTGTTGCAGCAAGACTTCGCCATCGGGAGTAGGGCCGAAGCCCCACATCATCGGAGTACCTGGCCTACGGGTTCCGATGCTTGCAGCCATCGCCCGTTGCCCTGCAGCATAAAGGTCCTTATAAGACACCTTATTTATTTTGTCTATATTCTTCTTGTCGATGCCCAGTTCCTTCAGTACGGCCTCGCCCAGTTCCTCAGTCATTGCCTTCGTGTTCACGTTGAGGATGGTGCCGCTCATGATGATGGCTTTGTGGAAGAGTCCTTTGGCCTTGGGCATACACATCAGTGTGCCCACCTTACCGCCGCCCCCAGACTCACCGAAGATGGTCACGTTGTTGGGGTCGCCACCGAACTTGGTAATATTGTCGCGCACCCACTCTAAGGCCTGCACGGCATCGAGCATTCCCACGTTACCCGAATACTTGTATTTCTTGGAAACCGTAGAAAGGTCGAGGAATCCGAGGATGTTCAATCGATGGTTGATGCTCACGACAACCACATCCTTCTTGGCCAGACACATGCCGGGGTCCCATTCTGAGGTACCTGAGTCGAATCCTCCTCCGTGCAACCAGAACATGACGGGCTTGAGAGTGGTTGGGCTTTTGATTGTGGGTGATGGGATGTCGGTTGTCCACACATTGAGCACACAGCAGTTTTCCGACATCTGTTCTTCAGTCATCGGGCGGTTGGTCTGCTGCATGGTCATCGGACCCCAGTGGTCGCACTTACGCACACCACTCCATTTCTTCACGGGTTGTGGCGGCATGAACCGCTCCACTCTCGCGTATGGAATGCCGAGATAGGCCATCGTACCCTCTTGTATGATTCCTTCCACAGCACCTTGCTTGGTGTTTACAACGGGTGTTTTCGGTTGTGCATCTGCCATCGAAATGCCTATGAGCAGAGCCGACAAGACGATTGTTCTTGGTTTCATTTTCAATTCTAATGGTTAAGGTGATAGGTCTTGGTTGGCACAAAGTTACACATTTTAATTGAAAAGATGAAGGTATATCGGAAAAAAGACTTATCTTTGCATCAGAAACAATAAAATAGCATCATTAACCGGCTTATCATACAACATTGACAATGAAACTGAAGGCTCCATTGAAAGATGAAAAACCGAGGAAGACGCGTTCGTTTGCGCGCCGTCTGACTTGGCGTATCATTCTCATTCTGACGTTTATCAATTTGCTGGTGGTGGGTGCAGTGTTGTTTTTTGTCTTTATCGGAATGTTTGTCCAAGGCGAGATGCGCTCACGCGACTTAATCAACTTGATAAGTGGAAAGATGGACACGATGCTGACATCGGTGGAGGTGTCGGCTGCCAACAATGTGGGTGAGTTGGAGAAGCATTTGGACAGTCCTGAGCAGGTGTTTGGCGTCTTGGAGAAGGAGCTGCGGCTGAACAAACACTATATGGCTTGCTTCGCGGCTTTTGAGCCCAACTACTATAAGACGGGGGGTAAATGGTTTGAACCGTATGTGGTGTTTCGCGACAGTGTGACGGTGGAGCGTGTGCAGATGGGTTCGGCGTCGCACGACTATTTCAATAGAGAGTGGTATGCAAAGGGCCTCGAAGTGGAGACTGGAGAGCAAGGCTATTGGTCGGACCCTTATTTCGATGAAGATGGTACGCAAAAAATGCTGTGCAGCTATATACTGCCCATTCGCGACAAACAGGGTAAGAAGGTGGGTGTGTTCGGAGTGGACATCCCATTGGATTGGCTGACCAAGTTGATTCGTGAAGAGGAGGCTAAAGAAATAAATGAGCAGCTGGTTGATGAGGATGAAGAGCTGCAATTGGAGCGCAAAAGAATGCTCTATTGTTTTGTGACAGCCAGTAACGGCCAGTTCATTGTGCATCCCGACGAGAAATTGGTGTTGAAAGGAAACATCAAGGATGTCGTTGAGGCCACACCCGACACATTGGACGACGCAGTCTACCGCGATTTGGTGAAGGGGGAGGGTGGCATGCTCAGAAAAATAAAGATTGACGGCACCAAATACTACATCAGCTACAAGAAAATGGATAAGACTGGTTGGACAATGGCTGTTGTCCAGCATTGGTTTACCGTCTTTTTGTGGAGTGTTGTCATCAGTATTCTTATCCTCATGGTAGAGTTTTTGGCAGCCCTCTTGATATTCTTCACCACGCATCTCACCATCTGGCGTGCCACGAAACCTTTGTCTTTTCTCACAGATTCTGCTGAAGAGGTGGCGAAGGGGCACTTCGACACGCCGTTGCCACACTTCAAGCATAACGATGAAATCAGCCATCTGCGTGACTCTTTCGAGACGATGCAGCATTCGCTTTCCCAATATGTGGAGGAACTGAAGGAGACCACCTCGTTGAAGGCGTCGATGGAGAGTGAATTGCGAATTGCCCATGACATTCAAATGAGCATGTTGCCGAAGACTTTCCCACCGTTCCCCGAACGCACAGACCTCGACCTCTACGGTCTGCTGACGCCTGCAAGGGCAGTGGGTGGCGACCTCTACGACTTCTACATCCGCGATGAGAAATTGTTCTTCTGCATTGGCGACGTCTCTGGAAAAGGTGTGCCAGCTTCGTTGGTGATGGCTGTTACTAGATCGCTGTTCCGCAACATCTCAGCCCATACAGCGAAACCTGACCAAATCGTGATGACCTTGAACAACTCGCTGACCGAGGGGAATGACGCAAACATGTTTGTCACCTTGTTCCTTGGTGTGCTGGACTTGCCAACGGGGCGTTTGCGTTATTGCAATGCGGGACACGATGCGCCCATCCTCATGAAAGATGAGGAAAAGATGAAGGACGATGTTGAATGGTCAACGGCTTCAGGAAAGTGCAGCATGTTGGCTGTGAATGCTAATTTGCCGTTAGGAGCCATGCCAGGTTGGACTTTCTCGGAACAGGAAATCATGATAGACGCAGGAACAACCATCTTCCTTTATACTGACGGATTGACTGAGGCGGAGGATGCCAGCCATGGTTTGTTTGGCATAGAGCGGGTGTTGCAGGTGACGGAGAAATCACAGAATACACCCCAGAAGCTGATAACGTCGATGGTGGATTCGGTACATCAGTTTGTGAACGGTACCGAGCAGAGCGACGACTTGACGATGTTGGCCATTCAGTATACGGTAAAGAGGTCGGAAGACCATCTGGATCGTCATATCACGTTGCACAACGATGTGCAGGAAGTTCCGCAGTTGGCCGAATTTGTAGATGAGGTGTGCGAAACAGTTGGCTTTGATGCTTCCATGACGATGCAGATGAACCTTGCCATTGAGGAGGCTGTAGTGAACGTGATGGAATATGCCTACCCGTATGGTATGAGAGGGGAAGTTCGCATTAGTGCTCTTGCTAATGATGTTCGTCTGAAGTTTATCATTGCTGATGACGGTATGCCTTTCGACCCCACGGCCCAAGGTGAAGTGGACACTACGCTCTCTGCCGACGAGCGTGGCATTGGAGGCTTGGGCATTCATCTCGTGAGACGTATCATGGACAGCATCAATTATGAGCGCATCAATGGGCAGAATGTCTTCACGCTCCGTAAGAGGCTGTGAGGAGCCGCCTCGGGGAAGACCTCCTTTTTCTATCCTCTCAAAGGTGGTCTTTGAGCTTGTCAGAAGTGGTCTTTGAGCGTGTCAGAGGTGGTCTTTGAGCGAGTCAGAGGTGGTCTTTGAGCCTCTCACTTGTGGTCTTTGAGCGAGTCAGATGTGGTCTTTGAGCGTGTCAAAAGCGGCCTCTGGGCGTCTTATTTGCGGCTTCTAGCCTCATTTCAGCGGGTTTCGGCATCGGTGGGAGAGGCTCATTTCAGCTCCCGTTCGGGGCGTGTGGGACAATTA
>CACXPX010000049.1 GCA_902769705.1 uncultured Prevotellaceae bacterium
TCACGGCTGTATTCTCCGACATGAAGATTACCGAGTGCGCCTGGAAGGCCCACGACGGCCAGCAGCCAGATAAGAAATAGTAACAGATAAATCGGAATTCATCATTCCGATTGTTAAGGAACAAGACAAGTAAATTCCAATTTAGCGATAAACAAGAAAAAGGCATAGAAAAAGGAAAATTCTGCCATAAAGTACTTTTACTTTTTTACCTTTTTACTTTTTTACTTTTTTACCTTTAAATATCATCTGAGCCTGTCACATGTGGCATCTAAGGCGCTTACATGATATCTCTAAGGCGCTTACATGTAATCTCTGAGCGTGTCAAAGGCGGCATGTGACACAACAGCATCAAGGCAGATTTGTATTACACTCCGTTTCATTTAGGAAACAAAAACGGGTGGGCGAAACGTCAGAAAACGGGAATTACATGCTCGAAAAGACCATCATGAACCCTTTTAAGCGCAAAATGAATCGTATTTGCTGACACAACACATGATTTTCAGGTTCGCCAAATAAGGCGGAAATGCATGTTTTTTTCTCGGAACAAGCGGTTCATACATGCATTTTGAGGCCTTGTAGAGGAAAAATGCAGGCTTTTTCTGTACTTTAGCGTCTTTTCATCATGGGGACAAAAGTGTTTATAATTTCGTATCTCATTGTAAATCAGTCTTTTAGATGAAAAATTGATAATAATTTAATTGCTAAGTGTTTCAGTTTCAGTTGTTTCAGCCAAAATTTAAGGGGGTATTATTTTCTCTTTCTTTATATAACTTATTAATTATTAAGTAGTTATGAAGTATTTAAAAAGGGGGTTGAAAAACAACTGACCCTCTGAAATAGGTTTGAAACTGAAATACTGAAACACTCGGTCGTGAACTCTTATCTCTCTATGAGACCCTCGAGTGTACAAATAATCCATATGCCACGCCGATGGAACATCCCACTCGCCCACCCCATTCACAAACGGGCGGCAACTTCAAACAATCAAGAAAGAAAGGGAGAAATAAAGCAACAAATCCTTGCTGTTCTCGAGATTTTTTATTATCTTTGTAGAAAATTACAACCATACTAAACAAATCAGCAACATGAACCTAAAAAATGCCTTTATCGCTATTGCCCTCGTCGCTACTATGGGCACTATGGCGCAGAATCAGGAATTGTTCGACTTCGGGTGGCAGTTCACAAGAGACGGGAAAACCATTCAGGTTGACCTACCCCACGACTGGGATATCTACGATGCGCCCGACCCAGCAAACGGAGCCACAGGAACGGGAGGCGGCTGGTTTCATGGCGGCAAAGGCGAATACCGCAAAACGTTCAGCACGCCAAAGGCAGAAATCGTGAAACTCCACTTCGAGGGCGTCTATCAGAAGGCTGAGGTGTTTGTCAACGGACAGAAGGCCGGTCAGCACGGTTACGGCTACACGCCGTTCACCGTTGACGTTACACCTTATTTACATAAGGACAAGAGGCTGAACGAGGTGGTGGTGAAGGTGAACAACGCGGAGCAACCCAACTGCCGTTGGTATTCCGGCTCGGGCATCTACCGCCATGTGTGGCTTGAGACGATGCCTGCCCTCCACATTGCCGAGAATGGCGTGTTTGTGACCACTGCTGAGGTGAAGGCCGACAAAGCCACCGTCAAAGTGGAAGTGACTGTCGAGAATGAGTCGGACAAAGAACGTACAGCAACAGTTGTCATTCACGGCACACAGTTGAAGACCTCCCTGAGTGAGGTTTTGCCAGTAAAAGTACCGGCTCATGGCTCAAAGAGCGTCGTAGCAACCTTTAACGTCAAGAACCCGGAATTGTGGTCTACAGACAATCCTCGACTCTATAAGGCAACCGTGGAACTGAAGGAGATGATGAAGGATGAGGCAATTGACCGTCAGACGGCAAAATACGGCATCCGCACGTTTTCGTTCGACACGAAGAAGGGCTTCGAGCTCAACGGTAAACCGATGCTGCTGAATGGTGCTTGTGTGCATCACGACGACGGCGTGCTGGGAGCAATGGCTTTTGATGCTGCTGAGGTGCGCAAGGTGAAGCAGATGAAAGAGGCGGGATTCAACCTCATCCGCACCTCGCACAACCCCACCACACGCGCTTTCCTTGATGCTTGCGACTCGCTGGGCATGCTTGTCATCGGCGAGGCCTTCGACGGCTGGCGTACGGAAAAAACGAAGTACGACTACTCCACCATGATTGATTCGTGCTACCGCGAAGACATCCACGCTATGGTGAAACGCGACCGCAACCACCCCAGCATCATCTCTTGGAGCCTGGGCAACGAGGTCATCGAGCGCAAGGAACTGCGCGTGGTGCATACAGCCCGCCAACTGAAGAAAGCCGTGCTGGAGATGGACACTACACGCCCCGTCACCGAGGCACTCTGCGCTTGGGACAACGACTGGGAAATCTACGACCCTCACTTCGAAGTGCTCGACATTGGTGGCTACAACTACATGATATTCAAACATCAGGGCGACCACCAACGCGACCCCAACCGAGTGATGTGGCAGACGGAGAGCTATCCGCGCGACGCCTTCCGCAACTGGGCAACGGTGAACGACTACCCTTACGTGGTGGGCGACATGGTGTGGACCGGACTCGACTATCTCGGTGAGTCGGGCATCGGTCGAACCTATTATGAAGGCGAGCGTCCGGGCGAGCATTACGTTCAGGGTGGACAACCCGACTGGCACGGAGCCTACTGCGGTGATGTTGACATCACTGGCTGGCGCAAGCCCATCAGCCACTATCGCGAACTGCTGTGGAACGATGTGAAAGGCCTGTATATGGCTGTGAAGGAACCCGACGGATTCCGCGGCAAGATTCGCCAAACACAATGGAGTGTGTGGCCCACATGGGAGTCGTGGAACTGGGAAGGTTGGGAAGGCAAGCCCGTCGAGGTGGAGGTCTATACCCGTCAGCCAGAGGTGAAACTTTATCTGAACGACAAACTTGTGGACACAAAGCAGGTGAGCCGTGAGACGGAGTTCAAGGCCGTATTTGCTGTTCCTTATGAGCCTGGTGAGCTTCGTGCTGAAGCAGATGGGAAATCCATTACCCTTACTACAGCCGGAGAACCTGCAGCCCTGCGTCTGACGGCAGACAAGAAAACCATCACAGCCGACGGTCAAGACTTGGCTTACATCACCGTTGAGGTTGTCGACAGCAAAGGCCATGTGTGTCCCGATGCCGCCATCAGCTGTCGTGTAGGCGTAGAGGGGCAAGGAAGACTGCTGGCAGCCGCCAGCGCTGACCTGAAGGACAAAGAGCCCAAGACGTCGCCTGTGGTCACCACGTGGAAAGGAAGAGCCGTTGTCGTGGTGCGCAGCATGAAGAAAAAGGGTAACATCAAGGTGGGCGTGGAAAGCAACCTGCGCAAAGCCAGCATCGCCTTGCAAGCCCGATAATCCTCACTTTCACATAGAACAACAAGCGGGAGCCACTTTCAAGAAGCGACTCCCGTTTGTCTGTATATTCGGGCGGTTTGACAATTCGTCAAGCCAACGGCGTTTTTGACTATTCGTCAAGGCAATTGTCCAATTCTTTGGCAATAGCCTCGCGGTCGAGATTCTGCCCGATGAAGACCAGTTTCTGCATGCGGTCGCCATATTTCTCGTCCCAATCGCGCTGAAGTCCGGGATTCTGAGCCATGAACTGCTTGAGCTCGTTCTTGGGCATTGTGGCATACCATTGTCCCGCATTACGGATGGACACCTGCTTTCCGGCTTGCTCGAAAACGTAGCAAACATCGCGCTCGTCGCTGAACCAGCATATTCCCTTGGCACGAATGACGCTCTTCGGCCAACGACGGGCAACAAACTCATCGAAGCGTCCCAAATCCATCGCTGGGCGACGATAATAGACAAACGTGCCGATGCCATATTCCTCGGCTTCGCCTTCGTCGTCGTGATGATGGTGATGATGGTGGTGGTGATGCTCGTCGTGGTCGTGATGTTCATGCTCGTCATGGTCGTCGTCATCATCGTCGTCGTCATCATCATCGTGTTCGTCTTCGTGATGATTCTCTATCTCGTTGATCCATGCGGCAGATGTGGCCACGCTGTCAAAGTCGAACAAGCCCGTGTTGAGGAGTTTCTCGAGGGGAACATCGCAGAAATTGCATTCTATGATTTCGGCTTTTGGTTGGATGGCGCGGATAATCTGATGGATGCGTCCCAACTCTTCTTTCGACACCTCTGCCGCCTTGTTCAGAAGAATCATGTTGCAGAACTCTATTTGCTGGATGACGAGGTTCTCGATGTCGTCTTCCTCCATGTTCTGCCCCAGCAGGTTCTCTCCGTTTCCAAACTCGTCGCGCATGCGGAGAGCATCGACAACGGTCACGATGTTGTCGAGGAAGGGAACGCCGTCCAACACATATTGGTAGCCCATCGTGGGAATGGAGCAGATGGTTTGGGCAATCGGGGCTGGCTCGCAAATGCCGCTGGCCTCAATCACGATATAGTCGAAGCGTTGCTGGCGGATGATGTCGCGCAACTGTTCGACCAAATCCATCTTCAACGTGCAACAAATGCAACCATTCTGCAAAGCCACGAGGCTTTCCTCCTTTTGTCCGACGATGCCACCTTTCTCGATGAGGTCGGCATCGATATTCACCTCGCCGATGTCGTTGACGATAACCGCGAACTTGATGCCACGCTCGTTGGTGAGTATTCGGTTCAAAAGAGTTGTTTTTCCGCTACCCAGATAACCCGTGAGCAGCAATACGGGAGTTTCTTTATTCGTCATTTATTGTTTGTTATTATTGAATTTACGTACGTAAAAAATGCTTTCCTTATTGAATTTGCATTACATGCCAAAGAAAAACTTCCAAAGCGGAGCGACCATCAAGGATTGGATGAAATCACCATTTTTCAACTTTTGAAGCACCTCTTCTTTGGAGAACAAATGCACCTCGATGTCTTCACCTGCATCCAAATGTTGGCCTGAGATTCGCTCAACATCCTGCGCAAGAAAACAATAGGTGAGATTGTTCATCGAGCCTGGATTGGCCGACAGCTGCATGATTTCCTGCCATTCACCTCCACCGAAACCCGTTTCCTCGAGCAATTCGCGTTGCGCGGCATGCAAAGGAGTCTCGCCCTCTTCCACCACACCGGCAACAACTTCGAAATTGGTGCAACCCAACGCATGCCGATATTGGCGCACAAGCACCATCTGATTGTCTTTCGTGACAGCTATCACGTTAATCCACGAAGGATATTCCAACACATAATATTCATCGATGACTCGTCCGTCGGGCAGTTCCACCTTATCGCGCCGGGCTGTCAGCCAAGGTCTCTTGATGAGATACTCAGTTGACAGTTGTTTCCATTTCATATTCTTCAATTGTTTCACCTTCCTACGCCTCCCTCTAAACGATGACTCGCGTCTTGCGGTAGTTCTCCCTGAACTCGCTCGGCGAGCATCCTTTCTTGCGTTTGAAAACACGATTGAAGTTGCTGAGATTGTTGAATCCGCATTCGAAACTGATTTTCGAAATGCTCTCTGCTGTATCCACGAGCATTCTCGAGGCATATCCCAAGCGGATGTCAATGATGTAGTCAATCAGATTGCGGCCCGTGTGCAACTTGAAGAAACGGCTGAAGGCGCTCGGGCTCATGCCCGCCATATCCGCCATCGTTGCCAGCCGAATCTCGTCCATATAGTACTTGTTGATGTAGTTCTTCACCTTCAAGATGCGCCGGCTGTCGTCTTCAACGGAAATCTTGGCGTAGGATGAAGTGGCCAGCGTTCGTGCACCTTCACACAGCGACAATTCGTAGAGGATGGACATGAATTGGGTGACGGCATAGAACCCGTCTTTGATGGAACTCAGCTTGTCGAGCATCGGATAGACCTTCATGATGGCTTTCAACGGAAAGCACAAGCCTTTCTTGGCCTCGTTCATCATCCGACGGATGCTCTCAAAAGGATTGCGGCCCAAGAGGTCGTCTTCAGACATGTTGAAGTCGAACTGTACGGTTATCTCGCGGATGTTCTCGCTTTGGCAAATGTTCTGCTCCCAAACGTGCTCCAAGTCGGCACTTGTAATCAACACCAAATCGAAGTCGCCGATAACCTCCGTAGAATCGCCGACAATACGCCTCACTCCAGCAGCATGCTCTACGTAGTTCAGCTCGTAGACGGCATGATTGTGAATGGGATATGTGAACTCTTTCTTCTGCCTGTCGGCAATGTAGAGCACATCCTTTCCCATCAGGGGCGTTATCTCATGAATCACTTTCCGCTCTTCGTTCATCTCAGAAACCAGAACAATGGTAATGAATCGTCAAATGCGTAATTCTTTCAGGATGGCAGCCATTTTCTGCATCGTGGTGATGCGGGTGGGAACAAGGGGAAGGCGCAACTCGTTCTCGATGAATCCCATTTCATGAAGCAAAGCCTTCACACCTGCGGGATTTCCGTCGACGAACAAGAGGCTGTAAAGTTCGGTGAAACGATGGTGAATCTTTCGGGCGGGTTCGAATTCGCCTTTGAATTCCAAACGAATCATGCGCGAGAACTCCTTGGGCAGGGCGTTTCCGATAACAGAAATCACACCAGCCGCTCCACTTGCAATCATCGGGAATGTCAAAGCATCGTCTCCGCTGATGACGTCGAAACGGTCGGGCTTGTTCTTGATGATCTCATCCACCTGCTCCAGACTTCCGCTCGCCTCTTTGATGGCCACAATATTCTCACAATCGTTAGCCAGACGAACCGTCGTCTCAGCTTTCATGTTGATGCCCGTACGTCCCGGAACGTTATAGAGAACCACGGGGAGCGGACTTGCTTGGGCAATAGCCTTGAAATGCTGGTAAAGACCTTCCTGAGAGGGCTTGTTATAATATGGGCAGACACTCAACACACCGTCGATTCCACTCCAGTCGGCCGACTTCAACTCTTCGACCACAGCAGCCGTGTTGTTTCCGCCGCATCCCATCAATATGGGGACACGTCCGTTCACGAGGTCAACCACCAAGTTTTTGATATTCTGTTTCTCCTCAGCATTTAAACAGGGAGTCTCACCCGTTGTAGCTAGAATGCACATAAAATCTGCACCATTCTGAAGCTGATATTCCACCAAACGCTTCAACGAAGTGTAGTCAACCGAACCATCAGCACAGAAAGGAGTTACAAGAGCAATACCTAATCCCCTAAAAATGTTATTCGCCATACAATTATCCTTAACTTACAAATTGTCTGCAAAGTTACTAAAAAAATTTCTATCTGCTACCAAAATACAAGAAAATCATTCCTAAAAGAACTAATGCCAAGTCCAGAGACTTGCTTTTCAGATTCTTTTCGTGGAAAACAACAGCTCCAAACATGAAGCTCACAACCACCGACGCACGTCGAATCATGCTCACAATACTAATCAGCGAGCTGGGCAAACTCAACGAGTAGAAATACATGAAATCGGCAGCACTCAGGAAGATGCTGATGAAGACGATGCTCCAATGCCATTTGAAGGGCGTTGTGCTCTTTCGGGTGGGAAACCACAAGAGCAACAGCATTGCACCCATCATGAAACATTGGTAGATGTTATACCAACTCTGCACCAACATGCGGTCCAGCCCCACTCCTCCATCCGCCGTAGGAGCCATCAGATATTTGTCATATAGTCCGCTAACGGCTCCCAGCAAGGCGGCAAGAACAACGAAGTAAATCCACTTGTCGTTCTTGAAGTCGATGCCTTCCTTCCGACCGCTACGACTGAGCATGAAGAAAGAGACGAGAGCCAGAATCACACCAATCCATTGGTACAAGTTCAGCCGTTCGCCAAACACCAGCAGAGCTCCTATCAGCACCATCACCGGACGAGTGGCATTGATAGGTCCCACGATGGTGAGCGGAAGATGCTTCATGCCGAAATAGCCGAATATCCACGACGACAAGACGATGACGCTCTTCAGCACCACATACCGGTGGACCTCCCATCCTCCTGAAGAAACGTGGAAGATGGTGCCGTCGAGCAATCCGCTCGTATGCGACAACACGATGAACGGCAGAAATATCAAGGAAGAGAAAAGTGTGTTGAGGAACAAAACGGGAATGACAGCATTGTCCTGTAACGCCTTTTTCTTGAAAGAATCATAACAACCCAGCAAAGCGGCTGAAAGAAAAGCCAAAACTAACCACATAACGGGGTGCAAAGTTACATAGTTTTGCGAAAATGAGCAAACGTTTTCTGTCATTTTCCATCAAACACCACATGGAAAATGTTCATATGAAAGAAAAAACGATGGGGATTAATATTGGATATCCACCAGGAACAACGCATGAGCGGGCATACTCTCGCCTGCCGACGTGCGTTTTTTCTCGGCCAGAATGGCCTTGAAATCATCAATCGAAAGCCTGTGACGCCCCACATCGACCAACGTGCCCACAACGGCTCGCACCATATTCCGCAGAAAGCGGTTGGCTGAAATCACGAAACGCCACCTGAACTCGTCAATCCGCTCCCAGCGCGCTTCGGTAACGTGGCAAATGGTGGTCTTCACATCGGCACCCGTCTTGCAAAACGACGCGAAATCCTGCTGGGTCAGCAAATAAGCCGCCGCCTCGTTCATCGCCTCGAAATCCAAATCGTAGTGGGTCTCCAACGAGTAAGCTCGTGCAAACGGGTCCTTCACAGTATGTATATAATAATGATAAGTGCGCGACACAGCACTAAAACGTGCGTGTATCGCGCTCTCAACGGTTTCTATCTTTGAAACGGCAATATCAAAGGGAAGAAGGTGATTGAGCCTATAAGCCAATTGCCGGTTGTCGAATTCTTGGTCGGTATCGAAGTGTGCCACCATCAGCCGGGCATGCACACCTGCATCGGTGCGTCCCGCACCAGTCACTTCAATCGGAGTACGTAAAAGAGTGGAAAGAGCTTTTTGCAACTCTGCTTGCACAGAATTCCCGTTTGGTTGGATTTGCCAACCATGATAACGGGTTCCGTCATAGGAGAAATAAACAAAATAGCGCGGCATTTATTTACGCCCAGAAGATCTGTTCATGCCATTCGACCGATTCATACCATTCGGCCTGTTCATGTTAGGCATGCCGTTCATGGGTCTGCCCATATTGGGCATCGCCATCGGTCTGGTCACGCGACGGAATGCGTTGCGGTGGAAATTCTCCTCCGCATTGATGATGCGGAACACCTTGCCAGCCGGTAACACCCTCATGAACTTGCTGTGGTACTGCTGTTGGATTTCCTTCATCTGGATTTCCAATTTGTCTCTCTTCGCTATCATGTCAGCGCAAGCCTTGTCATTTTTGCTATCCATGTGACGCGTACGGCGCAGTTCGTCATAGCACAGGCGCTGCTTGCGCAACATCTCCCTATAGAGCGGGAAGAATGCCGCAGCCTCTTTCGGGGCGAGCCCAGCCTCTGTGGTGATATATTGCTCCAATTCGGCGTCAAACTTGGCAGGGTCGAACTGTTGAGGTTGTTGTGCATGAACTGAAAGCACGCACACCAGCATCGAGAACAAAACAACAATCTTCTTCAATTTCCTTGTGGATTTAATTAGTAATCAGATACATAAGCGTAGAAGTCGACATTGTCCATCATCGTGTAGTCAGCCACTTCGTCGATAGCTGAATACGTTGACTTCGGCTGCACCGTTGCTACGGATTGCGATAATTCGTTTCCGCTCGCGTTGTTCTGGTGCAGGTATGTCCCTACACAGAAGATAGCGGCACACACACAAGCTGCCGCATAGGCAAACGGACGGAATTTCTTCCATCCCTGTGGCTTCATTCTGATGACTTTTGCCTCCTGTTCCGGTAATTTGTCCATCATCTGAGCGGCAAAATCCTCAAAATAGCCTTCTGGGACCTTGAAAGGCGTCTTTCGTCCCACATGCTCTAATAAGAATTCATCTCTTTCCATACTCTTTTTTCTTGTTTGTATATTTGACGCAAGCACATGCAAAAAGTTTAATCATGGCTTTTAAAAAATTCAGTTATTTTTTTCACGGCCAGATGATAGCTGGCTTTCAGGGCTCCTTCGCTGGTATCCAGAAGCTTGCTCATCTCCGAATACTTCATCTCGTCGAAGTAGCGCAGATTGAACACCGTGCGCTGCACATCGGGCAATTTCGCGATAGCTTCCTGCAGCTGAGCCTCGGTCTCGTCGCCATCGAAATACTCGTCTGCCATCAGGCGGTTAGCCACCGAAACATCCTCGTCGGCACTAATGGCTGAAGCGGCTTTCTGCTTCCTGAGGAAGTCCAGCGACTCGTTAATCGCAATTCGATACAACCACGTTGAGAGCTTCGACTTGTTCTGGAAATCCCCAATGTTCGTCCACGCCTTGATAAAGACGTTCTGAAGCACATCGTTGGCATCGTCGTGCGTGAGAACGATACGACGAATCTTCCAATACAACGGCTCTGTATATTGGGAGACAATCAGCGAAAAAGCTTTTCGTTGCGTTTTCGGATCTTCCAGTTGCTTGACTATTTCTTTATCGTCGATACTCATTCACATAGTTTATTTAGGAAGTTGCCCATCTGGCGGTCGTATCCATATACATCCGGATATTCACACATCTTCCCGTTCTTGTCGGGATATAGCGTGAAATAGGAAATGAACACAGGCACATGCGGCTCAACGGGCAACGAGTGAAGCAGCCGTTTCTTGTCGATGGGAACCACCTCTCCGTCCTCGTTCTTGTAGGTGGAAGCCTTGACATCGGCTGTCATCGAATATTTGATTTTGTCTATGACGTCCTCATCCTTGTCGTCGAGCAGGAATACCGCCAAGTCGAACGGGCGCTCCACCCTGACACATCCGTGCGACGCTCCCCGGTTGTCGCGGGCAAAAGCACCAGGCGACGAGGTGTCGTGAAGGTAAACCGAGAAGTTGTTGTCGAAGCGGAAGATGATTCTTCCCAACGCGTTTCCTTTTCCACCCTCTTGAGCCACCGAGTATTTTCCGCTCAGCAAGCCACTCCTCGACACATACGAGGGATCCACCTTCTTGCCGGTCTTACGGTCCCGGATGGTGTAGCGCCGGCTGTCGAAATACGACCTGTTTCCCGCATGCCGGGCAATGTCTTTCTCGATGATGCTACGCGGGATGACCCATTGCGGATTGATATCCATGCGTTTGATCTCGCTATTGAGCAAGGGCGTCTTCGTGCTCGTTGTTCCGCACACCACCCTCATGTTCAGCACGCTGTCTCCATCCACCGCATCGAGATGGTAAGCTGGCACATTCACCAACACATATTTCTTATGTTTCCTTGGAGCGTCCTTCGTGCGCCAGCGGCAACGCTCCATGTTGACGGCCACCTTCAGGCGTTTCGAAGCCGGAAGCGACTCGTCGTTGAGCATCTCCTGGAACTTGTAGAACAACGGCTCCTTGGGTTGCACCTCATGCAGGAATGTGGCTACGCTATCGTTATATATCTTCCTGAATGCCGAAGCATAGAAGCCTTCGTCAGCATGATCCATCGCCACATCGAAAATGCCCTTGAACACCACCTTCTGCGAGTCCTTGTATTGCACGTCGTAGTGGTTCAGCATGTATGTGGGGTTGATGAACCCGAATCGCTGGCCGGTGGTATAGCGCAGGAAAACCTTCGAGAGGTTGTACTCCAGCCGAGCCATCACGTGGTTGATTTGGTTGCGCCCCTCGCTGGTGAAATCCAACTCGCGCACGCGCCTCAAGTCTTGTTGCAGCTGCTCCACACAAAACTTCTCGCGCTTGAACCCCATCTTCCCCACTTCTTCCAGCACCGCCAACAGGCTGTCGGCCCTTGCATCCACCCCGTGGCGCTCAATCCACAAGAAGCGTCCGTCGTGTCTGTAATAGCTACGCACTTTGCCGTCGGTGAGCAACGAGTCGCGGTCGCTCTTCATCAGCACACCAATCTGCTCTCGAATCTCACGGGAGTTCAGGGCAAAAGTCGAATCTTGGAGTTCGGCAAACATCGACATTTCCAAATTCTCATTCGGAATACTCGGCTCTTCATGGCAAGCCACAACGACAAACGCCACGAAAAGTAACAAAAAAGCAACGCGATGCAGCCTCAAAGAAAACAATTACTTGATAGAGATTTTACGGACGGTCTTGCCAACTTTCAAGATGTAGCATCCCTTTGGCAAATTCAAATCGATTTTCTTATCGGCACCTTCAATCTTGACACTCATCACACGCACACCAGCCACATTATACACATAGAGCATCTGGCCACTGGCGTTCGTAACATGCACAGTCGACTCCGACACCGAAATCGTAACATTCTGGAAATCGTTCTCCACGATTTCTATCATGTTGCTCGCCTGTATTGCTACAGGCGCTCCTAAGAGCAGCATGCCCGCTAAAGTGAATTTAAGTATGCTTCTTGTCATATGCGTACACATTTTTATATTCTTCATGCAAAGATAGGATTTTTTGGCGGGATTAGTTCATGCAAGAAGCGCAAATATTGTCAATTTAAGTTTATTTAACATCAAAAACGAGTCCTTCGTTGCTCAACTCGCTATTTGGGAAGATTTCGCGTGCTTCTGCCAACATCAGTTTCTCGTTTTCATAACGGGCGCTATAGTGCCCCAAAAGCAACTTCCCCACCCCTGCGTCGCGAGCCACCTGGGCGGCCTGGGCTGCCGTGCTATGATGGTATTTTGCCGCCTTTGCCTCGTTGGCTTTGTCGTAGGTGCTCTCATGATAGAGCAAGTCCACACCCTTCACTATTTCAGCCAGATGCGGCATATAGCGTGTGTCGCTACAAAAAGCATAGCTGCGAGGCGGGTCGGCGGGCGACGTGAGCCGTTGGTTGGCCACCACCGTCCCATCTTCCAACACCCAGTCGGCACCGTTCTTGATGTTCTGAATCTGGCTGATGGGAATCTTGTAGAAGTCAATCATCTCGCGACGGATGTGCGGTTGCGTGGGCTTCTCCCTAAACAGAAATCCGCAACACGGCACCCTGTGCTCCAGCGGGATGCTCTCCACGCTGAGGCTGCGGTCTTCGTAAATCACCTGCTGGCGGGTGGTGTCGACGGCATTGAAGACCACCTCAAACTCCAATCCCGAGCAAAACAGCTCCAACTGCTCTTTCAGTATGTGCTCGAATGCTGCCGGAGCATAGATGTTCAGCGTGGCCGTCCTGCCCAGCATGCCGAAGGTGGAAATCATCCCCATCAGGCCGAAACAATGGTCGCCATGCAAATGGGAGATGAACACCGCCTGCACCCTCGTGAAGTTGATGTGAGAGCGGCGCAAACTGATCTGCGTACCCTCGCCGCAATCCACCATGAACATCTTGCCGCGCACCTCTATTATCTGGGCCGTAGCATTATGTTTCAGCGTGGGCAGGGCGCTTCCGCATCCCAGGATATGAACTCTGAAAGGCTCCATCATTGACGCTTATAGACGAAAATGCCTTTCTCGTTCTCCAGATAGAGGCTGTCGGCTCCCAGACAAGTCACCTTGAACGTGTCGGCATTCAGCACCAGGCGCCCGTTCAGCAGCTTCCACGACGTCCACGGATTGCTCTCCGCCTGAACGCTCGACTGCACGATGCCACCCTCCAGAATCTCAAAGTTCTTGTCCAGGCTCGTCCACTTGCCCAACAGCGTTGTCAGGTTAATCACTTGCGTGGCCACCAGCCCCTGGTCAGAGTCGTGGCCGATGATGGCCAAGCGGTCGCCAACCATCATACCGCCCTGAATGTCAGCGTCTTCCTCAATCCGCATACCGAAGAACAACGAGTCGCCGGCATCGGTGATGAGTTCGATGGTGTGCATGGCCGTTCCCTCGCCGCAAACGCCGTAGATGGTCGAGTCGGCCTCTGTCTCCTCCGGTGTCACGGCAACGCTGTCCGAGTCAACACTCACGTCCACAGGTGTGGGAGGCGTCGGACGGCAACCCGTCGCGAAAAACGAAACGATGCATGTCAGACATGCTAAATAAACAAGCTTCTTCATCTATCGTTGAATTTTGTATTTCATTTTATATTGGGTATAAAGTGCATAAAGAGGAGTGTATGGGCTTAATGGGACGATAGTCTAACAGCCTGTGGCCTAAATGAAACATGAGTCAATTGTCGCTAAAGCTAAAACTATTCTCATTCCTCGTTCCTCATTCCTCGTTCCTCGATTTTCGCCTCATTCCACAACTCGTCCATTTCGGCTAAAGTCATCTCCGTCAAGGGTTTGCCAGCGCGTATGGAGTGCTCCTCCACATAGTTGAACCGGCGGATGAACTTCTGGTTGGTATGCTCCAGGGCGTTGTCGGGATTCAGCTTGTAGAGGCGTGCCGCATTGATGACGCTGAAGAGGAAATCGCCCAGCTCCTGAGTCGACTTCTCCTTGTCACCCCGCTCCAGCTCAGCCTCCAGCTCGCCCAACTCCTCGCGCACCTTCGCCCACACGTCCTTGCGGTCTTCCCAGTCGAAGCCCACGTTCCGGGCCTTGTCCTGAATGCGGTAGGCCTTGATGAGCGACGGCAGCGCACCAGGGACACCCGAGAGCACGCGCTTGTTGCCGTCCTTCTCCTTCAGCTTGATCTGCTCCCAGTTCTCCAGCACCTGACCCACCGTCTTCGCCTTCGCAAACTGAGCCGTCTCTGTCTCTCCCTCCCCCGCTTCACCATAAGGCAGCGGCTTCGGTTCGGGTTGTCCTATCTGCGAGGGATGGTACACATGTGGATGGCGGAATATCAACTTGTCAGTCAACGTATTACAGACATCCGCTATATCAAATTTTCCTTGCTCGTCGCCAATCTTTGCATAGAAGCAAATGTGCAGCAGCACATCCCCCAGCTCCTTGCAAACCTCATGCTCGTCGTCCTTCATCAGGGCATCACAAAGCTCGTAGGTCTCCTCAATGGTGTTCGGCCGCAGGCTCTCGTTCGTCTGCTTTCTGTCCCAAGGACATTTCTCGCGCAGCTGGTCGAGCACATCCAAGAAGCGCCCGAACGCCCGCATTTGTTCCTCGCGTGTATGCATTTCCTTTTGTATTCTCTGTTTTACCGCACAAAATTATAAATAAAAATGCAAAATGCAAAAAAAAAACACAATCAAATGCAGAAGAAGACGACAAAAAGACCACCAAACTCGCGCGACCACGAGACCGAGGCCGACCGCATGGGACTCATCTTCGCCGCAATGGCCGGATACGACCCCAACGTGGCAGTCTCCTTCTGGCAGCGTATGGCAGCATCTGGCGGCAGCAGCACGGCTGAGTTCCTGAGCGACCACCCCAGCGATGCAACACGCATCAACAACATCAAGAACTGGCTACAACGCCGACTACTACAAAGAAGGCCACAACCACAAAGAAAACCACAACGGCGAAGAAGACGACTGCCAAGAAAACCACTACAGCCAAGAAGACAACAACCAAAAAGAAATAACTCTTCTTGTCGAAACAATTGCACAAGCAAACAAAACGGACCATCGCTTCGGTGGTCCGTTTTTTGTTGTAGTTTAATGTTTCATTGATATCTTCACCGCCTTCTCGCCAATCTTCACGATGGCGATGCTGCCCTGTGGCACACGGGCGGGAACCAGAGTCTTTCCGCCTCTGCTGACGGCTGCTCCCAATTCCACGCCACCAGCATCATATACAACAACTTTCGTGCCTTCGGGAGCACCCTCCACGCAGAATTGCCCATCCTCAGCCTGAATCAGCACGGGCATTGCCTGCAGCTGCTTAGCTTCTGTAGCAGTCTCTTCCGAAATCCCCTCCTTCTGTGGGTCAACCTCTATCCAGCAGAGTGTGGCCTCGGCAACATAAGAATCTTCGTAACCTTCTTTTGAAGCATAAACACTAATGTGGTAGGTTACAGTCAGTTGCACCTCATCTCCAATATCTGACTTGATGTCTGTATCTGAAATTGTATAATGGAATGTCACACCCTCAGTCTCGCTTTTATATGACAGTTTCCCATCAGTGTAATATATAGTTGGGATAGCGCATCGTTCGGGTATAGCGACGATGTTTGGGAAATTATTCCATGATACATTATTCTTATATTTTTCAAGTGATTCTATTGGTACATATAAAGTTGCATCTTCAGATAAGTATTCAAACACAGGAAGTTTATTTTTGGGGCGATGCTGAATACTATCACAGAGCAAAGGAGGTTCATCAGCATAGCAATAAACATTTTGAGGACTAACGTATACAAAAGCAGCTTCTGATATGCTTTCCATTGTACTTGGAATCGTAATTTCATTTATATTATAGCATCCCTCAAAAAGAGAACCATAAAGGGTCGTCACATTTTCAGGAATTATTATTCTCTCAAGGGCAAAACAATTCTCGAACGTCCCGCTCCAAAGCATCCATGGAAAATTAATAGAATAGGCTCCATCTACGATTAACCAAGAATCTCCAACACTCTTCAATGAATTTGGGAGATTTATTTCTTTTAATGAACAACAACCACAAAAGATGCCATTGTGAAGTTCAGTCAAAGATGAAGGAATAGTAATTGAAGTCAAACTTTCACAATTAGCAAAAGCACCTGTTTCTATTTCTGTAATTGAAGAAGGGATAGTAATACTAACAAGGTCGTGTGCTCCATAAAAAGCGTTCTCGCCAATTGATGTTACACTGTTAGGTATTACAGTTGAGGCACAACCATATAATAATTTATTAGATTTGCTTTCAATGATAGCATTACAATTATCTCGCGAGTCATATATTGGATTATCCTTGGAAACTGTTATGACAGACACATGTGGCGAGTCATATAACATGTCAAATTGTATCTCTGTCACAGAGGCTGGGATATGCAATTCTTTCAAGTTTTCACACCTAGCAAAAGCATTACTCACAATGAGTGTTGTTCCTTCTTTTACATTTATAATAGTATTCTCAGGCATATTACCTATGTAACTATATAATATATTGTTAATGTATAATAGTCCATTAGGTTGTTTTTGTAGCCAAGAAGTCCACTCGAATGCATTTCTTCCAATATATTCCACAGAAGAAGGAATCACTACATTCTCCAATTGATAACAATCCTGAAAAGCACATGCGGAAATCGTTTTTACACCATCTGGGATGATAATTGAATCTATATTACTTTCAGAAAAACAAAAAAAAGGAATCTCTTCAATCGAAGATGAGAGTTCTACCTCTGACAGATTGTAACATCTATAAAAAGTCCATTCTCCGATATTTTTAATTGTATTGGGCATAGAAACCCGTACTATCTCTTCTGACCTAGAAAATGTTCCACTTTGAATAGCAGTTACTGCATATTTCTGATTTTCATACTCAACAGAGTCTGGTATAATAATCTCTCCTTTGTAATTACTTGGAGAAATAGGCGGCCCCCATAAACTTTGATTCCGAGGATATTGTCTATCAACCAATGTAACTTCATCAACATTTGTCTTATTCTTTATGTAATAGAGTCCATTAACTTCAAAATCATATGCCATCAGAGGAAGAATTGAGCATACAATAGATAGGAAAAGAACAATAATTCTTTTATGAAAAACATGTTTCTTGCAATATAGTGTATCTATATTGAGAGGAATAACATTTTGATAGTTTGGGTAATTGCCTATTTTCATTGTAGTAAAAGATGATATAAGAACTATTTATTCTAGGTTAGTATATGGATATGCATATGTAATTGGGTTTACTTCGCAAATTTAGTTTTTTCCTTTGAAACCTCCAAACAATCCATTTATTTTTTTTCATAATTGCTTGAAAAAACAAATCCGATGAAGTCAGTGCTCCACCGGATTGTTTAAAGAGTTGAGCCTCCCCCTTCGGGGGGATAAGAGGGGGCTATTCAATCGTAATCCACACTGCTTCTCCTTTGTCTTTTGCCTTTACGATTTTTACCTTTAATTGATTCAGCCAGAGGCGGGAGTTGATTACCTTGCCCTTCTCCTTGTTCTCGCCCACCAGAATGCACCCTTGCGTGTCTTCCACCGTATTCCCTGCATGAATTCTGATGCCTTTGAACATCGGTACTCCGAGCAATATCGGCAACCATTGTTTGAACTTCGGTGAGTAGGATATTACCACCGCATAGCGTCCTTCTGGAATGGCAAACGGTTTTAATCGTTCACACTTCTTCTTCGAACGCAATACTGCTTCCATTGGCATTGCAGTCTTCATTTCCAAGCACGGAGGTTCGAGGGTATCACAGAGATACACTGAGTTCTGAGTTATGAGTTCAGAGTTCTTAGCCTCATCCGGCTTCTCTGCACCTAAATTCATTTTTTCATCTTCCAATGTTGATTTTTCATTTTTAATTTTTAATTTTTCATTTAGGCTTAGCCTCCCTATGGTGTACCCATTGCGCTTTGCTATTCTTTTCAATACTAGTTCCATAATTCTAAAACTATTAAAACCACCTTATTGTAACAATGTAACAATGTAACAATGTAACATTTTTAGCTTTCCGTGTTATACTTCCCCACCACACTCTTCTTCCAATGCTTCGAGTCGGTCTTTTTAATCCAACCATCGTTACGCCAACGATGGACAATCACACGCAAAGACTGTTCTGAGCAATAACCTTGCTTCAATGCCTTCAAGTCCTCGATGGTGAACACTGGAGGAAGCTGGTCGAATGCGCTATTGTTCTTACCATAACGCTGACACTCGTTTTTGGCTTCAACATATTCTTGTTGCAGAGCTTCACCGAATGCCTTGATTTGTTGCTCCAGCGTGTATTCAGCCATCATCAGCGCGAACTCCAAGCAAGCCTTGCTTTCATGCTTGGCTCCTGTCAACAGGTGGAAGACAACACCACTACGGAAACCAATAACGGCAGCACGTTTGCGATAGACGTCCTTTACATGGTCGATATCCTTGGCTGCTTCCACACGCTTCTTTTCCACCCAGCGCTCAACGCCCTTGCGGAGTCGTGGAGTGTCAACAAAACCACTATACGAACGCAGACGTGTCACAGCCTCCTGAATCTTGGCCTCATCATCAGCCGAACGCTTGCCAAACTTCGGCATCTTCGCAAAACTTGAATCCGGCATCTCGGCAACAAGAACGCGGCTTGAAAGACCATTCTCGATGTTGTCCGCCTTGAAGCACTTGCGCATGGCTCCATCCGTGCCCAGCATCGTCCAATTGTAGGCAACCTTGACCACACCGCTCTCGGCCTGGTCGGAGTTGTAGTCCTGCCCCCATTCTCCGTTGTCAAACGAGAGGCGATAGATGTCGTACTTCGAACTCCAAGAGCCAGCTCCGTTGGTCTTGCGAAGGGTATCCAACTCCTCTCCGAAGGAATAGAGGCAGTGCCCATTGGCGTTCTTGAATCGCTTCAGAAGCGTAGAGCATGAAACCGTTACAGGCACTGTGCGAATCAACACCTTGGGGTCATCCGGAGCCTTCTCGTTGGCTTTGCGAGCCTTCTTGCGCTCTTTCCATTCCTCCTCGCGCTTGCGTGCAATGGCGTCTTCTTCGTCAAACTGACGCTTCCAGACGTCCACCACATTTTTACACACACTCTTACCGCTTGCCTGCTCACCACGAATGATAGACATGAGGCCCAACCTCTGGCGGTTGCCGTCGCAGTATTCCACCTCCACCTGATCGGCATAGGCGGCAGCAATCGGCAAAACTGCACAAAGCACAGGCATGTGCATCGAAGTTGGAACACCTTCCAACGACTCCTTCAAGCCCATCGCCAGATTCTTCTTCAAGGATGGAGGAAGGGTGAAATAAGAAGTGTTCTCCTCTGCATCCCAATCCTCGTCTGATTGTTCAATGCTCAATGTCAATTGGTCAATGATGCCCTGCATCTTCTTAGATACGCCTTTCGGCTCTTCCTTGCAAGCAGAATCCACAATGCTCTTCAACTCTGCCTCTGAGAGTCCAAAACGAGGCATGACTGCCATCAACACCTCTTTCTTATTATCGCAAATCGCCCTCAAATTCACCGCCAGCTTGTGCAACTTCACGTTGCGTTCGCCCTCTGCCGGCTCGCCATCGTTCTTATCCCACCATTCTTTGATGATAGAGGCGTAAGGGATGCCCTTGAAAAGCCTCTCCCCCTGCCCCTCAGAGACCCCTCCTGACCTCCCCTGTTTAGGGGAGGAACCCGAATTCGCACCATTCTCAAGAGTTCTGTTCTCCCCCTCAACAGGGGGAGTTAGACCACATCTCCTCCGTTGGCCCATATAATATATAATTTCTCGGCACAACAAACGAGCAACGAGCCAAGTCCTTCACGCACCCATCGTAGTCAGAATCATCCAACTGCTGCGACATCCACTTCTGAGCCTCTTCAAGGTTCATGCCCTCTGGCATCACGAAGAACAGGCGCAAGCCTTCGGTGGAGGGTGTTACATGCGCCAGAACGATACCCAGCTCACCCGTGCGGTCGGCAATCATCGACTTGAAATAACCCCGAGGGTCGGGAATGTGGTCGATGTCATACATGCTCAGCCCTGATGGCACAGCATCCTCGCTCAAACGTCTGCCCTTGGGGAAGGTGGCATGGGGCGTGAAAATCGCCAAACGCTTCTTCTGCTCACCCTTGTAGGTCTCAAAGTCCTCGCGGCTCATCTCGCCACGCTTTACCTTCTCCAAAGCGTCCTCAATCTCTGCACACACACGTGCTGTCTGCTCCGAGTCAACCACTTGGTTGAAGAGAGCGGGGGTGCATTCGCGCACCCTGCTCTTAATTGATAATGCAATTCCAAACATATATTTTAGTTTTTGAGTTTTTGAGTTTTTGAGTTTTGAGTCAACTTACAAACTTACCAACTTACATGTTAGCGTAAACGAAATCACTTGCCTGGCAAGCCTCCGAGTCAATCACCTCGTAAGGCACCACTTCCGCTTCACGGCGGTCGATTCTCAGGGTGAGATTCACCCGTTCTTCTGTGATGCTTGCACGTCCGTGCGCCAGTTTGATGTACTTTGTTTCTGGGCGCATATAGTCTGCACGACGATGCGCATTGAAGTTACCCTCTTCGGGGTTCACCAGTCCAATCGAGCCCTTAATGCGGTTTCCACTTGCCACAAGGGTCTTATAGACGCTGTCTGAAATTTGTAATCTGATAATCATAGTCTTCGTTGTTTGCGAGAAGAAGGTCAGAATCTTTGCGCATTTACCTAGGAACATCCTCCTCACTTCAACTCAGATTAATGAATTTGTTGTTTGGCTTTTCCTCACCCCTCACCCTTCTGGGGGAGGTCGGGAGAGGCCCTTAGTTTTTCATTTTTTCAAGGTCTGTGCAAAGTATCTCCTGATACACTTGCCCTTGATACTCATGCGTAGAGAAACGAAGCGTGGCTACCACCACATCCCCTTCGTAGAACCTGCACCCTGCCAGATTGCCAAGCATCGTGCACACAAACTCGTTTTCGAACTTAGAGCCGCCCAACTCGCGAAGCACAATTGCGCACTTCTGAATTTGTCCCGACTCTGCCTTCTGGCTCGGTACGCTGAAGGCCTCGCCTTGTCGTACCACTCTTAAGATTTTTGTTTCCATCTTACATTTTACTATTTTACTATTTTACTATTTACTATTTTGTCCAATCGTCCAATCTTTAATGTTTAATCTTTAATTTTTAATGTCCAATCGTTCGTTTGACATTGCAATTGAAGTGCAAGGCGAAGGCAGAATCAAGCTTGTTTGAATTATGCTGAGCCGCAGCCTTCAATCGAGTGCATCTCTAATTGCACTACAAATTTAGGCATAAAAAAAAGGTGCATGAAGAAAC
>CACXPX010000050.1 GCA_902769705.1 uncultured Prevotellaceae bacterium
GTAACCGGTGATGGAGTCTGTGCCAGCAGCAGTCTTGACAATGATAGGTTCGTTGGTATAGGGATAGTCCTTAGCGGTGTAAGGGTTGGTATAAGGCCAAAGATTACGTTGGTCGCTGACAAGTCCGTAGCCGCTGTTTTGGATACAATCCTCGAGCCAAGAAATGACCTGCGACTTGGAAATGCTTCCTCCTTCTACGAGGGGCAGTTCAGATTTCTTATAAAAACCAGTATAGAACAGCCATACACGAGCCATCATACCCTCAGCAGTCCATTTCGAAACACGGCCGATGCCAAAGTTAGGATACTTGGTTGACGGACCAGCCTCGATGGATGCTTTCAGATCGGAGGCAATCTGGGCATAAACCTCATCTGCTGAAGCTCTCGGCAGATTCTTGGGTTCTGTTGACAATACCAGAGGTACACCATTGAACACTTGAGCCAGGTTGAAATAATACCAGGCGCGGAGGAAATAGATTTCGCAAAGCAACTGGTTTTTCTTATCGCCTGAAGACCACTCGGTTACATTGTCGATGGTTTCCAAGGCATTGTTGGCACGGTTAATACCAGCATAGCGCTGCTGCCAAAGCGGCTTCATCCAGTCCAGATAAGCGTTCATCAGACGGTCAACGCCCTGAGCGCCGATATTACTTTGGCTACCACCACCCAGACGGTCGTCTGAAGCGATGTCAAAGATAAAGAAAGGATCTTCCTCGGGGTCGGCCAGATTTCGGTTCATAGCGGCATAAATACCATTAACCATCTGAACGGCATCACTCTCGCTAATCGGGAAATTCGCGGTGTCCTTCTTCGTGAGGTTGTCTGTATCGAGGAAGTCTTCACAGGCACACAATCCAAAGACTACGCAGAAAGCGCAGATTAATTGATATATTGTTTTCATAACTTCAATTCTTTAATATTACAATTCTTCAATCTTTAGAAGTTAACGTTCAGACCCACTTGGAAGGAGCGTGACGAAGGATAGTAGCCACAGTCGATACCAGATGCCCAACTGTTTCCGTTACCGAAGCCAACCTCAGGATCCATACCAGAGTAGCCTGTGAACGTGATGAAATTGCTGAGAGAAACATAGAGACGACACTTCTGTACGGGCAGTTTCGAATAGAGACGCTTGAAGTCGTAACCGAAGGAGATGCGCGAGATCTTGAAGAAGTCAGCATCCTCGATCCATACGCGTGAGATTTCAGACATGTTGGCGGTCTTACCGTCAGAGAAGCGCGGATAGCGGTTGGTGCTTCCCTCCCCAGTCCAATATTTGG
This sequence comes from uncultured Prevotellaceae bacterium, assembly GCA_902769705.1. GTDB lineage: Bacteria > Bacteroidota > Bacteroidia > Bacteroidales > Bacteroidaceae > Prevotella. Next base: position 1,280 of record CACXPX010000050.1, read on the forward strand.
TATAGACATCCGTGCAGTAGTTGTCGTCGGGATGGTCAGAGAACTGACGATAGCTCTTGGCAACTTGCTGTCCGAAGGAACCATAACCGTTGATACCCAGGTCGAAGCCCTTATAGGCGATGTTGATGTTCAGACCTACGGTATAGTCAGGATTCGGATCACCGATCATGGTCTTGTCATCTTCTTTCGTAATCTTACCATCACCATTGAGATCTTTGAACATCACGTCACCAGGCTGGAGTGATGCACCCTGCAGCGAGTTGGCCTTGTCGCCATTACAGTTACGATCGAGGTAGTCCTGCATCTGCTGCTCGTTCTGGATGATACCTTCCATCTCATAACCCCAGAAATAGCCGATGGGATAGCCTACCTGTACGCGGTTGATCTCGGCTGTATTCTGGGCAATGGCGTTTTCGCTACCGTGGATGATTCCCTCGGCGTTATCCAGACGAGTGACCTCGTTCTTGTTGTGTGAGAAGTTGGCCGAGATGCTGTATCTGAAGTCCTTGCCAATCTTGTCGTTCCAACTCAACTGAACCTCATAACCCTTGTTCTGGATGTCACCACCATTCTTATAAGGTGGATACGTTCCGTATGAGAGCAATGCCGGAGGTACTACGAGCCAGTCCTTGGTGGTTTTCTTATACCAGTCGAAGACAATGCCTAAGCGGCTGCGCAGCAAACGGGCATCGAAGCCGATATTGAGTTGTTCTGAAGTTTCCCACTTCACATCCTCATTGGGAAGGATATCAGGGAAGGCACCCAAACCTGGTGTGTCCTTGCTGTCGAAGTAATAGGGCTCATTGATGTTGATGGTGGCCAGATACTGGAAGTTGGAGATGTTACAGTTACCGTTCTGTCCCCAGCTGGCGCGAATCTTCAAGAAGTCGAGCCAGTTCTCGGTGGGCTTCATGAACTCTTCGTTGCTGATCACCCAACCAGCCGATACTGAAGGGAAGTAACCCCAGCGCTTGCCACGCTTGAAGTTGGACGAGCCATCGGCACGCAGCACGAGTGAGAGCAGATAGGTTTCGTTGTAGTTGTAGTTGACACGTCCGAAGAACGATGCGATGGCCCCTTGTGCTTCAGGACTACCTCCAACTGAGGTCAACGATTTGTCAATCACATTGGCATTGTCAATGAAGGCATGTTCGAACGACCCCGGGAATTGAGAGTTGCCATTGGTTACGTTGACACCATTGCCATAACCCCATTTCTCGACAGACTGTCCGAGGAGTGCATCGATATTATGGAGTCCGAACGACTTCTTCCAGTTGATGGTGTTCTCCAAAGACCAACGAACGGTGTATGATTGGTTCTGCCGGACTTCATCATTGGCTTGCATGTTCTTGGCGCTGAGCTCATAGACGGGCACATAGCTACGGGTCTCTCTGTGGCGATAGAGCCATCCGGCACTGGTGCGCCAGTTGAGTCCCTCGATGGGCGAGAACTCCAGGAAGAAGTTGCTCTGCAAGCGATACCACTTGTTGTATCCGTTTCCGTTGTTGTATTTCATCGAAGCCAGTGGGTTGGATGCTTCGTCAAGGAAGTTCCATTTGTCGGCCTGAATGTCTTTATACTCGTAGAATCCCCCCTGGTCGTTGTACATCGGCAGCAGCGGGGTCATAGCCAGCAGCGTGCGGATGCTGTTTCCATAGATGCCGCCCACGGAAACACCACGCTTGTCGCTTGCCGAGAAGGTGATGTTTTCACCAATCTTGAGCACGTCGCGACCCTTCTTCCTGATGAGTGAATAGTCTGAGTTCAGGCGAACAGTATAGCGGTCGAACTTCGGATCTGCGGGAGCACCCAGCGTACCTGTCTGGTGGTACTTCGAGAAACCGAGAGCAAAGCGCGAAAGGTCGCTACCGCCCGTGATGTTGATGGATGCGTTGTGCATCGGAGCGTTGTCGATAGTGGTTTCTTCGAGCCAGTTGGTTCCATCCCAAGTGCCGTTCATGATTTGCGGATACTGCTTCGGAATCAGCTCTTCCCACTTATAGGTTTCGATGCCCTGAATAGTGCGGGCCTTGTCGATAATTTCAATATATTGCTTGGCGTTCAGCGGGGTCACACCGTTGGTGTTAGGATTCTGCCAACCCAGATAGCCGTCGAACGACACATTCACGTGTCCTGCACCAGCCTTACCCTTCTTCGTTGTAACGAGAATCACACCGTTAGAGGCACGTGCACCATAGATGGCGCTCGAAGCAGCATCTTTCAGCACGTCGATGCTCTCGATGTCGTTGGGCGAAAGGTCGTCGATGTTGGCGCCAGGCACACCGTCAACCACGTAGAGCGGAGTGTTGGAGCCTACGGTACCCATACCGCGAATCACCACTTTGTAACCCTCACCCGGCTGGCCGGAGTTCATCACGATGTTCATACCTGATGCCAGGCTTTGCAGAGCGCCAAAAGCGTCTACGGCATTCACGGCGCTGATGCTCTCAGCGTCAACGTGTACGGTGGAGCCGGTCACCAGCTTCTTGCGCTGGGTTCCGTAACCCACAACCACCACGTCGTTCAGCGTCTCAGCGTCTTCCTGAAGGACGACTGTCAGCGAACTCTGTGCCCTCACTGTCTGCGTCTGGTAGCCGATGTAGGAAATTTGTAGCGAGGCGCCTCTGGCAACCGTCAGCGTGAAACTTCCGTCTGCACGCGTGAGCGTTCCGTTGCTTTTAGTGCCAACTTCAATAACTGTTGCTCCGATGACAGGCTGGTCGCTGCTGTCCAGAACAACGCCCTTCACTTGCATGGTTGTCCTCTGTTGAAGAACTCCCTCGCTGGCTCTGGCCGGCAATGAGACACAACATGCCCCAAGCGCCACCAATCCGCCACATACAAAAGAAAGGAATTTCGAGTAATGTAGCATAATGAATACAATTAGAGGTTAATAAATAAAGTTAGTTAATAGATGAAATCGATAGTTGATAGATGTAAGACCTGCCCTCAACGGGCATAAAAACTTGACAAAAGTACAATTTTTTTTTAATACTTCCAAACATTTTGTCAGTTTTTTCAACATTTGTCTTTGAAGGCAGCCGTTTTCCCTTCTATATGTAGCCCTGCCCGTGGCATTCGGCGAGTGAATAGGCTTGCATGAATACATCTATCGAAAGCGGTCTGTCAGCAATTCTCCCCACCCGAAATTCTTCTGAAAAAACGCGACAAATTTTTGTCAGCTTTTCCGTTCAATCTAGAAAAGAAATGTGTAAAGAATCTTTACTTTCACACTTTTCTCCCTTCACTTTTAGCTGACGAATTTGTCATTTGTGGCTTTTGAGGGTGCCATTTGTGGCCTTTGACCTTGTCATTTGTGGCTTTTGACACGCTCATTTGCCACAAGTGAGAGACTCAAAGCATAGCTCTGACAACCCAAAAGCATCGTTTTCGGCTGTCGAAAAGATGTAAAGAAAACAGAAGTCGCTGACATTCAACGACTTCCGATAATATCAAATTTTGGCCGTTTTCGCACCAAAATCTTTCTTTGTTCAGAAAACAGACCGTTTTTTAGGCCCTAAATTCAGAATTTTCTTGACAAACTTTCAGCTGCCGAAAAGAGATTTAGGCAACTGAAAAAGCAAGCCAGACGGCGAAACGATTCAAGACGCCGACCCGTCAGAATTATTGTGTATATTCTGATCTCTCTTGCTGGAGACTGTCAATCTTGAAGGTGTCGCCATCCTTGACAAGGGTCAGAAGCACATCGTATTCATAATTTTCATACTTGTTTTCGACAAGCACATGATTGGCGTCGCGAGCCGTTATCTGACGCGATATTAACCCACCGACGTCGCCACCACCTTCATAGAAAAACTCCCAAGTGGCCAGGCATTCGCCTTCGCAATCAAAAGGATATGAATCTTTCAAATACTGTAGCATCTTGGGGGTGATGTGCTGTTTCGGATAATCATATTCAAGAAGGTCCTCTCTGTCCCATTCCTTGTAAAACTTTTCCACGAAAGCCTGAGCGGCTTCCATCTCTTGCTTTTGCTCTTGCTTTTGCTCCTGCTCTTGCGCTTGCTCTTGAGTTGCGTCTTCGGCCGCGATAGTCAGGCTGTCGGCAGCAGGTGCAGAAGCGGCTTTTTCGTTGCTGTTCACATTGTGACAGCTGGCGAGTGAAAACAGTACCATAACGGCACTTATCATCATCTTTTTTCTCATAGTTCTTATCATTTTGTAAAGGTTTGTTGACCAAAGGAACATCAATATCGACTACAAAAATACATAAAATCTTCAAACCATGAACGATTTTTGCCAAGAAATTGACAATCAGATGAACAAAAAGTCTCTGATATTGCCGAACGGCCAATGCTCAATTGTTAATTGTTTCTATATCAATGCGATAATTTCAAAAAAAGTAGTACCTTTGCAGGCCGTAAGCGTTGTTTGAAAACAACGACACTCGATGAAGAGACTTTTAAACTATATAGATAAAAGATGAAACGAATTTACTTTTTGATGCTCACCCTTCTGTTGGCAGTGGGCATAGCCAAGGCAGTCGACCCCGTGAAATATATCGAACGTTCGTGGGACGATGTAAACAAGAAAGTTGTTGCGACAGAGAAGACCTGCGACAACTACACTTTATTGACGGGAAATCCTTCTCACTGGGAAGGATTGGGCGACGGATGGTATGTTGTGAAAGATGCTAATGTGTCTTATCAGACACTTAACATCCTTGGCAACGCTCACCTCATTCTTTGCGATGGAGCAAGGATCTCGCTCACGGGTGGCGTGAAGTTGGAAGGCTCGCACACGCTGACTGTTTACGGACAAACGGGCGATGACGATGGTGAAGGCTCGGGTGAACTCAGTGCCCATAACACCGACTACGACAACACGGCTGGCATAGGTAGTGCCGAGAATACCACTTGTGGCAACCTTGTGGTCCACGGAGGACATGTATTTTGTGAAGGTAATGAGAACGCTGCCGGCATCGGAGGCGGAAAAGGAGCCCATAGTGGCAACGTCACCATCTATGGCGGACACGTATTGGCTTCTGGTGGTGATAATGCAGCCGGTATCGGAGGCGGTGAAGGCAAAGGCATTGGCGGTGCTGTCAGCATCTATGGCGGCCAAATCAGAGCTTGGGGAGGCGTATTTGGTGCAGGCATCGGTGGCGGCGATGAAGGCGACCAAAATGGTGTGGTCAACATCTATGGCGGCAATGTTGATGCGTATGGTAAGTACGATGAACACTGGTTGGCAGGCGGTGGTGCTGGCATCGGAGGTGGTGATGAAGGTTCGGGTGGAACTGTGAACATCTCTGGTGGCATTGTCCACGCCTATGGACGTGGCTTTGCAGCCGGTATTGGAGGCGGACAGAATCGCGGCATCAGCGGTACGGTTACCATCTCAGGAGGCAATGTCCACGCTTACGGCTATCAGCCCAATATCACTTTCTCGAAGGACAGCGGTGCTGGCATTGGCGGCGGTAATGGTGGCGGCCAAGGGGGTGACGTAATCATCACTGGCGGCTATGTTGAAGCCAGAGGCGGAAGAAAGGCTGCTGGCATTGGAGGCGGTTCCTATAGCGGTGGTGGCGCCGAAGGTGGAAATGTCCGGATTATGGGTGGCAAGGTTATTGCTGTTTGTGGAAAAGAATGCAAGCCTTCGGAAGTTGATGGCGGTAGTGCCATCGGCTGTGGCAAGGGACCAAACAAAGACAACAATTCTGGAAACCTTGAGTTCGGTAAACAGATGATGGTGATTGTCAATGGCCAAAAGATAGTATATACTGAGCGTGAGAATAAATGCCGTTATAGCGAATCCGTTCAGATAGAACTCTGCGATCATGAAAACTGCATTATTATTATTAACGATGGTTTCACCCATACACCCCGGCGTTGTACTTATTGCGACGATATTGGCAATGCTGAAAATCATGTCTTTGGCAGCGATGGCAAGTGTTATTGCGGACTGCTGGGTCTGAAGGACGATGCCAGCAACACCGCTCTCATCAACCAATGGGACGGGCAGACGACATCAGTCGCCTTGATAGGCCGTACATTCCATAGGGATGCCAAGTGGAACACGCTCTGCCTGCCATTTGGAATCGAGAACATTGCTGAAGATTCTCCGCTCAAGAATGCAACCATCAAGACTCTCACCGGTGCGACGTTCGACAAAACGACGGGTACCCTGACGTTGAAATTCAGCGATAGTTATATCACAAAGATTAATGCCGGGTGGCCCTATCTTGTTTGTTGGGAAGGCGAACACAATGCCGGACTCGAAGACTTGAAGAATCCTTTGTTTAGGGATGTCAAGATCGATAATAGTAAAGGAATCATACCGATGCCGGAACGACTCAACTCCAATGTCAGTTTCATAGGCGTTTATGATCCGCTCGTTATCGCTAAGTCGGGTGACAAGAGCAAATTCTACGTTGGCGACGACAACACCCTGCGCTATCCGGAGATGTCGTTTAACATCAACCCCTTCCGTGCCTATCTCCAACTGAACGACGGACTGAGAACATCTGCCAACGGTGATGTGAACGGCGACAAGGAAATTAATGTGTTGGACGTCACCGAACTCGTAGACTATATCTTGGGCAACGCCAGCAGCGAATTCATCGTGGCTAATGCCGACGTGACAGAAGAAGGAGAGGTGGACGTGAATGACGTCACGGCTGTGGTCGATACCATCCTGAAAGGAAACAATAAGGTTTTGAAGGTGGTGATTAACCTGAGTGACATCAACTCCCACACCAACTTGACGCAAGGTGATGGTGGCTCCGGTCCTGCCCAATAATCAAGGGCACTCTCGCGCATCCTACAAGAACGTTCAGTCTCCCTTCACTGCTGACCAAGCAAAACAGAACGGGTTCTGATACTTTATCCAGAATAAACAACGATGAAGAAAGTCTGTAAACTGATATCCGACTATATGGGCGTGCTGGTGCTGCTGTCGGCAATAGTGGCATTGGTCTGCCCCGATATCGTCAGTCATGTGAAGCCCACGGTCATCAATCCGCTCCTCGGCGTCATCATGTTCGGCATGGGACTAACGCTGCGTGCCGAAGACTTCCGCATAGTGTTCAGCCGGCCGAAAGACGTAATCATTGGCTGTCTGGCACAGTTCACCGTGATGCCTTTGCTGGCGTGGACGCTGGCGCGGCTGTTTGGTCTCGACGAGGCGCTCACCGTTGGCGTGGTGCTTGTGGGTTGCTGCCCTGGTGGCACGGCTTCCAATGTCATCACCTTCCTGGCACGTGGCGACCTTGCCTTATCGGTGGGAATGACAGGCGTTTCCACACTGCTGGCACCGTTGGCAACCCCGCTGCTTGTGTGGCTGTTGGCTGGCAAGACGGTCGACGTGAATGTTGTGGGCATGCTGCTGAGCATCCTCTGGGTGGTCATTCTACCCATCGTGGCAGGTCTGCTGGTGAAGCGCCTATGGCCGCGCCAGACGGAAGCTGCCGTGGCTTATCTGCCCGCCTTGTCATCGATAACTATCTGTGCCATCGTGCTGATTGTGATAGCTGCCAATGCAGGGAAACTGTTGTCGGGCGGACTGCTCATCATCCTCGTTGTGATGCTCCATAACGTTTGCGGACTCGGCATCGGCTATGGAATCGGCAGCCTTTTGCGTCTGCCGACAGCCAAACGTCGGGCCATCAGTATCGAAGTGGGCATGCAGAACTCAGGTTTGGCCTCGGGTCTGGCTGCGCTCCATTTCGCCGCCTATCCTATGGCTACTATCCCTGGTGCCGTGTTCAGCGTGTGGCACAACATTAGCGGTGCCATCGTTGCCCGTCTGTTTGCGAGGAACGAGAAAGAGGATTAGAACTCACGTTGAAAGACAGAGAAGAGATAATAAGCCTATTATGTATACACAAAAAAGAGAATGTGTCTATTTTGATACATTCTCTTTTTTCGTGAGGAAAAGCGTCATGAAAACATGACTATAGTCATTCGTAGTTGATGTAGATTTCCACGTCATATTGCCAGTCGCTGAGCGTGAAAGTCTGACTGAGTCCGCCCTCAGCGTTGGGCTGGAACGACTTGTAGGTATAATCGTAAGGGAGCCCGATGGCGGTGTATTTGTAGCCCAATTCGCCAGGTGCTAAACTTTCTTGCATGGGAATGTCGCCGAAACTGACATTCCAGTCCTCGGTGCCAGTGCCATAGCCGATAGTCTTGCCGTTTTCGATAATGGGCTCGGTGCCTTGTTCATGGTATTCGGCGCTGCCGCTGACCACGCGTGGTTCTTTGCCGCTGGTATCGATGGTGAGGTTAACGCTCTCATTCGCAGAGCGAGTTAATTCGCGTCCTTCCCATTTTCTAGGGGGATAGTCGAAACTGTAGCTGGCCTTGACGTTGATGAAGTCACCATTGCGCACTGCGGTGCAGGAAATTCCTGTGTAGTCGGCCGACACTACATCGCCTTTTCTCACGAGGAAGTTGCTCCTTCCTCCCACGCGGATGCAGATGGTCTGTATGTGACTGCCGTCGTCGCCCTCTTGCTGGAACTTGACGGAGTCCTCGGCATATCCGGCACCATCGGAAGCGGCCATGATGTTGATGACTTCGTTTTGTGGCATGATTGAGATGTTGGGTTCAGCCTTGACGATAATCTCTTTCTTTGTGTCTTTGACAACGGGTTCCGTAGAGTAAACGCCACCGTGCTCGCTGGCTGAGATGCGTGTGGCATTGGTTTGGAGGCTAATGGACTGTTGTCCGCCCTCGCAGGGAAATTGCAACTGCTTTGGCGAGACCTTGAGGAAGGGCGTCACCCTTACGTCTTTGGCCTCCGACCAAACAGGCAGTTGAATGTCGAGTGTCTTCACCATTGGCACAATCTGGTAGTGTCCGGGCTCCATCTGAAGGAACGTGGCCGAATAGGGTTTTGCAGGAAGGCCTAAGCGGCATTCAGCGGGGAAGGTGGTCTCCACGAGTTCGTTGCCCCGATAGGCTGCGAATCCCATGTGACTACGCCAGAATACTTTGCGCTCGGCATTGGTGTAGCATTGCACGTTGCCCGACTCTTGGTCAAATGTGGCGCGTGTCTTGCTAAACACGGGGAAGAGAAAGTATTCCATCGAGCCGAACTGTGTGGATGCATCGAAGAAGGTGGTCTCGTCGGGGTCGCGCCAGAAGAACTGCACCTTACTTTTGGCGGTGAGGTCTAGCGAGATGGGATGGAAGGCTATCTTGCTGCCGTTGAGCGACTCGTATGCTCCCTGTTGCATGAGTCGTGCCAGAGAGAGGTTGAGTGAGCCTTCTATTTTGGGTCCAACGAAGAGCTCGAGTCCGATATAGGCCCACATGATGCTGGTGAACCAGTCGTTGGTCTCGACGGCGGCGGTGAACTTTGTGCCGAATTGCACGAATCCAGATAGAGCGAGTTCCACGTCACCCGTGTTAAAGAGTTCTTTTTCGTCGTCTCCGCCCTCGTTGGTACTGTCGAACATGGAGAATCGCCAAGGGAAGATATTGTCGGAGTTGAACGAGAGCGTTTCATGATAGTCGTAGCCCACGGTGGGGAGCGTAAGCTTCACGCCGAGTTCACCGCCACCACGCAGGAACATCTTGGGGAAGGGACGTGTTTGGAAGATGGGCGCCACAGCGGGGAACTTGATTGACGAGAGGGCCTCGGGAATGCCTGTCACCTCGTATTCGAAGTCGCTGGAGTATTTGAGTGAGGCCGATGGCGTTACGCTGAAGCCGTACGAGCGTCCCAGTTTGAAGTAGATGCGGCTCCACGAGATATTGTAGGTAACATCGAGACCAGCCTTGATGTTGAAGTCGGCACTCACATTGCCCCAGTCGGCGTCGCGATGGAGCGAGGTGCTGAGGTCGAAGAGGGAAATCTCACCGCTTCCGCTGGCTCGTCTAGGAACATATCGTCGTGTCTTCTCATCGAAGTCGAATCCCGAAACGCGTCGCTTCACCTGTCCTGTTGTCTGGTCGTATCCGATTTTCTCGACAGCAATGAGTTGCACGAAGATATCTGCTAGTTCGGTGACGGGCTGGCAGTTGATGGTCCATTGGCTGGTGGCGTCGTAACGATATACGCTGGTCACCTTGCAGGCCAGTCCGCTAAAGTCTTCGACCGACTGTTCAGAGTAGCGCACCTCGGGATCTGTGAAGTTCACGAGCACGTCACCCTCACTCGGAACGAGGCTGGCGGGTGTGTTGGGGTCGAGGCGGAAGAAGACGCTGTGGTCTTGATAGGTGTAGAAGTCGCTCATATAGGCGGCCATGCCCAATGCATCAATATCCTTCATGCGTGGGTTGAACACCACCTCGGGCTGTTGGAATCCGATGCTGTCGATAGCGCAGAGGGGAATGCGGTAGACGGTGTCGGCGAGTGCCACTTCTTGCACCACATACTCATCATGCTCCACGGAGTCTAGGTCGAGCTTGGAGTATTGCATGCTCACCACGTCGTCGTAGAAGAATCCGTTGAATTCGCCGTCGTTGCGATAGATGAAGAAGGCGTCTTGAGCGTGGAGCGTCTGGCCTGCCAAGAGCACGATGAGCATGGTCAGTAATTGTTTGCAGAGTGTATAGCTCTTCATCGCTTCACGAATTTATAGGTTACATCACCGCATTTCAAGATATAGGTTCCTGTGGGGAATCCTGCAAGTGAGACGACAGTGCGCTTTCCTGTGTTTGCACGTGTAGTGTTGAGCTTGCGTCCGTCGATGGAATAGAGGTCGAGCACAGCACCGTCGGGTAGTCCTTCAAAAGCCATCTCGTCATTGTTTTGCATGTAGACGAGTTCGCCAGGGCGTAGTGTGGAGGCCTCAATGTTGGTCATAGCACCCTCGTGGGTGTAACGCTGGACGTTCTCCAAGAGATAATAGACCGTGGTCAGGCTGGTGGTGATGACCAGTTTTCCTTCCTCGAAAGTAGTACGAGGTTCTTCGGTGAGGTCGAAATAGACTTTCTCGCCCGACTTGAGCCACACCACGAGCCGCTGTGTGTCGTTTTGCGCCCATCCCAGAACGGGAATGACAAACAGAAGGAGCAACAAGATTTTTCGTTTCTTCATGTTTTTTGTAGGTATTTGTAGGGGGTGATAGATATTGGGTTTTCAGTTATTCGAAAGTAATATAGGCATTTAGACTTCGCAAATATAGTAATTATTTTTGATAATCACTAACAATCCGCGTTTTTTTTCGTTTATTTGGCAACGAGAGCAACCTTTGGTGTCAATAGTAACGTTGGGGGAATTTTCCTTGCAATTGTAGGGAAAGTCCCCCTTATGTTTAGGAACGTTCCTTTGCAGAGGCGGTGGAAATGGTCTATCTTTGCATCAGAGAAAAGAAAAAAGAGTTTATTCACTTAACGGAAAGAAAGGATACGACTATGAAGAAGATGATGATGGCGGCCCTGCTGATGACGATAGCCATCACGGCCAGCGCAATGACCTATACCGAGGCCCGCATGGAGGCCCTGTTCCTGAGCGACAAGATGGCTTACGAGC
>CACXPX010000051.1 GCA_902769705.1 uncultured Prevotellaceae bacterium
ATGTTAAACAAGTTAAAATCAAAACATAATGAGCAGCCAAATCAATGACTGCCCATTTTTTAGATATTTGGGTCAACTTCTATATCATTGCCTTTTTTTATTACCTTTGCATGCAAATTATCAACTATCATTATGCTTAAGAAAACTATCATCACCTTCCTACTCCTCTTCATAGCTGTGGTGGGACAGGCGCAGAAAAAAGTCTGGGACAACGTTGTGACGGGCTACGCCAACGTACCCATCATCAAGGTAACGAAAGTAGCGATTTACGATGACCGCACGGAGGTGTTCCTTCGTCTTGAAATGCCTCAGCAGATGGCAGGCGAGTCAGGGATACTTGCCGCCAACCCTACACTGCGGGCCGATGGGAAGACGTATGCTGTGAAGGGAGCCACCGTTATCACACTGAACGAGCCCTACACCATTCCTGCAGACGGCAAGGTGGATTTTTCACTTCTCTTCGAGCCTATCCCTGCCAATACGTGGATGATAGATGTGGCAGAGCCCAATGCGTGGACCTTCGCCAACATCCGCGATGCAGACAGCCTACCTACGGGCATTGCCGATACTTACTGGCGCAACGAAGCAACGGGCGACTGGCTGATAGGATTCACGTCGAAGCACGTCATATATAATAATAAGGTGTGGGACATCGTCGGCCAGACGATGAAGAAAGATGTCTATACGCTGACGCTCAACGATGGTACGACTATCCGTGTCGACAAGATGAAGAAAGGCCTGCGCCAGATTGCCATCGGCAACGAAAAAACCATTACATGTAGCCCCATAACTGGCACAGCCTTGCCTGACTATCCAATAAAAGACACACGCACGGGCTTCGTTGATAACGGCTACAAGGCCGGTGACAGCGTGACCATCATCGGTTGGATGAAGGATATGCCAGAGGAGGCATGGAAGCGGAATGGCCGGGAGTTTGAAGTAAGCATTAAAAACATCCTCAATGATGAGAACACATATACCTACATCCCGATGGACTCGTTGGGGCGCTTCACCTTGAAAATACCATTGCTTAACACCTCGGAGGCCCTCCTCGACCGGGACAGAACCACCGAGGGCACCGTGCTGGAGCCTGGCAAGACCTATTTCTTCCTCAATGACTTCAAGACAAAACAGAAGCTATGGATGGGCGACGACGTGCGCGTGCAGAACGAGTTGCTGGCTCATCCGCTTTCACACGACTATGCCGAGATAGACGACAGTCGTAGTGACCTTGACCCCATGACATATCTGGCACAGGCGGACAGCGTCAGGCAGGCGCAGATGAACGAATTGGCTGGGTGGGTCACTGACCACCCCAATCTCTCACAGCGCTTTCAAGACTATGTGGCTGGATATTATCAGAACATTCTGGGCAAATGGATGACGCAGGCACGCTCCCAATTCCAACACCAAAACCAAGAGGTTCCACAGGAATACATGAACTTTTTGGACAAGGAATGTTGGCAGAAGACCATCAAGCCCTATACGCTTTATCATGACTTCTCCTCATTTATGCACGCCTATCTCAGCGAGGTGATGCGCAAACGTGTGTGGACGGTGCACTGGAACATCTATGATTACAATGACGTGATTGCCTCGAACGATGAAGAACTGTCGCTGTTGAACAGATGGAAGGACTGGTATATTGATACCCACGCCAAGGTGATGGCTGCTCCACAGGAAGAGAGGCAGAAGATAGCAGAAAAACTAAATGCCGACAATGCCGACATGATAGCTGAGGTGAACAAGCTTATCAACGGCCTGAGAGGTTTGAAAGTGCAGAGCGGAATTGGCCCCGTCATTCGAATGAAGCAAGATGCTTTTGCCCTCGATTCACTGGGGGCTGACCAAGACTTTAAAGACATCTGGCTCACTCGGTTGGTATATGATGAGATTAGCCACACGCACATGTCGCTGTCGCCGATGGTCATCGACACGCTGAAGGCTTTGATTGCCAATCCCGTGGGTATCCCGATGATTGAGAAGCAAAACGACTACTTCCTCGCCCTGGAGAACCGCGAGTTTGACAAACTGGTACTCAAATCATCCGACAACCTCAAAGATATTTCTGAGGGCGAGGCGCTGCTGAAGAAAATTCTTGAGCCTTACAAGGGCAAGTTTGTGCTGCTCGATGTCTGGGGCACTTGGTGCAACCCTTGTCGGGAAGCCCTCAGCAACTCCACCGAGGAGTATGCCCGACTGATAGACTACGACATCCAATACCTCTATCTGGCCAACAAAAGTCCGCAGACCGCATGGGAGAACGTCATCAAGGAGTACAACGTCAGTGGTCCGAATGTGGCTCACTACAACCTTCCCAGCGACCAGCAGGCCGCCATCGAGCACCACTTGAACGTTGGCTCATGGCCCACCTACAAACTCTTCAATCGCGACGGCGAACTTCTAGAATTGAAGGTTGATGCCCGCGACCTTGAAGGATTGGCCGGACTGTTGGAGCAGATGAAATAGAAGGCACATGCGAGTATGGGCGACAATGAGAGGGGCTGATTTGTTGGATAAACCACAAAAGTTTAGTATCTTTGCATCCAAGAGTAGTGAGCTATGAACATTCTGAACCGCAAATATCCGTTTAAGCAGAGCGACAACTTTCTGAAAGACAGCGTTGTCTATGGCATCATCATCTGGGCAATCCTCTATTTGCTGCAGCCCTTCGGCTTCAGCGCGTATGGTGGGAACAAGTTCCTGATGGCAGGCGTCTTCGGACTTATCACGTCGTTTTGCTACGTTTTGTACTACTGGATTGTGCTGAGGCCGCTGCTTCGTCGCGTGAAACCTTGGCGCGTGTGGCACCAAGCCTGCGCCGTGCTGGGGCTGATAGTCTTCATCGCCATATGCAACGTCCTCTTGTTCCCTATCGTCTTCCGCTATCCCATCACGCTCGGGTTCTTCCTCATGTTCCTTTATTGGACGTTGATTATCGGCGCTTTCATCACCGCTCTTTCCATAGGCATAGAATACAACCGAAGCCTGAGGGAGAGAATGGAGGCCCTGCTTACCAACACGACGGAGGAACAGCGCGACATCTCGATTACCATTCGCGACACCAGCGTCAGGGGAGACGACCTCACTATTCCCATCAACAGCCTGCTGTATATCGAGGCGCAGAAGAACAACATCGCCGTGTGCTACCTGAAAGAAGGGAAAACCAGCTACGCAGAAGTTCATACCACGCTGACCGCCGTAGTGGAAGAACTGAAGAAATATGAAAACATCTTCCAGTGCCACCGCTCGTTTGTGGTTAACGTGAACAACATCACATCGGCTAAAGGCAACTCCAACGGCTACCAACTGACGCTGGGCCCATGCACCAACAGCATTCCCGTCTCCCGCTCGTATGTTCCGCAACTGAAGGAGTTCATCGAATAAGGTGATGGGGGTTGGGAGGCTTCGTTTTTGGATGTTAGCTATTGCCTAATACCTTAGTCATTCGTCCAAAATCTTAGTCATTCGTCAACGGGCTTAGCTTTCCGTCAGCGTTTTTAGCTGTCTGTCACGGAAATTTGGAGGCTCGCGTTTCTTGCTGTATCTTCGCAGCATGAAACAAAAGATTTCGCATATCGTTTTACTGCTGATGGCTGCCTGCAACCTGGCTGCGCAGACCATCATTTCTGGTATTGTCAGCGACGGAAAAGAACCGCTCGCAGGTGTTAACATCTTTATCATAGGCACGATTGACGGATGCCTGTCGGACTCGCTCGGACAGTTCTCGTTCGCGACAACGAAAACGGGCGAAGCGACGCTGAAAGCCTCGTGCATCGGCTTTGAAGACTACACGCTATCGACTGACGCCGGGCAGATGAGCAACCTCACCATCCGCATGACGGAGCAGGCCGAGAGCATCAACGAGGTGGTGGTGACAGCCAGCACGTTCAGCTTCGGCAAGAGCGAGAACTTCAAGACGATGGATGCGCTGGACGTGGTGATGTCGGGCAACTCGTGCGGTGACATCGTGGCGGCGCTGCAGACACTTCCCGGCACGCAGATGGTGGGCGAGAACGGGAAACTGTATGTGCGCGGCGGCGAAAGCGACGAGTGCCAAACGTTCGTGAACGGAATGCACGTGCTGGTTCCTTATAGCACCAACACAGAGAACTCGGCTGTTCGCGGGCGCTTCTCGCCGTTCCTGTTCAAAGGCATCAACTTCTCGCTGGGAGGCTATGGCGGCGAATACGGTCAGGCATTGTCGGCGGTGCTGCCGATGGAGACCACAGATGCGGCCACAAGCGACAAATACGGCGTGAGCGCATCGTTGGTGGACTGGAACGCTGGCGGCACGAAGGCCTTCAAAAACAGCTCACTCTCTTTCAATGCCGCACTGACGAGCATGGGGCTCTACAACCGCCTGTTCACGGAGAGGTTCGACTTCACGCGTCCTTACCGAAAGTTGT
Source organism: uncultured Prevotellaceae bacterium (assembly GCA_902769705.1). Taxonomy (GTDB): domain Bacteria; phylum Bacteroidota; class Bacteroidia; order Bacteroidales; family Bacteroidaceae; genus Prevotella. The sequence goes on from CACXPX010000051.1 coordinate 4,410, forward strand.
CGGGCGAGGCACAATACAAAAAAGAATTCTCTGCTTCGAGCGTGTTGAAGTCGTATGTGGGTTACGACCTGACATCGGTGGGACAGCACATCGATGGGCGCAACCTGTCGCTGAAGGAAAACAACGTATATGCGAACGCCACATATAAGACAACCATCGGTCGCGGCTATACGCTCTTTGCGGGCATCGCCAACTCTTCGGTGTTCAGCGATATCGACAATGCCCGCACAGCTGGCGACCATTATCACAACTTCCGCAACGAAGTGCATCTGAAGACTGAGGTGCGCAAGGTCTGCTCCCATGTGTTGAAACTGTCAGCCGGCGTTGAAGACTATATCCGTAACAGCCAGTTGAAATACGATGTCTATCGTTATCAGCTCGACTACAACATCCTTGCCGCTCACGTTGACGCCCAATGGCGCGTCATTCCTCGAGTGTTCCTTAACACGTCGGTGAGAGCTGAGGCGATGAATTCTGCCTGGCTGCTGATGCCCAGGACAACGCTGAGCTATGTCCCTAACAAGCATGTGCAATTCTCTTTGGTTGCCGGTCGCTACAGCCAAACAGCTGAGGACGATTATCTGGCCATGAGCCGGAAGACGTTGAAACAAAGCTCGGCCGACCACGCCATCCTCTCGATGCAATATCAATCGAAAGGCACACTTCTGCGCATTGAGCCTTATTGGAAGAAATACCGCCATCTGCCTTTGCTTGTAGACGGCATTTATCGGCCCGATGGCTTTGGCACAAGCCGAGGAGTGGATGTCTTCGTGGAAGACCACTCGCTCAGCAAGCGCCTCATAACTACTCTTTCTTATTCGTTCAACGACTCCGAACGCCTTTATCTCGACTACACGAAAGCACGGACACCCGACTTCGCTTCGCGCCACAACCTCAGGCTGACGGCGAAATATGCAGTCGGCAAATGCATCTTCGGCATTGCTGAATCATACGCCAGCGGAAGACATTTCCCTGTAGGCAAAACACCGCATTACAACAGCGTGGACATGAACCTCACCTATCTGCTCAGCCCAAAGGTCATTGTCTACACCTCTCTGAACAACGTCTTCGACCGCACAAACATTTTCCTCTATGACGCAAGTGGCACTCCCGTCACAGCGACGCGCGACCGTTTCCTTTACATTGGTATATTTGTTTCACTTAAAAATAATAAAGCTTATGACATTTCAAACTTTTAGATTCAGCGAGAGCAAAGCTGACTGGCTTGCTCTGCCAAGTGTGTATGCAATTTCTGTACTTCGCGTGTTAATCATCGCCTTCTTCTTGATGGCTGCAGTTGGCATTCGTGCCCAAGAGTCCAGCAACATGGAGGCACTCATCGGCCAGTCGCTCAGCAAGGTTCAACAGCCCACGCCCGAGGCTTTTCTCAACTGCATTGCAGAGTTGAAACGCATCGATGCAATGTTCCCTGACAGCGTACAGCCCAAGTATCAGATGGCCTTGCAAAGTCTCAACTTCTCTGTGATGAATCCTCATGCCGCGCAGACGGAAAACCTGCTGGCTGAAACAGCACAAACCATCACGAAAATGGAGCAGATGAAGAATGCTGACCAGTCTGACCTCTGCACCCTCCGCGGCTTCCTCTACATGACGCGCATCGTGCAGAATCCCGCCCAAAACGGCCAACGCTACTATCTCGATGTGATGCAAAACTTCGAAAAGGCATTGAAGCTCAATCCCGAGAACCAGCTCGCCAAGCAACTGCAACAAAAGTTTTTCGAAGGAATGAAGCAGGCCCAAAAGAGATGAACGGCCATTCCGCCTACTCCCGTCAACTCCCTAAATCCTCCCCTCGACAGGGGGAGGATTTAGGAGTGTCTTATTCCTGATACTCAAGAATGTCTCCCGGCTGGCAGTCCAACGCTTTGCAGATAGCCTCCAGCGTGGAGAATCGGATGGCCTTTGCCTTGCCTGTCTTCAGGATGGAGAGGTTGGCCTGAGTGATGCCAATCCTCTCGGCCAGCTCCTGAGACGACATCTTGCGCTTGGCCATCATCACGTCTACATTTACGATTATGCTCATAGTCCTTCAATTCTTAGTTTCCAATTATGGTCAAATAGTCAGTTCCTGCTCTTCCTTCAAATCCTTCCCCATCAGAATGATTTGCGAGACAATCATCAGGGCAAGACCCGTGATGATATACATGCTGTTGCACTCATTTTTGTACACGATGTAATAGTCGGTCAACTGAATATTATTGATGCAATACTGTGTAAAAACATAGTAAGAAAACCATTGGAACAGGTAAAGAGCAGTCAGAAGAATGCCTGTGGTTTCAAGGTATTTCGACACTTGTGCCACAAAGATATCTCCCTTGCGAATGCTTCGAATCAGTTTATACACCATGCAGAGAATCCAGATGGTCACTATCATAATGACGATGGCAGAAGCAATGGCGAGAAACCTTACGTGGAAGTTAAACGACGTTTCAGAAGTGGGAGTCTCTAGCTTCACCTTTTGCATCTCCACCTTGTAGGTTTGTATTTCACCAGCCGAAGATTGCTTGATGCTCTTCGCTGTTGAGAGGAGAACCCTTTGGTTTCGCGCATCTTTAGGTTTAACGTAGACTTCATAGGAAACAGTAGGCTTGTTAATCGTTCTGACGGCACCACCTTCGAGCGTATCACGAGTCATAAACCCAGGAGCTTCATCCACAAACTCTAATTTGTCATGTCCTCCTTGTCCCCATCCATATGAGTCGAAATGGATAACGCTAGTTACTACTAAATAAACAAGCACCACAACAAACAGCGTGCAGTAAATCTTTAGTTTCTTGCTCATAATTAATAAGAATTTATTGTTAAACGATAATTAATTTCGGTGCAAAGATAAATATTATTTTTTAATCTCCAAAGAAAAAATGAAATATTTTTATCGAATAACAATAAATTTTTTAAGAAAAAGGATAAAGCGGCCATTTTTCCAATCGTTTTCGAATGATAAAACAAGAATTGCAGAAGCCAACTCTGCCGCCGTCAGAGATGGCAAGTAAAACTGTCACTTGCGGCTTCTGATCTTGTCACTTGTGGCTTCTAATCTTGTCATTTGCGGCATATAGCACCGTCACTTGTGGCTTCTTGTCAAGTAAAATAATTTATTTTAGTCGGTAAAATAATTTATTTTGGTCGGTAAAATAATTTATTTTACTTTGCAAAATAATTTATTTTACTAGACCAGATGATAGCAATGACAACACCAAAGCATAGTAATGAACAGACCAGAGCATGCAAAAAAAGGAATATCCGCATCCGTTTTCATGGAAAAGTTCGTACCTTTGCCCCTGAATTACACATTCGAGTGATTACCAGCAAACATAGCAAATGAAGAGAATTGGCGTTCGCTGTCTCGTTCTAAAACCAAATATGATGATTACAAATTCAAGCAAGACAACTGTCATTACTTTCTTTTTAGCAGCCGTGATTTCTTTTGCCCTCTGCGCATGCAGCGGAGACAGCATCACGTATACCTATTGGCGCGACAACAAGACGGGCGAGTGGCTGATAGGACTGACTGAGGACAAGGTGATTTACGACTGCAAGATGTGGGGAGTTGCATCGAAGACAGAAAGCGATGAGACCTACACCATTCAGGCCAATCATGGCTTGGACAAGCTCGACATCAACTTTGGCACGGAGCAGGAAGGTAAGCGGACCATCACCATCGGCGGCAAACAGTATGATTGCAGTCTCATCGATGGCTGGTATCTGCCCGACTATCCAGAGAAAGACGCCACAGCCTTTGCCAACAACCACTATGCCACAGGCGACAGCGTGACCATCGAAGGATGGGTGGTGAACCATATGCCAGGCATTGTCAGAAAGATAGAAAAAGAGCTCAGTAGTGATGTGAAGAACGACAGGGAGGTGGCCGTGAACATGATGGCCAACATCATGACCGACGAAGAGCAGGTTTTTACGGCAACGATAGACAGCGTTGGCCATTTCACATTGCGAATGCCGATAGTGAACACAACGTCTTTCAATCTGTATTGCGGCAGAAAGAACGTGAACTTTGTGGCAGAACCTAACGAGACCTATTTCCTCACTATCGACGAGACGCAGGGCAAGGTGCTCTTCATGGGAAAGAATGCCCGACTGCTGAACGAGGTGAATGCCCACCCCATCTGGCCGCATTCTTATGGAATAGAGAAACTGAGGGAAATATGCGACTTCACGGCCATTCTCGACAGCGTCAGGACTCAGACAAAAGAAAAGATGCAAGAGCTGAACAACGTATGCCATGAGCATCCTACGCTATCGAAGAGGTATCGCACCTATTATCGAAACAACATACTACTCAACGATGCATACCATTTGACACAAGGCATGTTTTTGGCAAAAAACAATGAAGTGCCAGAGAAATACAACAAGGTCGTGGATGAAAACTACTGGAAGCAACTCGCAGAGCCTTACACGATGGATGCTTGGGAGTTCACACACTTCTTCAACGACTATAGCTATCATCGCATACAAAAGAAAATCCAAAGCAAGATTGACTACAAGTTGAAATGGATTATGGACCAAGCAGAAAAAGACGGCATCATCAGTCTGTCGGACAAGGACAAGGAAGCCATCAGGCTGTACGATGAGGCTTATCCTGCATATTATGAGAAGTTGAAGAGTGCCCCCGACAGTCTGAGGAAAACCATTGACGATGAGTTCATGAAGAATGACTTCATGACGGTCGTCAACGAGATAACCAGCCGAGAGGGCTATCAGGATTATGCCAATACCAAGTTCATGCTGCGCGACTTGGAGTATTTGCTGCCCGAGATGAACGCCTGGGGATGGACACAGACCACGCAGGACATCTTTCTCTGCCGCTATTTCTGCCACTCACTGAGGGGCGAGTGCAAGCCTCTCGGCAAAGTTGTTATCGACTTTGCCGACAAGCACATCCATACTCCCGCTGCACTAAGTGCTGTTCATGCCTTGAATGACAAATACGAGCAACTGAGCAATTTCATGCTGGACAACGAAGACAATTTCAAGTCGAACGATATCGTAAAAGGCATGAGTGATGGAAAAAAGATATTCCAAAAGATTATCGAACCCTACAAAGGAAAAATCATCCTCCTTGACGTGTGGGGCACGTGGTGCGGTCCCTGCAAGGCCCAGCTCTCACATTGTCAGGAAGAATATGAACGACTGAAAGACTTTGACATCATCTATCTCTATCTCGCCAACCGCAGCAATGACCAAAGCTGGAAGAATGTCATCAAAGAGTATAAGGTGGCTGGGAAGAATGTAGTCCACTACAACTTGCCCGAAGACCAGCAAAAAGCTGTCGAGGAATATCTGGGTGTTCAGGGTTTCCCCACCAACATCGTCTTCAGCCGCGACGGCACATTGTACAAAGTCCTCGACTTCCCTTTAGACGTAGAAGCTGTGGCGAAACTTTTGAAAAGGATGAAATAAACAGCTGTTAAGCATAAAAAGGAAACAAGCGATGAAACTCTATGCTTCATCGCTTGTTTCTTCTAATATTCATCCTCGTTGAATAGAAAGTCTTCTTTCGTAGGATAATCGGGCCAAATATCTTCGATGCTTTCGTAAACATCGCCTTCATCTTCAATTTCCTGCAAATTTTCCAACACTTCAAGTGGCGCACCCGAGCGGATTGCATAGTCAATCAACTCATCTTTTGTTGCAGGCCAAGGTGCATCTTCAAGTTTCGAAGCTAGTTCTAGTGTCCAATACATAGTTTATTAAGTTTAATGCGTTTCAAAAAGATGCGCAAAAATAGTAAATTATTTTTTATTACCAAGGATTTTAGCAACTTTTTTCATATGCAATTCACATTTTTTCTTCAAAAAGCGCATTTGTTACCCTCATATTTAGTATCACGCTCCTGTATCATTCATGTCCAGCGTCTTTAATCAGAAGTTAACAATGTAATTTTGTTTATATTTTTTCTTGTCAAAAAACACTAGGCCACAATCATAAAGATCATAAGTAATACCTGTCCGTTCATCATCAACTATCTTTTTCCATAATTCCTTTGAGTTCTTACTTGAATAAATGCCCTCTATAATCAACATGGAATGCGATGAAGCAATAGAGATCAAATGTTCGAATCCTTCATGGTCAAGTTGATTACAATTCACTCGCAAAACATCAAAATCAGATATCGAAGACACAGAATCACAATACAAAAACTGTGTGTTAACTGAACCAGAATTGACATATTTCCGAATAACATCATTATTCTTGGTACTACAATCTATCCAGGTTGAAGCCTGCATATAATTGGAAAGGCGGAAATACAACCTATAAAGCCGCAGCTCATTGTTAGTCAATGCAGAAGAACAATCTTTCAGGTCATTATATGCATAATAAGGATAATGCTCGTTAATGACATATCGGATGAACCGATAAGCCGACGGAGACTGCACTCCAAACCCACGAACATAACGGATTCGGAACAGCCATACAAATATCCTTTTAATTGACATAGTTTCCTATAGATTCATTAACAAAAAAGCGGCCCCGAGGAAATGTTATCCTCAGGGTCACTCATGCCATATAGGCTCTTCTTGAAAAAAGGCGGCCACCTACTCTCCCGCATTGCATCGCAGTACCATCGGCGCAGGCGGGCTTAACTTCTCTGTTCGGGATGGGAAGAGGTGGGGCCCCGC
>CACXPX010000052.1 GCA_902769705.1 uncultured Prevotellaceae bacterium
TCTCAAACAAGTTCGATTCAAGCAAGTAGTAGAAGAATTCGAGAATGAGAAAGTTAGTATCACCGTAGAGAATTCCACCGAATTCAAAGCTGGTGATATCGGTAAGTATCTGACTGGATTTGAAGTGTTAAACCCCGATTTGGTGATTTGTCATTTAGATGCCAAAGCTTCAATGCAGATCGATCTCACCATCAATAAAGGTCGTGGATATGTCCTCGCCGATGAGAATCGTGAGTTCTGCACTGATGTCAACGTAATTCCAATCGATTCTATCTACACCCCAATTCGTAATGTGAAATATGCTGTCGAGCCTTATCGTGTCGAGCAGAAGACCGACTACGACAAGCTCGTCATCGAAGTCACTACGGATGGTTCCATCCACCCGAAAGATGCACTGAAAGAGGCTGCAAAGATCTTGATTTATCATTTCATGCTCTTCTCTGATGAGAAGATCACACTTGAGAATCCTGATCAGGAGACTAACCAAGAGTTCGACGAGGAAGTCCTCCACATGCGTCAGTTGCTGAAGACCAAGCTTGTAGACATGAACCTCTCTGTTCGTGCCCTCAACTGCTTGAAGGCTGCTGATGTGGAGACTTTGGGCGACTTGGTTCAGTACAACAAGACTGACCTCCTCAAGTTCCGCAACTTCGGTAAGAAATCGCTTTCTGAGCTTGATGATTTGCTCGAAGGTCTGAATCTGTCGTTTGGAACCGATATTTCAAAGTATAAACTGGAAAAGGAGTAAATTCGGGAAACCTAAGTGGGGTTTCCGAATCTCCTGCATTCCTTAAAGAAAAAAACAAAAAATGAGACACGGAAAGAAATTCAAACATCTGGGTCGTACTGCTGACCACCGCCAGGCTATGCTTGCCAACATGGCCATCTCGCTGATCATGCACAAAAGAATCACTACGACCCTCGCCAAGGCAAAGGCACTCAAGAAATATGTTGAGCCGCTGATTACGCGTGCTAAAGACGAGAACAATGGCGACAAGATTCAGTCGATGAATCATCGTCGTGTTGTGTTCAGCTACTTGCAGAACAAGGAAGCTCTGAAAGAGTTGTTCGGTGTTGTAGGCCCCAAGGTGGGCGACCGTCCTGGTGGCTACACTCGCGTTATCAAGTTGGGCAGCCGTTTGGGTGACGGTGCTGATATGGCATTCATCGAGCTCGTTGACTTCGATGAGAACATGGCTAAGACTCCGAAGGCAGCTGCCAAGAAGACTCGTCGCTCACGCAAGTCGACCAAGGCTGAGGCTCCTGTTGAGGCTCCTGCAGCTGAAGAGGCTCCCGTTGCTGAAGAGGCACAAGCTGAATAATTCATCATCTGAATTTTCAATCTTGAAGATAGTGCTCCCGACCATTGTTGGTCGGGGGCATTTTTTTGTATGCCATTCTTTTGGATTGGTGTTTTAGGGAATTCCCTATGTTAAATTAGGGAAATCTTCATTTGCATGTAGTCAAAATTGTTTATCTTTGCACACAGATAAATAAAACTTGTAATATGAAAAAGGTTTTCGTCTATGCAGTGTGTGCTGCGCTATTGGCCAGCAGCTGCGACTCATACACAGGTGCAGGGGCTTACACAGGTTCCTATCTTGGTTCCATTCTCGGCTCAGCTATTGGCGGAATCAGTGATGGACCTCGTGGTTCCGACATCGGAACGATTGTCGGTATGGCAGGCGGTGCTATTATCGGAGGCGCTATCGGTGCTGCAAAGGATAAACGTGATGCACAAGAAGTCCACGACCACTATCAGCAAGTTATGGAGCGAAAAGCCCAGCAGAATGCCGCCCGTCGTCACTCATCGGATTATGACTATCCGCAAAATGACAATTATGGAAGTGGTTTCGACTCCACCAATAGTGGCGACGACCGCATTTATGATTTCACGAGCAGCGACTATACGGGCAACTATAGTGCTCAGGCCCCCACAACTGTCATGCCTAGTTCTTCAAGTGTGGAAGAGCTGGCTTATGGCTTGGAGTATACTCCGGCGTTGGAGGTGCGCAATGCCCGTTTTGTTGATGACAACCAAGACAATGTCATCAGTCGTGGTGAATTGTGCAAGGTGATTTTCGAAGTGTATAACCACAGCTCACAACCGGTTTATGACGTGCAACCCACCGTCGTTGAAGCTTTGGGCAACAAACACATTTTCATCTCGCCCAATATGCATGTCGAACGTATCGACCCACACAAGGGCATCCGTTATACAGCAATGGTGAAGGCTGACAACCGCTTGAAAGATGGTACTGCGAAAATCTGTGTGTCGGTGTTGCAGGGGACAAAGGCCATCTCGAAAATCAGCGAGTTCAGCATCCCCACAAGAAGATGATATCCCTAAAACGGTGAAGGCGCAGCATATGCCGTGTCTTTATCTGTGCAGATATTCCAATCGGTCGAAGACGTCGCTCCATTCAGTGGCGTCTTCTTTTTTTTCGTTTTTTCCTTCAGGAAGTTTTTTGGTGGTCTGCTGGCGTTCCTTCCATTCGTCGATGAAACTATAGCCAGCTCCTGTGATGTCGAATTCGAAATCAGGCAGACGGTTCTTCTCCTGGTCTTCCTCTTCGTTTTTCATGATGATGGGTTTACCGGCTTTCCCAAGGTTCTCCACTTCCACCATCGCCACGCCTTGCGCGATGATGCCCAGTTCCTTGGCTGCACGCCACGAAAGGTCGATGATGCGTCCGCGAATGAATGGACCACGGTCGGTCACGCGCACTACCACTTCACGCCCGTTGGCTGGGTTTTTCACACGCAGCATTGTGTTGAAGGGGAACGTCCTGTGGGCACAAGTAAGGCTGTCGTGATGGAGCCGTTCGCCATTGGCTGTTCTTGAACCCGTAGCGCGTTTCGAGTAGAATGTCGCTTTTCCTTTGATGGTCTGGGCGTGAACCGTTGACAATTGGCAATTGGCAATTGAAGTTTTCTCCCCCAACAAGTATCCCAATGGGTTGAATAAACAATTATAGAACAGACACAGCAACAATGTGCCTGTTCTATAAATGTCAGTAATGCGTAGAAAGCTTTGTTTCTTGTTTTCTCCCGTCATGTGATTCTGGTTAGTAATCATTTCTGTTATAATAACGCAGAATCTCCGTTTTTATTGTATGAGCAAGACCACAAGCCTATACGATGCCTTGCGCCATCATAGCGTTGGCCACCTTCATGAATCCTGCCACGTTGGCACCCTTCACATAGTCGATATAACCGTCGGGCTGCTTGCCGTATTTCACGCATTGCTCGTGAATTGATGCCATGATGTAGTGCAGTTTCTCATCCACCTCCTTGTTGCTCCAACTCAGACGCATCGAGTTTTGTGTCATCTCCAGTCCGCTTGTGGCCACGCCACCGGCATTCACGGCTTTACCAGGAGCGAAGAGCGTCTTCGTTGCCACAAACTTTTCGGCAGCCTCTGCGGTGCATCCCATGTTTGATACTTCGGCCACGCACAACGGTTGGTTGGCCAAAATGTTGTCGGCGTCTGCACCATTCAGCTCGTTCTGTGTGGCGCAAGGCAGATAGATGTCGGCCTTCTGCTCCCACGGCTTGCGACCTTCGAAGAATGTAGAACCCTCGAATTCCTCCTCATAGGGCTGGCACACATCGTTGCCGCTGGCGCGCAGTTCCAACATATATTCAATCTTCTCGGCATTTAGACCGGCAGGATCGAAGATGTAGCCGTCAGGACCGCTGATGGTAATCACCTTTGCTCCCAGCTCAGTAGCCTTCTTTGCGGCCCCCCATGCCACGTTGCCGAATCCGCTCAAGGCGATGGTCTTGCCTTTGATGTCAAGTCCCTTGTCGTGCAACATGTGCTGAACGAAGTAGATGGCGCCATAGCCCGTTGCCTCAGGACGGATGCGCGAGCCGCCAAATTCCAGACCCTTGCCCGTCAGTACCCCTTGGAATTGGTGCGTCAGCTTCTTGTACATGCCGAAGAGGTAGCCAATTTCACGTGCACCCACACCGATGTCGCCTGCTGGCACATCTTCGTCAGGGCCGATGTGGCGATATAGTTCTGTCATGAAAGCTTGGCAGAATCTCATTACCTCAGCATCACTGCGTCCACGGATGGAGAAGTCGCTTCCACCTTTGCCACCACCCATTGGCAGCGTTGTGAGTGCGTTCTTGAATGTCTGTTCGAAGCCTAGGAACTTCAAGATAGAAAGGTTCACCGACGGGTGGAATCTCAATCCGCCCTTGTAGGGGCCGATGGCCGAGTTGAATTGCACGCGGTAGCCTAGGTTCACATGCACCTCACCCTTGTCGTCGGTCCAAGGCACACGGAACGTGATGATGCGCTCTGGCTCCACCAACCGCTCAATCAGCTTCGCCTTCTCGAATTCGGGATGCTGGTTGTAGACGTCTTTGATTGATTCCAACACTTCTCTGACAGCCTGTAGGTATTCAGGCTCGCCCGGATGCTTGTGTTCCAGGTCTTGGATGATTTTTCCAACTTCCATAGTAATAATACATTATTTAGGTTATCAATTGTTGCGTTTTCTGGCAATTTGTCAACTTTACACCGCAAATATAGCCCAAAATCCTGAAACTTCCAAATAAAAATGCAACTATTTTCCTCCTTTTCCTTTCTTTTGTTCATCCGTTGCCGGTGAGAACAACCCCGATGGGTCTTCAGCTTTCTATTGTCCCAAAAATAAAGTGGCGTTTCATATGATAAAACGCCACTTTAATAGGATTGTTGCCTTGCGGTCAGATTTTGTCAAGTGCCTGACGAATGTCATCAAGGATGTCCTCTACATCCTCAATGCCTACCGAGAGACGAATGAGGTCGGGAGCGATGCCAGCCTCGCGCAGTTGTTCCTCAGAGAGTTGGCGATGGGTGTGGCTGGCGGGGTGGAGCACGCAGGTGCGAGCGTCGGCCACATGTGTTACGATGTTAATCATCTGCAGCGAGTCCATCCATTTGATGGCCGTCTCACGGTCGCCTTTCAGTCCGAAGGCGATGACACCGCACGAACCGTTGGGCAGATATTTCTGTCCGAGTTCATAGTTGGCATCGTCTTTCAGACCACAGTAATGAACCCAAGCCACTTTCTCGTTGTCGTTTAGGAACTCGGCCACGCGCTGAGCGTTCTTGCAATGTTGAGCCACGCGCAGGTGCAGCGTCTGCAGTCCCATGTTCAGCAAGAACGAGTTTTGTGGAGCGGGAATAGAGCCAAGGTCGCGCATCAGTTGGGCAACAAGTTTCGTGGTGTATCCCATTTTCCCGAAAGCTTTCACGTAGGTCAGCCCGTGATACGACTCGTCGGGTGTACACAGGCCGGGGAACTTGTCGGCATGCTCCATCCAAGGGAAGTTGCCGCTGTCCACCACACATCCGCCCACCTGAGTGGCCAGACCGTCCATATATTTCGTGGTGGAGTGGGTGACGATGTCAGCGCCCCATTCAAACGGGCGGCAGTTGACGGGTGTGGCGAAGGTGTTGTCCACGATGAGGGGCACACCATTCTTGTGGGCGATTTTGGCAAATTTCTCGATGTCGAGCACGGCACAACCTGGGTTCGAGATGGTCTCACCGAAGAGTGCCTTCGTGTTCGGGCGGAAGGCAGCCTGTATCTCTTCCTCGCTGGCGTCCTGTGAGACGAAAGTGCATTCGATGCCCAGTTTCTTCAGCGTCACGCCGAAGAGATTGTACGTACCACCATATATTTCATTAGAGGTGACAATGTGGTCGCCTGCCTCACAGATGTTGAACACGGCATAGAAGTTGGCAGCCTGCCCACTACTGGTCAGCACACAGCCCACACCGCCTTCCAGCGCAGCAATCTTTGCCGCCACAGCGTCGTTGGTGGGGTTCTGCAGACGGGTGTAGAAATATCCCTCTTTCTTCAAGTCGAAGAGTTGGGCCATCTCGTCAGAGTTGTCATACTTGAAAGTGGTGCTTTGGATGATAGGCAACTCGATGGGTTCTCCGTTTTTGGCTTTGTAGCCTGCCTGCACACAGAGTGAGGCCATGCGTAGTTTCTTGTCCATTTGATAGTCGGTTTAAGAATTTTGCTTGCAAATTTACGAAAAAATCTGCATTACGCCTTACATATGTCATGATTTCTCATAAAAATATGTCTCTTGGATAAGATTTAGCTGCAACTTTCCCAATAACCCTTAGTCCTGATTTCTCCAAGGTAGAGAACGGGTGTTAATCAAGCATCATATTACCAGAAAACGAAATACGTTCCCGCCGTAGGGAGCGCACAGTAATGTGTGAATTACCATTGGCGGCCACCTCAATCACAAATTTATGAGTGTCATTATTTTTTTCCACACTTATTTCTATATGCCGTTTGCCTTTCTTCGTCAGTTCCTCTTGGTAACTACTGATTGGTTCATAGAGTCTCAGTCCCCCCGTACCTACACCTGCTTCACCTAGGATCTGATTATATCCGTACGATGGCAGAGATGAGATTAGCGAGTCATTTCTCACCTCTAGCAAATAGTTACTCAGTAATTGCGGACTTCTTTTTTCGTCGCTCTCGCTCAGGTCTGCCATCGAGTTCACTACTATCTTGTAATGCCTTTCGGCCAGTGCAGCCTTCACTCTCGCTGACTGCTCAGTTTTACTTGCAGCATTCTCCTTTGATGTTGCACACCCATTTAGTGCCACCGCTGCCAAGAGGGCACATGCCATTGAAACCAGATACTTTTTCATAATCTAACGTTTTTAGTTATTCACGCCACGAATATAGTCATTTAATCTCTGTAAACATAGGGGAAAACCCTAAACAACGATAGGGGTTTCCCTTTTATGTCTTTCAATTCGTCAGCTATGCTACGAAAAGTTTCCGAAACTCGTTGTGCTTTTGCAGATTTTTCGTATCTTTGCATAAGAAAAGAAAGAGGATTTACTAGAAGAACCCTATGAGCAATACAAGCAATATTCCGCAGGAGTGGAATGAGTTCCTTTTGAAAGACGTGACGTTCGTCAACCTGATGATGCGCCGCATCTACAATGTGTTGATAGTGGCCAACCCCTACGACGCCTTCATGTTGGAAGACGACGGACGCGTGGAGGAGAAAATCTACAACGAATACATGGAGTTGGGATTGCGTTATCCGCCCACTTTCACGCAGGTGTCTACAATCGAAGAGGCTGAGGACGTGTTGCAGACCACGAATGTGGACTTGGTGATTTGTATGCCAGGTAATGCCGACAACGATGCTTTTACCGTGGCGCGAGCCATCAAGGGCCGTTTCCCCGACATCCACTGCGTGGTGCTGACGCCCTTCTCGCACGGTATCACGCGCCGCATGGAGAATGAAGACCTCTCCATCTTCGACTATGTCTTCTGCTGGTTGGGCAACACCAACCTCATTCTTTCCATCATCAAGCTCATAGAAGACAAGATGAATCTGGAGCACGACATCCAGGAGGCTGGCGTGCAGATGATTCTGCTCGTGGAAGACAGCATACGTTTCTACAGCAGCATCCTGCCCAATCTCTATAGTTTCCTCTTGGTGCAGAGCCAGCGGTTCTCCACCGAGGCGCTGAATCCCCACTCGGCTACCTTGCGCATGCGCGGACGACCCAAAGTGGTGTTGGCGCGCAACTACGAGGAGGCTTGGCAACTCTATACAAAGTACAGCGGCAACACGCTGGGCGTCATCAGCGATGCGCGCTTCCCCCTCACTCCGCAAGACAAGGAGGGTATAGCTCAGGAGAAAGACGCCGACGCGGGCATCCGGCTGCTCAAGGCCATCCGTGCACACGACGAATACGTGCCACTCATCATGGAGAGTGCCGAGACGGTGAATCGTCTGCAGGCTGAGGCTGAGGGTTTCCGCTTTGTCGACAAGCATTCGAAGACCATGAATATCGACTTGCGTCATCTGCTCGAAGAGCACATGGGCTTCGGTGACTTCATCTTCCGCGACCCCACGACGCGTCAGGAAATCATGCGCATTCACAATCTGAAGGAGTTGCAGGACAATATCTTCAAGATTCCGCGCGACTCCATGCTCTACCACATCTCGCGCAACCACATGAGCCGTTGGCTCACGGCGCGTGCCATCTTCCCTGTGGCCAAGTTCCTGAAAGACATCACGTGGCACAAACTTCAGGATGTCGATGCCCATCGCAAGATCATTTACGACGCCATCGTGCAATACCGCCACATGAAGAACCTTGGTATTGTGGCTGTCTTCGACCGTGGGAAGTTCGACCGCTTTTCCCACTTCGCCCGCATTGGCGACGGCTCGCTGGGCGGCAAGGGACGTGGTTTGGCTTTCCTCGACAGCGTGGTGAAACGCCACCCGCAGTTCCGGCAGTTCCCGGGCGTGACGGTACAGATTCCGAAGACGGTGGTGCTCTGCACCGACATCTTCGATGAGTTCATGGAAAAGAACAATCTCTATCCCATAGCCCTAAGCGACGCCAGCGACGAAGAGATATTGCAGCATTTCCTGCGGGCGCAACTTCCCGACACACTCGTGGCTGACTTCTTCACCTTCTTCGAAGCCACACGTTGCCCTATAGCCGTGCGCTCCAGTTCGCTGCTCGAAGATGCCCACTATCAGCCTTTTGCCGGCATCTACAGCACCTACATGATTCCTTTCCTCGACGACAAATATGCCATGCTCCAGATGCTTGCCTGTGCCATCAAGGGCGTCTATGCATCGGTTTACTATCGCGACTCGAAAGCCTATATGACCGCCACCTCCAACGTCATCGACCAGGAGAAGATGGCCGTTATCCTGCAGGCTGTTGTCGGAAAGCAATATGGCGACCGCTTCTATCCCAACTTCAGCGGAGTGTTGCGCTCGCTCAACTATTATCCCATTGGCGACGAACAGGCTGAAGACGGCATCGCCTCGCTGGCTTTGGGATTGGGAAAATACATCGTCGACGGTGGGCAGACTTTGCGCGTGTCGCCCTATCATCCCCATCAGGTGCTGCAGACGAGTGAGCTCGACATCGCCTTGAAGGAGACACAGACCAAGTTCTATGCCCTAGACTTGAAACATACGGGCGAGGACTTCAAGGTGGACGACGGCTTCAATATCCTGAACCTGAAGGTGAAGGAGGCCGACAAAGACCAGTCGTTGGCTGGCATCGCCTCCACCTACGACCCGTATGACCAAATGATTCGCGACGGCATCTACGAGGGTGGGCGCAAGGTCATCACCTTCAGCGGCGTGCTCCAGCAAGGGGTGTTCCCCTTGCCCGAGTTGTTGCAGATGTCGATGAAGTATGGCTCTGAGGCCATGAAGCGTCCTGTGGAGATTGAGTTCGCATGCAATTTAAATAATAGAGAGGAGAGAGGAGAGCAAGGCTTGGGCGACTTCTATCTGCTCCAGATACGCCCCATCGTCGATTCCAAGCAGATGCTTGACGAAGATGTGGCCGCCATACCCGACGAGAAATGCCTGCTGCGCTCGCATATGTCGCTGGGACACGGTATCAGCGAAGACGTGGTGGATGTGGTCTATGTGAAGACGGATGACGACTTCACGGCGATGAACAATCCCGCCATAGCTGACGACATCGAGAGGATCAACCGCAAGTTCCTCGCCGAAGGCACGGGCTACGTGCTTTGCGGTCCCGGTCGATGGGGTTCGTCCGACTATTGGCTGGGCATTCCCGTGAAGTGGCCCCACATCTCTGGGGCACGTGTCATCGTCGAGGTGGCGTTGAAGAACTATCGGGTGGATCCCTCGCAAGGCACGCACTTCTTCCAGAACCTCACGTCGTTCGGCGTGGGCTATTTCACCATCGACACCAACACGGGGCAGGGCGTCTTCCGCAAAGACTTGCTCGACCAGATGCCGGCTGTTGAAGAGACGCGTTTCGTGCGCCACGTGCGCTTCGACCACCCCCTCCGAATCATGATGGATGGCAAGAAACAAGAGGGTGCGGTAATTATAAATTAATCAACTTTCGCAAGTTGAAGTCTAAAGGGTATAATGGGAAAGGCTACGGGAAAGGCTACGGGTAGGCGCGTCAGCGGGAATGGGCGACGGAACGTCGGGAATGGTGAAAGGGCGTAAAGGGACATTAGTCCTGCCTTTCGAAGCCTACT
>CACXPX010000053.1 GCA_902769705.1 uncultured Prevotellaceae bacterium
ATGGAGAGACTTACATTATCAAGTTTATACCCATGAATGGTGAAGAACTAATACGCTTCGACATCGGTATGAACTCAGTTGACATCCAGCAGGAAAGCCGATTGGTGAAGAACGACGATGGTTCATACTCCTTCACCCTTTCGTATAATGATATTCAGAATACGCAAGATAGCTTCGATATGCTCGCTGTGTTTGAGACCAGTCAGACAGGAACGTCATACGACTTGAACGGCGACGGCCATGTGGATGTCACGGATGTGGTTACGCTGGTGAACAAGATTCTGAAATAATAGTAAGCCTCCGTCTCCCTGAGAAGGCTTAAAGGGGAGTGGAAGCGTTGAAAGCGACATTTGCCTGTGCAATCGTTTCTTCAGCGTTTCCACTCCCTCTTTTTGTGGGCAAAAAAAAGATGGAAACATTGCTGCTTCCACCTTTCTATTCCATTCCTGAGGGAGGAATGGGGTTAATCGAGTTTCAGACTTTTCTTGATGGCTTCAATCTTCTCGACTGCAGCAGCTGAGCAACGCTCATAGCAGCCGGCGCACTTCATCGTGGCGTCTTTCACCTCGATGTAGAACTTGATCTTGGGTTCGGTTCCTGAAGGACGCACACTCACCTTCGTGCCGTCGGTGCAGAACCACTGGAGCACGTTGCTGGTGGCGGGCTGAACGAGTTTCTCTACAGTTCCGTCGGCCTTGCGTGCCTCGAGCTTCTGCCAATCCTTCCACAGGCAAATCTCGGAGCCTCCGAGCTCGGTGGGCGGATTGTTGCGGAAATTCTCCATCATCTGCTTGATTTCGTCGGCACCAGTCTTTCCCGGGCGAACGACGTTGATGGTGAACTCTTTCGAGAATCCATACTCCAAGTAGATGTCCATCAGCAAGTCGTAGAGCGTCTTGCCGTTGTCTTTTGCCCAAGCGGCAATCTCGCAGATGAGACAGATGCTGGCTGGGGAGTCTTTGTCGCGAACCTTGTCGAACGGCAGGAATCCGAACGACTCTTCACCACCTCCGATGTACTTCTTCACGCCTTCGCTCTCACGAATCTCGTTGGCAATCCACTTGAAGCCCGTGTAGCAGTCGCGGTATTCAACGCCGTTCTTCTTGGCAATCTCGGCAATCACCTCAGTGGTGACGATGGTCTTCACGATGAATTCGTTGCCCTTGAGTTGTCCGAGCTTCTTCTTGTTGGCGATGATATACCAGCAGAACATCATGCACGTCTGGTTGCCGTTCAGAATCTCCCACTCGCCCTTCGGGTTGCGGCAGACGATGGCAAGACGGTCGGCATCGGGGTCACTGGCAATAACGAGATCGGCATTCAGCTTGGTTCCGAGCTTCATTCCCAGCGTCATAGCTTCAGCATTCTCGGGGTTGGGCGAGACAACGGTGGGGAAGTTGCCATCGATGACCATCTGCTCGGGCACCACGTGGATGTTCTGGAATCCCCACGAGCGCAGGGCTTCGGGGATGATGACGCGTCCTGTTCCGTGCATGGGCGAATAGACGATGTTGAGGTCTTTGTTGCGAAGGATGACGTCTTGGTCCACCATAGCCTCTTTCACAGCCTGCAGATAGTCCCAGTCCATCTCACCTCCGATGATTTGAATGAGGTCTTCGTTGCCTTCGAACTTCACGTCGGCAATGGTCACCTTGTTCACCTCGTTGATGATACCCACATCGTGCGGAGCGAGCACCTGTGCGCCGTCGTCCCAATAGGCCTTGTAGCCGTTATACTCCTTGGGGTTGTGGCTGGCTGTGACGTTCACACCTGCCTGGCAACCGAGCTGGCGGATGGCAAACGAGATTTCGGGTGTGGGGCGAAGGCTCTCGAAGAGATAGACCTTAATGCCGTTGGCCGAGAAGATGTTGGCTACGGTTTCGGCAAACAGGCGTCCGTTGTTGCGGCAGTCGTGTCCCACCACCACCGAGAGGTCTTTACGGCCGGGGAAGGCTTTCAGGATATAGTTGGCAAAGCCTTGTGTGGCCATACCCACGATATAGATGTTCATGCGGTTGGTGCCGGCTCCCATGATACCGCGCAAGCCGCCAGTACCGAACTCCAAATCGCGATAGAAAGCGTCGATGAGCGCCGACTTGTCGTCGTTGTCCAACATGGCTTGCACTTCCTTGCGTGTCTCTTCGTCGAAAGCAGGAGACAGCCACTGCTTAGCCCGTTCTTCGCATTGGGCGATTAAAGCTGCGTTATTTTCCATAATCAATACATTGTTGTGTTTTTAAATGATACATTTGATTGCAAATATAAGCATAAAACATGACAATACAAAACAAAATTATCGATTTTTGGAAAAAACACATGATTTTTTCGTACCTTTGTCGAAATTTTCGTACAAAACCATCATGCAACTACATTTTACGGGCGTCATTATTGCCATTTGCACTTTTCTTGTCATCGGATTTTTCCACCCGTTGGTCATCAAGGTTGAGTATCATTCTGGAACACGCTATTGGTGGGTGTTCCTATTGCTTGGGTTGGCAAGTCTGATAGGTGCATTCTTCGTTGCCGACGTGTTTTGGTCGGCCATCATCGGCGTTGTGGGTGCTTCGCTTTTGTGGAGCATCGGCGAGTTGTTCGCTCAGAAGAGACGTGTAGAAAAGGGATGGTTTCCGATGAATCCGAAACGCAAAGACGAATATAACCGATGAAAGCTGAACTGATTATGGTGGGAAAGACCACCGACAAGCATATCGACGCGTGCATCAACGAGTATGTGGAGCGCATTCTGCACTATCTGCCTTTTTCGCTGACGGTCATTCCCGAACTGAAGAACACCCGAAGCTTGTCGGAGGAACAACAGAAAGGTCGCGAGGGTGAGCTGATTCTGCAACGCGTTCTGCCGGGCGACTTGCTTGTGTTGCTCGACGAACACGGCAAAGAGTTCCGTAGCGTTGAGTTTGCCGATTGGCTTCAACGCAAGCAGAGCACTGTGCGCAGGCTGATATTCGTCATTGGCGGTCCTTATGGCTTCTCAAAAGCCGTTTACGAACGCGCCAACGAGCAGGTTAGCCTTTCACAGATGACGTTCAGCCACCAACTCGTGCGGTTGCTCTTTGTGGAGCAACTCTATCGGGCGTGCACCATCATCAAGGGTGAACCCTATCATCACGAGTGAAGGCCGATTTACAAAGGATAGGAAAGATTAGAACGAATAGCCGAATCCCAAATAAGGGAAGAAGAAAACTTTGCTAACCCCGTGACTATCATCGAAATTAAATGAAGGGCTGATACCGGCGCGAAACAAGAATCCCTTGCGGGAAACATGACGATAGCCGATGTCGCCAAAAAGAAAATAACCGAACTTGTTGCTTTTGTCGGTATGAGGAACACCCTCATAATAGGGAATTTTTGTGCCATCGGAAGCCTCCACATAACCTATCAGCTGATAGTCGTAGGACTTGCGATGCAGATTGTATAATCCCAAGCTGACGCCAGCTCCCAACTCAAACTTGCTCCTACCCTTCCCTATCAGCCAATTCACGCCAAGAGGAACGGTATAAGCACGCAACGACTCGGAATCGCCAAAAGCAAAGTCCGACTCGCCATATCCCCAAGCCAGACCTGCTCGCCAACCGAATGGAGACGTTTTGCTGAAACGCGATTCGAAATTCACACCAACGCCATTTGACGCACCTGCCAACTCACCATAAAGAGCGTTCCTTCGCTCTTGTGCGAAAACTCCTGTTGTTACCCCAAAAACAAGTAATGATAAAACAATCTTTTTCATTTATATTTATAACAATTCTTCATCTCTAAACGGCCAAATACGCCGCGCACATCTCTGCACAACGCTCGCCATCGACACCAGCCGAGACTATTCCTCCAGCATAGCCGGCTCCCTCTCCACATGGGAACAAGCCGCCCACCTCCACATGCTGCAACGTCTCGAGATGGCGCACAATGCGCACAGGAGCCGAAGTGCGTGTCTCTACGGCAATCATCACCGCTTCGTTGGTGAGGAATCCATGACTCATCTGGCCGAACTTCTTGAATCCTTCTTGCAATCGCTTGCCTACAAACGGCGGTAGCCAGAAATGCAGAGGACTGCTGATGAGTCCGGGCGAATATGAACTCTTGGGCAAGTCATACGAAAGGCGGTTGTTCACGAAGTCGGCCATACGTTGGGCAGGAGCCGTCTGCCGCATGTTTCCCTGTTGCCAAGTGGTTCGCTCCAGCTGCTCTTGGAACCGCATCATCTTCAAAGCTTCGTCTTCTCCGCCATTCTCCATCCCCATCGTTTCCAAATCCTCGGGGCGCAACTCAACCACCATTCCCGAATTCGACCACGCCGTTCCCCTGTTGCTGGGGCTCATGCCGTTCACGACAATCTGTTGCGGACCTGTGGCAGCCGGAATGACAAACCCACCCGGACACATGCAGAACGAATAGACGCCACGACCATCAACTTGGGTAACGAACGAGTATTCGGCAGCTGGCAGATATTGCCCGCGTCCGTTGCGGTTGTGGTATTGTATCTGGTCGATGAGTTCAGCAGGATGCTCCAACCTCACGCCAACAGCAATACCCTTCGCCTCCATCTGTATCTTTGCTTCCGAGAGATAGCGGTATACATCGCGCGCACTATGCCCTGTAGCAAGAATCACAGGACCGCAGAACGAGCGCTGGGTGTCGGGGGCTGGAAGTTGGCTGACGGCTTCCACACCAACAACACGTTGGCCGTTATGAGTCTCGTCGGCTTCCAACAACAAGCGAGTCATGCGAGTTTGGAAATGCACCTCTCCACCACATCGCAGAATGGTGTTGCGCATGTTCTCTATCACACGAGGCAGCTTGTCGGTGCCTATATGCGGATGAGCATCGCAGAGAATAGACGTACTGGCGCCGTGCTGGCAAAAGACATTCAAGATTTTCTCTATTGAGCCGCGTTTCTTCGAACGGGTGTAGAGTTTTCCGTCGCTATAGGCACCTGCTCCACCCTCGCCGAAACAATAGTTGCTCTCGGCGTCAACCTTGTGGGTCTTGCTGATTTGAGCCAAGTCGCGTTTGCGGTCGTGCACATTCTTTCCGCGTTCCAAGACGATGGGACGCAAACCCAATTCTATCAGACGCAAGGCGGCAAACAAGCCTCCAGGCCCCGCACCCACGACAATCACAGCTGGACGCCCTGACACATCGGGGTATTCGGTTCTGGCATACTCGTCGTCTTGAGCCACCTCATTTATATATACGCGCACGAGAAGATTCACAAATATCGTGCGTTGGCGGGCGTCAATGGAACGGCGCAACACACGCACGCCTGTAACGGTTCGTGCATCGATGCCTTTCTCGCGTGACACATAGTCGATGATGGAACGTTCGGAGGCCGCTTGTTGCGGGAGAATGCGTATTTGAAGTTCTTGAATCATAGTGCAAAATTAGGAAAAAATCGATATAATATGAAAAAAATCATCCGTTTTATAACTTTTAAACCTTAAATCCGCACGATTCTTAAAGGATTTTACTATCTTTGCCCACAAATATGAATTTATCAATCATTAATTAACAAATAAAACAAATGAAAACAATGAAATTTAGTATCAAGGCATTGATGGCCATGTTGCTCTTCTGCCTTCCTATGGTAATCAGTTCTTGTGGTGGTGACGATGATGACGACGACAACACTCCCAAGACCTACACTTTCAGCTGGGCAATCAACAGCACAAACCCCAAATCTACTGAGCTCGCAGCTGTTGAGGCTGCTTATGAGAACGCTTGGAAAACTGTTGGCAACAAGCAGTCTGACGGCAAACTGATTGTTAGAGCTCTGACGCTGACCGAGACCGAGCTCCAGGTTGCTAACCGTGTAGAGCAGGCTTGCAACGCAGCTCACACCGCTATCATCAACAGCATCACCGAATGGGAAAGCAGCAAGATTACTGTGACTGCAAAAGGCGGAAAACTCAATTTCTCGAAATCTTACGGAAAGGATGTGAAATAAGTTTTTCGTTGCATCATAAACAAAGAAAAAGGATATGGCTTTCAAGTCATATCCTTTTTTGTTTCGCTTACGTCTTGAAAAATGCAGCGCATCCCTTTTCTTCTCTAATCCGACACTTGCTTTTCCAACCCTCTCTACTTGCTCTTCAAATGCTTGTCGAAGAACGAAAGGATGTCACTTTGGTTCTTCAGATTGCACTCGTGGGGTTGGGCTTCTATTCGCGTTTCAAGCCTATCTGTCTCGCCCCAAACTTCATGCATGCGAGCGAAAGCCTTCTCTACACCCGGAACAGGAAACAGTTTGTCTTTGTCGCCCGAGATGAACAACATCGGCTTAGGTACAGCCAACGAAGCGATATCGGGATAATCCATATAATTGCGGAGCAACGGAATGCTGTTCGCAAAGCCGCCATTCTCCTTCCGACCATACTTCAGCGTGAGTTGGTCTTCTGTGGTGTTCATCCAACAAATGGCACACCCAGCTGCAATATCGTCGCTCAAAGCTGAGAGCATCCAAGCCCGATAGGCTCCCATCGAGCATCCGGCACAACCAATCCGGCTCTTGTCAACAAACGAAAGCGAAGCCAAAAACTCGGTTGAAACGATGTCGTCATAATGCATGAAAGCACAAAGATTGCGCCCTAGCATCATCATATTGCCGGCAATGATGTCGTATCGGTTGCGGTCGACACCCTCCTTGCGTCCTCGCTCTCCCCACAACGGCGCATCTATGGAAAACACCACGTATCCCTGACGTGCGAGATAGTCGCCGAGATATTGGCCTTCGTAGAGGTTCTCCACCCAACGGTCGGCATCGGCAATCACAACCGAATCGTCATCAAACGGACGAATCATCTTTTCCTTGCCGATAAAGAGATGGGCGCCGTGATCGTGAAGCAGGTTGACAGCTGGCAACTTCGCCCCACGTTTCAACTTCGCAGAGGCGTCGGGAATCAGCAAATAGGCTTTCACCCGATACCATCGCGAGAGGCTGAACTCAATCTTCTGAGCACGATAGCCGTCGCGTTTCTCCTCTGCCAAGAGTTTCATGTCCCATTTTTCAGGGCGGGGCGGCTGAGGTCCCATGAGTTCGAAAACCTTCTGCCGGGCCACCTGGCGCCACTCACTCATCGTCATGCGGTCTTTGCAATTTCGCCAAGCCAACGGATAAGTAAGGCTCTGCTGAATGGAATCCACATAGACGGGAATGTCGCCCATATATTCATACGCATCGCGTTTCTCCTGTGCCGATGCCGGAAGGCTGGCTGAGGCGAGCAAAAGCGCAATCAGAAAATTCCTCATTGTTTTCATATGTTGGTTGTTATTCGTTTTTTCATTGTTTCTCTGTCATGTATTTCCAATAGCGGCGAGGCATATCGTTCAACTGTTTCTTGGGATTCATGCGCTCGCGAATGCAGATAGCTTTGAAGTAGGTGCGCCAAAGGTCTTGAAACAGCTGGTCGTCGTTGCTGAGCACTTCAGCGTCAAGCTTCCCGTCTTCGAGATTGAAGGGCAACTCGTCCTCGTTCTGGAACGTCATTCTCACCACCTCTTTCAAATCGAAATAATAGCCGTATCGCCGTTTTGCATCATAGATGAGCCAAGGTTGGTCGCCAAAGCGGTCGCGGAAATGGTTGATGACGAGCGGTAGCACATTATGGTCGGGTGAAACCACTCCAAGATAAATCCCGTCTTTGGTCTTCTGAAACCGTATGAACTGCTTCATGCGCAACTGCTCGTGCATCACGCGACGGGCAATATTGGTCACTTCCAGCACGTCCGAGTCGGCAAAATTGCGTTCGATGCTCCGTGCTCCCACAGGCTGCTGAAACACCTTATATATATAATGGAACAGCGGCGAGTGCAACTCCTTCAGCTCCGAAAGCCAGCTGACGGTGATGAGTCGAACGGCTTCTGCTGACAAGCGTTTCTCCAATCCCGTCCACACACGGCCCGCTTTCTCATCATCTGTCTCCACATGATGCACCTCATCGCAGAACAACGGCAGTTGTCCGCCAGCCACCATCAGGTCGGCAGGTTGATGATGAAGAGCGTATGCATCGAACACAGCCGTCAAGAGGCCGTCCATCGAGCCGTCGAACGTATAAACTATCATGCCGACAAAGATACAAAGAAAAAAAGGAAATGAAAAAGATACACCGTTTTTATTTGCTCGATTTTGGCTTTTTCTTTCTCTCATTCCATCATTCTGATGTTGCCACTTCTATCGAATGAAACGGCAAGAGCATTGCTTTGATGTAGTAAAATAAATTATTTTGGTCAGTAAAATAAATTATTTTACTTCACCATAAGGGCACTCTGACAACGTCACTTGTATGCTTTGACAACGTCATTAGCCACATCTGACAACCTCACTCCTGTCCTCTTGAGTTTCATCCATCCTCAAACTCCAACGAGAGTTGCTGTTCGGCGGCGGCACGTTTCTGTTGTGCTTTCGAAACAAGCAGAGGCCGCAGACGCTCGGGATGAAGTTCGTTAACGCCGACAATAGGTTGAGAGTAAGCATCGGTGAGTTCGCCGCAAGTGATGAAATACTTGGCCTTCTTCATCACCACTCCCATCTTCTTCAAATGAAAGGACGTCACACGACCGAAGCGACGTGAGTTGACAATGAGGTTGGCCGACTTCACACCAATGCCAGGCACCCGAAGAATATGCTCGTAGGCAGCCGTATTGATGTCAACAGGGAAGAACTCAGGATGCCGGAGCGCCCATCCTAGTTTGGGGTCAACGTCGAGGTCGAGGTTCGCATGAGCATCGTCAACAATCTCATCCACCTTGAACTGATAGAAGCGCATGAGCCAATCGGCCTGATAGAGGCGGTTTTCACGAACGAGGGGCGGTTGCTTCAGCACAGGCAGACGCGGGTCGTAAGTGTTCACGCTGACATAGCCTGAATAATAGACGCGCCGCATGGTGGGTTGTCCGTAAAGCGATGACGACATGAAGAGAATATCGCGGTCGGTCTCCTTAGTTGCCCCCACAATCATCTGCGTGCTTTGTCCTGCTGGAACAAAACGCGGAGCATG
This sequence comes from uncultured Prevotellaceae bacterium, assembly GCA_902769705.1. GTDB lineage: Bacteria > Bacteroidota > Bacteroidia > Bacteroidales > Bacteroidaceae > Prevotella. The sequence continues at coordinate 9,006 of CACXPX010000053.1, forward strand.
ACGGAACTTCTTGCGGTCTTCCTTGTTTTCGAGCACTCCCTGCTGAATGAGCTGCATGGGTTGGAAAACGCTCTGATGGTCTTTTTCAGGAGCTAACAGCTTGAGAGATTCTTCACGCGGAATCTCGATGTTCACACTCATGCGGTCGGCATAACGGCCAGCTTCGGCCAACAATTCGCGGCTGGCGCCCGGAATGCTCTTCAAATGGATGTAGCCGTTGAATCGGTGAACCGTCCGCAAATCACGAACAATAGCCGTCAGCCGCTCCATCGTATAATCAGGATTGCGTACGACGCCGCTGCTCAAGAACAAGCCTTCGATATAATTGCGACGATAAAACTCCATCGTGATTTCCTCGAGTTCGCTCACGGAGAGCGTTGCCCGAGGGATATCGTTCGAGCGACGGTTGATGCAATAGGCGCAATCATATTTGCAATAATTCGTGAGCATCACCTTCAGAAGCGAGATACAACGGCCGTCATCAGCAAACGAATGGCAGATGCCAACCCCTCCTACTGTGTTGCCCACCATGCCTTTACGTCCGCTACGAACGGTTCCACTCGACGAGCACGACACATCATATTTGGCCGACTCGGCAAGTATTCGGAGTTTCTCGAGAGTCTTATCTGTCAACATATTTTTGCAAAGATACGAAAATTTCTTCATTCTTCGTTCTTCATTCTTCATTTTTATTCGTAACTTTGCGGCCAGTTTTGTTTCTCCCCTATTGTTCAGGGGCAACCGAATATTAAAAAAATAAAATGAAAGTATTGAAATTCGGCGGAACATCCGTAGGTTCCGTAAAAAGCATTTTAAGCTTAAAGAGAATTGTAGAGACAGAGGCTCGGAAACAACCTGTCATTGTAGTAGTAAGCGCCCTGAACGGCATCACCGACAAGCTGATTGCCACTTCGCAATTGGCAAAAAACGGTGACGAGCACTATCGCGAG
>CACXPX010000054.1 GCA_902769705.1 uncultured Prevotellaceae bacterium
CGCTACCGTCTGGAGTATCTGCGCATGTCGTTCCATCCGGAAAAGAAGAACACACAGCGTTTCTCAAGCGATGCCGATGCTTACGCCATGAACTACATGCGACTATTGCATGATCAGTTGCCCTACTACAAGCAGCACAATAAGGAGCGCTATCAGTGGCTGCACGACATCTTTACCGACATCATCGAGCGGCTGGAGAAGGAGAACTTCTATGTTGATGAATTCAAGGCGTACCTGAAATGAGCATCTTCCATCTGAAACCGCTGCGCCAGCAGACGGACGAACAACTGATGACGCGGGCAGCGAGTGGCAGCGATACGGCTTTCGAAGAGTTGTATCGCCGCTATGCCCGTCGGTTGAAGGGCTTCTTCTTTATGCAGTTGGGGGGCAACGAGGAACTGGCAGCCGACTCTACACACGATGTGTTCCTTCGCGCTTACGAATCAAGAATCCGTTATCAGGAAGGCCGCAACGTCAGCACGTGGCTCTTCACCATTGCCTACAATCTCTGCCGCAACCAATACCGCAGCAATGCCTACGAGGCGCAACTATTGGCTTCACTCGACGCTGAACCCATGACAGAACAACCCATAGAAGTGCAACTGGATGCTGCCGCCCTCGACCAAGCCCTCGAGCAGGTTTTAAGTGAACTGCCTGCCGCGTTGCGCCACATCTTCTCACTCCACTATCAGGAAGAACTGACCATCCCGCAGGTGGCCGAAATTGTCGGCATTCCTGAGGGCACCGTCAAGTCTCGACTCCACAAAACAATGAACATCATCCGCAAAAAACTCAAGCAATATGAAAAATAACATCACTAACGAACAGATTATCCAATCGGCCCGCCGTCAGCGCCAGGCTGTCGAAAACCGTATGGACGTTGAACCGTGGCGTTCCCAACGCCCTCAACGACGTAGCATTGCGGCCGCCATCGCTATTGCCGCCAGCCTCATCAGCTTCATCGCCGGCTATGGTCTTCATTCCAAGATTGCCCAACCCGACGCTCAGCCGTTGGCACAAAACATTCAGGTGATGCACGATACCGTTATGCAAATAAAGACAGTTCGCGATACAGTCTATCAGATGCGCGTCGTCACCAAACACGACAAGCCGCTCATGGCTCAAAAGACTACCGAAGTCCAACCTTCTTCCCCCGTTGAAGAACTGCCCGAAGAGCAAATGGCGTGTTCCATGTTGTGCGACGACATTCCCTATGCTTTGCTGGCTACTCCATAAAATAAGGCTTCGATAAACAATTGAATCTTGTCAGGGTGATTTGCGGGAAAGAAGGTTTTTCGCAATCACGATGCTTTTTTTCTTCGGAAATGTTAGGATTCTTCATTTGTTAAATTAATTCCGAATTTTTACCCTTAAAAACGGGCTGTTTTTTGATGTGAACAAGATTTTGGTGCGAAAAGACTAAAAAATCGGTATTTTTGGAAGTCGTTGGTTATCAACGACTTCCGTTTTCTTTACAAACTATTGACTGATGAAAACGATGCTTTTGGGTTGTCACTTGTGGCTTCTGAGGGTGTCACACATAAGGAGTAAGGCCGTCAGATGATAGAAGTGACAGCGTCAGATGTGGTATGTGACGCTCTTAGAAGCCACAAGTGACAAACCGACTCCATAAAAGTGGAGGGCAAAGAGCATGAAAATCGCCTTTTATCACTCATTTTCACTCTAGATTGAGCGATGAAGTTGACAAAGATTTGTCATGTTTTTTGGTCGGAATTAATTGCGTTTAAGGTAATTGATTTGCCGCTTCATGCGACATTCAGTTGATGCACATGAATGAAAAAAGGTGATGTTTTCTGCCCGTTTACTCAGATTTTTCATTATCTTTGCAAAGAGAAAGTCCCTATACGTCTTTAATCTTTAATTTTTCATTTTTTCGCCATGCTACAGATACGCTGCAAAAACAACAACACTACCAAGAGTTTTCCCGAGGGTACTTCGCTGCTCGATGTCTATCAGGAGTTTGCCGACGACATCAAGTTGCCGTACCCCGTGGTGTCGGCTAAAGTGAACAACACCTCGCAAGGGCTGAAGTTTCGTCTGTTCCAGAATCGCGACGTTGAGTTTATGGATGCGCGTGAAGGCTCAGGCCATCGCGCTTATGTGCGCTCGCTCTGCTTCTTGCTCTACAAGGCTACGCAAGACTTATTCCCGGGTTCGAAGCTGTTTGTGGAGCATACCATCTCGCGCGGCTACTACTGTAACTTCAAGAAACGGGCAGGCGAGCAGCTCAAGGAGAGCGATGTGGAGCGTATTGCAGCGCGGATGCAGGAGATTGTGAACGTGGATATGCCCTTCCGAAGGAATGAAGCCACCAACGAAGAGGCCATCCGCGTGTTTGCCGAACGTGGGTTTACCGACAAGGTGAAGTTGCTGGAGACGAGTGGACAGATTTATAGCGACTACTACATGCTGGGCGACACCGTTGACTACTACTACGGACCGCTTGTGCCTTCGGCGGGCTATCTGAAGGTGTGGGCGCTGGAACCCTATCACGATGGTATGCTGCTGCGTGTGCCCGACTGGAACAACCCGATGGTGCTGGCCGAGAAGGTGGATATGCCGAAGACGTATGAGATGTTTGCCGAGAAAACGCGGTGGGACATCATCATGCACCTCTCGAATGCGGGCGACGTGAACAAGGCCATCCTGAAAGGGCACGCCTCGGAACTGATTCAGGTGAGCGAGGCGCTGCAGGAGAAGAAAATCGTGCAGATTGCCGAAGAGATTGACCGTCGGTTCAGAGACGAGAAGAATCCCGTGAGGCTCGTGCTGATTACAGGGCCGTCGTCGTCAGGAAAGACCACGTTCTGCAAGCGACTGAGCGTGCAATTGCTGGCCTGCGGCCTGCGGCCTTACTCCATCTCTACCGACGACTATTTCGTGAACCGTGTGGACACGCCTAAACTGCCCAATGGCGACTATGACTTCGACAACATCGAAGCCGTGGAATACAACTTGCTGGAGGAGCATCTCACGCGACTGATGAAAGGCGAGCGTGTGGAGGTTCCCGAATACAACTTTGTGACCGGCAAGCGCGAGTATAATGGCAAGAAGGTGAAGCTGGCCAACGACAGCGTGCTTATCATCGAGGGTATTCACGCACTCAACCCGCTGCTCACGCAGAAGATTGCCGACTCGATGAAGTTCAAGGTTTACATCTCTGCGCTCACCAGCATCTCGCTCGACGACCACAACTGGATTCCCGTGCGCGACAACCGACTGTTGCGGCGCATCATACGCGACTACAACAAGGGTGCATTCACCGCCCAGCAGACCATCAGCCAATGGAAAAACGTCTGCGAAGCTGAGGACAAGTGGATTTTCCCCTTCCAGGAGACTGCCGACGTGATGTTCAACTCTGCGCTCAACATCGAGTTCGCCGTGTTGCGTACGCATGCCGAAATCATCCTTGCCAGTGTGCCTAAAAACTGTCCTGAGTACAGCGAGGCTCACCGCCTTTTGAAGTTCATCCACTATTTCATCCCTATCAGCGACAAGGAGATTCCGCCCACGAGTATCATGCGCGAGTTTGTCGGTGGCTCAAGCTTTAAGTATTAGAGGGAATGGATAAAAAGCGTATGAAAGACAATCTGATTGTTATTTATCAGACGGATGACGGACTGACGCAGATAGATGTCCGTCTGGAGAATGAGACTGTTTGGCTAACACAGGCTCAAATGGCTGATCTTTTCCAAAAAGACCAGTCTGTAATAGCACGTCATATTGCCAATGTGTTTAGAGAAGGGGAATTGGATAAGGAGAGTAATATGCAAATTTTGCATAATACTCTGTCAAAGTATAAACCAACGGCAGTTTACAATCTCGATGTTATTATTTCAGTTGGCTATCGTGTGAAAAGTAAGCGTGGAACGGATTTTCGTATATGGGCTCGTAAAATAGTGAAGGACTATCTCGTGAAAGGCTTTTCTATAAACGAGCGCATACGCAAGGAGCAAATAGGAGAGCTACGCCAGTTGGTTGACATGCTCGGGCGTACTATCCAAAGCCAACCTCTGCTCTCATCAGACGAGACAAATGCCCTTTTTGAAGTGGTGACTGACTATTCTTATGCCCTTGACACACTTGACAACTATGATTACGAGCGACTTGTCATTGATAAGACAACTAAACGCGAGTTCTTTCATGCTACCTACGAGAACGCTATGGCTGAAATTGTCCGTCTGCGCGATAAGTTTGGAGATTCTGTACTCTTTGGCAACGAGAAGGACGATTCTTTCAGAAGCAGTATAGGTCAGATATACCAGACATTTGGAGGCAAAGAACTCTATCCGAGCGTAGAGGAGAAAGCAGCCATGCTGTTGTATCTAGTTACGAAGAACCATTCATTCAGCGATGGCAATAAACGAATTGCTGCCACACTGTTCCTTTGGTTTCTCAACAACAACGGCATTCTCTATCGCAAAGATGGTTCGAAGCGATTGGCAGATAATACCCTCGTTGCCCTGACTCTGATGATAGCCGAGAGTAAGACGGAAGAAAAGGATGTAATGGTTAAGGTTGTGGTGAATCTTATAAACCAAAAGAATATATGATTCAAAATGACTTTGTACGATATTTCAATAGCAAAAGAGTGGCACTCCACATTATGTGAGGAGTGCCACTCTTTTAGTTTCAAATATATTGTTCCTCTTACTTACAGTGAGAAAGTATACATGGTGAACGAGTAGGGAGGAAGTTCGACGTCCATCTTCTTTTGAGCCTTGATGGTTTCAGTCTTCGGTGCGATGGGCTGCTGGTCGAAGTTGTTCTCGTCGTTGGGCTGTCCCGTGAGGATGGTCTTCTGGGCAGTCTTCTTCATGCTCTTGAAGCGTGAGAGGTTCACCGTTGCCTTCTTGGGCGCATCGCTGGCGTTGCAAAGCTTCACAAAGAGCTGGCGTGTCTTTACATTAAGCACCACGCTTTGGCCGTAGTGGGTGTCGGCAAGAGGCTGTTGGACACCAGGTGCGTCACCCTCGAAGCGTACGCAGTCGCCGTAGTAATATTGTCCGGCTGACTGTCCGAACATCTGCTGCACATAGTAGGAGCAGGTGAGGAAAGGACGGTCGTTGTCGAAGTAGATGAGGTCTGGATTCCAGTTCGTAGCATTCTTGCGGGCGAAGAGGGGCGCATAGCTCGTCATGCAGACGATGTCGCCATTACGCTCCACGTGGAGAAGGTAGAGCCCTTCGGCAAGTGCGTCGATGAGTTTCTTGTCCTTTGCGGCATATTCGCCAAGATAAACCTTCGTCTTGCGGTCGCGCGGATAGCTGTCGTACTGGCGCTTGTTCAGGAAGTAGTTGTTGGGCTCGTAATAGTGCTCGTCGATGATGGGCATGCCGAGTTCGTCTGCCAGTTTCCATCCGTTCTCCAAGTCTTTGTTGCCTGGATGTGAGCCGGGACCAGCTGTGCCAACGATGACGATTTCGGGATGAGCCTTTGTTACCTTATTATAAATGTACTTGAAGCGCTCGATGAACTCGGGTGAGATGCGCTCCTCGTTGCCCAGACCGAGATACTTCAGGTTGAAGGGTTTCGGGTGACCGGCGTCGGCACGCATCTTGGCCCACTTGGACGTGGCGGGGTCGCCATTTGCCCATTCGATGAGGTCGAGGGCTTCGTTCACCCATTCGTCCATTTCAGACATCGGTACCACGTCTTGTGCCTGGTCGCGCATGCCCCAACCACCGTTTGTGCCTTGGCAAGAAACACCGCAAGGCAGGATAGGCAGGGGCTGCATGCCGAGGTCCTCGCAGAACTGGAAATACTCAAAGTATCCCAGTCCCATCGACTGGTGGTAACCCCAAGTGTTTTTCAGCGGACGGCGCTGCTCCTTCGGGCCGATGGTGGTCTTCCAGCGGTAGGTGTCCCAAAAACCGTCACCGCCACCATGCACCACGCAACCTCCGGGGAAGCGCATGAACTTGGGCTGCAGGTCGGCCAATGCCTGTGCGAGGTCTTTGCGCAGGCCATGTCCTTTGTAAGTGTCTTCGGGCATGAGTGAAATCACGTCAATGTCGATGTCGCCTGTCGTAAGAGCCAGTATTTGCAGGACGGCCTTCTGGCTATCTTCGCTCGGGGTGAGCACGGCCTCGTATTTCTTCCATGACTTGTCGCCAGCTTCGAATGTGGCTTCAGCCAGCAACTTCGGGTCTCTGCCCCAGCCTTGTTGCGGCTCTACGAGTACCACGCGGATTTGCTTGGCGTCGCCGCTCACATTGCGCAGGAATGCCGAGAAGTCGTATTTGGCACCAGCCTTGACCGAGAATCCGTCGAATCCATCGTTCTGGATACCGAAACCTTTCCAGCCTTTGTAGTCGTAGTATTCCTTTGCGCGCTCGATGTGAAGGCGCATGTAGGTGGGATTGTTGGGATGGATGCTATTGTCCATGCGTGTTTCCATATAGCCAAGCGAGTGTCCGGGACGGAGCGACCTCCATGCTGTGCCAGGTCCCCAGCCGTCGCGCTCGGCGGGGCTGTACTCGAACGAGCCATTCTGTACAAGCTCGGCATAGAGACCACCATCGGCAGCGCTGCTGATGTCTTCGAAGAAGATGCCGATTAATTCATCACTAATAGCCTTCCCGCCTGCTGGTGCGGTCATGCTTTTCTGGGCGGAAAGCCCTAACGACGCTGCCATCATGAAGGCAGCCACGACTGTACGTTTGTTCATACTGTGGTAATGTGGGTTTAGGGTTTGTTATTTTGTTTGGTTTTCTTTCTTAATCTTCTATGAGCATGACGAACTCGTCTTTTAGTTGGTCGGGCAGTTGGATGCCCCTCAGCGTGAGACTACGGCCCCAAGCCTTGACTTCCTCTGGCTGCATGGTGTGCATCACATAGCTGAACTGTTCCACCTCTTCATTGGTATAGTCGTTGCTTGGCCGCCCTTTGAACGCATCAAGCTCTTCATCGTCGAAATACTCCACGGGCTTTGTGGCAGCCTCCATCATGCATTCTTGCTCGCATTTGGCGTTGTCACCGCTACAGGTGGAGCAGTTTGCAGGCGCAACGACAATCTCATCGTTGGCGGCACCAGGTTTTCTGCTCACAGATGTGAAGATGTATGCGATGGCGCCGATGGTGAAGAGGGCTATGACGGAAACGATAGCGAATGTCATATGTTGGTGTTGCCTGTGGCGTTAAATGATAATTGACAAATGAAACAGAAGGAGTGAATAGAGCTTTAAGGATTGACTTCCGTGATTTCGAATCCTGCCGCTGCCAAATCGCTCCAATAGTTGGGATACGACTTCGTCACCACTTCAGGGTCGTTGATGGCGATTTCACCGAACACAAGCGACAGCGGAGCAAAAGACATCGCCATGCGATGGTCTTCGTAGGTGTCGATTGGCTCCATTGTGGGCGTGCATCGCTCTCCGTCCCAAATCAGTTCGCTGTTGTTTTGGTCTTTGATGACAAATCCCAATTTGCGCAGCTCGGTCTTCAATGCAGCAATGCGGTCGGTTTCCTTGATCTTCAGCGTACTCAAGCCTCTGAAATGGAATGGAATGCCCAATGCACAGCAACTCAATATCACTGCCTGCGCCAAGTCGGGCGAGTTGACGAAATCGTAGTCGAGCCGAGGTACTACGCGACGGTTCTTTTTCAGCTTGATAGTGGTTGGTCGCCCTAGTTCTTTCGATTCGAAAGCGGTCTTGACGCCAAGCATAGAATAGATGTAGCGCACCACGGAGTCGCCTTGCTTCGACCCGTCCATCAGTCCTGACAGGCAGACTTCCGAGTCTATATCATGAGCCAAAGCCATCACTTCAAACCAATACGAGGCCGCACTCCAATCGTTCTCGATGAGGTAGTCGCGTTGCATGTAAGGTTGAGGCTTGACGGTTACGGTGTCGCTGCCCGTCCAGTTGGCGTCGGCTCCAAATTCGTTCATCATCCACAAGGTTAAGTCGATGTATGGCCGTGAGATGATGTTGCCTTTCAGCTTCAGTTCCAAGCCGTTGCGCAAGTTCGGACCAATGAGCAGAACAGCGGAGATGAACTGGGAACTCACGTTTCCTTGCATTTCAACATAGCCGCCTTCCAGTTCGTTTCCTCGGATGCGAAGCGGCGGGAAACCCTCTTCTTTCACGTATTCGATGTCGGCTCCTAAATAGCGCAGAGCATTCACTAGCACGCTGATGGGGCGGTGTTGCATGCGCTCGGTACCCGTGATGATGTGCTCGTGTCCCTTGAGTGTTGCCAGATAGGCTGTCATGAAGCGCATTGCGGTGCCACCGGCTTTAATGTCAATCACCTCGGGCATGTCGCGCAAAGCGTTGATAATCACCTCCGTGTCATCGCAGTCCGACAGGTTTTCCGGCACGATGCTGCCTCCTGTCTGAGCGTGGATGATGAGTGCGCGGTTGCTGATGCTTTTCGACGCTGGCAGTTTAATGCTTGTGTTGATATGGCGGGGAGCCTTAATGATATATTGCATGTTCTTTTTTATGTATAGTCTGGTTTATTTGATAGTTCTGATGGGCAAGCTGACGTGGGTAGTCGTGTAGCCGCTTCGCGTGCTTTCTGTGCGGTTCTTCTTGGGTCCGGGAATCAGCGGACTGTAGTAGAGCACGTCTCTCACACGTTTCTTTTGTTCATCGCTGAACGCATAAGCATAGCCTATCGAGTAGTCCATCATATTGGTTGATTCGAATGCTTTTCCATCGCACGACAAGCGTTTCACCAAATCGTTCATCGTCAGCCTCTCTCCCGAATGTTTCTTCAGGTAGTCTGACAGATAGCTTTCATATTCGTTGCGGTTGTAACTGGGTGTATCGGCGCAATGGTCGGTATCGCCACACGAGTCCACTTGTTCGCCTTCGCGTTCGGTGTAGGTGTGCAACAGTCCTAAGTAATGCCCCAGTTCGTGGGCAATCGTCACGTTGATGTCGCTCGAATCGTAGGTGTAGCCAGCTCTTCCTTTGTCGCTTTTGCCGTAACGTGACGACTCGTTGTTGATATATTGACTGTTGATAGACGAGCAATAGCAGAAGTCAATCATCGATTTGGTCAGCGTCTTCACCTTTAATGCCGTCAAGCCTTCCATCTGGTTTTCGCCCTCTATGGTGTAGGGAAGGTGGCTGATGCCCAACGTTGTGCCTTTGTCAGCTTCGTTTGTGGCAAAGTGATAGAGCATGATGTTCACATATTCGTTCGGGTCCCAGAGGTATTTGCTGTACTTCCCTGTGCGGTCGTTCATCAGTTCATTCGGGTCTATAGGATAGTCGCCGGTTAGTTGGATATAGTCCACTCCAGGCGTTGAAAGTTTGTTGCCTTTCTCGTCGTAGGCGGCCATCACCATCCTCACGTTGAGATTCGCGCTTTTCCCATATATTCCGCCTTCCAACAGATCGTTCACGTTGTTCACGATGGTTTGCAATCGGGCGGCTGACACATGCTGAGTGGCGTCTTTCGGGTCAACATAGAGCACATGGAACACCACTGGTAATTTATAGACGTAATAGGCGTTGAGCGTGGCTGAGGTGTTGTCCTCGTCTTCATCATTTGTCTCCACACGAGCCTTGTAGCCGAGCCCGTCGTCTCCGCCACACGAAACCATAGTCGATGCCAGCGACACCAACAGGAACAGCTGCATATAGAGCACCGCCTTTTGCATATCTGTCTAATTCGATGTACAAAGATACGCTATTTTCCTCTTTTATCCAAATATTATACTATTCAATTCAGTTAAATAAAGATTTTTAAAGAAAAAATGTATCAAAAATTTGCACATGTCAATAAAACTGCGTAACTTTGCACTCGCAAAAAGCAAGGATCGGGATTTAGCGCAGTTGGTAGCGCACACGTCTGGGGGGCGCGAGGTCGCTGGTTCGAGTCCAGTAATCCCGACCAAACAAAAGGCTAAGTGCTTGTTAAGCAGTTAGCCTTTTAACTTTTATTAATTGCACAACAATTGCACAACATTCCACCCTCATCTATCCCGACAAACTACCCTTTTTAAGGGGATTTTTGAACGTTGCCTAACAATTTTGAACAAATTCTGAACATTTTTTTATTTCGTTATTTTGGGGCTGATTTCATCGATTTTGGTTGTGCAAGTTTAGAACAAGATACAATATTTGCACAACCGAACATGAAATGCGAGTCTCCTCTGACGTTCCATTCCGACTATAGTGTCTATTTTTCCAGATCTGCACCATTGGATTTTTCAGAGGAGATCTCGCAATTTTCACTCAAACAGGTTTTGTTCGTCACACTTCTTTAGCCTACTGGAAGGCGGCTGGATTGACCATCCATATATCTTCAAATTCTCTTTTAATGCATAATCAATAATATTATTGCGTTTGTACTGTTTAGTACCGCTGGAAAACTTAGGTTGATTCTCCTTCTCTTGTAAGATCTGAAGAACTTGGATATAGCTATCTTTGTGCTGTCTTGATTCCTTCTGGATCTCCATCATATAATATGCGACCTCTTTCTTGCTAAGGTAGCGGGACAGCATTTGCCTAACCACTATGTCGAGGTTTTCATTATCATACCAGATATTTGAATGAAGTTTTTGATATGGTGACTTCCTACAGACTGTGGCTGTACTCGTTTCAAAGGGAACCAGAGGTTCATCCCCCTTTTTCCAAGGGCGTTGCTCCCCTTTCTTTGGGTGTTGCCGAGTATATATATATATAATAATGTAGGAAACTCTTCCGCCGTTCCCAGTCTTCCGTCCTGGTTGGAAATCAAACCACAAATCCGACTTTTCCATCATATAAAGACCATATAATTCTCTCTGGGCATATTCCAGGATAAACCTTCGTATATCTGTGTAGTCAGTATATGATGAGGTCTTAATACTCTTACCGGTTCTTTGGTCACGCACTTCGTTAAGGTTAAACATACTTCTGAGAGAGTCTATATGGATAGGAACAACACGTTCTTTATACCTGTTTCCCAACTGGTTTTCTGTATTGTCATAGAACCTAAAGTCACCGCTGAACTCACTGCACAGCTCATACATTTTCTGACTGAATCGAGATTTCAACGTCATGGCTGTTCCAAGGTCAAAAGATGTGAAGTCTCGGGTAAGATTGATTAAATATCTCATTATTTCGGGAGAAACCCTGACGGCATAGAGATTCTTCTCCTTGTCATAGAAGAACGAATCAATCCAATGAATCTTACCAACGACAACATTCCCATCCTCTTTTTTGTACCTGACCGGATAAAACTTTCCACCCAATGCGCTTAATGTCTCATAGGTACGCGGAACATTCTTTTTCCCTCCAATTAAGCCAAGATCCTTATCTTGAAGGTAGAATACTAATTCTTTCCAATTCTCTGGTATGCCCAGACCTTTCTCCAAGAACTTCTTTTTTACCTGGCCTGTCAAGAAATACATCACCCTTCTTTCCAGTAGTGTGTAACACATCGGAGAGTTGATGAGATTATTGCTCCACCTGATCTGCTCATGGCAGATAGGATTGAAACTTAAAGGGTATATTATTTCGTTCTGATACAGCTGCATACTTTTCTTTGTTCACATGACACTCTGTGACGGTTTACTTTATTCAGGCGGACGTGTCCAACTGAGGATTCGTACCAACAGTCACCGCTTGGCTTATAATACCCGTGTTATCAAAGCACAGCAAAGTTAGTTTTTCTTTATTAAAGTTCCAAGATTATAGGAATGTTAAATGATTTAACATTTGGTGCGCATTTTCTCGGAAGTTCAGCGCATTTTCTCGGAAGTTTCAGCGCATTTTCTCGGAAGTTCCAGCGCATTTTCTCGGAAGTTGAACTCGAAATGCCTTTTGGACATCATATGTTGACGACTTCCATAAATAAAGCTTTAAAAATAAAAATATAAATAAAGCTTTATGAAACCCAGGACTTTTTGGGAAAAGAAGTCCACATGGAAACTTTTTTCCAGCTATAGGATTTGAGAGGCTTTTTTCCTTTGGGGCCAAGTCCGGCACAAACTTTTACGCCGCAAAGGTACAGTCTTGGCGCAATATGACAAGTACCGCTCCGACTATTTGCTGGAGAAACGACGTGGCAGCCTTCCACAGATTGGAAATCTGGGTATTCCATGTCTTTTCTCGCAAATTCCTTGTTCTCATTGCATACCAAGCCTGTTTTCATTGCTATGTAAAATCTTATCCCGGAGTTGAGCCAAATGGCTAAAACAAAAGGGAAAAGAACAATAGCAAGGAAACGGCGGCCTAAGCCGGACTTGTATCAAAGCCTTATGCTCGATTTCTACAATCCATGGAGTGACCAGTGTGTGCAGACGCGGACACACTTCATCCTCGTACATAGCGCAATAGAGTATTTCATCAAAAAATAGGAGGCTTGAATATGAAACTTGTAAATGAAGAAACAAAGAAGTTATTAGAAAACCATCCCCTCTATTCCCAGGAGGAATGTGGGATGAATGCAGAAGTCATGGTGAAGTTCTTTCTTCCCGTTGGTACGTGGACATGGTATGTTACAGAAGCAAGAGAAGATGCAGATTTTGGCTATCTGTTCTTTGGGCTTGTCATCAACGGCGCTGGTGAGGGCGAACTCGGCTACTTCACCTTGAAGGAGCTGGAGAAAATTGCCGTACCCTTTAATGTGAATATGGGAGCCAAAAAGATGACACTGGGAACAATCGGCATTGAGCGTGATGAACATTTCCAACCAACATCATTGAAAGACATTGACAGCCCCTATGTCCAGGACTATGTCAACAACTTTAACAGTCACTAATGGTCTAACGGAGGGGTGAAACAATCCCCTCCACAAAACAAGAATCTATGTTTGAAAGAATGTCATTTGTGTATGCCAGATATGGCGGCATGAAGCAGTTCAGGGCTTTTGATTTAAATGGGTGCTTTACGGTTGACAGATTGATCTATGCAACTCTTATTGAAAACTCTGAAGAAAACAGGATAAAGCTTCAAAAGTTGGCAAGTATGAATAAGGCGATCAACTTGAAGTTGCAACTGAGGAACCATAAGGGAAACGTTGAATTTGAAACAAAATTATGAACCATGAATATCTACATCAAAGGAAACAATATCGTTTCTGTACGAGGTAAGGTCTGGGGAAAGATTTATACCAGAAGAGACGGAAAAATAGAGATTGACACTATTTCACCATTATCTACATGCTACAGCCTTATTGCAGATGAAAAACAAAGGGCAGACCTCGAACTTTGCATAAAAAGACGATTTCAGCAACTGACCAAACAGGATTTGAAATGGATGAGAAAGAACTATGGAAATGCTATGAAGTTCATTGTAAGGCAGTTCGAAGAGAACGGCGTACTTACTTATTAAGGAGCAGATAGCCATTGTACTTCAAATACGATGGCTATCTGCTTTTTGATGACCGAATCCGGTTACGAACAACAATACTTTACCGATAGCTTTCAGTACGGCAGCTACCATCAATAGCACCCCTCTGCAGATGCTATAAACAAGTGTAAAAAAGAATCCAAATACCATCATACACAAATTGATTTTATCTTAATTAGTCAGTTTTTATTATCTTACAAAGTTACAAAAAAAAATCGGAATAAACAAGTTTTCTGACTCCTAATATTTGGTCTAAAACAATGTCCTTTGAGTTTTTTTTTGCAGACAAATTCAGCCTCCGTCAAATAATTCTTCTATGAATGAAGAATGGTTGCACTGTTATTGTTTTACTTTGCAGAATTAATGTTTATACTGAGCCAGGAAAGATGGCCAGTACCGGATTCCACGACTTTCCACATGCGATAAAGCATGATGAGAAAAACGCAATCTGGGTCTTTTTGCTCCCAATGTTGGACTTGGATAAGAGGATTGAGACTAAATCATTATATATGCCTGATAATAAGAATTTTTGCCTGAGAGTCAAAGCACTTGACGGCCTACTTAGAAAGAGAGAAGGAGTAACGATTCATGAAATGCTCCATGTTGTAAATGAAAGTCTGGAAGATAGAGGTATATGCCCCGTAAAAACGAAGGACACTATTCTGAAGGACTTGACGGAAATAGCAAACGAGTACCATATAAGGATCCTGAGAATGAGAGATACGGAAGATTCACGTATTATCAGATACAGATATGAGAACTCAAACTTCTCTATATTTGAAACTGGCTTGTCCGAGGAACAAGGCAGAGAACTAAGGTATGCTCTGCGAATGCTTACCCGGTGTAAGGGATTCCCTAAAGTGAAATGGATTCAGAAACTGTGCTTGGCAATGGATGTCCCAATGAAGGATGATTCTAAAAATATACTTGAATTTGATGTGGCTATAGGGAAGATTAGCCAGAAATGCTTTCAGGGATTATTCCTTGCCATTATAGAGAAAAAAACTATCGAGATAAATTACCTGGATAGTGATTCTCTATCGGTTCAGGTTGTGGTGTTTCCTTACTATTTGAAGCAGTTTGCACAAAAATGGTATCTGGTAGCCGTATTGACGACAAACGGAAAGGTATTACAGTTCTTTGAACTTGAAAGAATACGCAAAATCTACTTTACAGACAAGAAATACGAGCCTATGGAAATAGATCTAGATGCGTATTTTAACGACATTTATGGTATACATAGGGAGATGGGGAAAAAACCTGTAACCATCAAGTTCCAGGTTTCCCGAGGATATATTCGCCCCTTCATTGATAATCCGATTCATCACAGTCAGGTTCTGGTTTGCCATAAGCATGAATGTGCTATTTTTTCCATAAGGGTTGTCCCAAACATCGAACTGATACATAAGTTCTTGTCATATGGTGACATAGTTACCATTCTAACAGATTGTGAACTCAGGGATGAAATAGTGAAGAATCTTAAAAGATCAATAAGAAATTACGAATTGTCGACATAGAGTCGATGATGATTGATATATTGCGGTCGATTAATTTTTACAAAATGGAGACCCAAAAAACAAATGCGATGCCCTGTGATATAGAGGGCCAGAACGCTGAACAGAATGGGGATTGGATAAAATCAATCCACAAGGAGAGAATCACATCAACAATGACCAAGTACTTCCACGATGTCAACCCACAATGGAAGGACTCTGATTCAGAAAAGGTTGTCAATATCCTTGAAAAACTCGTCTACAAGACGATAGATGTTGACAAGTTGAACAGGTTTAACATGTCCAAAGACGGATTTACATTCAGCTTTAGCGTAGTCCAAAACATGTACAGCGACGAGTTGCTCGATCTTTTGATGGAATACCATACAGACAAATGGCATTTCGTCCAGGATGTGTTTATGAAGGATGGACTTGTGAATCTTGTCTATGAGGACAGGTATTTGAACAGTCCCATTGGATGCCTTATCCTGGCACAGTTTATCAGAAGAATGAAGGATTTGTTCAAACTGCAGTACCAGTCAATAGAAATCAATTTGTCGAGGAAGGATTTCCGGGTCATGTTTAATGATGAAACACTGAAGATTGATCGCAAATTCTCTTTTCCAGAACACAGAGATGATTTCCTTCGATTGTGTATGGACCAGATTGTTGGTGACAACTACTTCTTAAACGTCGGGAACACAAAGCATGCAAGGACATTTTCCCTGAGGAACAGTAGTTATGAGTTGTTAATCAGTCCGGATGGAGGAATCTCACATGGCTGGGGCATCGAGAATGGGCCACACTCAAACCTTACAGTAGATCTCCTAAAGAAGAATCTTGACGTGAACATACACTGCTTCAACAGGCCAGCCTATTCCTTTGACAAGAAAGGAATACCTTATGTAGTGAGGCTAAGCCCAATCCATTCCATAAAAGGCGAAAGAAAATGAACAATTTACAGTTTTTCATGTGATTATTAGTATTTTACGATGTTTTTTTGTAATTTTGCACCTGATTGGAGGTGCGCTGTTGCCTCCAGTCCTGAGAAGAAGTGCTTTCTTTCCCGAAACCGGCCAGTTTCAACATATACGAAAGCACAGCAAACAGCCCATACCGTGGGCTGCTTTACTGTGTGTATATGTGCGTCAGGCCGGACGTAGGGAAAGCATGGTGGGCAGTCCACTTTTTATGCCTTTTTCCCAGCAGTTTATAAGACTATAATATTGCTAAGAGAAATTCTTAGTATCAGGCAGAGTGCTACAGATCGTGAGATTAGTAGCACTCGTTATATTATTATACTAAAAGAAGTTTGCTATATTATAATAAAACATTTTTAATATATTATTATAATGGTGTTTTCATCATTTACTATAAAACATCATTAGTTAAATAACTAAAGTTTCGCAAGTGTTTTGACACCTGCATAATTTAACATAAAATAGGAATAAAAAAGCTTCAAAGTTTGCTCAACTCATTGGAAATGAGTAACTTTACAATCGCCAAACCGTAAAGTTCAAACTTAGAAGCCGTGAGCAAAGATACAACAATTATTTCAGA
>CACXPX010000055.1 GCA_902769705.1 uncultured Prevotellaceae bacterium
ACTACCAGCCTACGCAACCTGTCGACAGTCTGCCACTGATGCCTTGCTTCGGAATGCAAATGCGCCTGCCATCAGAGTTCACGCAGATTGACTTCTACGGTCGCGGTCCTTGGGAGAATTACCCCGACCGCAAGCATGGTGCCATGCTCGGGCGCTATCAGATGTCGCTCAGCAACTTCGAGACAGAATACATCCATCCACAGGACAACGCCAATCGTTGCGACATACGTTGGCTCAGCCTGTCGTCGCCCTCGACAACCATCCGCATTGACGGCAAACAGCCTCTCTGTATAAGCGTCTGGGACTATGGCGACGAGGATCTTGGACCGCTTCACCCCTATGAAGTGCCTCGTGGCAATCTTGTCTGCGTGAACATCAATCTGAACATCCATGGCGTGGGAGGGACTGACACATGGGGCAAGCGTACACTGCCGCAATATACCATTGATGGCAACGTGCCCCATCACTTCGGTTTCACCCTCACGGCTACACCCAAATAAAGAGCGATAAAAACTCAATGTCAATCTTTGTCTGTCGAAACGACAATCTGTGAAAATAAATGATAATAACGCTCATTATTGATTAAACAACTATAGTAAATGAAAAAAACATTCTTGTTCTTGCTCTTCGGAGCTGCATTGACAGTTTCGGCACAGACCGACGTCACAGCCCATTACCTGAAGAACTATGGTTTCGACAGCGGTTTTCATCATGCTGCCGGTGAAACCACCGAAGTGAAACAGGAAATCAAGACCATCACGGGATGGACGGCAGGCTTTACTGTCGATTACACCATCGCTGGTATCTACGAATATGGCTTTGCCGGCACCTTCAACGGTGGTGAAGTACCCGCCCAAGGCTATCAGGGCAGCAAAGGAGGTGCGTTGGCACTCTCTACGGGATGGGGTGTGGAAATGACCTACAGTCAGACCGTCACCCTGCCCGCCGGTGCCTACACCATTACGGCACCCACCTACAACGGCAAGAGTGCCACCAAAGGACACTCGCTGTTGGCATGGATCCCACAAAGCGGCGAGACCATCGTCTCTACGCTCAGCAGCTATCCATCAAAGACGTGGACGCCAGACCAAATTTCCTTCACGCTGACCGAAGAAACGAAAGGCAAGATCCAGATTGGCTACAAATCGGCCGAGAACACAGGGTCAGGCAGCTCTGCCAACCTTCTGATTGACTACGTTCAGATACTGGTCAAGAGCATGGACGAGAGCAAGGCAGAACTCGGCAAGACGCTCGAAACAGCCAATGCTCTCTATGCCGATGGCAGCGGACGGGGTGCTGCCGATCTTAAAGCAGCCATCGATCGTGCTCAGACAGCCTATAGCGATAGTGCTACACCGCTGTCCGAAGTGCTGGCTGCCGACAAGGATCTAAAAGAGGCCATTGAAGTATACAGATGGTTGAATGCCTCAGCGAGTGCACCCTTCGACTGCACCGACCGCTACATCAACAACCCATCGTTCGAAGTTGATGGAACGGCGGGATGGACTGTCCAAGGCATGAGTCTGCAAAGCAACAGCTATTTCACAAAGAAAGACGGAACCTACTATATGGAAGCATGGGTCAGTCGCGGAAGCAAAATCCCAGACGTTTCCATTTCACAAGTACTGAAAGGTCTGCCGAAAGGCAACTATCGCCTATTGGCAAACGCCCTGCATATCCAACAATCCGGTCAAGGTAGTGTCGTCAACACAGGTTCTTCGCAAAAGGGAGCCTACCTCTATGCCAGTCATTCGAGGATGCTCATCACCAACATTGATACTTATGATGTCACTTTCTCCGTCGTAGACGAGAATGATGAGGTGGAAATCGGCGTGATGGCACAGAGCCCCACTGGCAATTATCTCTGTGTGGACAACTTCAAGCTACAATACATTGGAGAAATTGGTTCGTCAGACATAGCCAAGGAACTGCAGGCCCTTGTGATTCAGGCTGAGGCTTATGCTTCAAAAGGAATGCAACAAGTTGCTGCCGATGGTCTAAATCAAGCCATCGAGACTGCTAAGAATGCACTGCAGGGAATAGGCAAGGACGACGACGGCAACACTATCTACAACGAGAATGCGCTGAACGAAGCTTACAGCGCACTGGTAGCCGCTATGGCTGTTGCAGAAGAATCGATGGCACGCTACACGGCACTCCAAGAGCGAATCACCTACGCCACCAAAGTGCTGACATGGTGGAAGGACATGCCACATAAAGCAACCGCTTGGAACCAACTCAATGAGGCCGTAGCTACCGCCAAGACACAGGTCAAGGACTACACCTTAAGCAACGATGAACTCAAAGCTGCCACCACCACCTTGAACAACCGCATCAAAGCAGTAGACAAGAAAATCTACTGCAGCGGTAGTGCTTGTGGCAGCGATGCCAAGTTGCAGGACGACGACAACCAGTGGTCATACCAACGCTCCATGCAGTCGAAACACTGGGTACTATTTTGGGAGAAAGGATACGGTGCTAAGGCACCCGAACCCGTGGCTGGCATTCTCGAAACGGCCGACAAGATCTTCGAGATGTATGCCGACAAACTCGGTTTCATTACCATCAACCAAGGCAAGTCCAAGAGCGACACCTACAAAATGATCATCCGTCTGTTCGCCACAACTGAATGGAAAGCCGAAGGCAGTGGCATCGACAACCAAATTGGCATGCTCTCCCTCTCCCGATGGGCCTACACCTCGCGTGGTGGACAGACCGTGGCCCACGAAATCGGACACTGCTTCCAATACCAAGTACACTGTGACAATAACGATTGGAACGGTTGGATGTACAATTGGCATGAATCTACGGTAAACCCCTTTTGGGAAATGTGTGCACAATGGATGGCCTATTGCTATTACCCCAATAAGTTACTCAACGACAACGAATGGCTTTGGAACTCTCTCAACGGCATGCATCGCCATCCTCTGGCAGGCTATCTACGCTACGAAAACTTCTTCATTCAAGACTGGTTCGTACATAAGCATGGATGGGACGCCGTAGGCCGACTTTGGAACGATTGCCGAGATCCCGAAGATCCCTTCGAGACTTATATGCGAACACGCATGACTGGAACTGCCAGCCAAAAGGTCAGCCAACTCGGCGACGAGTTGTGGGAATGGGGAGCACGAATGACCACTTTCGACCTCGATCCAATTCGCTCTGTCGCAGCAGGCAAAGCCAGTTGGCGCAGACAGACAGCGCTCACCAAGGATGCAGATGACTACTGGTGGCCCGAGAAAAAGGATTGCATCGAAAACTATGGCAATAATGCCATCCGCATCAACGCTCCCTCCAAAGCTACAACCCTCTATGTCGAGTTCGAGGGCAAGGCTGGGGCTGACGGCTACACAGCCAAGAACACTACGCGTGCTGGATGGCGCATCGGCTTCGTAGCCTTCAAGAACGATGGTTCACGCGTCTACGGCGACCTCACACGCGCCACCTACAACGACGCCAACCACACCATTGCTTTCGATTGCCCTGCCAATTGCAGCCACGTCTGGTTCGTCGTCAGTGGAGCACCCACCACCTACTGGACCCACAATTTCACAGGCTGGATAGACAATGTCGAGGAGCAGTGGCCGTACCGTGTGAAGTTCTACAAGACCAATGTCTATGGCGAGGCTAACAACAACGACCTGCCAACAGGCATCGATGATATGGCAATTGAAGAAAAGGACAAGGGAGAAATTCATATCTATGATCTTAACGGCCGCATGGTACGTCGAAGTACGACCTCACTCGAGGGTCTGTCCCATGGCATCTACATTGTAGGCGGCAAGAAAGTGGTCAAATAGGCTGGTTGTTTATCAATCGAAACCAATAACCTCATTTTATTAACTAACAAAAGTGTATTTTTTTATGAAAAAAGACTCAGTAAGAAGCTTTGTGACGACACATGCGTGCAAGCATGTAGTATTGTCCGCGCTTTTGTTGTCAGCCTTTCTCATTGGAAGTCCGCTATCTACAAATGCGGATATCCTGAGCACGCAGGCTGTTCAGCAGAATGGAATTGTCAAGGGAAAAGTGGTCGACCACAATGGCGAACCTATTATCGGCGCAGCCGTCAAGGTAATGGGCACCGACCGTGGTACCGTGACCAATCTCGACGGAGAGTTCACGCTAGAAGGTGTCAACACTGGCAAACTAAACATCTCGTATGTGGGATTTGGCACGAAGGAAGTGAGTTTCCGCGCTGGCGAAACCCTTAGCATCACGCTCGATGAGGACATGGAGTCACTCGACGAGGTCGTGGTCATTGGCTATGGAACAACGAAGAAGGCTAACCTGACTGGTTCGGTTGCATCGGTAGACTTCCGCGAAGTCAGCAATCTGCCTGTTGCCAACACGTCGAACCTGCTACAGGGCCGCCTGCCAGGTGTCGTGTTGCAGATGAATGGTGCTCAAGCTGGTCACGACGACCCTGAGGTACGCGTACGTGGTATCGGCACACTGGGAGGTTCTTCTAAAAACAACCCGATGGTGCTCATCGATGGCATAGAGAGCAATATCAATCAACTCTCAGGTCTGCCTGCAGAAGATATCCAGAGCGTTTCCGTACTGAAAGATGCTGCCTCGGCCGCCATTTATGGTGTACGTGCCGCCAATGGCGTTATCCTTGTCACGACAAAACGTGGAGCGGAGATGCGTCCGCAGGTGACATATTCAGGTTCTGTTGCCCTACAGGAGCCGACCGTGCTGCCTAAATATGTGGATGGCTATAACTGGGCACTTATCTTCAACGAGGCACAGGCCTCACGCGGTGCCTACACGCAGGAGATGCTCGAAAAGTTGAAAAACGGCAGTGATCCCGACCATTTTGCCAACACCGACTGGGCCAAAGAGATGTTCCGTACTGCTTTCATGCAGCAACATCACTTGAGCGTGCAGGGAGGTTCGAAAGCTATGCACTATATGTTCTCGGTGCAGTATCAGGACCAGGATGGCTTGATGAAGAACACCCGCAACAAACGCTACAACTTCCGCTCGAACATTGACGCTAAACTGGGGCGTGTGAAGTTGGGTATGAACCTCGCTGGTTCGAAGCAGAGCGTCTATGAGCCGTTACCGGTGGGCGACGGAGGTTTGGTGCGCTATTTGTCGTGGTTCACTCGCCCAACAGTTCCCGTGAAGTTCTCCAATGGACATTGGGCTTACACCGATGGGAACGATGCTATTTCGCAATCAATCTTCAAGAATCCAGTGCAGGAAATCTACAACGACCTGCGTGATAACGATCACTATCGCTTCGACGGCAAGGTATTCGCCGAGGTCGACTTAGTGAAGGGGCTGCAGTTCCGCACAAGTCTCGCTTATAAACTCTACGCGAATCGCATCAGTACATTCGACCGACGCGAAGAACCCCGCTACAATGCCGAGGGCGACATCATTGCTCCTGCTGAGACACAGAACTCGCTGACAGACTATGACTGGTTCCAAACGGGTTGGATCAATGAAAACATCCTGACCTACAATGAAACGTGGGGCAAACACAATCTGGGCGTGCTGCTGGGTCACTCCATTCAGGAAAACCGTTACGACGTGAACAACAGCTCGAAACAAGGATTCCCCACCGATAACATCTTCGAATTGAACGGTGGCACACAGAATCCATCAGCCAGTGGCTATGCTGAGGAGGATGCTCTGCAATCGTTCTTCGGACGCATTAACTATAACTATGCCGACCGGTATCTGGCTGAGTTCAACATCCGTCACGATGGTTCGTCGCGCCTGCCCAAGACCAATCGTTATGCTACATTCCCCTCGTTCTCGGCAGCATGGATTATTTCCAACGAATCCTTTATGCAAAACATCGATTGGCTTAGTTCGTTGAAGCTGCGTGGCAGCTGGGGTAAGTTGGGTAATCAGGAAATTGGTAACTACACATTCTCGGAAACTCTGGCCGCACAAGGCAGCTACTACTTCGGCGACAAGAAGTACATCGGCATGCGTGCCACAGGCATTGCCAACGAAAACATCAAATGGGAAACGACAACCATAACCGACTTCGGCTTCGACGCCAGCTTCTTCAAAGGCCGCCTGAGTACCACATTCGACTGGTATAACAAGGTAACAAACGACATCCTTCTACAGCTGCCCATGCCAGGCATTTTCCTCGGCTCGCTAGGCGCACCCTATCAGAATGCAGGTAAGGTGAAGAACACTGGTTGGGAATGGTCAGTGAACTACTACGACCATGCAGGCGACTGGAACTGGAATGCAGGCTTCATGCTGGCAAGCGTACACAACGAGATTGTCGACCTGAACGGTCAGGAGAGCATCTCTGGCAACACCATCAATCGCGAAGGCGAAGCTATCGGCTCGTACTACGGCCTGAAGGCTTTAGGACTTTATCGCACCGAGGCAGATTTGCAGCGCACCAATTCCGAAGGCAAGCAAATCATGCAGAACGGTCAGGCCCCATCACTGGGTGACATCATGTATGAGGACCTAAACGACGACGGAAACATCAATGACGATGATCGCCAAGTGTTGGGCAACCCGTTCCCGAAACTGCAGTATTCCATCTCGCTGGGTGCCAGCTGGAAGAATTTTGACCTGTCGATGTTCTGGCAGGGCATTGCAGGACTCAACCGCTTCAATTGGGAAACGACGACTCTCTCCAACGGTGGAAACAAGACCACACGCTGGCTCAACCGCTATTCGGCAGAGAACGTGAATGGCGAGATGCCACGTCTAGGCAACGAATTCAACAACGCATATTCATCGTTCTGGCTCAACAAGGGTGACTATTTGCGCCTGAAGAGCTTGGAGTTGGGCTATACGTTCAAGAAGAATCATCTCCTGCAACAGTGGGGAGTGCAGAGTGTACGTCTTTATTTAGCTGGTACCAACCTGCTTACCTTCTGCTCCGTCTACAACTACGATCCTGAAAAATTCAGTTCTGACATGCGAAGCGATGCACATCCCAATGTGCGTGCCTACTCATTCGGTGTCATTGTTAAATTCTAAAAACGCGTTGAATTATGAAACTACATCATTTATATATCGCATCAATGCTGGCAGCAGGGCTTATCCTTACAACCTCCTGCAGCGACAGTTTCCTTGACAAGAACTCTCTCACCGAGTCTTCGACGGAAACATTCTGGCAGACCGAGGACGATGCCACGATGGCCATGGTTGCATGTTATGACGGTCTGCAGAGCAACCAAATCTATGGCGGTGGTCCGTGGGACCTTGGACAACTCAACATGGACTGTATGACTGACAACGGCGGCCACTTCAACTGGAGCGGTTGGGTGGAAGGCTATGACATCGCCAACGGCACCCATAGTGCCAGCTCATGGGCTGTAGGCTCGTTCTGGGATGCCCTCTACGAGGTCGTGAAACGTTGCAACAGCCTCATAGCAAACATTGATCGCGTTCCAATGTCTGAGACAAAGATTGAACAATACAAGGCAGAAGCCATGACGCTACGTGCCCTGATGTACATTCATCTGACGATGACCTACAACGACGTACCCTATCTGACGGAGCCGCTAACCATTGACAATGCTGAGAAACCAGCCACACCGCGTGCAGAAATCGTCACAGCAGAGATTCAAAACTTAAAGGCTGCTGTACCTAACCTGCCCGTTACGGCCGAGCGCGGACGCCTCACTCGTGGCGCCGGCTATGCCATCTTGGGGCGTCTGGCTCTCTACAATAAGATGTGGGACGAGGCAATCGGTGCCTATCAGGAAGTGATGAAGCTGGGCTACTCGCTGGCTTCCGGCTATACGGCACTTTTCACCCCTGCCGGTGAAACTCAACCGGAAATCATCTTTGCCGTACGTTTCGAGGGTCCAGGTCTTGACGAAGGTGCCGTATTCAATGCCCATTGGAACACGCCCATTGAGTCAATGAACGGAACGCTCGACTTGGCCGACGACTACTATAAGCTCGATGGAACAAAGGCCACCGAACGCAACTATGCAGCCAAGAAGGCTGACGGTTCACTTGATGTGAGCAAACCTAACTTTGACTACTGGAAAGGTCGCGATCCACGCCTCTATGCCACGCTCTTCGTACCAGGCATGTATTGGAACGGTCTTGGTGGCGAGGAATCGCCTTACGGCGGTGCGGCATCTTCACTCTCTACCATCTACGTCATGAAGTACTTCGACCCCACAGACACTGGCAACTCGTGGGACAACGGACAGGACTTCTACGTCGTGCGCTATGCCGAGGTACTGCTGTCGCTGGCCGAGGCCATGGTCGAGAAGGGCGGCTACAACGAGTCTACCGTGCTCGGTCTTGTCAACCAGGTGCGCCAGCGCGTGGGCATGCCGAAGGTTGAGGACGTCGAAGGCACTGGTCTGAGCAAGGACAAACTGCTGCAGGTGGTTCGCCACGAACGCCGCGTGGAACTCGCCTTCGAGGGTCTACGCCTCTACGACGAATACCGCTGGCATCAGTTGAAGGAAGCTATCGACATCGTGAACAACGAACGCATTACCTATGGGCTTAACTACGAGCCACGTGTCTATAATGGCGAGCGCGACTACAAGTGGCCGATCCCGACTGACGAAATCGACAGCAATCCTCAGCTAAAGCAACATGAAGGTTGGTAAAAAGCACCTTCGTTCTGACAGCATTTTGCGTGTCGGCATGAACCTATGAAAGATAAGCCCCCAAAGTTCTGAACTCTTGGGGGCTTACTACAAACAGCAACAAAATTTTTTATCTATTATGTAAATAGTAATTGAAAAGTATACCACCATAATAATCGAAAAGGGTACCACGTAGACCAGAGTTTTACGTTATATATGTTAGCTCAGAAGAGCGCTGTAATGGTATATTTAGCGATACTCCCTACTTAAAGATAATGTTCTATGCTCTGCACTGTTCGACAGACCGTGTCATAAATCATACCTCGTCAACATGACGGGCACGTCGTATCGTATTAAAGAAACAAAAAAAATATCAATAACAAGTAATGTATAACAAACTTTTTATACCTTTGCAGCACTCAGTCGAAGTGGTATACTTTTCAATTATTATTTGGTATACTTTTACGTTATCATTTACACTTTGCCAAATATATCAAGGATTAATAGAACGTTTCTGCATTTTTTGTACTATCTTTGCAGCAGAAAATCAAACAACGTAAAAAGGAAAAATAGTAAAAAGGCTAAAAACTAAAAAACAACTATTAAATATGCAAGGATTCAGCAAGCAGTTTCTGTATTTCATCTGTGCCGTATCAGCCATGGGCGGCTTGCTTTTCGGCTACGACTGGGTAGTCATTGGCGGTGCAAAACCGTTCTATGAGCTCTACTTCAACATCACCGACTCGCC
>CACXPX010000056.1 GCA_902769705.1 uncultured Prevotellaceae bacterium
AAACAATTTAAGCAATTTTTCCTTATCCTCTGCCTGACGATAGTGGGCGGAGTGAGCAATGCGTGGGCGCAAACTGAGAATACGGTGACTATAAATAATATAGTCTATGAATTAACACAGAACACCTCCAATAATTATGCATATATTATAGATTTCTCCAACTTTGATAAAGAAACGCTAATCATTCCTGCTACCGTAACATTCCCTGGTGGTGAGGTTCGTAGGATAACAGGAATTTTTGCTGGTGTAAATATCACTAACGATTATATCAGGAAAATGATATTTAAAGGACCAAATTCTTTAAATAAATCACCGTTGTATGATATTAATTGTCCGAATCTGCAAAAAATCTTCTTCATGACAGGGGATTTTTATTATTCATTTGATTACCCTGTAGGTGAGAATCAGCCTCTTGACCTTTATTTCAAAGAAGTACCATCTCTTACTTCTTCTCTTTTACCACCTCACCCAGAGTTATGCACAGCCCATGTTGCCATGAATGACGGGGATTTTGCCGTATTGGAGCAGCAAATTGCTGAAGGGAGCATCTATGGCTGGCCCGAGTTTAAAGACGTTGTGCAATGGGATGGCGTTTCTGAGATTAATGATCCTATTGGTCCAAACACCAGCACCATCAATCTGTCGGTTCGGATTCTTACCGCCGACAAGAATAAGGAATTCAAGTTCTACGTGTCAACTTATACATCTTTAAGTAATGGCATTTTCGAACCTCGGCACGTCTACCTGAATGGGCGTGACATTTTCAGCGAAATGACACCCGATGCTAATGGTAAATACTGGTACACCATCGACCATGTTACTGACGACATCTTTCTCAACGTAGAAGGTGAAGGTTTGCTCTCCAAAGTGCTTCTCTTTCAGAACGAAGGAGGAAAATTCACATGGACCAGAGCAGATGGCACCCCAGATATCGTGACTGGACAGTATGGCTACGAAACATATTACCCACGGACCGAGACTGTGACCCTCTTCATTCAACCAAATCCAGGCTATCGGGTGTCGCAAATCCGCATCCCAGGCTACACACATAGTCTCACGGAAGGGGATTCATTCGATTGGGTAACTGTTGATGAGAGTGGCAATTATACCGTAAAGCTCGGCGTGGAAGGTAGTACACGTAATGTATCTCATGTCTACATCTTCTACGAGAAGATTTACGATGTAAACATTGCCTTCAACATTTCTCGTAGCGGAGGTGGAGTAGCCGCATATAGCGCTCTCGAAGGTACTTATACCGCAATAGAAGAAAACAATTTGTCCCGGCAGATAATAGACGAAACCCATGGAGATATCACCTTTTCTGCTATTGCCAATGCTGACGAAAAAGTAACCTTCTATGTGAACGGTGAGGCAGTAAACCCAGAAGATGTCGCATCGTGGGTATCTTATGACGATGTGTTTGTGAATGACAATACATTCCAAACCGAATATCAATGGAAAAATAACTATCAGATTGCTTTTAATTACGAAGACATGATTGCTGCTGGTGCATCCAATGGCGATGTCCTCAATCTTAACATTGTCATCAAGAAGGTTCCTCATATCTTCGTGAATGTAACTGTGGATGGAGAAGGAAAGAGAACCGTGCTCTACAATCAGAATCCTCATATAGACGGTGGCGATGCGGGAACTTATGTTAACGAGTCAAATCCAGGGAATATCAATACGTTTATCAACCCCGCCACAGAAAGTGGGAATTTCATTAAACTCTATGCCACTCCTTACAAGGGACAGACGGTAGAGGTTTCTATCAATGGCGCAGAATGGGAATTGACGAAAAAGGTGGCAGATAGAACGTTGGCCATCCCTGACTGGAATAGCGATTGGACAGAGGATAATGTGATACAATATGAAGAAGGTGACACTTACTACTGCTTCGAGAACTACGGAATTACTCCAGGCGAGACCTATAATATCAAGGTGAAGTATTCCTACCAGCCCAACTATCTCCTGAACGTGACCCGCATAGGCGGCGCAGAGGTGAGCGCATCGAGATGGTCAAAAGCCAATGGAGGCATTCAAATGACTGACATCGATGATAAAGAGACGTTGCCGTTGGAACTGTATTCAGAGTGCCTTGCGGATGAAGGGAGCCAAACACATCTATGTATGGAATTAAAGAAGAACGATGGAGAAATTCCAAAACTCTTCCTCGACGGTGTTGACATTACAGACCAGTTGGAACCGTCTACCGTTACCAACAAGTATTTATGGAATTTCTCGATTCCATCTGAGCAAGTCGACACCCAACAACATTCGCTCGTCTTCTATTCCGTTCCTGACAACTCTGCTGACGTGAATGGCGATGGCGCCGTGAACATTACCGACGTGACGACACTGGTGAATATTATTCTAAATAAGCACTAAAAGAACAGCACAACTTCCTGAAGGCAAAGCAACTCGAGTTGCTTTGCCTTTTTTGTTGCCTTTCCCTGTCTATTTGTGGTTTTTCCCATGACTATAGAATCTTTGTGCATCAAGTTTTTTTCGTAATCCTGTTGCTATGTGGAAGAAAATGATTAACTTTGCCACGAAATAGTTAACACAAAGACAGACATGACAAGAAAATATCTTCTGACTATCCTTTTTGGACTTCTTATATTTTGTAACGCCTATGGCCAAGAACAGCAGGAACGCTCGATTAGTGGTAACGTGCGGGATGTTGAGCTGAAAGAGCCATTGGTGCAGGCTACCGTGCAGCTTTTCCGTTCGCGCGACAGTACGTTTGTGGGCGGAACACTTACCGACATACGTGGTGATTTTTCGTTGGAAGCACCTGCAAACGGCATCTATCGGTTGAAGATTTCATCGGTGGGTTATCAGACGATTCAGCGCGAGGTGACTTTGCGCAACAACCGAAGCCAAGAGTTGGGCGAGTTGCTAATGTCGCCAGAGGCTGTCATGCTGAAGGAAGCCGTGGTGACGGGTAGGGCAGCACAGATTGTTGTCAGGAAAGACACGCTGGTTTATAATCCCGACGCCTATCGAACACCTGAAGGTTCGCCTATTGAAGAACTCATCAAGCGAATGCCGGGAGCAGAAGTCGACGAAGACGGCAACATCACCGTCAACGGCAAGAAGATTGAAAAGATTCTGCTCGACGGCAAGGAGTTCATGCTGGGCGATGTGGAGACGGCTTTGAAGAATCTGCCCGTGAGCATCATCCAGAATGTGAAGTTCTATGACCAGCAGAGCGACCAAGCCCGTATTACCGGCATCGAGGACGGCAACAAGCAGGCTGTGCTCGACTTCACCATCAAGAAGGGCATGAATCGCGGATACATGACCAACATCGACTTGGCGGGCGGCACCCACCATCGCTATGCTTCGCGTGGTATGGGGAGCAGTTTCACCGACAAGACGCGTTTCGTGCTGATGGGAAACCTGAACAACAAGGAGGACAATGGCGGCTGGTGGAACCGTCGTGGATTGAATGCCCGTAAGATGTTGGGTACCAACCTGAACTACGACGACGGCGACAAGCTGAAGGCTGATGCCTCTGTGCGTTGGAACCATCGTGATGGCGACAATGAAAACGAGAATGCCAGCGAGAACTTCTACAGCCAGACGTCGCGCACCTTCTCGAACAGTCGTTCGAAGAGTCTTTCACGTAGCGATAATTGGAACGGTAATATACGCGTGGAATGGAAGCCCGACACGCTGACCAATATCCTGTTGCGCGCCAACGCAAGCATTGGCTCCAACGACGGCATATCGACATCTGCCAGCGCCACATTCAACGACGATCCCTACCTTTATGCCGCAGATCCCTTGAACTCGCTTGACCCGTCGGGAGCGCTCGCTCCATACATTGTGAACAACAATCGCGGTGCCAACCTTTCCTATGGCGAAAACAAGAATGCTTGGTCGATGTTGCAACTCTATCGTCGGTTGAATCCTCGTGGCAGGAATATCACCCTTCGCGTGGAAGGCAGCATAGGCGACAGCGAGAACCGTAATGTGTCGAACAACGAGGTTTTCCTGCATCTTGTCAAGAACGCCTTGGGTGAAGACTCCACCTATTTCACTTCGCGTTACAACACCACACCCTCCGACAACAAAGGCTATGTGCTGAGCGCCAACTATAGCGAACCCTTGTGGAAGGGAGCCCACCTGCAAGCCAACTATGAACTGCGCTACAATCAAAACAAGAGCGACCGCCAGACTTATGACTTCAGTCATCTGCCCACGAACATCTTCTCAGGCATCGACCCCGAATATCGCGAGTGGGACGCTTGGCTCGCCCCTGTCTATGACACGATGGACAGCTATCTCGACCGCAACCTCAGCCGCTACTCCGAATATAAGAATTACACGCACAATATACGCCTTACCCTGCGTCATTGGCAGGAGAAGTACGACTATAATGTGGGCTTCCTGGTGCAGCCTCAGCACTCCAATTTCATTCAGGATTATCGTGGTATCTACGTGGACACCGTCCGCAACGTCACCAACTTGACACCTACTATCGACTTCCACTATAAGTTCACTGACCAGCACGACATCTGGTTCCACTATCGTGGCGACACTCGTCAGCCTGACATCACCCAGCTGTTGGATATCACCGACGACTCCAACCCGCTCTACATCACGCAGGGAAACCCGGGCTTGAAGCCGCAATTCACCAATTCGTTGAATGTTTATTACAAGAACTACATCAGCAAATACAAGCGCAGCATTGTCCTCTACGGAAACTACCGTCATATCCGCAACTCCATTTCCAACCTTGTGCGATACAACGCCGAGACGGGTGGAAGCACTTCGCGTCCCGAGAATATCAACGGAAACTGGAACGCTGATGGTGGTTTCACGTTCAACACCGCCCTCGACAGCACCGCTCATTGGAATGTAGGCTCTGACACGCGTTTGCGCTATAATAATTATGTCAGCTATGTGGCACAGCGCCAAGCTGACGCTGAGAAGAACACCACGCGCACCACGAACCTGAACCAGCGTCTGAACCTCAGTTTCCGTAACGACTGGCTGGAGGTGACGATTGACGGCAATGTGAACTACCAACATTCGCGAAACGAACTGCAGCCAACGGCCAATCTTGACACTTGGCGGTTCAGCTACGGCGGACAGGTGATGCTGCGTCTGCCCCAAGGCTTTGAAGTCTCGACCAATCTGCACGAGAACAGTCGCCGAGGCTATAACGACCCTTCGTCGAACACCAACGAACTGATATGGAACGGTCAGGTTTCGAAGACTTTCCTCAAGAGCAAGACGCTTGTTGTGGCCCTTAACTTCTATGACCTTCTTAATCAGCAGAGCAACTACGAGCGTTGGGTGAATGCCAACGGGCGAAGTGATACCCGCTACAACAGCATCAACTCTTACGCCATGCTCCACGTTCGCTACCGTCTCAACATGTTTGGCGGAAAGGTGGACACCGAAGGACGCTACGACAAGAAGTGGGGCAACAACGACCGGCGTGGCAGGTGACAATCTAAAACCCCTTAGGCCATGAGCAAGAAACACCTTCCCCTTCCTTTGGCGCAGACAAAAAGAAAAAAACGTATACCTTAAAAAAATAGAGAAATAATGAAAATCCTTATCATCGGTGGTACCGGCACCATCAGCAGTGCCATCACCCGACTTCTTGCAGCCAGTGGACATGACCTTTGGTTGCTGAATCGTGGCACTCGCAAGGACGAGGTGCCCACAAACGTGAAACAAGTTATCGTTGATATCGACAACGAGGACGAGGTGCTGCGCCAGCTTGGCGACGAGCAGTTCGACTCTGTTTGCGAGTTCATCGGCTTCGTGCCCGAGCAAGTGGAGCGCGACATCCGGCTTTTCCGTGGGCGTACGCGGCAGTATGTCTATATCAGTTCCGCTTCAGCCTATGCCAAGCCTGCTCGCAATCATGTCATCACCGAAGGCACGGCGCTCGCCAATCCCTATTGGCAGTATTCGCGCAACAAGATTGCCTGCGAAGAGTTGCTGATGCGCGAGTACCGCGAGCAAGGTTTTCCCGTTACCATAGTCCGACCCAGCCACACCTATTGCGAGCGTGGCGTACCCCTCAGCGTCCATGGTCCGAAGGGCAGCTGGCCCGTCTTGAAACGTATGATGGAAGGCAAGCCGGTGCTTGTGCACGGTGATGGTTCGTCGTTGTGGACGCTGACGTGGAACGAAGATTTCGCTCGTGGGTTCGTCGGGTTGCTCGGCAATCCGAAGGCAATAGGCGAAGCGTTCCAAATCATGAGTGATGAGCAGCTGACGTGGAATCAGGTTTATGAGTGCACGGCCCAGGCTCTCGGCGTGCCTCTTCGTCTGTATCATGTCTCTTCCGATTTCCTCGCCGCCGTTGCTCCCGACGACTACGACTTCACCGGCAACCTGCTTGGCGACAAGGCCGTCACGGTTGTGTTCGACTGCACGAAGCTGAAACGCGCCGTCCCCGGCTTCCAGGCCACCACCCGCTTCGACGAGGGCGTCCGTCGCTGCGTTGCCTACCTTCTTGCCCATCCCGAACTGCAAGTGGAAGACCCCGAGTTCGACGCTTGGTGCGACAAAGTCATTGAGACGCTGGAAACTGCAAAGAAACAATTAAAAGAATAGAATAGTATGCGTGTAGGAATCATTGGAACAGGATGGATAGCCGAAAAGGCTGCCATCACATTGAACGGATTGAGCGATTGCGAGGCCTATGCCGTGGGCTCGAGAACACAGGAGAAGGCCGACGCATTTGCTGCCGAGTGGAACATCGCCAAGGCTTATGGCTCGTATAGCGAACTGATTGCCGACCCGAATGTCGACTTGGTTTATGTCGGGACGCCCCATTCCCACCATTTCGACGTGACGCGTGAGGCTCTCTTGGCTGGCAAACCCTGCTTGGTGGAGAAGGCTTTTATGGCCAATGCCCG
This sequence comes from uncultured Prevotellaceae bacterium, assembly GCA_902769705.1. GTDB lineage: Bacteria > Bacteroidota > Bacteroidia > Bacteroidales > Bacteroidaceae > Prevotella. Next base: position 6,894 of record CACXPX010000056.1, read on the forward strand.
TCAGGCAAAAGAAATCATCGACTTGGCTCACGAGCGTAACGTGTTCCTCGCCGAAGCCATCTGGACACGCTATCAGCCCGCTGTGGGCATCGTGAACAAGCTCATTGCCGACGGACGCATCGGCATACCGCGCTTGGTTACCGCAATGCTGGGCTACTCCATGGGCGACAAGCCGCGCATCATGCGTCCCGACCTTTGCGGCGGGGCATTGCTCGACCTCGGTGTCTATGCGCTGAACTTCGTGCGCATGTTCACCTCTGCCGACGTCATCCGCATCGAGACCCAGTGCGTGAAGTCGGGAACAGGCATGGACCTCACCAATGCCATCAGCCTCTTGCTCAGCAATGGCATGCTTGCCAATGTGCAGAGCAGCGCTGCCTGCGTGGGCGACAACATCGGTGTCATCGCCGGCACCGAGGGCAACCTCATCATCGACAACATCAATAATCCGCAGACGATTACGGTGAACGGTCCCGACCGCACTTATGTCGAGACCATCCATGTGCCCGAGCAGATTACCGGCTACGAATACCAGTTCATGGCTTGCCGCCAGGCACTTGCCGACGGACTGGCAGAGCCGCGCGAGATGCCGCATGCCGAGACCCTCTACATCATGCAACTCATGGACGACCTGCGCCAGCGGTGGGGCGTCTGCTATCCTATGGACTAAAAACTACAAACACATGAAACGACTAATGATTCTTTCGGGCTGCTTCTTCGTGGCGTTGAGCAGCTTCGGACAACAGGCCTTGGGCCAACGACCCAGGGTGACATCGCCCGTCGTCAACCAGGACGGCACCGTGACGTTCAACTTCTACGACCCCTCGGCACAGGCGGTGAGCGTGAACGGCGACTTCGAGGAAATCCGCAGCAAGCGGCTGGACATGACAAAACAGGAGAATGGCGTGTGGACCGTCACGACAGCCCCGCTCGCCCCTGAACTCTATTCTTACAGCCTTACGGTGGACGGACAGCGGTTCGTCGACCCCGCCAACAGCTATGTGAACCGCGACATCTCGACGCTGAGCAACATCTTTATCGTCTCGAAGACCAACGACGACAAAGGACATCTCTACTCGGTGAACAATGTTCCCCACGGAATGCTCAGCCGTGTGTGGTACGACAGCCCGACACTCGGCCAACAGCGGCGCATGACGGTCTATCTGCCACCGCAGTATGACGGAAAGAAGCGCTTCCCCGTGATGTATCTGCTGCACGGACACGGTGGCGACGAGACGGCGTGGGGCGACCTCGGACGCACGTCGCAGATTATGGACAACCTCATCGCCGAGGGCAAGTGCGTGCCGATGATTGTGGTGATGCCCAATGGCAACCCCACGTGCAACGCTGCGCCCGGATGGTGGCACGAGGGCATGTACACCCCCGACGGAAACGCCTTCAACCAGCGGGGCGCGAAAGCCACGATGGAGGAGAGCTTCATGGATATCGTCAACTATGTGGACACCCACTACCAGACCATCGCGCAGCGCAGCGCCCGTGCCGTGACGGGACTCTCGATGGGAGGCGGACACACCTTCGGCATCTCGCGCCTTTATCCCGAGACGTTCGACTATTACGGCCTGCAGTCGGCTGCCTGCCGCATGCCACGCGACCGTGCCGAGTTCGACAAGCAGATGTCGAAACTCTTCTCCTCGAAGCCGAAACTCTATTGGATTGCCATCGGCAAGGACGACTTCCTCATGCAGATGAACACAGAGCTGCGGCAGTATCTCGACGGCAAAGGCTACAAGTACGAGTACTACGAGAACGACGGCGGCCACATCTGGCGCAACTGGCGCATCTACCTCACCATGTTTGCACAGAAAATCTTCAAGTAGCGAGCAAGCAGTAAAGCTTAAAGGGTATAAAAGGAGAGTGGAAGGGCCTAAAGGGACAATAGCAAATGCATTCGTCACTTCAGACTCTTCCACTCTCCTTTTAAGCCCTTTAAGCCCTTTAAGCCCTTTATGCCTTTCAATCCCGTTCGGACAAAGAGCGGCCTGCAAGGCCAATCTGCTCATAGCCCAGGGCATCGCCCTGGGTGTTGGATAATTAGTGGGGCGGTCTCGCCCCACTATTATATATAAAAATTTGTGTATTTAACAAAGCGCATTATGGATTTTCAACCTCTCTTTTAAAGACACACCTTATTGACATTGTTTTTGTATTTTCTTTTATTCCAGTATGATATTTCTCATCTCCAAAATTCGGATACAATGTTCCGATTAATTCATATATTCCGACAAGTTCCCACCCTTGTTTACCAAGTTCGTTTAGTTTTTCGTCAAAATTAGGTATATCTGGTAAATACATTTGGTTGCTACCAACAGAACTATTCAAATCATTAATAAAAACGGTCTTATATTCCCATGCGGTATTATTTCTGCATGCCTGCGCAATAAATAATAATGCAAAAATGAATATAAATGCGAATAATTTTTTCATATTACAATATTTTTAGTTAATAACAAATTCGACATTTCTTTCCCCTGCCCATCTTCTTCGCATCAGCCAATGTAACTTGCCTTATCTCGCCACCGCACATTCCAAGTCCCTCACATTTCCTGTCACGATGATAGGCATAAGCGGTTGGCCCCATACATACCCACACAACCTTCTTTTTGTCTTTCTTTTTGCTTCTGACGGCATTTTGGCTGTCTGGTATTGAGATTGTAAGCAATATGAATTATCGGGCGTGCAAGGGAGGGCGCGCTGTAAGTGCAAAAGCCCTTCCCCTTTTTATGCTTTTGCCCCTGTAGGGCGCTGGTTTACTCCCAACTCTCTCCCCCAAGGCGTTGCCTTGGGCTGGTAGCTGCTGCCCCCTTCAGGGGCGTTAAAACAAGTTTGTTCTGCAATGACATCTGTCGACCTCGAACGCGACTCAGCATAGTTCAAGTAAACTTGACTCTGCTCTCGCTGCTTTCTTGGTTCGCCTTGCACTTCAATTATGCCCCTGTAGGGCGTTAGTTTGTTGTCATATCTTCCCCCCAAGGCGCTGCCTTGGGCTGGTTGCTGCTGCCCCTTTAGGCCCTTCCACTCCCCCTTTATACCCTTTAGACCCTTCCACTCCCCCTTTAAGCCCTTTAAGCCCTTTTTTTAGATCTCCTCCCCGTAGCGTTCGCGGGTAATCTGGCCGAGCGACTTGCCGCGCGTGTTGGGGCACCCCATCAGGCCGACCACGAGCGAGACGACGAGCAGGGCAATCATGCAGTAGGCAGCCAGCGTGAAACCTTCGCCGTGCTCGCCATAGATATACGTGAAGACAAGCCCCCAGACGGCAGACAGACCGCGCACAATGAAGAACATCAGCCCCTGCGCACCGGCACGGAACTTCGCAGGGAACAGCTCCGACCCCCATAGGGCGTAGAATATCTGCACAGAGCTACCGTTGTTGATGCCCCAGAGGATGGTGAACACCCAGATGCCGGCAATGCCCGTGATGCCGCCGCCGATGACCAGAAGCCACGCGCTCAGGGCGGCAGCCAGTCCGAAGATGTAGAACAGCCGATGCGCCACCTTGTCCACATAGAACGATATGATGAACGTCGTGACAACGACGAACACCCAGCTCACGCAGCTCAGCATGTTGGCCGTCTCGTTGCTCAAGCCGCCCGCCGTCTCATAGACATGAGGCATGAAGAAGCCCATCACCGAGGCCACAAGGTTCCACGTCAGGTAGATGGTGGCGAGGAAGGCGACGGTCTTCACGGCAATCCTGTTGGTGAACAGCAGACGGATGTTGCCCACGATGCTGCTCTCCCCTTCGCCCTGCTTCGAGGTGAACTCCGTGCTCTCCTCCAGCTGGCGCTGCAGCGTCCAAGCCACAAGGGCGACAACAAACAGCGTGAAGAAGACCACCCTCGACGAGAACACCTCCACGGCAGCCCTCGGGGCGTCGCCGCCTACCACGGCGCCAGCCAGCGCCTCCACAGGCCCCCAGAGCAGTCCGCCCGGAGCCAGCAGCATGCCGAAGAAGAGGATGAACATCGGGCCCAGTCCCCACGACATCTGCGAGATGCAGATGTTGCGTCCGCGGTTGTGAATCTCCGACGACTCCGAGATGTACGTCCACGACGCCGGCACGCCGATGCCCACGCTGATGCCCGTCACGAGGAATCCGCAGAGCAGCATGGGGAAGCTGAAGCTGAACATGATGATCAGCACGCCCAGCATGTATACCAACAGGTTGTAGGTGAAGATGAACTTGCGTCCGAACCTGTCGGCCAGGAAACCGCCGATGATGGCACCGATGGCAGCGCCCAGGGCGTTGGCGCTGAGGGCGTTGAGCCATCCCAGATGCATCTCCGACAGCCCCAGATAGTTCTGCCACAGGGTGATGCCGCTGGAGCCGGCCACGATGGCGCCCGCGTCCAGATAGTTTGTGAGCGACACGGCGAGTGTCTTGCGGAGGGAGCCCGAAGCCCCTCCTTGCCCCTTGCCCTGAGGCTGGGGAGTGAAGTCTTTTTGTGAATTGTCCATTTTTTTCATTGCATTTACAGGCTATACAGCGATAGCTGGGAAACGACGTTGATTTCCTTTGTTTTAGTTATCAGCCGAAGAGAGTCTTCGGTCTATCCGTTTACAAAGGTACAACATTTTATCGAAAAGCAAGTAAAAAAACATTGTTTCGCATGCGAAAGATGCAAAAAATGCCTAAAACGTCGCTTCGTTGCCCCCCAAAAGAATCGTTAACAGCAGAAAAACACTTATCTTTGCGGACAGAAAAAAAAGAAAAGAAACCCGAATGAACAAGAAAACCATCATCTCATTGTTACTCATGCTCATTGCTGTCGGCGGATGGGCGCAGAAAGTTTGGACCAATCCTGGTTATCGTAACGAACCTCACGGATTCCAGTTTGATGTAAATGAGGTGGAGTTTCGTAATGACGAGACCGTGCTGCACATCACCGTGAGAAACCACCCGAATGCCAAGTTTTCTTTTGGAAACTGCACCGTCCTTAAGACTGAAGATGACAAATCGTACCCAATCATCGGCGCAAAGAAGACGCGCGAAGGCGAGACAGACCTTGCACTTGACACGCATATACCCATTCCAGAATCCGGCAAAACCGATGTGGCGCTCCACTTCCAGCCGTTGCCTCAGGACGTAAAACAGTTTGACCTTGTTGAAGGCTACGCACTCAATTTCTTCAAAATATGGGACATCACCGATCCTGCGTATAAGAATCAGACCCCACTCTTCAACAGCAGTTGGCGAGATGTGGAAACAGGCGACTGGATAATCAGTCTTTTCAACGATAAAGCCGCATATGATAGTAAGGTATGGCAGTATGACAGGAAATCGGAGAAGAAGGTGGTGCTTGTTTCTGGCAACGAAAAACTCACTATCGCCATCGGTAAGGAAAAAGACGGCAAACGCCTTTTCAATATTGGAGGAAAGAAGCAGATGCTCTCTGCCATCACAGCCAACTCCATTGCCGATTATCCAACAGCTGACAACACTTCATTCAGCACTGAGTTGAAGGAGGGAACGGCTGTCGTGAGTGGTTGGCTGAGATATCCTAAAGAGATTCTCCGGAACAACTTGACAGTCGAGGCCTCGCTTGGCAACATTGCTACCGACGACTATACTCGTCACTCTACTCAAGTCGATTCTTTGGGACGCTTCGAATTGAAAGTTCCGCTCGTTGGCACACAGGGAGTCTCCCTGCTCATACGAACCAGTCAGAATGAGATAATCGACGGCGCTAGCATTGTACTGACTCCCGGCGAGAAGTATTTCATGCTGAAAGACTACAAGTCGTTGCAAACGCTCTTTATGGGTGATGACGCCCGGCTGCAGAACGAGTTGCAGGCGGAGAGCATAAGCATGGATTACGTAGGTTTTATTGAAAACCCAGTGAGTGACGACTCCGTGAGAGTTATGGCACAGAAATGGATAAGCAGCTATGAGCGGTGCGTGGCTCAGACCAATGATTTCCTAGCCCAGCACCCCAACATGAGCAAACGCTTTCGTGACTATGACCGCGTGGGCCATCGTATTAATGTTTGCTCCCAACTGCTGATGATGCACTACGACACCTATAACCACTTGTTGCCTGCCGACGTGATGGAGTGGGTGGAGGAGCACTCAATGGTTGATACTTCATTGCCTGTCAATCTCATAAGCGGACTGGCTTCGATGCTGAGATACAAGCGTGAGTGCTATACTTATGCTGACCCACGTATAAATGTCTTATGGAGAAGGCTTGCTATCCTTCCATGGCTTGAGGAGAAGGGAATGCTTCACTTGAACGACAAGGAACATCAAGCCATCAGTCAGGTTGAGAAGATGAACAGGGAAATCTTCGCCCACTATACTCAGATAAAAGACCGCCGTGTGCTCAATGATTCCATCAGTAGAGTTCAAGAAAAATACGCGGAGTATGACGATGTGGTCAATAAAATATATGAGAGTGCTGACTACCAAAAGGCGGTGAACACGCTGTGCGTTGGCGGTGAGCAGGGTGTCACGATTGCCATCATCGATTCTCTTGTCACTGACCCGCTCGTCAAAAGCATTCACTATGCGCAGATACTCAACGAATATATTGAGCACGAAAGATGTGCACTCCCAGAGGAACAGGAGCCTTACATCGCACTCATCAAGGAGCCTTATTTCAGGAATGTCATCACTAAGAAGAACGACTACTACAAGCAAGTGATGAAGGACAAGGAGGCGGCTGTAAATGCAGTCATCCATCCATCGTCGGATGTTGAGGGATTAACCGAGGGCAAGGCTATTATCGACAAAATAGTTGAGCCATACAGGGGGAAGATTGTGTATCTTGACGTTTGGGGTACTTGGTGCTCTCCATGCAAGCGCAAGTTGAGCGAGTCGCACAAACTAAAGGCCGAACTTGAGGGATACGACATCGTGTACCTTTACCTTGCCAACAGTTCGCCTGAAAAGTCGTGGAAGAACGTGATTGCTGAGTATAACCTCACGGAGCCCAATTGCGTTCACTATAACCTGCCAGAAGCTCAGCAGCATGCTGTTGAGCAGTACATAGAACTTACGGGTTATCCCACTTATCGCCTTTTCGACAAGCAGGGTGGCATTCATCACCTCGATTGGCTCGAAGACGAAAACCTGCCTGAGTTCAAGAAGAAACTCGATGAATTAAACAAATAACGGTTTCATTGTAAGCATAAGGAGTCTTCTGATTTGTCAAGATAATTCTGAATTTTGACCCCTAAAAACGGGCCATTGTTTGAAGTGAACGGAATTTAGGCCGAAAAAACGCAAAAAATCGACATTTTCAGAAGTCGCTGATTACCAACGACTTCTGTTTTTCTTACATTTTATTGACCCTCGAAAACGGTGTTTTCGGGTTGTCAGAGCTATGCTTTGAGGTTCTCATTTGTGGCAAATGAGAACCTCAAATGCCGCTAATGACAAGGTCAAAGGCCACAAATGACACTCTCATAAGCCACAAATGACAAACTGACTCCATAAAAGTTGAGCGGAAAGAGTGTTTTTTATGCTTTTCACCACTTATTTCCGCGCTAGATTGCAAGTGAAAGTTGACAGAATTTTGTAAAAGAAATTGGTAAAAATAAACCAAAAAGAAAGGCTTGAAGCGACGGTTGTTTTCCGCCCTTCCCAGCCTTTTTTTCGCCCGTGAGCCGTTAGTGTGTTCAGCTGTGTCGGTGTGTTGTCAGCGTTTCGACGTGACGTCGCGCTCGTATTGCTGGATGCATTGGATGAACTCCTCGCCGACGGGAACGTTGTTGCGGAGGTTGAAATAGTCGTAGACGGCGCCGAAGGGCATCGACTTGGCTTCCTCCATGAGGGCGAGCCGCTCGAAATATTGGCCGTTGTCCTCGTACTGGCGCAGCAGCTGCTTGGGCTCGAGCAGCGCCTGGAGGATGCACTTCTGCGTGGCCCGGCTGCCGACGATGTAGGCTCCGATGCGGTTGATGCTGGCGTCGAAATAGTCGAGTCCGACGTGAGCGCGGTGGAGGGCGTCGCTGCGTACGAGCTCTTTGAAGAGGTCGAGTGTGGGGTCGTTCATGATGGTGACGTGGTCGCTGTCCCAGCGCACGGGTCGGGAGACGTGGAGCATGAGTTCGGGCACATACATGAGGAGCGTGGAGACGAAGTCGGAGACGTTCTCTGTGGGCTCGTAGTGGCCTGTGTCGAGGGTGTAGATGCAACGTCGTGTGGCGCAGTAGGCGGTGTAGAAGTCGTGGGAGCCTACGGTGTAGCTCTCGAGTCCGATGCCGAAGAGTTTGGCTTCGAAGCAGTTTTTCACGCCGTCGAGTGGCTCTTGCATGATTTCGTCGAGCGACGCGGCGAGCAGCTCTCGATATTTCTTGCGTTGTACGGGGATGTCCTTCATGCCGTCGTGCACCCAGATGTTCATGATGCAGGGGTCGCCCTGTGCCTTGCCCATGGCGTGGGCGATGCGTCGGCAGCGCTTGGTGTGCTCAATCCAGAAGTCGCGTATGGCCTTGTCGGGGTTGGAGAGAGTGAGGTCGCCGCTCTTGGGGTGGGAGAAGGATGTGGAGTTGAAGTCGAGCTTCATGTTGTTGTCCTTCGCCCAGTCGATCCAACTTTGGAAGTGCTCTACGCCGCACTGGTCGCGGTCTACGAACTTGCCGCCGAAGTCGCCGTAGATTTCGTGGAGGTTCAGTCGGTGGTTGCCGCCGAGCAGTGTCTTGACGAACTCGATGTCTTGCCGCACCTCGTCGATGGTGCGTGCTCGTCCGGGGTAGTTGCCTGTGGTTTGGATGCCGCCCGAGAGAGCTTCGTTTCGCTCGAAGCCCACCACGTCGTCGGCCTGCCAGCAGTGGAGCGAGAGTTGCTGGTGCTGGAGCAGGTCGAGTGCTGCATCGGTGTCGACGCCGATGGCTGCATAACGCTCTTTGGCCACGGCGTAAGCCTGTTCAATCAGATTTGCTTTCATTTTTTTGGTTGTTTTAGGTGATGTTATTTTTGTTGTTTAATGATTTCTCTTGGAGGAGTTTGGGAGTTTAGGAGTCTGGGAGTCTGGGAGTTTGGACATTAGCCCCTCGAATCATCCTGCTTGCGTCCCTTTAAACCCCTTCACTCCTCTTTAAGCCCTTTAAGCCCTTGAAGTGGAGCATACGTCCCTTTAAACCCCTTCACTCCTCTTTAAGCCCTTTAATTTTTACTTTTTTACTTTTAAGTTAGAAACTGCACGGAAGGGTGAGGAGTTGGTAGTAGAGCGTGCGTGCCAGCCGCTGGTGCCCCAGTTCGTTGGGGTGGAGACGGTCGGTGAGGGCATTGTTGAAATAGCGGGCATGCTCGTCCATGAGGGGGAAGAGTCCGCCCGTGGCGCTCCAGTCGATGACGGGCACCGCCCAGACGTCGGCGGCCTGTTTCACCGCCTCGACATAGGCGTCGAGATATTCGCCGCATTGGTTGGTATAGGACTCGTCGCATTGCCAGTTTTTCTCGTTGGCGTGGAAGTCGGCGCGATGGATGGGCGTGAGCAGCAGGATCTGCTTGGTGGGGAAGGAGCGTTTCAGCGAGTCGAGAGCGATGTTGATGCGTCCGCGATAGGTGGAGGGGTCCATCGACGGCGTGCGCTGACGGCGTGTCACCATCTGCTTGGGCTGTCCGTGTCCGTATTCCACCTGCGTCTCCCTCTCGTCCCACCACTTGCCGATGGGCACACCGTTGTTGTAGTCGTTGGTGCCCATGAAGACGATGATGGCGTCGACCTCCTGCCCGTGCTCCTTCAGCAGCTGGGCGGTCTGTCGGGGGATGTCGTTCCATTGGCGTCCGCTCACGCCATAGACGTAGGCTTGGATGTCGAGCCAGTCGGCGAGGAATCCCCAGAACTTCTTCTCGGAGGCCCGGTTGCGCGGGTCGGTGATGGAGTCGCCGAAATAGGCCACGCGCTTTCCCTGCCAGGGGTGAACTACAGTTGCGCTCTGCTGCGCAGAGCTAAATGAAAAATGAAAAATGAAAAATGATAAAAGTATCAGCAGTCGTTTCATATCTTTTTTTCTTCTTGGTTTCTTAATGATTTTTTGGCAATAATATCGCAGTTGACCCTTTCAGATTAAGAGCGGCCTGCAAGGCCAACCCGCTCATAGCCCAGGGCATCGCCCTGGGTGGGCATGGCGC
>CACXPX010000057.1 GCA_902769705.1 uncultured Prevotellaceae bacterium
AAGATTCTTGGTTCACTCGCCACCGCTAATGCCTGACAAATTATTTCATTTCCTTTTTTCCATCTTGCATGTACAGCACTGGCATATACACCAAGGACATAAACTTGCTTAGGAGTTCTATCTTGTTGTACTAAAGGCGAACGGTTTCGCCAAAAGGATAAAAGTATTCCATACAAATTCCGATTTATCTGACTAGTTAAAAAGATACGGCATTTTTCTGAATCTTGCTATGACAATCCATTATATGCTTGATGAGCATAGGGCTCCTTTTCTTTCTTTGAGATATGGAATGCCATTCTCCTCTGTAATAGGTTAGAGGGTTCCCTTGGTGGAAGGCAGCTCGTAGTGATAGATGTCGCGACGGACAGCCATGCGGAGGGCACGTGCCAACGCCTTGAAGATGCCTTCGATTTTGTGGTGCTCGTTGGTGCCTTCGGCCTTGATGTTGAGGTTCATTCGTGCGGCATCGCTCAGGCTCTTGAAGAAGTGTAGGAACATCTCTGTTGGCATTTCGCCTATGCGCTCGCGATGGAATTCGGCATCCCACACCAACCAGGGGCGCCCACCGAAGTCGAGTGCCACGGAGCAGAGACAGTCGTCCATGGGCAGACAGTAGCCATAGCGCTCGATGCCCCTTTTGTCGCCTAGAGCCTTGAGGATGCATTCGCCGAGAGCCAACGCCGTGTCTTCTATGGTGTGGTGCTCGTCGACGTGCAGGTCTCCATACGTCCGGATGGTGAGATCCATCATGCCGTGACGTCCGATTTGCTCGAGCATGTGGTCGAAGAATCCGAGTCCGGTGGAGATGTCACATTGGCCAGTGCCATCGATGTTGAGAAGCACGTGGATGTCGGTCTCTTTCGTTGTGCGGCGCACCTCAGCCGTACGTTCTCCTGCAAACAGCAGTTCGGCTATGCGTTCCCAATTCATCCCCTCTTGCCCAAGGATAAGCGCCTTGCAGCCAAGGTTTTCGGCGAGTTGGCGGTCGGTGTCGCGGTCGCCAATCACGTAGCTGTTCTTGATGTCGTATTCATCAGACTCGAGGTATTCGCGTAACATACCAGTTCCCGGCTTGCGGTCGGGGTGGTTGTCTTCGGGGAAATGGCGGTCGATTTTGATGTCGTCGAACGTGATGCCTTCGCCTTCGAGGGTTTGCAGGATGAAGTTGTGCACGGGCCAGAAGGTGTCTTCTGGGAACGAAGAGGTGCCCAATCCGTCTTGGTTGCTGACCATCACGAAACGGAAGTCAAGGTTCTTGCGTATGAAGGAAAGATTGCGGAAGACGCCTTCCACAAAGCGCAGTTTCTCAAACGAATCGATTTGCTCGTCGGCTGGTTCGTGGATGAGGGTGCCGTCGCGGTCGATGAATAGGATTTTCTGTTTCATTTTATGGGAGTTGTGGGACTTTATGGAAATGATGGGTATGATGTCGTTTTATAATTGGCTCTCGAGTGATGAGTGCGCCTTGCGTTCAATCTCCTTTTGCTCGATGGAGCCATAGGCATGATAGAGCACAAGCACGCTCCATGCCAGGATGAAAGCGAAGATGAAGAACGTGACGAGCGCTGTGACAAATTGCAGGAGCAACATGTGGCTGGGAAGCCCAGATGGGTCGCCCATGAGCACCCCTGCAAGCGATTGCGACTGGGCGGTGGAGAGTATGCCCAAAGGCATGAAGAGTACTACGAACAGGCACAAAAGGAGCAATCCCATCATGAAGAATGTGAGGAACAGGAATCCCCAATGGCGCAACCCCGTCTTGAAGGATTTCCAGAGGTGACTGCGCATTTGAATGGGCTCCATCAGGTATTTCATGTAGAAATAATAAATGGGCAAAAGGAGGAGTTCGAAAACCAAACAAAGTAGGATGGCCAAACCGATGGCTCCCAGCACGGTGGGCGAGAAGATGGTTTGGAGGGCAGCTGCTTGCTGAGTTGCGGCTGTGGCATGAAGGGCGTCGGCACCTTCGGCAGGTTGGTTGGCTTTCATCTGATAGAGCATGGCCACGACGATGGGGATGGCTAAGACAATCGCCATGATGAGGTAAATGACCAGCTGAAGAATGGCAATCTTGGCGGTTTGCAGGAGATTGCGCTTGAATCCGAATTTGTTGAGCATGGTGACAAGGCTGGCAATAAGCCACACTATAGCGATAGCCATGAGAACCGTCAACGAGTTTTGAAGGATTCCAAGCACCAGGGCTTTCCCACTTGCTGCCGCTCCATGAGGAGATGAAGCCGAGAGCGAAGAGAGTAGGGTGGAGCGTGTGAAGGAACTTGTCCACACGATGGCCGCCATGATGAACGCAAATACCAACGAAGGTATCCACAAACGACGGAAAATGGTCTTCAGGTTGGAGCCGAAGAGGGTGTATGCCGATTTGATACATGCCGAGGCACTACGTATTTTGTAGAGTTCTTGTTCCATATTGTATAGTGTTTTATGGGATTTATGGGAGTTGATGAGAATCTTGGGAGTGATATGCGGCTCTTCTGAATTCGGCACAGACGATGGCGGTGGCAACTGCCACATTCAAGCTGTCTGCCGTAGGCCTGTTGGGAGGATAGTTGGGGATGAGAAGCCGATGAGTCAGCCGTTGGATAATGGCCGTAGAAAGACCTTTCCCCTCGTTCCCCATGATGATGGCGCCACGTGGCTGGAGACGCGTCTCGTAGATGTTCTCGCCGTCGAGCAAGGTGCCGTATATCAGATAATCTTCAGGCAGATGGCTTAGCAGTTCGGGGAGGTCGACATAGTGCACCCTGACGCGGGCGATGCTTCCCATGGTGGCTTGAACGACTTTGGGATTGAACACGTCTGCGGTATCCTGACTGCAATACACATCGTTGATGCCAAACCAATCGGCGATGCGGATGATGGTTCCCAGATTCCCCGGGTCTTGCACTCCGTCGAGCATCAACGACAATTGGTTCGTGTCGACTTCAGGAGAGACCTCGTGGAGCGAAGGGGGAATGGGGAATGTGGCCAGCACCTGTTGGGGATGTTTCAGGAAGCTGGCTTTCGCCAACTCTTCATCGGTAACTTCGAGCCACTCGTCAGTCTGCAAATCTCGGTTGGCACTCATCCATTCACTCGTGGCAATCAGGAATGTGGGGCGCATCATCTCGAGCAGGTCGCCCACCACTTTGGGGCCTTCTGCCACAAACACGCCTTCTTGCCGCCGGTTCTTTTTCAGTTCCAACGAATGGATGAATTTTATCTTGGCTTTGCTTAACATCGTACCTAATTTTCATGCAAAGATATAAAAAAGATGAAAGATGAAAGATGAAAGATGAAAGAAATTTGAAATGACAGCACATTCTTTCAATATTTTTTCGTAATTTTGCATTTATGAATCGAATAAAACGCTTATTGGCATGTGCTGGGGTTGTGGGGTTGCTGATGCTTTTGTCAGCATGCTCTGCAACTAAATTTGTTCCTGAAGACGAGCACATGCTGGTGGGCGTGAAGGTGAAATCCGATGACAAGGCTGTTGATGGAGGCTTGTTGCAACCTTATGTCCGTCAGGTGGGGAACGCCCGATGGTTCTCTATCTTCAAAGTTCCTTTAGGTGTCTATTCGTTGTCTGGGCGGGATTCTACGAAATGGTTGAACCGCACGTTGCAGAATATTGGCGAGGCCCCTGTCATCTTCGACACGCTTCAAGCCCGTTATTCATGCGACGACCTGACCACAGCTATGCGCAACATGGGATACTTGAATGCCGACGTGGATTTGTTGGTCAAGGAAAAAGGGAAACGCTTGTGGGCGTTGTATAAGCTTCATCCCGGAGAGCCTTATTCCTTGGGCAACATCAGCTACGACATTCAGGATGAAGAGATCTCCTCGATGCTGGACAATCAGAGCGAATTTGCATGGGGATTGAAAACTGGCGACCGTTTTTCAATCGACAGACTCGATGAAGAACGCAAGCGCCTGACGTCATTCCTGATGAACAACGGCTATTATCGTTTCAACAAGGATTTTGTTCATTATACAGCCGATTCTTCCAAGAACGAACGCACGGTTGATGTGACTTTGCATCTGGAGAAATATCGTGCGAACAGCAAGTCGCCAGAGACCAATCATCCTCGGTTCATGGTCAGGAATGTGAGTTTCTCACCAGCTGCCAACGAGCAAATCCATCTGCGCCGGAAAGTGCTTGAGCTGAACTCGGCCATCAGGGAGAACGCACCTTTCAGTAGTGCTGATTTGCAGAAGACATACAACAACTTCGCCCGGTTGCAAGCGGTGAAATTCACCAACATCAGATTCTCTGAAGTTCCCGATTCGCAACTGTTGGATTGCGACATTCAGTTGAGCATGAACAAGCCGTCGACGTTGTCGTTCCAACCCGAGGGTACCAACACGGCTGGCGACTTGGGAGCGGCTGCTTCGTTGACATACGAGAACCGCAACCTGTTCCGTGGCTCCGAGGTGTTGAGCATTCAGCTGCGTGCGGCTTTCGAGGCCATTACCGGCTTGGAGGGCTATCAGAACCAAGACTACGAGGAATATGGCGTGGAGACAAAGCTTGCGTTCCCGCGTTTTGTGGCTCCGATGCTTTCTAAGTCGTTCCGTAGAAGAAGTAGTGCAACTTCGGAGTTGTCGTTGAGCTATAACCTTCAGAACCGTCCCGAATTCCATCGGCGTGTCTTCTCTACCGCTTGGCGTTACCGTTGGTCGGAACCCACGAAGAACAGGAGTTTCCGCTTCGACCTGCTCGACTTGAACTACGTGTATATGCCTTGGATTAGCGCAACGTTCAAAACTGATTACCTGGACAACGCCAATAACAGGAACGCCATCCTTCGCTACAACTATGCCGACCTTTTCATCATGAAAATCGGATTCGGCATGAGCTATACCAAAGGCAGCCACGCCATCCGAACGAATATAGAGACGGCTGGAAACTTGCTGGCGGGCTCGTCGAAGCTGTTGGGATTCCATAAAAACGCGAACGACCAATATACCTTATTTAATATAGCGTTCGCGCAATACGCCAAGTTCGACTTCGACTACACGCGACTCATCAAGTTCGACGCCCACAACCAATTGGCCATGCATGCTGATTTCGGCATCGCCTATCCCTATGGCAATAGCTCGGTGCTGCCTTTTGAGAAGCGCTATTTCTCGGGTGGAGCCAACTCGGTTCGCGGTTGGAGCGTCAGGGGACTTGGACCTGGAAAATACAGAGGAACAGACGGACGTATCGACTTCATCAACCAGACGGGCGACATGAAGTTGGACTTGAACTTGGAATACCGCACTTTCTTGTTCTGGAAGTTCAACGGCGCTTTGTTCATTGACGCGGGAAACATTTGGACCTTGCGCTCATATAACGAACAACCCGGCGGACAATTCAAGTTGGACGAGTTCTACAAGCAGATAGCTGTGGCTTACGGATTGGGCTTGAGGATGAATTTCGATTATTTCATCCTGCGTTTCGATTTGGGTATGAAGGCCGTCAATCCGGCTTACGATACACATCGCGAGCATTTCCCCATTCTTCATCAGAAGTTCAGTCGCGACTATTCGTTCCATTTTGCCGTCGGATTGCCGTTCTAACGCAAAGTCGATTTGCATAAAAAAAGGCTGGGATTGGAAACTCGCTCCAACCCCAGCTTTCTCTTTATATGAAGGATGATTATTCAATCACCACCAACGGAGAGTCTTCCAACACACTCTCGCCAGTCTTCACGCAAATGGCAGTCACCTTGCCGTCTTTCTCGGCTTCCAGGTTGTTGGCCATCTTCATGGCTTCGAGCACGATGACCACATCGCCAGCTTTCACCTCGTCGCCGACAGCCACCTTAATCTCCGTAATCACTCCAGGCAGGGGAGCCTTCACGGCATTGGCTGTGTTCACGTTGGCAGCCGATGTGACGTTCTCCTCGCTGTCTTGCTGGGCAGGCTGACCAAGCACCACTTTCTTTTTCTCGGGTTCTTGCTCGGGCTCCATCTCCACTTTGAACTCTTCGCCGTTGACGGTCACGCTGGCCACGTTGTCAACAATATCGCCAATAGCAACGACGTATTCCTGTCCGTCTATCGTATATTTGTATTCTTTCATGTTGTTTTATGGTTTTTGCGTCATGCTCAGGAATTTGGCGTTCCAAAGCGTGTGGCGCGGTTTAATCGTGATAATTCCGGGTTCTTTATCATGCACGTTGTTGCCATTGAACTCGTGCAAAGCCAAAGCTATGGCTGCATATATGTTCTTGTCCATGCCAATTGTCAATTATCAATTATCAATTATCAATTACATGGGCATGCAACCATGTTTCTTTGCGGGCAGATTCTGCTTTTTGCAAGCCAGCTGAGCCAAACCTCTGCAAATGCGGAAACGCGTGTTGCGCGGTTCAATCACATCGTCGATATAACCATATTGAGCGGCTTGATAGGGATTGGCGAACAATTCCGTGTATTCGGCTTCCTTCTCGGCCAAGAATGCCTGAACGTCCTCGCCAGCCTCCTTCTTTGCCTTTGCCTCGCGGGCGGAAAGCACGGCAACAGCACCACTTGCACCCATCACGGCAATCTCACTCGAAGGCCATGCAAAGTTCAGGTCGGCACGAAGTTGCTTGCATCCCATCACGATATGAGAACCACCATACGACTTGCGCAACGTAATCGTAATCTTGGGAACGGTTGCTTCCCCATAGGCATAGAGCAGCTGGGCGCCGTGCAGAATGACGGCATTATACTCCTGACCTGTTCCCGGCAAGAATCCCGGCACATCCACCAACGAGACGATGGGGATGTTGAAAGCATCGCAGAAACGCACGAAGCGGGCTCCCTTGCGCGAAGCATTCGTGTCGAGCACGCCGGCATAAGCAGCAGGCTGGTTAGCAACGATGCCCACGCTCTGCCCGTTGAAGCGTGCAAAGCCTACGATGATGTTCTTGGCGAACTTGGGCTGTACCTCGAAGAACTCGCCGTTGTCGGTCAGGGCCGTGATGACTTTATACATGTCGTAAGCCTTGTTCGGGTCGTCGGGGATAATCTCGTTCAGGATGTCTTCCTTGCGGTCAATCGGGTCGTTGCACTCGATGCGTGGAGCCTCTTCCATGTTGTTCGAAGGAATAAAGCTCAAGAGCGTCTTGATCATCGCCATTGCCTCTTCCTCGGTCTTGGCCGTGAAGTGGGTCACACCGCTCTTCGTGGCATGAACCGAAGCACCACCCAGATGCTCGGCATCAACGTTTTCGCCAGTCACCGTCTTCACAACGGCAGGACCGGTGAGGAACATGTAAGACGTGTTCTCCATCATCAGGATGAAGTCCGTGAGGGCAGGGGAGTATACGGCACCACCGGCACACGGGCCCATGATGGCCGAAATCTGCGGAATCACGCCACTTGCCAGGATGTTGCGCTCGAAAATCTCGCCATATCCGGCCAGCGAGCAGATACCCTCCTGAATACGTGCTCCACCCGAGTCGTTCATGCAAATCATCGGAGCACCGTTTTGCATGGCCATATCCATCACCTTGCAAATCTTCTGGCTCATCGTCTCGGAGAGCGAACCACCATTCACCGTGAAGTCCTGGGCGCTGACATATACAAGTCGGCCGTCGATAGTGGCGCTTCCCACCACGACTCCATCACCCATATACTGCTTCTTCTCCATGCCGAAGTTGTGGCAACGATGAAGCTTGAACATGTCGTACTCCTCGAAAGAGCCCTCGTCAACAAGCATCTCTATGCGTTCGCGCGCCGTGTACTTGCCGCGCTGGTGCTGCTTCTCGATGGCTTTTTCGCCACCACCCAAGCGAGCCTGTTCGCGTTTGGCAATCAGTTCTTTGATTTTTTCTGTTTGTTTGCTCATAAAATATTATAGTATAAATTTGATGCACTTTCAAAAACAGGTGCAAAGATACGAAAAATTTGATTAAGTGAGGACAGAATAAATAATTTATTATGTCGAACGTGAAAATTTTATCTAATAAGTGAGCACAATACATTTGAGTTTCCTTGTGAAGGAAACGGCGTAAGCAAAGGTTTTACAAGTGTTATTTCCGAGGTGCCTCCTATTTTCAAAGCAGTTAAAGGTACAGTTTCCTTCGACAGCGTCATTCCATAGCTTTTGGCTTCGCTGAAAGTTTCCTTTCATAGTCTGGGTTTTAATGTTTAATTTTGTTAATGTCACAATTACATTCTGACGTTGTCAGGTGTTAAGAGTAAGCCGCCCAGGATGATAACCTGAGCGGCTTAGGTGTCATGTGTGACAGGGTCAGAGGATAGGAGTGAAAGACCCCCTCCGGCTCCCCCTGTTTAGGGGGAGGGTTTTTCGTGGAATGTGGAACCAACGGTCGCTGTTTGCAAAGCGAGGAAAGCAATGTGGAGTGTGGAGTGAGATATGCATGGGAAATGGAACGTGAGGATAATCGCCAATTCAAAAGCTGTTCTCATTGCTTTTCCCTTCGGCCAGCGACCGTTGGTTCCACATTCCTCATTCCTCGTGGTTCCTCCCCTAAACAGGGGAGGATAGGAGGGGTCTGTTTTACGGCTCTTGCTCCTCCTTCTTCTTCTTTCCGTTGAGCACCTCTTCAGCGCTCTTCACGGTCACACCGTCGAGGAAGGCCTTGATGCGGCGTCCCTCCTTG
>CACXPX010000058.1 GCA_902769705.1 uncultured Prevotellaceae bacterium
GCGGGTGTAGTGGCGATGATAATGAGACTTCTATTAATCCCAAAAACAGGATTGTCGGCAAATGGAAGTTGGTAAGACAAGGATCAAATGACATCTCTTCCAGCAACATTTACTATACATTCTCAAAAAGAGGTGAGTTGACAATGCATAATGTTCCAGTAAGAAAGGATCTCGAATCCGAAACTTATATTTCAGATATCACTATTCCCATCGCTTTTGAGGACGACTGGGAACATAATGAGACAACAAATGAACTTCATGGACATTTTGCGACAAAGTCTGATTCGGAAAATGAAAAACCTACTCGCTATTCATGCATCATAGGAGTGAAAGAGATGATGATTGTCCAAGAGTATCCAGACAATTGGACTTTTTTCCTTGACCCGAGATTGTTTTTTGAAAGACAATGACAGACTGAATATAACTCCTGCAGCGCGGTATCTACGTGAAGGACGGACGGAAGTTTGTGGTGAAATATGTCCGTTCGTTTAAGGAATAGAAGATGTAACCATTGCATATTCCAAAACTTTTGCCTATATTTGCAACAAAGAATAATAAACAAAACAGGAGGAAACATCGTGAAAAAGACATTAGTTGTTCTTGTGGCGCTGCTCGCATCTACGAGCGCCCTCTTTGCCTAGAAACCATTCTTGGAAGAGGGCAAGGAGTGGATATGCCATACGCAGAATCCTTATAACGGGCAGGTGTATGATTTCCGCTATTATTTAGGGGAAGAGGTTGAGAGATACGGGCATGTTTACCGCGAACTGATCATGGAGAACTACGGCAACTATGGCAGAACGGAACGTTGCGCGTACTTGCGCGAAAAGGGGCAGAAGGTGTATGTGTTAGATGATGTGGTTTGCACAGCTTCATATTGGACAGCAATGAAGGCGGTGCACACAACGTTGGATGTGATAGGTTTGGTTCCTGTTGTTGGGGAATTGGCAGATGGTCTCAATGCAGGTTTGTATCTGGCATGTGGTCGCCCCAGAAAGTTTAGCAAACGCTACATTCTTCCCATCATCTCATTACAAATTTTGGACTGAAACATGGGCTAATTATTTGTCTAAAGACTATTTTGGAAAAGCATGGATTGGAGGATTGGCCTATCCTGTTAAAAATATCAGCAATTATAATTTATGGAGGATAAGAGTTGCTAAGATACAAGGCCAAATGATGAATAAACCGCGTGGTTTTATCTAATTTGTAAAATGTAAATGAATTTTTGATTATATCATATATTATGAAGAGTGGTAAAAATTTTAGAAATCCATTGGTGGGTTCACTTATAGTTCTTAGTGTATTATCATCTTGCATACCACATGACATAAAGATGGTTCTTCCAACATTCGTGAATTGCACGAATGACACATTGTATATTGGTGCGTCTCGCTATGATTATATTGATAGTGTGGAAGTTTTTGCAAGCCCTCTGCATGGAGTTGACGATAACAATATCGATACTACTGGAATATCTCTTTGGAAGTATAGGATAACGGAACTAGAAAATGGTGCTCGAATATATATTAAGGCTCAAAAAGATGCCTACATTTATCCAGATTCTACATGCGTAATAAATATTCCCTTATCGTTCAACGATATTGATACTTGCTATTTGTTTTTGGTTAAATGGAGAGATGCTAAAGAGTTCTCATGGGATGATATTCGCACCAAGAATTTATTTAATAAATGGATTTTCACTAAAGATTCAAAAGGTAAATATGAAAGAAATATCAAATACATGGATTCAATAAAAAACTGATTACCTGTTATAATATGAGACGCCAACTGTTCATATTACTGCTGAGTGCATTCTGGCTGACGGAGGCGTTTGCCGGAGTCGCGATGAACGCACGCCTCTACGATCCCGTGACGGCCCGCTTCCTCGCGCCCGACAACTACGTGAAGGACGGACGGAAGTTTGTGGTGAAGTGAAAGAACTCGGAAGGAGTTAGAATGAATTGTTTTGCTGGTACATCATTATCGGGAGCCTTCACTTCAGCAAATGATACGCTCCGCCTGAGAGCGGACGTACGACACCTTTCATTTCCAACGTGAAGAGGAGGGCGCTGAGTGGTCCGATGGCGATGTTGGTCTGCACGGCGAGCATGTTGATTTGCAGGTCGTTATGCTTCTGAAGGACGTCCACTATGCGTTGCTCATCGGGCGACAATTCAGGGAAGAGTTGCCGCTCGATGCCCAGTTGCTGCGCCTTTTCGCGTCTGGCATCGTCTTCCCACCCCATAGCGCGCACGAAGTCTTCGGCTGAGGTGATGAGAGCCGCACCGTTATCGCGAATCAGATTGTTGCAGCCTTCGCTAAAAGGAGCACCCACGGCACCCGGAAAAGCAAACACGTCGCGCGAGTAGTCGCGGGCAATGCGTGTGGTGATGAGTCCTCCACCGTGAGCGGCACTCTCTACGAGGATGCAAGCATCAGACAAACCCGCCACAATGCGGTTGCGGCGCACGAAGTTGCCCTTGTCGGCATTGGTGTGCGATGGATATTCGGTGAGCAATCCACCCTGCATCAGCATCTTCTTGGCAGTTTCGAGGTGGCGCTGGGGATAGAGGCTGTCGAGTCCGTGAGCCAGCACAGCGACAGTATCGTATCCATTTTCGAGTGCGTGGCGATGGGCGCAGATGTCGATGCCGTAAGCCAATCCGCTGATGATAAGCATGTGTGGGCAGAGCGCCCGCAGCTCGTTGACGAAGCGGCGCACGAGGTCTTGTCCGTAGGTGGTGCAGAGGCGGGTGCCTACTATGCTGATAACGCGTTTCTGGTTGAGGTCGGCATTGCCTTTGTAGTAGAGCACGAGCGGTGCATCGGGGCATTCGCGCAGGCGTAGTGGATAGCGCGAGTCGTTGAGGGCGAGCACCCGAATGCCATTTTCGCGTGCATAGCGGTATTCGTCTTCAGCGCGGTGGAGAGCCTCATCAAGGTCGGTAAAGATTTCGGCTTTGTTGCTCAAACGAATGTCGGGGAAAAGTTCGGCAAGCTGGTTGCGTTTCTCGATGACAGCAGTTGCCGACCCCAATCGGCGATAGAGTTCGAGCACGACCGTCTGCGGACAGCCAGAGACGCGAGTCAGCGCGATGGCGTTAAGGGCTTCAAGGGAGTTGTTCGGTTCGTTATTATTCATAAGGAGAATGAGCTACGGATGCTGTTTTAGACACGATGAACACGGGGTTATTCCCCTTCGGGGGAGGCTATGAAGGGGGCAAACACCCTATCGTAGTCTTCAGAGGGGGCAAGACGCCCATTGACGAGGCACACGAGTTCCACTTTGGCACGCAAGCAGAGTTTCTCGTCGCTGGCGCGAAAGATGTCTTGATGGAAGATGTAGCGAATGCCTTCTTTGGAAAGCGCGAGTCGGGAGATGAACCAGTCGTCACAACGCAAGGGAACCTTGAATTGCAGGTTCATACGGGCGACAACAGGGTCGACGCCTTGCAGATGGAGTTGTGAGAAACTGACGCCCAGCGAGCGCAGGAAGAGGTGGCGTGTGTGCTCGATGTAATGCAGATAGTTGGCATTGTTGACGATGCCTTCGATGTCGCATTCGTAGTCGCGCACTTCCATTCGGGTTTCGAAAATATAGTTCATGGGTGATGGGTATTGGGTGATAGGTGATGGGTGTTGGGTGATGGGTGATTAGGGCTTTCGTTTCAAATATTCATATCCGAACCGGCAACGGAGGCAGTCTTTGCGGTCGCAATATTCCTTTTTCAGTTGGATGAGGGCTTGTGAGTCGGCGGCAGACTTCATATCGATGCCGCACTCGCTCCATAGGCGGGTGATATGATTGTGCTCTGCCTTGAGTTGTTCGAGCAGGTCGAAGGCGCGGTCGCAGAGAGGCTCAGACGACTTGAAGCGCCCGTAGGCGAAGAGCAGGGGAATGACGGTGTTGATGAGCAGCAGGTCGATGGAAGCGGCTGACATGCGTTTGGAATTCTTGCTGCTGGGTGCTCCGAACGAATAGTGGGTTTGCCAATAGGGTGTGGCTTGCGTGGCGAGTGCTTCGCGAAGCTGGTCGGCGGTGGTGCATTCCAGCAGTTGGCTGAGGCTTGCGCGCCGCTGATAGTAGAGGTTTGCGAGTTGTGAGATGCGGATATAGGGGAAGTTCTGCGGACGCAACCGCATGAAGCGCCACAGATGGTGGTCGATGGGAGCGAGCGAGAACTTGTGTGCAAGGTAGGTGTACTCGTTTTGAAGCCGTTGGAAATAGTCGTCGGCAAGTGCTGCTGGGCGATGAGATTCGCTGATGGACTGAGGGTCGAGCAGACCTGCCTGCCCCAAGAAGATGGCCTCTATCTGGAAGAGGTCGTCGCGATGGTGGCCGACAGCTTGCAGAGGCACCGACAAAGCCCATTGCTCGAAGGCGTCGCCATTGATGCCGAAGCCGTAGTTTCGGGCGAGAGTGACGAAGCAGACAGCCTCCCACGAGCCATCACATTGCTGGAGCCGACGGGTGATGGCCTCCGTTTTCTGCTCCAGCCGTTCGGTTTGCAGGGCGCTCATCCACGAGTGCACCACCAGTTTCGGCAAGTCGGCGATGATGCGGTAGCACGGCGGATATTGCATTGTGGCTAGCAGCTGCTGATAGTTCTCTGTCACACTTGCGGGAACACTGAGCTGCATCTGCGGCAGCGTTCGTCCGTCTTGAGTGCAGACATCAACATCCACCTCACCACAGACGTGAAGCACCACGTTGTTGTAGGCCTCGTCAACGTCGTGATGATGAGCATACCAATGGCTGGCGCGGTCGTGAATCTCCACATTCCCCACCCACAACGTCCCGCCAATCTTCACTTTGGCATTGAAGAAGTCGGGGCCAGCATTGCGGTTGTGCAATCCCGTATCGATGACCTCCACGCTCCGCCCGTCGGTGGTTTGGAGATGCTGAAGAGGGAAAAACTTGTGCTTCCAGACGTAGTGAAGGAGTTGCTCCATAGCGAACGAGTTTTGAAACTACAGATGCAAAGATAGCAAGAATGTTTGGATTTTTTTATCACAATGCGCCTTTTTTGCTTTTTTTTGTTGCGAGATGCACATTATGTGTTTGAAAATCATTATCTTTGCATCGATTTAACAGTAAAACATATGAAAATTGCATTGATAGGCTACGGCAAGATGGGCAAGATGATAGAGCAGATTGCTCGCGACCGCGGCCACGAAATTGTGAGTATCATCGATATCGATAACCAGGAAGACTTCGAGAGCGAAGCGTTTGCATCTGCCGACGTGGCCATCGAGTTCACCGCCCCCCAAGCCGCCTATGGCAACTATCTGAAGGCGTTTGCGAAGAACGTGAAAGTGGTGAGCGGCTCTACGGGATGGATGAAGGAACACGGCGACGACGTGCGCCGCATGTGTTCGGAAGGCGGTCAGACACTCTTCTGGGCGAGCAACTTCTCGGTGGGTGTGGCCATCTTCTCCGCCGTGAACCGCTACTTGGCCCGCATCATGAACCAATTTCCCGGATACGACGTGGAGATGGAAGAAACCCATCACGTGCACAAGTTGGACCATCCCAGTGGCACAGCCATCACGCTGGCCGACGAGATTGTGAAGGAGATTGACCGCAAAGAGGCTTGGGCAGAAGACACCACCGACCCGAAACTGTTGCGTGTGGACCATATTCGTCGCGGCGAAGTGCCAGGCATCCACACCATTCGTTACGACTCCGAGGCCGACATCATCACCATCAGCCACAGCGCCCACTCGCGGAAAGGATTCGCCCTGGGAGCCGTGCTGGCAGCTGAATACACGGCTGAGCACAACGGACTGCTCACCATCAGCGACATGTTCAAGTTTTAACTTCTTCTAACCCCATTTAACTCCCCTTGCCGCAACTATTTCAAGCTTTTGTTGCGTCAAAGACAACGGTGTTAGAAGTTTAGCGCCGCTAATAAAAAGATAAAGAAAAATGATTGACAAGAAAAAGGAAAAACTCAATCCGAAAGTGCAATGGACCAAATTCCTGGTCGTGCTGGCACTCTACCTCGCGTTCCTCTATTGGGTGAAGTCGTGGTGGGGACTGTTGGTGGTGCCTTTCATCTACGACATCTACATCACGAAGAAAATACGTTGGCAATGGTGGAAAGACACCGAAGGTCCCTTGAGGTGGATCATGTCGTGGGTAGACGCGCTGGTGTTCGCACTCGTAGCCGTCTATTTCATCAACCAGTTCTTCTTCCAGAACTATGTGATTCCCAGCAGCTCGTTGGAAAAATCGCTGCTCACGGGCGACTACCTCTTTGTCTCCAAGCTGAGCTACGGACCCCGCATCCCACAGACACCGCTCACCATGCCACTCACACAGCACACGATGCCGCTCTTTGGCACTAAGTCTTACATCGCATGGCCGCATTGGGACTACCGCCGCGTGAAAGGATTGGGCGACGTGAAACTGAACGACATCGTGGTGTTCAACTATCCTGCCGGCGACACCATCTGTGGCGAAGTAAACTATCAAACCGAATACTACCGATTGGTCTACGACAGCGGTGAGCAGATTTATGCGCAGAACGTTGGCAACCCGAGTTTCGAGACCATGAACCAAGCGCAAATCTACGACCTCTACAAAGACGTGTATTCCTTCGGGCGCAACTATGTGGCCAACAACCCGCACGAATATGGCGACATCTCAGCCCGTCCCACCGACCGCCGCGAGAACTATGTGAAGCGCTGCGTGGGACTTCCCGGACAAACATTGCAAATCAAGAACCGCATTGTCTATCTCGACGGGAAACCCAATAAGGAGCCCGACAACGTGCAGTACACCTACCGCATCAAACTGAAGCAGAACCTGCCCGACGAGTTAATGGACGAGCTCGACATCTCAACCGAACAGTTGAGAGACTACAACATGTTTGGCGCAATGCCCCTCACCGCCCAAGTGGCTAAGGCATTGGCTGCACGCACCGACATCGTGGCCAGCATCAGCCTGAACACCGAGATACGCCCTGACGACCATGTCTATCCGCGCAATGCCGCATACGGTTGGACACGCGACAACTATGGCCCTATCTGGATTCCCAAAAAGGGCGAGAGCGTGAAGCTCACGATGGACAACATCGCCGTCTACGAGCGTCCCATCCGCGTCTATGAGGGCAACGAGCTGGCAGTGAAGAACGGTCAAATCTACATCAATGGAAAGCTCGCCAACAGCTATACGTTCAAGATGGACTACTACTGGATGATGGGCGACAACCGCCACAACTCAGCCGACTCGCGCTATTGGGGATTCGTGCCCGAAGACCATATCGTGGGCAAACCCATCTTCATCTGGTGGAGCAGCGATCCTGACCGCCACGGATTCAAGGGCATCAGATGGAGCCGCTTGTTCCGGATGGTGGACAACATCAAGTGAAAGCTCTGACGCTCCTCCACTCCGATACCCCTAAACCACTATACTTTTTTGACAATGAACGACGAGACCATGAAAAAATCCCCCACGCGCCGCACTTTCGTGCGACGTCAAGGCTTGTTGTTCATTGTCAACTGCTTGTGTCTGCTGGCGCTGATGCTTGTTATAAGAGCCTGTGTAGCCACCATTTACACCGTTCCCGACAACAGCCTGAAGCCATTCCTCACACAGGGCGACCGTGTGCTGGTCAACCGATTGTCGCGCCACACACTGGGGAAAGGCGACTTGGTGGTCTTCAGCGACTCGTGCAGCTACATCGGACGCATTGAAGCCACACCCGGCGACACCATCATCTGGGAGGGCGAACAGTTCCTCATTCCCAACCGATGCCACCCCAAATGCACGTGCGGCGAATGCCACATCTTCCTTGTCAACATGGGACGCGGACAATCGCTCGTCTCGCGTGGCGACATCGTTGGAAAAGCATACAGATTGTTTAAATAAATTGACGTAGTCAGATGGCGAACCCAAACTTGTCAACCGCCCTGCTCTCCACCACCTATTTCGGTCCGATACAATGGTATCAGAAACTCAACCGATACGACCTTTGCGTGATAGAGCAGTTTGACAATTTCCAGAAACAAACCTATCGCAACCGCTGCCGCATAGCCACTGCCAACGGCTCTCAAGTGCTCACGGTGCCCGTAGAGCGCACCGAAGGCAAGTGCCTCATGCGCGACGTGCGCATCAGCGATCACGGAGCGTGGCGCCACCTGCATTGGAATGCCCTGCAGTCGGCTTACGGCGAGAGCCCGTTCTTCGAGTTCTATGCCGACGACCTTCACCCTTTCTTTGAGCGCCGTTGGACGTTCCTGCTCGATTTCAATATGGACATAACGAACAAGCTTTGCGAGCTGCTCGACATCCATCCACGCCTCTCACTCACCACCAACTACCTCCCGTCAACGTCCGGGGAGGAAGAAAAATCATTCGGAAAAGAAGAAAAAACACTTGGCGAGGATGAAAAATCCCTCGAAGAAATGGAGCCTTTTATTGATTTCCGCGAAGCCATTCACCCCAAGCATCCACTTCCCGATGCCGACTTCGCTCCACACCCCTACTATCAGCAGCATGCTCCGCGCAACGGATTCCAACCCAACCTCAGCATCCTCGACCTGCTGTTCAACGAAGGCAACGAAGCCATCTTCTTCTTATAATAATCTTATAATAAAATGAAGGAAGAATAATCATTTGACCCCATAAAAAAAGGCAATAATATCGCAGTTGACCCTTTCAGATTAAGAGCGGCCTGCAAGGCCAACCCGCTCATAGCCCAGGGCATCGCCCTGGGTGGGCATGGCGCATGA
>CACXPX010000059.1 GCA_902769705.1 uncultured Prevotellaceae bacterium
ATAATTGGCGAATATGACACCAAACAAGTACTTCAATTCTTATAAGGAGGGACTAGGCCTGGAGTTTCTGCTGGCGTATTGGGAGAAGTATGTGGAGGACTCCTATTCAAAAGTAACCTATAAGAGTCCATTTTCTTGACAAAAGAAATGATTTGGAGATTCTCTAATGTGTGTTTTCCACTATAGAGGATGGAATTGAGGTGGAAATTGACGAAGAAAACATTTGATTACCAGTAAGAAAGGATGGAATTTGAAGTTTCCACCCTTTTCTCTTGTGGAGGCTGCAAAAAAGCCGTACCTTTGCAGCGACAAAACAGAAAATGCCATTGGATGTGGAAAGAACAAATGTCTGTCAGCCAAGTGGCACTGCTCAAAAAGATTAATTAATGAAAAGGAAAACTATTGGAATCATCGTTGTCTTGTTGGTGTTGGCCTTGACGAGCTACATCGGCTGGAACTTACGAGATTTGCCGCAGAAACGATTACTTGATTGCGCGGAAGATATCGTGTTTGAGGATGTAGATAGCGCGAAGCGACTGCTGTCTCAAATTGATACAATTCGGCTGAGAGAGCCTTCAAGGATGTTGTATGACCTTATGCGGGCTTTGGCGCATGAGGAACAGTGGCAACTGCGGTATGCTGACACAGCCTCCTGTCTGTCATTTACCGATTCCACATCCTACATCTCCACGAAAGAAAACCAATGGAAGACGAAGGAGCCTTCGGTTTGGAGTTTCAAGCGCACAACGACATACAAGCGAGCTGACGACAAAACTCTGCTCTCAGACAGCACGCTTCTGCGCGTGTATCATTATTATGAACGCGCGAGTCTCGGCGGTACGGCTGATAACAAGGATGACCTGCGTCGCTTTGGACGTATCTGCTACGCTATGAGTCACAAAAACAATGAGAGAGCGCCACTACTTGATTCCGACAAGCTGCTGTACTTGGCTATCCACTGTGCCGAGGCGAGCGAAGACCACGCCCTCGCCTTCCGCGCCTATCGGCTCCTGGGACAGTCGGCTGAAAAGGTTCCGCAACTGCTGTGCGCTACCCGTGCGCTGGAGCAATACCGCCAGTCGCCCTACGGTGGACGATGGTTGCTGACATTGATAAACGACTATGGCCGCGCCGTCCTCCATTGTCCTCCTTTCGACCTCACTCATTTTCCTTCCGTCGAGCGCATGGCCGCTGTCGTCGCCAGCAATCAAGCTTCCAGCATGGTAGAGACTGCGATATGCGATACGGTCTTCCAATGCTTGGATACGCTTCAAGCCTTGCCTGCCCCGAAATTCATGTCTATCACTTTCATGTCAAGTGGTAATATCGACGAAAATGACACCGCATACACGAGCCTTTCGGAAGTGGGTGTGGCGACGGATATGTACGAGGAGGCGCGACAGACGTTCGACGAGAACGACGAATACCGTAGGCGAAAGCCCGATTTCGAGGAAGAATGGGAGCGCGTCATCAGCGACTTCAGCACCTCGCAAGACACCTATCTGTCGGCGGGCTATGAGATGAAGGCCGCCTCCCTGCAGCGACGCTTGATGACGGCCGCCATCGTCATCCTCTTGCTCTGTCTGCTGCTCCTCGTACTTCTTTTCCACAGTTGGCGCATCAAGGGGAGGCAACGTCGCGAGACCGAGCGTGCCGCCCATCAGCGTGAGGCTGAGCAGTTGGCCGAGCGTCTGAGACAGAAGGACGCCATGATAGCCATGTTGCGCGGACACATCATGGACAAGAGCGAAATCCTGGACATGCTGGAACCCACGGCAGGCAAGCGAACCGTCATCAATGCCCGCAACTGGCGTGAGATAGAGTTGACTCTCGACACTGCCGACGGCAATTTCGTTAGCCGTCTGCGAGCAGAGCACCCGCTGTTCACCGAGGAGGACATCCGCCTGTGCATGCTCACGCGACTGCGCCTGTCGAATACAGCCCTGTCGGCCATCTATGTCATTTCCGTCTCCGCCGTGCAACACCGGAAACAGAAGTTGAAGAAAGAAGGCTTCGGAGTGACAGACCCCACCATGAGCCTTGACCAGATAATAGCGGACTACTAAACAATCTTTCTTATGAAATTAAACAGTTTTCGATGCGGAATACTCCGTATCCTGCCCTTGCTGTGCCTTATTCTCGGCACGCAGACCGTAAAGGCCGACATTCTGAAAGGCCGAGTGCTTGATGCCGAAACCCGTGAACCGCTCGACGGTGCCAAAGTGAGCATCGAAGAGGTGGTTCCAGACCTTTGTACCTTCAGCCGCGTTCTTCAGACCGATTCGCTGGGGCGCTTCCATTACCGCTGCTCCGAAATGACGCGCATCACCATCCATGCCGATTTCTTCGGCTACAAGCAGGGTGTTCTCCGACTGGTGGGCAGCGATGGCGGCGACACCATCCGCATCAGCGACATCCTGCTCCAGCCCAGCGAGGTTCTGCTGAAAGAGGTGCTGGTAAAGGGCGCGCAGCGACGCTTTTACATGCGTGGCGATACGGTGGTATTCAACCCCGATGCCTTCCAGTTGGAAGACGGCGACCGCCTACTGGACTTCGTGCGCAAATTGCCGGGCGTCAGCATCAAGGACGGACGCTTGCTCTGGAACGGTGAGCCCCTGCGCATCATGATGAACGGCAAAGAGGCGCTGAGCGAGGATCTGTTGCTGCACCGGCTTCCCGTCGAAGCCGTGGCTGAAGCCAAGGCCTACGAGCGACGGAGCGAACTGGAGGAACGGACGGGTGTGGACGACGGCAAGCGCGAACAGGTGCTCGACGTGACCATCAAGCCAGGATTCATGGACCGCTGGTATGGCAGTGCCGAGGCAACGGCCTATACCCGCAAGAACTATGGTGCCGAGGTGGATGCCATGCGACTGAGCGACAGCGACCCCTTCATGCTCTTCGGACGTGCCGGCGACGAGTCAAAGGAGACTATGCTGAAGACCATCGCTGGTTGGGGGGCGCAGAGCGGTGGCACCGCTGTGCGCCAGCAGATGGGAGCCGCAGGCTACAAGCACGTATGGAAACCACCGTTCAAGGCAAAACGAGAGAACTACTGGTCGCTCAGTGCCAGCGCCAACCATACCGACAGACCGCAAAGCGAATGGGAGAATGTGCAGATTTTCCTCCCCGGCACATCACCCACACAGACAAACAGCCTGCGCAAAAGTTATGAGCATCAGTTTAAGACGCCTCTCGACTTCTCTGCCTTCGTCAACCTGAGTCCCAAGAATACGCTCTCCCTTTCGGCCCATGCTGACTACGGCCAAAGCGAAACAAGCAACGAAGCGGAACTCCAAACATATGAAAACTCCGTTCCCGTCAACACTCGACACTACCATTCAGTCGACTTTTCCCGAGGGCTGACTACTGCCACGGAAGCGCAATTGACCCACTACACTCCCAAAGGCGCCCTCGGCACTAAAGTCAACATCAATTATTCTGACATGAAGGCGCACGGCAACTCAACGGGAAAATATCATTACCTGCAAACCTCCGCTCAGACAACTGACATACAGCGTTTCAAGGCTCCCCATCGCCATCTGACTGCCGCCGTGCAGTTTGCCCTCAGCCATGCGTTTACGAAGCAGGTCATGTTTCACACCAATCTGAAAACAGCCTACGACCACAACTTCCGCGACGAGCAACGTTGGCGGGCGGGCGTTATCGACAGGGACAACAGTTTTGACAGAGTCGATGACCAGTGGTCTAGCGAGTTCCGTTCGGGTGTCAACCTTACACTCCGAAAGCTCTCCCTAAAGCCTGTCCTGTCAACACAAATGCTCTCGCAACGCACTTCTTACCACCGTGCTGCACTTGACACCGTAGCCCGCCGTAACCTCTTGCTCCTGCGTCCTTCGTTGGAACTGACCTACCGCATCCGTCAGCAGATGAGTCTGAAAGGAAATGTCTCATACGACGAGCGCCCTGCCGACCTCATCGACTGCATCGCCTATCGGGACAACACCAATCCGCTGTTTATCTACGAAGGCAATCCGAGCCTCACGACCACCCGGACGCTCAACGCCAGTCTCCGCTACAACTTCATGCTCGCCCGTGGCAGTCAGGCCTTCGGCATCGCCGTGAATTACGCCAAGACCTACGACCCCATCGGCACCGTACTGCACTACAATTCGCAGACGGGCGGCTATCGGGCGCAGAAGCAGAACGTCAGGGGCGGCAACAGCTGGGGCGGGGAACTGAGCTACGACCGCACATTGGCCAAGAACCTGCAATTCCAGAACACGCTGTCCGAACACTGGAATGAGTCATACGGCATCCTGACGATGGTGGACGAGCAGACGGGTCTCAGCTACAACCGCCAGCAGTCCTCGCACCTGAGGGATAGACTGGAGCTTATCTATGATATAGACCATCTGACCGTCTCGTCCTTCCATGAGTTCAATTGGGAACGCTATGCCTACAGCGACGCGGCGCAGGAAATGGAGAACATCTTCCGTTACTCTACGCAGTTAAACATCCGCTATCACCTCAAGCAGTGGACTTTTACCCTCGACCCGCACTTCTATCTGAATCGTGGCTACCTTTCCGACGCGATGAACAACAACCTGTTCGTCCTGAATGGCGAAGTCAGCTTTAAGTTCCTGAAGAACCGCGCCGAACTCATCCTCGCTGCCCGCGACCTCCTGAACAAGGAGACCGACTACAGTTCCGTCATCACCGCCACTACTCACACAGAGTCTGGCCGGAGTTTCCTCCATCACTACGCCACACTCACCTTTAGGTATAAACTGGAGGCAAAGAAGTAATAACACGTTGTTTCTATGATGTGTCCTTTCCGCTCGCCCAGTCGCGACGGGCGGCGGAGCCTATTAAATCCAATGGAAATACACATAAAATGCAATCTCCAACACAATAGTTATAAATGACAGAAGGGAAAGAGAACCGACGATGTAGAACAGACGTTGTGACAACCAGACACCTTCGTTATTCCTCACAATGTCCGTAAGTCTGTGACTCTGCTTCTGCCATAGCGTTTCCTGCTGTTTGTGGTGGTCGTCAAGTGTCTGTTTCTCTTGACCAAGCCATTGGGTATGGAGTCCTTGCATCTTCTGCCAGTCAGCATCGCATAGTGTTACAGTCACTTTCAATTTTGTGGGTGCATCTTCCATAACTTGGTCGATGTGCTTGTCAATTGTGTCAACCTTGTCGCTGATGGTTTTCACGGCAGCACCGAGCACTCCTTCTTCACGCTGGGTTTGTCGGATTGAAGATTCCAAGTATTGAGGCCACCAACTTACGTCAGCCACCTTCACATATTATTTTCGTGCTTATTATACCAAATAGAGTTTCCGAGGCTCTTGGCTTAACGCGAAATAATAGCGAATGCTTTCAATAGTCCGGATTTCTCCCCGAACCGATGCAAAGATAATCATTTTTCTACTAAAAAGCAAAAACAAAAGAAGTTTTTGTGGAATTTCTATCAGAAACGCTTGCTAAAGTCTTTGCTTTTTTGTACCTTTGGGGCAAATTTATATGTTAACTAAAAATTCGGATAACAATGTTATATTCAACTATAGTTCAAAGAGATGAAACTGGTTTTAACCAGATGTATCAGGCCGCCCTCGAGTTCGAGGAGATGAATGTGTTGGAGGCTGTTATTGCTTGCAAATTTGACGAGAAGAAAGTAGAGCAGACTCTGAATATTGTACGTATGTACCAGGCGAGACTTAACATTGAGTCGATGGACTTGGTGGAGTTTTCGAATAACTTCATTGAGCAATATGCTACCGACCATAATGAGTGTTTCCGGATAGCAGAGAAGCTCATCAAGCGCATCGGTACTACTATTACCGGCAGTATGAAGATCTTCAGGAAGTTCTGTCCTGTTGTACGACGCAAATTAGACTCCGTTGGCAATATAGTGCCTACGCTCGACTATAGCAGATTGACGTTCAGACAGTTTCATGGACAATTGTTTGGAGTGGAGGGCTATATTGATTTAGTCAAGACACTTCTTCATGAAATGGCAACGTTCTTTTATCATTTGTTGTCTGTAATGGCACTATGTAAGGAAATGATTCATAGGGAAGAAGAGGTCAGGGGCGACTACAATCGTTTGAAGGAAATATTTGAGAAGAGTTGCGACGAATTGCTTCATAATGTACGAAAGGTGAATGAAGCGTTCGGACAGGTACAGCTAATATCTAACACGGAACTGGAGGAGCGCCGAAAGAATGCCCGACCGATGAAAGAATGGCTGGCGACAGACTATCATTCGCACGACAGACAATGGCTGATGCGCGAAGGGTATATTCGCCGTCTTGTATCAGGTCGCCAGTTTGGACTTGACGAGACGGCATCAAACCTTTGGGCAAAGAACCCTGAGTGGGGTCGCCACATATGCAGTTTGATACCTGTCCTCGACACATTGGGAATACCACATAGAAACAGCAAGAAGGCTAAGGAGCTGCGGAAGATGGGTACTTTTGACGCTCGTGAGATGGCCTATTTTCTCAAGTATAGTGCCGTCAGCCATTTGAGTGAAGACGGTCAAACCGTTGTCGACGAAGCCAACGAAAAGCAATTCTACCTCTACTTGCAAGATAAGTATCGTGGGGACTATTGTTTCCCGACCTGGCAGGCTGTCTGCGGCGAGCGCAAGTATTGTGCCAAGGAGAACATAACGATGAAAGAGATGGCTGACTGCTTTGCCAAACATGTGCCCCGACAGGAGTCGGCTGCCGAGATTTACATCAACATCGAGCCGGCATCTTCAGCCATGTAGTCCAAGTCCATTTAAGTTTTTACGGACAACGTTATAGTTTTGACAGGCATCACGCAGATGTCTGTCATTTTTTTTATACTTTGTGGAGGCTTTGTAAAGAAACAAAGCCAAAGTTTTTACAACTCGCACGTTAGCTGTAAAAACTTGAACTGACTACCTGTAAAGAGACTTCTGGAGGTTGTAAAAAGAATCACTAAGATAATGCATAACTCTATAAAAATCAATAAGTTAGGAATAAACCCATATTGAGGAAATTGCTTGGAGAGATGGGGGATTATGCCTATCTTTGCAATACCAAACAACGAGGAAAATGGTCAAGCGTTGGACCGTAGGCCAGTCTCACTTCCCCAGTTGTGCGGAGGGACCCCTCGTGTGAGACCGAGGACTTTCCCGGAAAGAATAAAAACAATGAGTACCAAAAACAATTATCAAGGTTGGAACCGCACCACAGAGATGGGTTGCGACGTAAAGACAAT
Organism: uncultured Prevotellaceae bacterium; assembly: GCA_902769705.1. Lineage (GTDB taxonomy): Bacteria > Bacteroidota > Bacteroidia > Bacteroidales > Bacteroidaceae > Prevotella. The sequence continues at coordinate 7,225 of CACXPX010000059.1, forward strand.
CCTGCGCAACGACAGGCACATGAAAACCGGCAAGGCTTACCAGGGCGTGCTCACACGCGACTCGGATGCCGACATCGACGAGTTCCTCTGCATCGACGCCCACTTCACGTTCGTGGAGACTGCTCCGCAGATCACCAAGCGCAATCCGCGCGTCTTCGATGGAGAGTTCGTAACCATCACCCGTCACGACGACGGCACCCTGCGCCCGAACCTCAAGCCCATGAAGGTGGACCGCCTCTTCGGCGTCGACGACTATTCCATCCGTGTGATGTTCGAACTGCGCAGAGCATTGAAAGGCCTCGTAGAGAAGTAAGAGAGTATTAACCGTAAGGCGAGTCAATTCCAATTCCAATAATTCCAATTAAATAATGAGGGGTCATTCCTGTTTCTAAAGGTTATA
>CACXPX010000060.1 GCA_902769705.1 uncultured Prevotellaceae bacterium
CGAGCTATGCTGAGCCGCAGCCTTCAATCGCTTTAAGCAAAAGCACTACAAGATGCAGGTGCTGTTCCCAATGCTTTTGCCCCTGTAGGGCGCTGGTTTGCTCCCAATTCTCCCCCAGGGCGTTGCCCTGGGCTGGTAGCTGCTGCCCCCTTCAGGGGCGTTGGGGTCAACTGCTGTATCATTCCCTAAATTAAAACTATCGCCCAAGAAGAGGGATGAATTGCAAGTTTTTTGATTTTGCCCAAATTTACCCGTATTGTTAACAAATTTTTGCAAGCCAGAGCCCCTCGAAATTTGGTAGTCTCCAAGATTTTTTGTATCTTTGCTATGTAATTGGGAAATTACATCGGGGCACAAAACAAGTGGGCAATTGGGGCGATAAAAGGGGAAATAAGGGCAAAACAAGGGGCAACAGGCGCTGGATTCCGAGGCAAAAACAAACGCAAAACGAGGGGCAAACAAGTGCAAAAGCACTAATACAAAAAAATCACTTTATGAATGCCAATATCAGGAACCAGACAACGGGAACCAGCAGGGCAGGCAGCAGGTTGAGCGTCTTGCAATCCTTCAGCTGCAGGAGCGAGAGGCCAGAACCCGTGATGAGCAGACCGCCCACGATGAGCAGTTCGGCCATGAGAGCATCGCTCACGGCGGAGCTTGACAGCTGGGCGACGAGATAGAACATGCCTTGCCAGCAGAACAGCACGGGGGCTGCGAGCATCATGCCCAGCCCGTAGGTGGAGGCGAAGATGGTGGACGACACGAAGTCGAGCGTGGCGTTGGTGTATAGGAACGTGTTGTCGCCTTTCAGGGCGCTGATGACCGGACCCAGCATCGAGAGCGGGCCGATGCAATAGAGCAGGATGGCTGTGGCAAGTCCGTCGGCAAGCCGGGCATTCGACTTCGGAGCGTCTTGGCCGTTGGGATGCTTCCCGAACTTGTCCACCAGCCGCTTGAAACGGCCGTCGATGTCGAGTGCTGTACCCACAACGCCCCCCACCGCTATCGAAACGATGAACAGCACGGGATAGTGGCTCTTGGAGAAATTCGTAATCGTGGCATTCAACCCGATGGCGAGGCTGGCGAGTCCCAGTCCCGTGTAGAGCACCGAGCGGTATTTCTCCTTGATGCCCCGATGGAGGAGCGCCCCAACGACGGTTCCCACGACTATCGCGCACGTGTTCACTATTGTTCCTATCATGATTCTTCGGTTTTCGAGTCGGTTGATGAAAATAACGGCGCAAAGTTACTAAAAAAATGCCACGTTGTTTCCCCGTTTCACATTTTTTTCTTACCTTTGTCTTTCGGAAAACCAAAACACTAAACAATGAACATCAGATTTTGTGCCGTTCTGATAGGGCTGACCTTAACCTTCGCGGCAAAATCTCAAGAGCAGAAACGCGATACGCTCGACACAAGGCTGCGTATCGGCTATTCATTCGGAAACGCTAACACGCTGGCGGGAGCCATAGACAAGGTGACGGAAGAGCAGATGAACAAAGGTTTGGTCATCACCTCGCTCGACGCACTGGACGGACGGTCGGCGGGAGTGCAAATCAGCAATCGGGGCGACCAGGAGGCCATGGTGTCGGCAGTGCGCGTGCGTGGTACAACATCGCTCACGGGCGGCAACGACCCATTGGTGATTATCGATGGTGTGACGAGCGACCTTTCTACGCTGGCCACCATCTATCCGGGCGACATCGAGAGCTTCACCATCCTGAAAGACGCCACCGAGACGGCACAATACGGTAGCCGCGGAGCTGCCGGAGTGATTGAGGTGTCGACAAAGAAGAGCCATGGCGGAAGATTCCACATCGCCTACGACGGCAACATCGGATTCGAGTCGATATACAAGCAGACCGATATGCTCTCGGCTGACGAGTTCAGACGGGCGGCACAGAAGCTGAACATTGCCATCCTCGACGGAGGAAACAACACCAACTTCCGCAACGAGATAGCCCGCACGGGATTCGTGCAGAACCACCACATCGCATTCGGTGGCGGTAACGAGACCAGCAGCTACCGCACGTCGCTCGGCGTGATTGACCACCAGGCGGTGGTGAAAACCTATCGGATGAAGAACTATATCGCCAAGCTCGACGTCACTCAGAACGCGTTCGATGGAAAGCTGACGGTCGACCTCGGTGTCTTTGCCAGTATTCAGAAAAACAATCTGCTGCCCTTCAAAGCGAAACTCTTCTATTCGGCCGACACGTTCAACCCCACGCTGAGCCCGCTCCCCAACAGCTCTGGCGGATACGACGGGGTGGCCGAGGCAGTGTGGATTTCCAACCCCATGGCCATGCTGAAGATGCAGTCAGATGAAGACCACGGACACGTCAACGCACACCTCAAAGCGAAAGCCGAACTGGGTTGGGGCATTCAGCTCACGGCTTTCGGCAGCTATTCCTACATCAGCACCGACAATGCCCACTACTACCCCACCTTCGTGTGGAGCAACGGCGAGGCTTATCGCAGCAACACGAAGAGCGAACAGCTGCTGGGAAACATCACCCTCGAGAAGAAAATCGACATCACGAAAGACCAGCACGTCAGCCTTCTGGCACTTGCCGAAAGGCAAAGCACGACGATGAAGGGATTCAACGTGACAACCTCCAACTTTGTGACCGACGCTTACGGCTACAACAACATCTCGGCTGGCGCCGTCAGCTCGTGGGAAGGCATCGACTCCTATCACGAAGACTCACACATGCAATCGTTCATGATGCGAGCAAAATACACGCTGAAAGACCGCTATTCGCTCATGGTCAACGCACGTCTCGACGGCTCTTCGAAAGTGGGACGCAACAACCGCTGGGGCTTCTTCCCATCGGTGTCGGGCGTGTGGATTATCAGCGACGAGCCCTGGATGAAGGACGTGAAGTGGCTGAGCACCCTGAAGCTGCGCGCAGGTAGCGGATTCAGCGGCAATCTGGGCGGCATAGGACCCTACAACTCGCTGCAGCTGGTGGAGCCCAACGGAGTGGTGAACGTGGCAGGAGCCTCAGCGGCCACACTGGGCATCATCCGCAACGCCAACCCCGACCTGAAATGGGAAGTGAAGAAAGCCATCAACTTGGGTCTCAACGCGGGATTCTGGGACAAGCGGGTGATGTTCACCATCGACTACTACCAAACAAAAACCGTGGACATGCTCTATATGTACGACGTGCCTGTGCCACCATTCCCCTATGACAAGCTGCTGGCTAACCTCGGAAAGATGAACAGCCGCGGACTGGAGATTGGATTCGGAATCACCCCCCTGAGCACGCGCGACGTTGACTTGAGCATCAACATGAACATGGCTTTCCAAAGCAACAAACTGGTGTCGCTCAACGGCGAATACAACGGAACCTATCTCACCGCACCCGACAAGAGTTGCATTGCAGGCCTCGGGGGGGCAGGCTTCCATGGAGGAGGCGACATCACGATGCAAATCGTGGGCGAGCAGCTGGGCGTGTTCTATCTGCGCCATTGCAACGGATTGGTGCAACAACCCAACGGCAGCTACAAATACGACGTCACCGATGAGAAACAAGTGTGCGGGCAAGCTGTACCGAAGATGACACTTGGCTCGAACATCGCACTGCGCTACCGGCAATGGGACATCAACATACAGATGAATGGAGCCTTCGGACATAAAATCTACAACGGCACGGCACTCACCTACATGAACATGCAGATGCTGCCCAACTACAACGTCATGCGCGGAGCACCCGAGCAGAACATCCAAGACCAAACCATCAGCGACTATTGGCTGGAGCGAGGCGATTACCTGAACTTTGACTATGTGGCAATCGGGTGGAATGTTCCGCTGAAGGACAACAAATACGTGCAGTCGCTCCGGCTCTCGGCTTCGGTGAACAACCTTGCAACCATCACCGGCTACTCGGGGCTGACACCCATGATCAACTCCACCGTGGTGAACTCCACATTGGGCGTTGACGACAAGTGCAACTTCCCCGTCTATCGTTCCTATTCTTTCGGTTTAAGCATCAAATTCTAACACAGCCATGAAACAATTCTTATATATAGCGCTCTGCATCTTGCTCACTGGTTGTTCTCTCGATGAGAAACCTGTCGACCAGATTCCTGAAGAAGAGGCTCTCAACAGCCAACGGTCGCTCTATCAGAACACCGTTGCCACACTTTACAACTATATTGGCGGAAATGCCGACGGACAAGGGCTTCAAGGCACTTGCCGAGGTGTATACGACCTGCAGACTTTCGGCTCCGACGAGGCCATGCTGCCCACGCGAGGCACCGACTGGTATGACGGTGGAATGTGGCAGGAGATGTACAAGCACACTTGGGGCCCCGGACACGAGCTTGTGGGCAACTCGTGGAAATACCTCTACAAGGTGGTGACACTCTGCAACAACTCGCTCGAAAAACTGGAGCAGCACAAAGACTTGGCAGGTGTTGAATACGAAGGATGGAGGTCGGAGGTGAGGGCTATCAGGGCCATCTACTACTGGTATCTCATCGACCTTTTCGGAAACGTGCCGCTCATCCTTTCCACTTCCACATCGATGAACGAAGTGCATTCCACCGACCGCGCAGAAGTGTTCGAGTTCATCGTCAACGAACTCGAAGAGAGTCTGGACGAACTGCCCTATCTCTTCAGCGCCCAGCCTGGTTACTATTATGCACACGTCACCTACCCTGTGGCCCTCTTCGTGTTGGCAAAACTCATGCTCAACTCGCCCGTGTACACAGGAGTAACCAACCCCGAGTGCTACCGCAAATGCATTCAATACTGCACCTACATCGAAAACATGGGATACACACTGCAGGAGAAATACTCGGAGAACTTCGCCAGCAACAACGAAATATCAAAAGAGAACATCTTCGTCATTCACATGGACAAAGACCTCTACACCAACCAGCAGCAGAACATCCTCCGCTCGCTGCACCCCCGACATGCTGCCGCTTTGGGATTCTCTGGCGAGAATGGGTCGTGTGCCACCAAGCGCGTGCTCGAGATAAACGGATATGGTGGCAAGCCTGACGAGCTCGACCAACGATTCCTCGACAACTATTACGCTGGAGACGTGGTTGGCTTGAATGGTTGGCCGGTAACAGACCGCTCAGGAGGATACTTCGCCTATGTGCCCGAAGCTGTGGAACTCGACCTCAGCAACTCTCCCTACCTCGAAACTGCCGGAGCGCGAATGCACAAATACAACGTTGACATCAACTGCACCAAAGACGGAAAACTGATGGACAACGACATCGTTCTCTTCCGATTTGCCGACGTGCTGCTCATGCGCGCCGAAGCCAAAGTGCGTTTGGGAGAAGACGGACAAGATGACTTCAATCGGGTGCGCGACCGCGTCTGGATGAACCACCGCCCCTGCACTCTGCAGAACATCCTCGACGAACGTCTGCTGGAGCTTTGCTGGGAAGGATGGAGACGCCAAGACCTCATCCGATTCGGACAATACCGCTCGCTCTACGATGGTCCTGATGCCATTGACGAAAGCGATGGCCACACCACCGTCTACCCCATTCCCGACGCCATAGTCACCCTGAACCCGAACATCAAGCAGAATCCAGGGTATTAACAGCCCACGGAATCGGCAATTACTTTTTTCTGTCCGATGATGCAACCTTTTTCATCCGGCTTACGTCTTACGGATAGAAACCTTTAAAAGAAAAAGATTATGATACTCTCAACAACTCCACAAATTGAAGGCCGCACCATCCGCGAGTACAAGGGTGTGGTGACTGGCGAAACCATCATCGGCGCAAACATTGTCAAAGACTTCTTTGCAGGCATTCGCGACATCGTAGGCGGACGTTCAGCCAGCTACGAGGAAGTGCTGCGCGAGGCAAAAGACACCGCTATGCAGGAAATGATGGCTCGTGCACAACAAATGGGCGCCAACGCCATTGTAGGCATCGACATCGACTACGAGACGGTTGGTAACAACGGCTCTATGCTGATGGTGGCCACAAGCGGCACAGCGGTAGTGATCTGATCTGAAAACATGCCGATAACAAGCGAAAGACTAAGCCAGACGTTCAGCGAGGGAGGCGCTCAAGAGATTTACCGCGAGGTGAAGTCTGAGGGCGATTTCCTCGGGTTCGCACGCCGGTATGTGTTTCACGCTGATGCGCGGGTTGCGAGGAGTGCGCTGTGGGGGCTGACTAAGGCGAGCGATGAAGAGCTGTCGGCCCTGCAAGTCATCCTCAACCAGCTGATTGAGCAGGCGATGCATTCGGAGAACTCTTCCGTCAGACGGCTGACGCTGAACATCATCGAGCGCCTGAAGATTGACGAAGACAACCTTCGCACCGACTTCCTGGACTTCTGCTTCGAACACATGATGAACGTCGATGAGTTTCCCGGCATTCAAACGCTCTGCATGAAACTCGCTTTCCGCATGTGCCAATTCTATCCCGAACTGATGGACGAACTGAAACGCACCCTCGAAGCAATGGAAACCGACTATTACAAGCCTGCCATCAAAGGCCTCAGAAGAAAAATCCTCAGCGGGAAAATGAAAGGATAAACTTCAAAAGACAGCAACCCATTCGCTGTTTTTTTGAAGTAATATCATTGGGATTGCATATCCCAAGCCCTGCCACGGGCAGCTCTTACATACAAACAAAAAGGACTACAACTGAAAACAAGCTTTCATTGTAGTCCTTTCGTTTGTATGTGATCCCGTTGGGATTCAAACCCAAGACCTTCAGAACCGGAATCTGACGCTCTATTCAGCTAAGCTACGGGACCTTGAAAATGCTTTTGCGGGTGCA
>CACXPX010000061.1 GCA_902769705.1 uncultured Prevotellaceae bacterium
GCTGCCGTCAGGTCACCGAATAGACGGTTGTGTTCTTGAATATAAGTAGAAGCCATATTATTTCAAATCTATAGTTATTTCTTTACCTATTTGGGTGACGTCCCAATGTTGAATATTCTCAATCCTTTTCAATCGGTTAATCAGATTCTGTTCTTCACTGAACGAGAAAATGATATATGGGTTGCGCAAAGTCTTGTCATCTGTTATGGTCTGGATGAAACGGATATAATAAACAAAGAGGTTGTTTGTAATGACTGGATGAACAATACTTTTTTTGATTGCCCCATCAGCAAGTCCAAGTTTCTTCATGATGGTGAGATACTTGCTTCCAGAAATCTTAATAGTGTCTTCGCTCCAATCCAACTCTCCATTCTCTGTTTCCTTTATAAAGCGTAAGAAATTGGTAATCTCTTCAGCCGTAATGGTGACACGACCAGAATAAACTGCCTTCATAAACACTTCTGCCGTTATCCGAGAGAATAAAAGATTGGAATAGGTCAGCTGCCAAAACAGGATGATTAGCCTTTCCTGTACCGAAAAAGCTTTATCAGCAATGGCTTCGAAGAACATCTTCTTGTGAGAGCCATTTCTAAATTTAAGAATACATGATTCTATAGCTGATACAAACCGTTGCAAAGACTTCTCTGTTCTGAATTCAAAGGCACCTGTACTGCCTTCAGTGATGCCGTATGTATCACTGATATAGTCAAGCATCACGTTGTAGTTCGGTACACTACCCATGATGTTGACTCCTGAGTCATATTTGCCGTTATTCTTCTTCGCCATGAATACGCTTAATTCTTACAAGTTCTGTATAATCCACTTTTAAGGCTGCTGCTATTTTGCTTAACATGTCCAAAGATGGCTGGGAGGAATTGGTACACCACTTACTAACTGTGGCGGCATTGACGCCAAGTTGCTCTGCAAGCCATTTGTTGGTGCGTTTCTTCTCGGCCAACATCACCTTAATCCGATTTAAATCTTTGTTTTCTTCCATCGTATATGGGTTTTAATGGTACAAAAATACTAAAAAAGATCCATATACACTTCAATAATTCGTAAAATTAATAAATCGTAACGTTAAAAATTGAAAATAATTCATTTTTTAAACCCTGTTGTTAGCAATATGGTTTACCTAACTGAAAACACTATAATGGTAAGACTAGTACCTGAACGTCATTAGGGCAAAGTTTCATGCAAACTTACAAAATAATAATCGACAATCCTAAGCGTATTTATCGATTCATATTTTTGTTTGGCTTAATAGCCTTCTTTTCATTTTCTTATCGTTCACGTATGCTTGTAAATAATTGATATACAACAACGTTTAGATTAGAGGAGGTGAAATAATTGTTGCTAGGCAATAATATTAATCATAAATGGCAAATCCGTGCAGCTCTGTGAGTTGCACGGATTTTTTATGAGTTGCATTTGCTTCTATATTCTTTTCAACTTGTTGCAACAATGTCACATTTTATATAACACGCTGATGGACAAGGTTTTAAGTGTGGCATCGGGGTGGCATTGGTGGCAAGGAAACCGAAAAAACGAGTGTCTGCGTGCCGTTTTAGAGTGAAAACCAGCTATTTGGGTGTCACAAAGTATTCGGTTCCGCGCCGCGTACGACGTCGGATGAGCCCTTCCATATTGGCGAGGATACGCCCGAAAGTCCGCAGGTCGCCTCTGGGAATGGCTGAGCCGGCACGGCGTTTCACCTCTGCAAAAATGGCCGTAGGTGTCATGAACTGTCCATTCTCCTTGTCGGAGGGGATGGAGAAACACTCGTGGAAATAGAGTTCCTCGGGCAACCGTAGCTGGAACTGCCTGTTCGATGCCATCACACGCTGCGTCTGCTCATCATCCAGCCAGTAGGGAACGCCTTGCTCAAGGAGCGCCATCGCCTGGGCGTAGAGCTGCGTATGGTTGATGCGCTGATGGACATCGATGGGAGCCGTCAGCTCGATGCCGATGAAACGGCGGTTGCCCGACGGGTCGCTGAGGACGTCGGTCATGTTGGATGTGGCGATGAACGATGCCAGTCGCGGGAGGTCCTCCACGTGTTTCGCATACGGACGCTTCACTTTCACCGATGCCAGTTGGATGATGTTCTTCAGGAATCCCTGCTGCACCTTCGGCGATATCTGGTTGAACTCGTCGAGGTTGATGAGCAGGAACTGGCTCATGGCCTGCAAGACGCTCTTCTTCTCGGAGAGCACGAGGTTGTCGTTGTAGCCCCATTGCAGTTCCTTCGGGATGAGCGAGCGGCAGAACGTGGATTTGTTATACCCTTGTCGCGAGATGAGGAGCGGAGTGATGGAGTTGCCGTAGCGTGGATTCTTCCCCAGCCATTGCGCCACCATTCCCAGGAACCACGTCTGGAACCAGCGAGGCCAGTTCTCGTTGTCGGTAGGCACGGTTCTCGCGAGGTTTCCGATGTGGTCGCGTCCGTCCCATTTGTCGCGCAGTTTCCAGAGGTATTCCTCTATGGGATTGTAGGTCTTGATGAAGTTCGACTTCAGGAAGCGCGACACATCAAGGTCCCACACGTTGATGCCAGCGAGGCGGGCCTCCATCGTGAATCCCTTCTGTGTGCGTTCGTCGACGGGGCGCCAACCCACATGCCACTTCTGTTTCGGGCGGTATTCCGTGTAACCCATCACTGTGTTCTGGCGGAGTGAATAATGCTGATTCATGAATTCCACCAGTTCTTGCGTCTCATGACCTACACCCTTTTTGTTCTCTCCAGTTTGGGTTTGTTGTTCGACGTGTTCGTCTGTTGCAACAAGATAGTTGCTGTCGGTGACGAGCAAACTTGCCGTTTCTCCGCGATAGTAGGGATTCTTGTCGAATGTCATTCGGAAACCCGCCCACAGCAACAGGCTTTCCTCATGGCACAGGGCGGGCTGTACTGTGATTCTCTCGCTTGTACGAGCCAGGTTCAACAACCCCTGATATACATGGCTCGCAAGTGGATAGGCCTTGCGGCAGAAGGCTTCGGCAGCCTCTTCATCTCTGGGCAGAGAGCCGTCTGGCCGTGTTGCGGCGACGATGATTTTCACCGTCCTTCCGCTACACCCCCTGAAGGCGGCAACCGTCGTGGGCAACATGGCTGCGAGCTCCTTCACCATCTCCGCCTCCTCAACGTCACGAAGCGGTTCTACGGTCAGCGTGAGCAACCCGTTGAAGCGTTTTAGCACTTTGTTGCCGTCCTTGTCGAGGGTCAGCCGGGCGGCAGGATAGGCCGTGGGCAATCGTAGGATTTCCTCGTATTTTGTCGGGGAAACGTCGTTCTCACCTTGTTGCCAGTTGCGCTGAAGGGTGTTGCGCATGATGCTGATGTCTTCGTTCCTGGTGTCATGCTTCATCTCCTCCATGAGCTCGGCAAGGGCGACCAGCTTTCTTGTTTGCCGGTTCGTCCGACTGGTCTTGATGGTTGTTATCTTCATTGTATTCATATTCTCCTTTGTCATCTGTTGTTTGCTTTTGCCACCGCCGCGTGGTAGAATCCCCACCGCATAGTGGTAATGACTCTACCGCATACTGGTAGTGGCGTTACCACATACTGGTAATGACGTTACCGCATAGTGGTAACGATTCTGGAAATGCGTCAGCTGAAGTCATAGGTGGTGACATAAGCATTGAACTGCACGTTGTCGTCGTAGCCGAAGTCGCGGAATATCTGCCTGATGGCCTCCTGCTGCTCAGGCACGAGCAGTCGCTCGCCGCTGCGGAAGCGGTAGAAAGTGCCGCCTGTGCCGAGGATTTCCTCCAGCCGCCCTCGCATGGCTCGATAGTCGTTGCGCCGCACGTTGACGAATATGTCGCCAAATCCGCGTGCCGCCTTGACGACGCGAATCTGCTTGAAGTGCTTGCACTGGCCGTCGGCACAGGCATTGGGATAGACGCTCATGCCCCGAGTGACTTGGCTGGGCACATGTTCGCCCGCGAAGTGTCGCAGGCATTGGTCGCTCAGCGGACAACTGTTGTTGAAACAGAGCGCATAGCCGCTGGGGACACTATCGAAGTCGAAAAAATCATTTTCCATCATTTTCTCCTTTCTTTTTGTATTTTTTTGGGGGTTAATAATCGTTCCTTTTTTGTGCTGAGATTAAGTTATCTTCGCTTTGCGAAGATACGAAAAATAATCCAAATATGCAACTTTTTCGTTGCATTTTTGTGGTAATTTTGTGTTAAAAATTAGTTAAATTCGCCATTTGTTGCCACCAATGCCACACCCTTGCCACGCATTAACAACTTGTAATCCAATGTGTTATACGAATAGTGGCATTGTTGCAACAAAAACTAAAAATATATAGTTGTTTCTGTATCCTCAACCCGTTTTTCCATCATATATAATCCACTTGAATTGAAAAGAAAGATGTGTTACAAAGAATCTGGTTACGTTTATATACTTACCAATCCCAGCTTTCGAGAGGATTGGGTAAAGATTTCATGAGAAGACGTTTGTATTATTCCCAAAATTAATAAAATGGGAACAATAAAAGGCTATTTTGTACGTTATTACATAAAAATAGGCATAAATGGAGTATATAAAAGTAAGTGAAGCGGCAGCCAAGTGGGGCCTCAGCGCACGAAGAGTTAGAGTCCTCTGTGCCGATGGACGTATTGGCGGTGTTGTCAGGAAGGGGAATCTTTATATGATTCCTGCCGATGCCCTGCGTCCATCCGATGGGCGGAGCCAGCGTACATCAACATCCGACCGTAAATCTTTGTTGAACCGTATAGGCCAACTGAAAGCCAATCTCTCCCAGTCTCGCCCCCTCACGCCAGCCGAGACCGAGGCTCTGCGACAGGAGTTTATCGTTGAGCACACCTACAACAGTAATGCCATCGAGGGCAATACACTAACGCTACAAGAGACGCAGTTGGTGCTACAAGGCATCACCATCGACCAAAAGCCCTTGAAGGATCATCTTGAGGCCGTTGGTTACAAAGAAGCCTACGAATACATGGAACAAATGGCACGTGAGCAGCGTGAGCTCACCCTCTACGAAATCTGTTCCATCCATTCGCTCGTGCTTGCCGACCGCCAGGAAGACCGTGGCCGATTTCGCCGTGTGCCTGTGCGCATTGCCGGTGCCTTGACCACACCTGTCCAGCCCTATCAGATTGAACCGATGGTGAGTGCCCTGTTGGCCGATATGGATAGCCTTTATCGCCATTTGCATGTGGTGGAGAAGGTAGCACTGTTCCATCTACGTTTCGAAGCCATACATCCGTTTATCGATGGCAACGGCCGCACGGGGCGTCTGCTGATGAACCTCCAGCTCATCAAGGCCGGCTATCCCCCAATCAATGTGAAATTTTCTGACCGTCGTCGCTATTATCAAGCCTTCGACGATTATGCACGCAGCGGTTCACCAGATACGATGACTACGCTGATAGCCGAATATCTTGAGCAGCGTTTGCAGTCGATGACAGATATCTTGAATCAGATATAAGGGGTTGCTCATCGTTCCTTATTTGTGCTGAGTATTTCGCCACGATGTCATCTGAGGATGACGGAGGCGAGGGCTCGTGGCCTCAATTATCCAATGCCCTGGACTCCGACGGGGCAATGCCGAAGGCGCGGCGGTAGGCGCGGGTGAAGTTGGAGCGGTCCTCAAATCCGCAGCGCATGGCCACTTCGCTGATGTTCATCT
>CACXPX010000062.1 GCA_902769705.1 uncultured Prevotellaceae bacterium
ATAATGCGGCTTATCAGAAGATGCGGCCGACTTTTTCGAGCGTTTGATTTTGCCCTCTGCAATAAGGCGTTCTTTCTCAGCTTTGACGCGCTCCAGCAGAACGCTTGCAGGCTCATCGTTGGGATCTTGTGGCACAAGTTTCCCACGAATTGCCAGGTCTAATATCTTTTGGCGCAGTTGTTTGGTATCCATGTGTTTATTCTTTGATATTTGACAAGAGGCTAACCAACTCATCAACGGCTGTCTTGATGTTTTCGCTTTTTTCTTGAATGATTTCCATCAACTCAGGCAGCGTGTAATCAGCATCGTCACTTGTTTGCTTGATCCAGGTGATGTCAAGACTTGTCTTGTCACGACGCAGAATGTCCTCAACATCGAACTTGCGCCATCGACCATTGGGATTCGTCTCGGCGTTGTAGGTTTCATTGCGGGCATCGATGTTGTCGGCATTATAGCATGCCACAAAGTCATCGAGGTTTGCCCTGGTCATCTTCTTGGTGACAAGTGTGTGCTTGATGTTAGTACGATAATCATAGTACCAAATGCTATTGGTTTTCGATCCTTTGACAAAGAACAGCACATTGGCTTTCACGCCATTAGCATAGAAAATGCCTGTAGGCAAACGCAAAATGGTGTGCAAATTGAAATCTTCTAGCAACTTCTTGCGAATGATTTCACCCGAACCGCCTTCAAAGAGAACATTATCGGGCAGGACGACCGCTGCGCGGCCACCATCCTTGAGCAGCGACATGATATGCTGCAGGAAGTTCAGCTGGTTGTTGCTAGTTTCGGTATAGAAGTCATCGCGGTTAATTTCCACAGATCCTGCAGGGCGAGTACCAAAGGGCGGATTTGCAAGTACCACGTCAACGAGTTTGTCGGGGGCTTTTTCCAATGAATCCTGGCACAGAATCGGGCTGCGTTCGGTTCCGATGCCATGCAGGTACAAATTCATTGAGGCGAGTGTAACAACCAGAGCCGTGTTGTCAATGCCATGCAAGGCCTCTTCACGCAGAAATTTGCGCTTGGTCTTATCTTGTGACTGGCTCTTCATGTAATCGTAAGCAGCGAGCAGGAAGCCCCCAGTACCGCAGGCAGGGTCGCAAACCGTCTCGGTGATTTGAGGACGTGTGACATCTACCATGGCCTGGATAAGTGAGCGCGGAGTGAAATATTGTCCTGCACCACTCTTCTTGTCAGAGCCGTTTTTCTCAAGAATATTCTCATAGATGGCACCTTTCACGTCACCATCCATGATGAGCCAGTTCTCCTCGTTGATCATCGAAATCACTTTCTTTAGATAAACGGGCTTATCTATTTTGTTTTGCGCCTTCGTGTATATAGTGCCTATCAGGTTTTCCTGTTCACTCAATTTTGAAAGTGTGCGCTCATACTGTTCGGTCAAGTCATAGCCATCGAGGTCTATGAGGTCAGCCCAACGATACCCTTCTGGGATGGCTGAGGTCTCACCGAAGGTATTGGTGCTCTCGTCATCCATCTTGAGGAAAAGAAGGTAAGTGAGTTGGGTGATATAGTCGGTGTAACCGATGCCCACACCAGCGAGGACATCAGCGAGTTGCCACACTTTTTTAATCAACGATTGCTCTGTTGCGGTTTGTTGTGTTGCCATTATTATGCTGTTTTACGGTATAACAAGAATTGAGATAATGAAGAGATGGCATCGTCAGCTTGCGACCTGCCTCCAAACGAAGTGATAATCTGAGCTGCATAGGGGCGGTCATTGTCGATGATGTCCTGAACTTCACAAGAGCCATTGGTGACGATATAGTCCACAATTTGGGTCAGCAGTTCTTTTTGTGCATCAGTGATAGTGCGCTGCAGCTGGCCGCACCACAGGTTAAAATACTGCTTTGCTGTAGCTTGCAAACCGACAAGATTGGAAGTCATGTGATAGCCATAGCGCACAAGCTGGATGATATTGGTGATTGCTTCACGTTCCTCTTTTGTGCCAAATTTAGTGACCTCCTCTGGTTTTAGCAATGCGTAGTTGTTCCACAGCTGATTGATGCGGAACTTGCTGTTTGCAAGCAAGAGCTGGCTCTGCAAGTCTTTGAGCATTGTGTATGTCAACGGCTCTCCAGCGTTGTTGTAGATGATGCGCAGGGCCTCAATCTCATCTTTGTGCTCAGCTATATATTTTTCAAAAGCAGCGGTTGTCGAAGCGGCTTCCTCGGTGGTGAATCCTTTTGTGATCAATTCGTCCTCGCCGGGTTGAAGAATGGTCACAAATCCAGCCGCAAGCACAAGGATATACTTGCGAACCTCAGGGTAGTTGGCGATTGCTGATACAAGAGCCTTGCGTTCTAGGTTCGGCTCATTGATATTGGTGTATGGAGGCAAGGTGCCCTTTTCAAAGGCATCATATATGCCCTTGGCGATGTCTGCCATGGAAGTATGAGCCATGGCAAAGAAGTTCTCCCGTTGCTCGTTGCTGCATTTGTTGTGGATGCGAGCCAATCGGCCAGCGAGCATCCTCAGATAATCATCACTCACGTTTCCATGAGCAATGCGCTCAAGAAGGGTTTCGAGCGAAATGGTCGGGTCTGATGGTTCTCCTGGTGTGGTGACCACGTGTTCATGTTCCGTCACACCTACGGCATCCACCAGATAGAACAAGTCTTTGCTGAAAGCATTGGGTGTGACATTGCGCAGCTGTTCGTCGCCGATGGTTCTCACGCCACGGCCTTTCATCTGCGTGTAGAGTTGTTCAGAGCGAACATCACGCATGAACATCACCACTTCAAGTGGCTTGATGTCGGTACCAGTGGCCACCAATGTAACAGTGACAGCGATACGGAAATTTTTGTCGTTGCGGAACTCTCGGATTAACTGGTTGCTGTCTCCTGCCGAATACGTAATCTTCTGGACAAACGTATTGTCATCTTCTGGTCTTTTGAAAACCTCTTTAGCGATTTGGACGATGTTAGTTGCATGAGCATCATTTAGCGCAAAAATGAGCGTTTTGGGCAAATAGTCCATATTGGGTTCACGCTGCGGGTCATTGAACATTTCAATATAAACCGCATCGCGATAAGTTTCTAAAATCAACTTGATTTGCGCTGGATTGACGATACTACGGTTCAATTCTTCCCGTGTATAGTTGCGGGCTTCACGGTTGCTGAAGCTTTCCACCTTGCCCGTGTAGCGGGTTATCTGCTTGACATTTTGCCCCTCACGAATTGCGCCGCCATCCTCTGTTTCGCGGGTTTTAATGCGATAAATGCGGCAATCAACATTGACACCATCGATAATTGATTTCTCCAGTGTGTAGTTGATGACCACATTGTTGTTGAAGAAGGCAATGGTTTCAGGAACGGGCGTAGCTGTCAAGCCAATCATTTTTGCCGTGTCAAAATAATCAAGCACGGCTCTCCAGTTGCCATAGATAGACCTGTGGCACTCATCAATGATGATCAGGTCAAAATAATCATGAGGCAAAGCCAAGTTGCCCAGCAATTCAATCGGAGCACCAGGCTCGAATTCGTCATCATCATCAACATCGGTAATGGTTTCTCCACTCAGCAATGAGAATAACCGCTGGATAGTGGAAATCATTACTGTCGTGTCTTTAGGGACATTGGATGATCTCAGGCGGTTTACAGTGAAAATTGTATTGAACGGGTCGCCCGTTTCGGTGAGGCGATACATTCCAAATTCATTCTCAGCCTGCTTTCCAAGGTTGTTGCGGTCAACAAGGAAAAGCACACGTTTCATGGGTGTGTACGACAAGAAACGATAAGCTGCAGTACAGGCGGTGTATGTTTTTCCCGCGCCCGTAGCGAGTACCATGAGTGCTTTATTGTGCCCTCCCCTGAAACTTCCCTCAAGGTTGGTTATGGCTTCATACTGACAATTACGCAAGCCTTTCTTTTTAAGAGCAGGAAGTCCAGCATATATGTCTGGAATTTGTAACATCTCCACGACCTCTTTTGGCGTGTGGATCCTACTTATTGGCTCGAAGTCTGCGACAGGTATCCGATTATCCTTAAAAAGAAGCTGTTTGCCATTTGATACATATGCCAAAGGTAAAGGCTTCTGCCAATACTGATACCAATCAGGCAATGCTTTAGTGTATTTGACTGCTTGATCTTCCACAACAGGGGTATCAACATCTATCTCAACCCTCTTCGCTTCCAACACACCAACTGCTTTACCGCTGATAAAAAGCAAATAATCAGCTTCCAGATTGCCGTTCATCAAGCCTTCTTCCAAAGCGACAGCTGAAATGTTTGGTGCGTATTCGTCCCTGGATAGCACTTTCCAACCAGCCTCACCGAACATTTCATCTATTCGTTCCCTTGCTTTTTCTTCTGGCGTTTTAACCTTGTTGTTCTGCATAATAGAATTATGAGAAGTTCCTATATCTAAAAAACAAACTCCAATGCTGTCCCTGCAGGCCGACCAAAGCCTATATAACCGCAAAGGAGTTTGCTATATATCGTTGTTCAACGGTCTTTGGCAGGTTTATTCCCATTCTGGGATTAATGGTGAACGCAAATTTACAACTTTTTTAGAAATCAACTCTAAAACTCTAGATGAAAGTTTGAATCACGTCACAGAAAATGCCATAGAAACGTCACAGAAAGCTATATTTGATTTACCGACGACATCTCCGACATTACCTTACTAATTGTTGTCGGAGACATTTTTACAAGATTGAGCGTTTCGTCTGACATTGAGTAAGTTTCGTCTTCGACAAATCTCCGACAAACGATGCATTGGCAGAGATAAAGAAGGTGTGTTAGAATGGTTACTAACAAGTACGTTTTTTTAATGGGTAGCAGAAAAGGTAGCGGAAAAGGTGGCAGAAAACAATACTTTGATGATAGACACCGAAAGACGTGGCATCATTTGACACTCTTCGGAGATAGATGTAAAAGGTGTTTTGTGAATTGTTGGTTCTAATTGCCATCTTCGTTAGAACCAATTTTGAAATGTGAGGGCAGAAATGGCTGGTTGTTGATGTGATTTTCTTCTTGGAGCTTGCATCACTCTAATTTTGCATTCGATTTCGTGGTGGTGCCTCGGGTTTCAAGATTGTCGGACTCGATACTTCTTGAAATCTGATATGCAAAAGGATCCGTGCATAAAGTACCATGTAAATGAAGATCAA
>CACXPX010000063.1 GCA_902769705.1 uncultured Prevotellaceae bacterium
ATGTGGCTTGTCTTTGTCGGGAGCATACTTTACCATATCGTCGCGATACTCCTTCAAGATGGACTGATAGACCTTTCTGACCTCGTTCATGTTATTGGTCCTGAGGAAAGCATTGACAGCGTCAGGCAGTCCTCCGACAGCGACATAAAGGTTCAGCATATTCTTCAAGGCAACATGTATGCCGGCAGGAACAGGAGATTCTTGTGCATAGCACTTTGAGAGAGCGTCAATAACTCCTGTGCTCATGCCGTTTGCCCAAAGGAATTCTTCAAAGTCCAGCGGATACATTTCAATGATGTCTTCAGAGCCGACTGGCACAGAATTGATGCCAGGATCTTTCTTTTTTGACAACCTGCGGTGTTGTTTCTTTAGTTCATTACCATACCCCTGCACTCCAAGTAGTGAACCTGTTGCAATCACATCGAAGCGTCCGTCCTCCTTGAAGAACTTCAGTGAAGTGCGTGCTTCAGGGCATTCTTGAATTTCATCAAAGATGAAACACGTCTCTCCGGGAGTGAAAGTCACTCCAGAAATCTGTGCGGACAAGTTCAATAAAATGGTGTTCACCTCTTTTGCACCAAGAAACGCTGTGATACGCTCTGGCTGCTTTATGAAATTGATATAGACAACAGTCTTGTAGTTCGTTTCTGCGAAGTGCTGTGCTATGAATGTCTTGCCACACTGACGAATGCCCATTATCACCAAAGGCTTGTGTCCAGCGGAGTCTTTCCACAGGGTAAGCGAGTCTTCTATTTTCCTTTTCAGCATATTTTAAAACGATCTTGTACTGCAAAGGTACACTTTTTCCAACGAATAATCATCATCCCAAAGCACTTTTTCCAATGAATATTATAAATTTTAACGCATTTTTTCAAGCGAAAGTGTCAAACCTATGACCTCAATGTAAGATCAAACTTGTATACTTTTTCTTCAGCTTGAACTTGTTCAAAAAAGGCTATCATGTAGATAGGATAGTATATAACTCTGCCCTTTGTCTGCACATTCTCTTGACAAAACACATAAGTCATGGGCACGGCATATTCTTCATTCTCCATCACATTGGAAAGTGCATTGTGCCGTTCATAGTCTTTACCTGACTTAATTATATGTCTTTGTAGATGCAAAGATACTATATTTTACTGGAACACAAGCGTAAACAGCAAACAAAATACACTTTTCCAATGAAAATATCATAGTTTTCTGACACTTTTCCAATATGATAATGACGTAAAAACAACATTTTTCCAAGATTTGAGAGACTTTCGATAAGATGGTTCGGTTTACAACAACTTAATCCAAAGTATTGGTTTGTGGTAGGGGCGGTGCCATCGTGCCCGCCCGCAAATCAAAAATAGTTGTTTCTATAAGGAAGGCAAAAAAACCATAAAGTATTTGTTTTTCCCTCAAAAAACACTATATTTGCAACATCAAACCAACAAACGATTCATATCCATAACCCTCAAACCGCACAGCGTATGAACTAAAACCAAATAAAAGACACATAGGAAATTGAAGCGTTAGCTTTATATTCTTGTTTACCGAAATTCGCCAAATTTATGTAAGCATCAAGAGTAGAAGTTAATGCTCACGTCGCAAGGCGTGGGCTTTTACTCGTATATGATGCAATGGTGTTTGGCGATACCTCGGTAAACGTAGACGAAGTAATCAGTCCACGTTCTCTTTTTCTGTCTATAAGCCACACATCACTTTAGGACTGAACTGCTAAACCTGAATAACAATCCATTCAAAAACAATACATTATGAAGAAAACACAACGACTATCATCGCTGTTGGCTATATTCCTGCTTGCCAGCGGCTATGTCTCGGCACAAAGTGGCAACATCACCTTTGCCGACGCTGCGGTGAAAGCCATTTGTGTGGCCAACTGGGACACCAACGGCGACGGCGAACTCAGTTACGACGAGGCTGCGGCAGTGACAGACCTCGGTGAAGTCTTTAAAAATAACTTAGAGATAACAAGCTTTGACGAACTGCAATACTTCACTGGGCTGATGACCATTGGCTATCCTGCGTTCGCGAACTGCACCGGCCTGACGAGCGTGACTATCCCAGAAGGCGTGACGAGCATCGGCCAATATGCGTTCTACGGCTGCTACATGCTGGCAAAAATCACCTTCGCTGAGAGTGTGACGAGCATCGAGAATGAAGCGTTCTATGGCTGCACCAGCCTGACTAGCGTGACCATCCCCAAAGGTGTGACAAGCATCGGACTAGAGTCATTCTTTGGATGTCCCAATTTGGAGAGTATCACCGTAGCAAGCGGTAATGCCGTTTTTGATTCACGTGAAGATTGCAACGCCATTATTGAGACTGGCACCAACACGTTGATTGCCGGATGCCAAAGCACAGTTATACCCAACAGCGTGACGTGCATTGGCCCAGAGGCGTTCTATTGCTGTTATAACTTGACGAGCATTACTATCCCCGAGAGCGTGACGAACATTGGCGACTGGGCATTTCGTGAATGCTCCAGCCTGACAAGTGTGACCTTAAACGAAGGCTTGACGAACATTGGTGATATGGCATTCGCATACTGCGAAAGCCTGACGAGCATCAACATTCCCTCGAGTGTGACAAACATTGACGATTGGGCATTCTGTGGTTGCTCCGGCCTGACAAGCGTTACCATCCCTGAGGGCGTGACATACATCAGCGATCAAGTATTCTGGCAATGCACAGGTCTGAAGAGTGTGACCATTCCTTCAAGCGTGACGAGCATCGGCCGAGGTGCGTTCAATACCTGTAGTAGCCTAACGAGTGTAACATTTTCCGAAGGTCTGATGACCATCGGCGAATATGCATTCGGTGCCTGTCGAAACCTGACGAGTGTCAACATCCCGTCGAGCGTAACAAGCATAGGTAAAGCAGCGTTTGGTGGTTGCCCCAATCTTACAAAAGTTACCTCACTGATAAAAGAGCCTTTTGTGATTGATTCCATGGTCTTCTCAGATTGGAATGAAGAAACAGGGCAATATGAATTCACCTCCGCCACGCTCTACGTTCCCGCAGGCACGAAGGAGAAATACGAGGCCACACCGGCATGGAACCTCTTCCAGGACATCGTGGAAATGGATTCTCCATCTGGCATTCTTATTAACTCAACAACCTTCCCCGACGATAACTTCCGTAACTGGGTATTGGCTCAAGACTACGGTCAGGATGGTGTGCTGACTGAAACGGAAATTGCTAACGTGTGGGGAATCGATGTCAGTTTTAATAACATTGCTGATTTAAAAGGCATTGAACATTTCACAAAGATAAGATCTCTTGTTTGCTACGGCAACCTGCTTACTTCGTTGGATATATCGCAGAATACGGCCTTGTGGTCACTTCTTTGTACGGGCAATCAACTAACCTCGCTTGACCTATCAAAGAATACGGAATTAAGTAAACTTGAATGTACAGGCAATCTACTTACCTCACTTGATTTTTCAAAGAATACGGCTTTGACACAACTTTTTTGCAGTAACAACCAGATCGATGAAACGGAGATGGGTAAGTTGGTGGAGAGCCTGCCTACACCGATCTATGATGGATATTTTTTTGTAAAGTTACTGGATAATTCTGCGGAACATAATGTTATAACGACCGCACAGGTCGCAGCTGCCAGGGCGAAAGGCTGGACTGTATATGCATACGATGAAAATTGGAATGCTGTCGAGTACGATGGAGACGAACATCGGGAATTGGATCCTATTAATAACGGCGAAGCCGTCGACTTCGGCACCGACATCAGCGAGGACACCAACATCGACGGCAACACGGTGGGCGACATCTACTACAGCATCAGCAGCGGCGACGGCAGCTACGACCCGTCGGAAGGTTGTATCGTGGTGACCTCGCCGACCGACGACGAGACGGTGAGCGGTGTCTCCGGCACCGACATCTTCGGCGAGGATTTCAACGCCCACTTCACGGGT
>CACXPX010000064.1 GCA_902769705.1 uncultured Prevotellaceae bacterium
GTGATTGCAAATAGTAGAAACTATATGAAAGGCAGATTTTGGAATAGTACCCTTATCGGTAAGAGCATGTAAATAGTAGAAATACCTGAAAAAGAGGTAGAAAATGGTGGAAATGGGCTAAAACATGCAGAATCAGTCACTTTTATGGATTTTTAATTGTGGTTAAAAGAGAAGGCGCTTTAACAGTTACAAAATAGGGTTTGAATACACCTTAAAATGTTCCCAAGATGTTCCCCAAATGTTCCCACAAAAAATCGGAAAGTTTGGGAACATTAGGCATGAAAAAACGCTAACCCATTGAGGATTAGCGTTTTAGACGTTCCAAATTTTGGAAATCCGCGGAGAGAGAGGGATTCGAACCCCCGGTGCCTCTCAGCACGACGGTTTTCAAGACCGTTGTAATCGACCACTCTACCATCTCTCCAGTGTTCGTTGCTTGAAAAGCGAGTGCAAAGGTAGCATAAAAAATGAAGAATGAAGAATGAAGTTTGAATAATTACTATCGAATTAATCAAAATTAACACTATGGAGGCTGGAATTCTTCATTTCTCATTCTTCTTACTTCAACAAAAAAGCGTACCTTTGCAGCATGGTTTATCCAAGCAATTTTGAAACTAAGATAGGATTTACAGACATTCGCCGCTTGCTGAGAGGCAATTGCCTTTCCACTTTGGGCAGCGAAATGGTTGACGACATTGCATTTTCCGACAATGCCGATACTATCAACGAATGGATGAACCAAATCAGGGAATTTCGCCGATTGCAGGAAGAAGACGAGGACTTCCCGTTGCAGTATTTCTTTGACGTCCGCACCTCGATTGCCCGAATCAGGTTGGAAAACACACATCTCGAGGAGAATGAGTTATTCGACCTGAGACGCTCTCTGGAGACCATTCACGACATCGTGAAGTTCGTGAACCGCTCTGATGAGGAAGAGGCTTGGAAAGAGAAGGCGCCCCAACCCAAATACCCCGCACTACACCGGCTGGCAGATGGCGTTGTGACGTTTCCCCAGCTTATCCAGCGCATCGACCAACTGCTCGACAAATTCGGCCGCATGCGAGACAACGCATCACCTGAACTGCTTCGCATCCGCCAAGAACTGTCGCGAACGGAGGGCAACATTTCGCGAACGCTGTATGGCATCTTGCGTTCGGCACAAAGCGAAGGTTTGGTTGACAAGGATGTTGCACCCACTATGCGCGACGGCCGTCTTGTTATCCCTGTGGCGCCGAGCTTGAAACGCAAACTTCGGGGCATCGTCCACGATGAGTCAGCATCAGGGCGCACGGTGTATATCGAGCCCGCTGAAGTGGTGGAAGCCAACAACCGCATTCGCGAGCTTGAAGCCGACGAACGACGCGAAATCATCCGCATACTGACCGACTTCACCAAGCAAGTGCGCCCACACGTCAGCGAGATACTCGACTCCTACAAGTTCCTGGCCAACATCGACCTGATTCGCGCCAAAGCCGAGCTGGCCGTGCAGTTCCAAGCCATCGAGCCGCATGTGGAGCAAAAGGCGCATATCGACTGGATTCGCGCCATTCACCCCCTGTTGCAGATGTCGCTCGAGAAGCAAGGCAAGCAAGTCGTTCCGCTCGACATCATGCTCACCCGTGAAAAGCGAATCCTCATCATTTCAGGACCCAACGCCGGCGGAAAGTCGGTTTGCCTGAAGACAGCAGGCCTGTTGCAATACATGCTGCAATGCGGACTGTCCGTTCCCGTTAGCGAACGTTCTACCACAGGCATCTTCCGAAACATCATGATTGACATCGGCGACGAGCAAAGCATAGAGAACGA
Source organism: uncultured Prevotellaceae bacterium (assembly GCA_902769705.1). Classification (GTDB taxonomy): domain Bacteria; phylum Bacteroidota; class Bacteroidia; order Bacteroidales; family Bacteroidaceae; genus Prevotella. The sequence goes on from CACXPX010000064.1 coordinate 1,807, forward strand.
CCTCTCAACCTACTCGAGCCATTTGCTGAACATGAAGCAGATGATGAAGAAGGCCGATGAAGACACGCTGCTGCTCATCGACGAGTTTGGTGGTGGAACCGAGCCCACCATCGGCGGCGCTATTGCCGAAGCCGTGCTGAAACAGTTCTGGAAGAAGAAAACGTTTGGCATCATCACCACTCACTATCAAAACCTGAAGCATTTTGCCGACGACCACGAAGGCATCGTCAACGGCGCAATGCTCTACGACCGCCACGAGATGCAAGCCCTGTTCCAACTCAGCATCGGACAGCCAGGCTCGTCGTTCGCCATCGAGATTGCACGAAAAACGGGCATTCCCGAAGAGGTCATCAACGACGCCAGCGAGATAGTGGGAAGCGACTACATACAAAGCGACAAATACCTGCAAGACATCGTGCGCGACAAACGCTATTGGGAGAACAAACGCCAAACCATCCACCAGCGCGAGAAAGACATGGAGCGCACTATCGCCCGATACGAAACCGACCTCACCGACATCGAGCAAAGCCGCAAGGAGATTCTGCGCAAGGCGAAAGAGGAGGCCGAAGAGCTGCTGCGCGAGAGCAACAAACGGATAGAGAACGCCATCCGCGAGATACGCGAAAGCCAAGCCCAGAAGGAGGAGACAAAGCGCATTCGCGAAGAGCTGGAAGCTTTCAGCGCCGACCTGCACGACATCGACACCCGTGCCGAGGACGAGAAGATTGCCAAAAAGATTGCCCAACTGCAGGCGCGAAAGGAAAGGAAGGAGAAACGCAAGAAAGAAAAGGCCGAGAAGGCCCAATCTGCCAACACCCAACACCCATCAGCCAACACCCAACATCCAACAGCCAGCCCCCAACAGCCATCCATCTCCGTCGGCTCCACCGTCCGCATCAAGGGCCTGCAATCCGTGGGAACGGTAGAAAGCATCGAGGGGAAAACGGCAGCTGTCATCTTTGGCGGTATGCGCACGAAGATGCGCCTGGAGCGTCTGGAACTGGCCGATGACAGCAAGCCAACAGAGAAACACGCCAGCCTCTCCGCTTACAACATCAGCCGCGAGACGCGCGAGACCATCGACACCCACCGGCAAAACTTCCATCAGGACCTCGACGTGCGAGGGATGAGAGGCGACGAAGCCCTCAATGCCGTCACCTATTTCATCGACGACGCCATCCTTGTGGGAATGTCGCGCGTGCGCATCCTTCACGGAAAGGGAAACGGCATTCTGCGCCAACTCATCCGCCAATACCTCTCCACAGTCCCCAACGTCACGCACTTCGCCGACGAACACGTGCAGTTTGGTGGCGCAGGCATCACAGTCGTCGATTTGTAGAATCGCCCAGCATACACAATTTCGCCCCGCTCAATCGGTTGCCGAAAAACGCTCGTGCGATGGTTGAGAGAAGACAGGTAAATAGGGATTTCCAACAGACAACGTTAGGTTCTCATTTCAACGGAGGGAAATAAAAACTTCTCATTTATAAGAGTTACAATTTATTTTTTATAGCTGTACCGGTCACTCCACCAACAGCTCCTTCGATAATTTTCTTGCCGGCCCATTTATGTTTTTTTTAACTCTATATACACCCGATAATAGCGTCAATTCGTATATGCTAATGCAAAACGAGAGGTGAAACTTTTTTATGAACGACCAAATCTGACAACCCTTTCAGGAAATTTTGTCACACGTCACAACGTCACACGTCACATTAAGGTCGTTCAATACTTTCTGGAAATGGAGAACAAAGTGGAAGTGGTATGTTAATATTATATAATATTATATAATATAATATATAATTATAATAATAGTAAACTATTATTTTCTCCGCGCCGCACGTCTGCAAGGTGCTTAATG
>CACXPX010000065.1 GCA_902769705.1 uncultured Prevotellaceae bacterium
TTTAACCTGTGACGGTTTTACAGGAAATTTTGACGCACTGACCGCTTCCGACATTAAGGAGCGTGCACTGCAACTTTTCAGCGGGTTCGATCCACACAAGGACGAGAACCTGCGCACCTTGGAGGCCCTGGGCAACACCAGGATTACCGAAGAGCAATTCTGTGGCATCATCGGCCGCCTGAGACTTTACCAGGCGCTGCCCACTGCCACACGCAACGAACTCGGTCTGCCCCACGTTATTCTGGGCGACCAGGCAGTTAATGCAGCAGTAAGAGGATATGTTGAGAATCCAAATTTCAAGAAGGAGGACGACATCGACACCATCACCTTATGGCAACTTCTCCAGCTTTTCAATGAGGCTGTTAAACAGACTTACATCGACAAGTGGCTGGAGCGTAACCAAAACTGTACTGACTTTACATTCGGAATCCAGAACGCCATTGACGGGTCCAATCCCGCCTACGACTGGTTCCTTTCGTAAAACAAACCATTTTCACATAGCAACGAGGCACGACAACCTCAATGCTCCCGAAGAGGGGGTTATCACTTCACTGTGATGGCCTCCTCTTTCATTTTAGACAACAACCCTTTTTATCAACATTTTAAACAATCAAGACAATGAAAGATTTAATTCAATCGCTGATCTACATTCAGCAACACCTGATCGTGCCCAAGGACCAATTCAATTCCTTCGGCAAGTACAATTACCGCTCGCTTGAGAGTATTCTTGCAGCGATTAAACCGTTACTCCGCAGCCAGAACTGTGGCATCCGCTTTGAAGACGAGGTAATCGAACTGGGAGGGCGTACCTTCCTGAAGACCACACTTTACTTCTTCAACGACAAGGGTGAGACCATCACCACATCGGCTATCGCTGAGCATACTGCCACCAAGTCCGGCATGGACGCTGCCCAGATCACTGGCGCCGCTTCCAGCTACGCACGCAAATACGCCATGAATGCCTTGTTCGCCGTAGATGATACAAAGGACGCTGACTCAGAATGTTACCAACGCGAACAGACCAAGCCCCTTCCCGAGGAGCCCAAAAAGGCACCGACAAGAAGGACACGAACCACATCCGCATCGGCCCAGGCTACCACGCCAGCGGCCAAGGATCCCCGCTATGCTGCTATTGAAGCGGCATTGGCTAAAGTGAACGACATCGACTCACTTATTGAGCTTTACGAGCAACATCGCATGGAAGTCGAGAACAATCCCGACATCAAGGCCATGTTTTCGCGCCGTAAGCAGGAAATTCACAAATCCACCGTAATCACTTTCTAACGCTATGACAATGATCAGATTAAACGATTCAGGCGTGGTCTTCGATAAGGAGAACCACACCTATCACCTGGAGGGCAAAGAACTCTCCGGCATCACGAGCGTTATTCAGCGTCAACTCTTTCCAAACGAGTATGACGACGTTCCTGAAGAAATGATCCAGGCCGCTGCCGCATATGGCAGAGCAGTTCATGAATCATGTGAGCTTTTTGATCGTGGATGGGTAAATGACGGCACCGTTGAGGTCGCCGACTACATCCAGCTGACCCATTCCAATCAACTTGTGCACGAGGCCAGCGAGTATCTTGTTACTGATGCCAAGCATTATGCCTCAAGCATCGACAAGGTGTACCGCATTAACCAGGACACCTTCACATTGGCTGATATAAAGACCTATGGCACCTTCACCCCCGAGAAGATGGAGCGTGCTAAATGGCAGTTGAGCATCTATGCCTATCTGTTCACGCTCCAAAACCCCGGAGCGAAGATCGAGAGGCTACTGGTGATCCGTCTCCGCAGCAAAGGGAAGGACCACATCAGCGAGATTATTGAAGTTGAACGAATCCCCGCCAATATCTGCAAGGCTCTGCTCGAAGCGGACCTTAACGGCGAGACATTCAACAACCCGTACTCCATCCCTGCCGACATCAAGGCGCAGGAGATGACCATTCGCGAGCTCATCCAGACGAAACAGCAAGTGGATGATGAGCTGAAACGCATTAAGGCCGACATCCTTTTACGCATGGAGGCCACCAACGCTAAGATCTGGGAAACAGACAGCATGAGGATTACCCGTAAGCTGCCGACCCAACGAGAGAGTTTTGATCTGGGACGCTATAAGGCAGACAACCCCGATCTTGACCTGAGCGACTACATGAAGGTCAGCAACGTATCTGGCAGTGTGCTGATTACTATCTAACAGACATCATTACTAACCAGCCAGGAGAATGAAATTGAACCATATCAACCGTTCTCCTGGCATTTTTTGAACACTTGAACAAAATGAACATCAACATCGAACTATTCAAGCGGTACAAACCCGATAGGAAGGTCCAGATCATTATGGAGCTTTCTGAGAACGAGCTTTTAGCCATCACTCCCGCCACCGTCACAAGAATTATCAAGGAAGCGGGAACGAGACTTTACAGATCCAAGGACAAGAGGCTGTGGATTCCCGATAGATTCCGCACCGGCAACCATTGGAACAGTACCTTCAACGCTGTGGAACTGATCAAGGGCAAACTGTATGTGAGCCTTTATGTCCAGTACTCCAACACCGATACCGACACCGACGCCACCTACAGCGACTTTTTTGCGCGGGGAGACTATCGCAGCCATATCTGCTATGAGGATCGCTATGGAAATCCACATACGGACTATTACACCTATACACCGAGCGACAAGGCCAGGGCACTTAGGTCATTGCTGCTCACCTATGTTCAACGCAAATACAAGAGCTATTATGACAAGAAGAAAGCAGAACAAAAGAACGCTGGCTGAGAAACGGCAGGAACATCACACCACTGCCGATAAACCAGCCAATCCATCATTCCGCAACTTTACCGTGAGAAGGACGATCGAGATACACCTGACGACCATTAACCCTCAGCTCACGCAACGAGATGCCGAATTCTATGTGGACGGCAATTTCTACGTGCGTGGACAACTGGACGGCAAGTATCAGGACTTCTATCTCACACGCGTAAAAATGAACTATAACAACCGCAAAAATTCAACAGACAATGGCAAAGAAGAATAAGAATAAAAAGCTCACCATTAAAT
>CACXPX010000066.1 GCA_902769705.1 uncultured Prevotellaceae bacterium
TCTTATGGGTTGTCCTCATTGGGACCAGGATGTGCATATCGTTGCCGACTCTCCCATGCAGGGTTATAACAACCTTATGTACACACTCCATTTCTATGCTGCAACCCACAAACAACAATTGCGCGACCGTATGACTGATGTCGTAAAGCGCGGCATCCCCATCTTCGTGAGCGAGTGTGCAGGTATGGAAGCCTCGGGCGATGGTCCGCTGAACGAAGCGGAATGGCAGGCGTGGGTGGATTGTATGGAAACGAACGGTATAAGTTACGCATGCTGGTCGCTCTCCGACAAGAACGAGACCTGTTCGATGCTGCTGCCGAGAGCAAAGGCCACAGGCCAGTGGACACCTGACCTAATCAAGCCTTGGGGCAAGATGGTGCGCGAGACGTTGCGACGCTATAACCCTTAATGCAGTAATGTTTTCATGTGGAAGTGTTTTTGGGTTTCGTAAATAACTGAAACACAGCCAGAAGCGCAATACTTTCAAAATTGAACGGTACAAAAAAGTGCAATAGCGAAAAATAGGAAATTGAAGAGTTTTGCAGAGCAAAACCAGCTTTCAAAGGCGTGCAATATTTAACAGCTCGTTAAGATTATTTGACCTTTAATTTTGATGCAATTTTGCCGTTTGCTAAGCTTCCATCAACGAACTCATTTGCCTGGCAAATATGGAGAATATCAATGCCGTTCTCATTGATGAGAGAGTGCCACAGGGCGAACGCCTTGTACGGCTCAATCAGATAGCCATCAATCAGATGCGTGTGTTAGAGAACGATGATAATAGAAACCTGTTAAAATGACATGAGTGAATAGGATATAATATATAGAAACGACATAAGGAAGCGTTGACTTTTCTGCTTTCATCCAAAAGGGCATTGGCCTGCCAAAAGAGCGGCTGATGCCCAATTATTTCAAAAAAACGTTCCTCTTGTGTAAGTTTTCTGATTGTCGTGCGACTAATGGGGTAAAGAGTCAAACGATAACAATAAATTCAAAATGAACAAAAGCGAATTAGAACAAAGGTTTCTTAGCTTGGTGGACAGCTACAAGCAGGTGATATATAAAGTCTGCTTCATGTATGCCACCGACGACGAGACCATCAACGACCTCTATCAAGAGGTGGTGCTGAACCTCTGGACGGCCTTTCCGCGATTCCGAAGCGAGAGCAAACCATCAACATGGGTGTATCGCATCAGCATGAACACCTGCATCTCACGCCTGCGCCACAATACCAGGCAACCAGAAACCGTGAGCCTCACGATGTCGATGGCCGACCTCTTCCCCGAGGAATCGGAAAGGGAACAACTGCAAGAACTCTATCGGCTCATAAGCCAGCTCGGCGAATTGGAACGCGCGCTGATTCTGCTGTGGCTTGACGATAAGAGCTATGAAGAGATAGCGGAAATCCTCAGTATCTCCGTCTCGAACGTGGGAGTGCGCATCAACCGCGTCAAGGCGAAACTAAGGGAAATGTCCAATCATTAACAACTCATTAAATCAGAAAACAGTTATGGAACTACAAGATTTGAAACAAAAGTGGAATATGCTCGACGAGCGACTCTCGAAGAGTGAGGTATATAACAAGCGTGCCTTGGAAGAAATCATCAAAGGCAAGAATAAGACTACCTACGAGAAGCTTTACAAAAGTGGAATATTCAATTTCTTCTACACATTATTTATCGCAGCCGTCATCGTACCGTTGCTTCATAACAAGGGAATCTTCCACGACACATCGTTCTACATCTTAGAGGCAGTCTGTCTTCTTGGCGTAGTTATGATGATTTGTCGACTGGCTGTGCTTTCTCGCTTCAATGTCATGAAGACACCTGCCGAGCAACTCAGCAATCTGGTCAACTACAAGCGTTGTTATTTCTATGAGTCTGTGATTGGTGTACCTCTGGTCGTCTTTGGCATCGGTGCCACGCTTTACTACGAAAATACTGCTTCGCCACTCGGACTATTCTTTGTCGGTCTCGGCGTACTCGCAGGAGCATCATGTGCCTACTTAGGATGGAAGAAACATAAGAATACGATGGTGGAGATAGAACATAACCTCGAAGAACTGAAAAGATTCGAATAAACATCATCCATAAATCTCTCTTGATAGAAGGGCTACCAAAGACTATATGTCAATGGAGTCCTTTTGTAGTATACGCCTATTTATTTTAAATATTTCTGAGGTATATGGAAACAAAAACGCCAATTGCGATTGGCGTTTTTGCTAAACCATAGGAAAACTACCGTTTCAACTGCTGCTCATCGTCGATGTCGTTATAGCGAGAATTATGACCAACCTCCCATTCGCGGTTCTGGTCACGAGAACCTTCTTTGGTGATAGTAGGCTTGTGCATGTGAGGAGAATTTGAATGTTTGGGCTGTTCCTCGTCGTTGTGGCGATGGGCTGAAGGATGCTGTTCGAGGGGGATGCTCATGCTGCCAGGCCTTGCGGTCGTTGGCACGAAGGGCTTCTACCTGATAGTCCTGCAGGTCGATAAACTCATCACCGTAGGCGATGCGGCCTTTGGATATGTGGGGGCCAAACTGACGGCGAAGCATGCGGTTCAGCTCACGAGTGGTCAGGTCGGGATTGTCATCCAGCATCGCGTCGATAAACTCGTCCATGCGGTGTAGGCATCCTTGGGCATAGCGAAGGCGGAACCATCGGTCTGATGCTGGCAGCAGAAGGCAAGGTGGACTTCGTGATAAGTCTGGTAGGGATGGCCGTATCGGGTGAAAAGACGCTGTTGGAGCAAAACCGTTGGACGCTTAAGCAGTCAGTATATCCGCAGGACGTGATAGACCGCTATTGCACGGCACTCGAAAGTCTGTTCGACGAATTGAAAGCCGGCAGGGATCCCGAACCGACTGCACACGGCCTGCCTACCGAATTGGTGAAGAATTCATGTGGAAATGATAAAAAGTTATTGAAAAGGGCGCTTATTACAAACTTTTTTCGTACTTTCGCAGCCATGAACGACAAGAAACTTATTATCTTCTC
>CACXPX010000067.1 GCA_902769705.1 uncultured Prevotellaceae bacterium
TACACGGCAGAGATAGAGTTGCGTCCCACTGTGGGTGGAGCTATTGGTAGGAAATATGACCCCGAAACGGGAACCGGTTTCTGGGCTTTTGACAAGTGACACGTTCACAAGCTGATCTTATGATGACCTTATTTGAAGAACGTGACTTCGTGGATTGTGTTGACTTAAGTTGTCAATGATTTATGTTGAGCACTCAGTTTGTCCAAGGTACTCTGCTCGTTTTGTCTCTCTATGATTGCCATGCTTACTAGCTTCTTTTATTTCTCATTTTCCTTTTCAAGATTTCCTTCTCTATGCCGGGCAATGAGGCTACGAATTTCTCAAAACGAACCTTACCCATACGTTCATAGAGATTAGAGTCTGCATTGCGGGCGTTCTCAATAGCATCGAGCATCAACGGCAGGTACTTGATATAGTAATAGCCGCCCTTCTCAATCTTATCGAGCGCTTGCTTGGCATCGTTGGCGGTCTGAATGCCGAGGTCTGATAAATCTGTCCGCTTGTGGTACAGAAGCCAAATCTCAATACTGGGATTGCTGATGACCAGATGCCAGTTGTCTTTCTGGGCACAGAACGCATGAAGTTCTTCTATCTGCTTCTGCGGCCAACGGTCAACATCGATGACGCACCATAGCGAGTCACCATCCTCGGCACTCAACTGATTCTTGCTGATATACGCCTTGACCTTCTCCAGCACTTTCGAGGGCGAAGAGGCTTTGCGCTTTTCAGATGCGTCCTCTTCGTCCGATGTTTCAGGTTCGATAATATCAACCTTTATACGGTCTATGCCATCGAAAAGCCTGAAGTAGTCGGGCTCACGCTCGGTTCCCTCTGTTGCTATGGCAAACAGGGAATAGTCGCGAACCTTCTCCTGGGGAACCTCCCTCGTATAACCTCTAACCTTGAATCCCATCTCACTCCCAGCTTAATTCGTTGAAACGTGCCAGGAAAGGAATGGCGCCGAAGCGTCCGTTGAGGTAGCCTTTCTCCAAATCCAAGTCTGCACGTGGCTTGAATTCGTCGAGCGTGTAGAGGTGGGTGTTCTGTGTCTCGCGGTCTTTCTCGGCAAACCAGATCTCGTCGTTGCGGAACACCTGTCCGTCGAGCAGCCCCGCATCGTGGGTGGTAAAAATCAACTGGCCCTTCATGTTCTTGTCGGTGACAATACGAGAAACCAGAGCCCGTAACAGCGTGGGATGCAGGCTTCGGTCCAGTTCGTCGATGACGTAAGTGCAGGCCTCGCTCTTAACATTCTGCACCATCGGCACGAAGTCGAAGATGCGCTGGGTGCCGTCCGACTCTTCCTTCAGTTCGAAGTCATAGAGGCTGTCGTTTACCTTATGCAGTGCCTTGACGCGACGCACGAAATACTTGTTTCCTTCTCGGCGCATGCTGACGGTGAAGGCACCCGTGTCTATCATCACCTCTTCCTGTCCCTCCGGCGAACGGGAAAGGCGCTTGACAATGCCATCCACGCCTTGCATCAGTTCGGGCCATTCCGAAATGCTCTGCTTGAACGACTCGATATCCTCGTCCTTCAATGTCAGTTCATTGATGCCGAGGTCCAAGGCCGAAATGAGTGCTTCGGACTGCGACTTGAAGCCCTCGTTGGAATACCTGTTGTCGAAAATGGAGGTGGAACGGGTCTCAGGGAAGATGACGTGCAGTTTCGTTGTCAACCACAAGAAAGCATCCGTAATCTGGCCGTTCTTCACCACGTCATGCTTCGACAGCATCAGTTCGTTACCCTTCAGCAGGTTGTCCTCCAGCAGTGAAACCAGCAGTTTTGTTTTCTGTGCATCCTTTTTCCCTGACTTCAGATTGATGCTCGTCTTACCTGTTTGTGCATCATATTTGCGTTCAAACACGCACACAGGATTTTTTATAGTGGAATACAACCATTCCTCCATGCAGAGGTTACCGTGATAGCTCACCCCGTAGGAATACTGGTCTGACTCCGTGCCAAACTCCACCTCAATGGATACAGGCATTTTGGGGTCGTTATACTTGTTGGCATCCCTGAAGGCGGTGGGAGGCAGAATTCCCATCGTCACCATGGTCTGGAGTCGGCCAAGCGCCTTTACCAGACACGATTTGCCGGCACCGTTGGCACCGTAAATCACAGCTGTTCGCAACACATTGGCTCCTCGGCCTTGGTTATGCACATGCCAGTCCTTCCTTCGGACATTGGATGACGGCAACATTGTGAACTCTGTTTCCTGTCCGTATGACCTAAAATTCGTTGCAATAATCCTAATTAGCATATCGAAATGTATTAAATATGTCGCAAAGTTACGAAAAAATCGTAATAGAACAACGTTTTTCTAATACTTTTTGGACATTTTAACCGTTTTATGAAGAAAAAACATGAAAATATTCCTTTCAGCCGTTTCGTTCCGATGATGGACAGCATGAGAGACTGCTTTTTGTTTGGCTCCCATGCATGGGAGAAAATCAAGAGAAGGATCGAAGAGCGATAGGTTCTTTATTGTATTGATTGAAAAGCCGTTTATTTAATTGTCATCCAAAATATTTTTGTTTACTTCCAGGATATAGCCACGTTTCTTTAATGACACGATGGAGACAGTGGTGTCTGGGGCAAGCATTTTCCGGATGTAGGTGATCTGCACGTTGAGAGCAAGGGAATTGGC
>CACXPX010000068.1 GCA_902769705.1 uncultured Prevotellaceae bacterium
TCGAGGTGACGGCAACTTAGGCACAGAGCAATGCAAGCTGAAGGATGTTCAGGGAGCAGTCATCGGATTCTACCGCAAGGGCCGCGAAACCCTCGACCGCACCGACGGCTTGAAATGGCGCATCTACTCCTGGTTCTGGACCCGCCTCTTCCCTATTCGTCGTTATCTGCTCGCTTTTTATCGCCGCATCTGGCTCAAACTTTTTGCATAACAAAAAGGGTGTTTTTCATCATTATCTGCGCGATTTGTTTCCAAAGTCTGGAAGCATCCTTTCCAATGGATAGAAGCACTGTTTCCAATGGGTAGAAACATCTTTTCCAATGGGTGGAAGTTTTGTTTCCGGTTAAAGCCTTTTTTTGAAAGAAAAATCGCGAAAATGCCGAAAAGTATAGGGTTCGGTAGTAGGATTGTAGTAGGTAAAAAAGGCTCACCTACTACCAATAACTTATTAAAACCCAATGCGTTACATCAAAAGTAGTAGGTATATGTGGTAAAAATCATTTTTTCGCGTATGTAAATATCATCCAACAACAGCCAAAACATCATCCGTTGCCTTCCAAAGTATCATCCGCCCGACTCCAAAACATCATCCGCCCGAGGTCAAAGTATCATCCGCCCGAAGGCAAAGTATCATCCGCCCAAAAGGTAAAGTATGGCATGATGATTTTCAGTTGTGCGGTCAAAAAAGACTGTTTTCTTGTTCGTTCCAAAGAAAAGTAGTACTTTTGCAAAAACAATATAACGCAATGGAACAGAAATCTGACAAGAAAGGATTGGCAGAACGCGTCTTGGGAGGCAAACCTACGCGTCATCAGGAATTTGTCTTCAGGTTAATGGTTATGTCGCTCGTGTTGTGGCCGTTATTTTTCTTTATGTCTTTATTCATCTTCGACGCGCCTGTCCGCACTACAGTTGACGAAATCAGCCGTTGGGGAGCGACGCTGACCATATGGCTCTATCCTGTCTATTTGTCTCCACTGATGAGACTCTTCTTCCGACTGTCCCAATCTCTGAAGGCGAAATGGCTTTTCTATCTTTGTCCCTTGATTCCATTTGCCGCTTTTTTTCTGTTCATGACCGTAGTCTCCAGTGAATTTGCAGAAAGGAAACCGGAGGGCTACGATTCCTCAACATTCAAACGTCTGAACGAAGCGTATGCAACCGATATCAACCATGTCTATTATGGCAACGAAATACTGGAAGGAGCCGACCCTGCCTCGTTCAGGGTTTTAAGCGAAGACTATGCTGCTGACAGGCATCGTGTCTGGTACAATATGTATGTCATCGAAGGTGCAAATCCCAATACATTTGTGGCTCCAGAGAAAAGCAATATCCCCGATTTCTTTGCTCTACCCCTTGCTCACGATGACCACGATTATTACAACGGTGCGAATAGGCTTCATGTGGCTGACATGGGTAGTTTCAAGCGGAAAGGCGACTGTTGGGCGATAGACAACAAGAATGTCTATTACTTCGGTATGGAAGCGGAATTCGGAAAGAATGTTCCAATTGGCGATTACCATTCTTTCAGGGCGTTGAATGACTGTTATGCTGCTGATGCCCAAAAAGTCTATTACAAGAACAAAATAGTTGAGGGGGCAGATCCTGAGACTTTCGCTCCACTAAAGGATGAGCCACACTATGGTCAAGATAAGCACCGAGTCTATTGCCAGGCTCGCGGGTCTTCCATACGGAACCTTAACAAGTTGAAACACAAGAACATGAAGAATGGTCTGTGGGAGGCTTTCCATACGGATGGCACAACGGTATATAATCCGGATCTGATGGCAATGCCTGCGGGTACGGACTTTGCAACCATCCATAAAGTGGAACGTTATCGTGAATGGTATGCCGACAACAAGCGAGTTTATTATGAAAACCGTCTGTTGCCAGGCGCCAATCCACAGACCTTCAAGATTTTCCCGTGCCACGACGTCTCAGAGGAATATGTATCAGACAATAACAAAGATAATGATTATTCGCACGACGGCAACCGTGTGTATTACCGTGATTCGCTGATGCAAGGCGCAGATGCCGCCTCATTCATTTGCGGCTACGACTATGTTGAGTCGAAAGGATTTGCCTTCGACAAGAACCGATATTATGAGGGAAGTCCCAATCCCCGACTTGAGAAACTACGTAAAGGTAAGTAATTACTCCTTCTGTTTCTTCGTTATTCCGCTGACGGAAAAATGTTTTTGGGGATATCATTATCTGAAAAAGCGGCTGCTTTCCTTTCGTGGAAGACAGCCGCTTACTAATTGATGACAGGTGGAAGGAGTTAGTTTTGGGAGCCTCCCACGATGTCGAGAAGTTCACTGGTAATAGCCTGCTGACGACTCTTGTTGTACTGCAGGTTGAGGTCGCGCAACAATTCATCGGCATTATCGGTAGCCGTCTGCATAGCCACC
>CACXPX010000069.1 GCA_902769705.1 uncultured Prevotellaceae bacterium
GATGCCCAAGAACTGGAGGTCAATGAGTTCATACTCAATGTCTTCTGCCGTGGCACCACTACAGATGATGTGTGGAATCACCGGCAGTTGATAACGTTGTTGAATGGCAGCGGCAATGGCAATTGTGCCAGGGCGTCGTCTTATGCGCTGGCGCTCAAAGTTGCCATCCTCCAACTCCCGATAGACATACTCCGAGTGATGGGTGGTAATGTTGATATATTTCGGATTGAACTCCTTCAGAATGTCGATGGTGCTGAACAGTGCTTCCGTGCCGTTGCCCTTCAAGGGCGGCAATACTTCAAACGAGAATCCTTTTTCCTCGTTGACCTGTCCGTTTTTCAGTAAGTCGATGACTTTCATTTCTATTTATTGTAAATCGGTGCAAAGATACAAAAAAAAGTGAAGAGTGAAGAGTGAAGAGTGAAGATTTTTTTAACTTGAAACCTGAAACTTGAAACCTGAAACCCAAATAACGAAGAATTTGACAATATTTATTGGGGAAAATGGTTATTAAAACGTAATTTATAGTAGTAATATCATACAAAACACCTTAATAAAAATGAATCAAACTCAGAACGGTAGCAAAGCCTACCTTATTTCGATTGTGATGGTTGCCGTACTCGGTGGCCTGCTTTTCGGCTACGACACAGCCGTTATCTCTGGAGCAGAAAAAGGTCTGCAAGCCTTCTTTAGCAATGCTGGTGATTTCCGTTACACCGATGCCATGCACGGTTTTACGAGTAGTAGTGCGCTGATAGGCTGTATCATCGGTAGTGCACTATCTGGTCTTTTGGCCACACGGTTAGGCCGTAAGCGTTCGCTCTTCCTGGCAGGTGTGCTCTTTTTCATTTCTGCTCTTGGCAGCATGGATCCTGAATTCCTGCTTTTTGAGAAAGGCGTGCCTACGTTCTCCCTGCTCGTGATGTTCAACATTTACCGTGTCATCGGTGGTATTGGTGTGGGACTGGCTTCGGCTATCTGTCCGATGTATATCGGTGAGGTGGCTCCCTCCAACATCCGTGGTATGCTTGTCTCTTGGAACCAGTTTGCTATTATCTTCGGTCAGTTGGTTGTTTACTTTGTCAACTTCTTCATCTTGGGCGATCATATTCAGCCGCTCGTGGAAGAGATGGGTAAGGGACTGGCTGCCATCAACCCCAATGCACAATGGACGGTAACTACTGGATGGCGCTATATGTTTGGTTCTGAGGCTGTTCCTGCAGGTCTCTTCGCCCTGCTCATCTGTTTCGTTCCTGAGACTCCTCGTTATCTGGTGATGGTGGGTCAGGATGAGAAAGCCCTTGGCATTCTTTCCAAGATCAACGGCAGTTCGAAGGCCCAGCAGATCCTTCAGGATATCAAGGATACTATCACCGTGAAGACCGAGAAACTCTTCACCTATGGCTGGCTCTGCATCTTCGTGGGTATCATGCTCAGCGTGTTCCAGCAGGCCGTGGGTATCAATGCTGTGCTCTACTATGCTCCTCGTATCTTTGGAGACATGGGTATGGACAATCCGATGATGTTTACCGTCTTCATGGGTATTGTGAACATTCTCTTCACGCTGGTGGCTGTGTTTACCGTGGAGAAGTGGGGCCGCAAGCCTCTGCTCATCTGGGGCTCGTTGGGAATGGCTCTTGGTGCTTTTGGCGTAGCCCTTTCTTTCGGCCATGAAGGGCTGGAGTTTGTTACCGCCGCCTCCATCATGATTTATTCCGCATCGTTCATGTTCTCATGGGGCCCCATCACATGGGTGCTCATTGCTGAGATCTTCCCCAACACCATCCGCGGCGGTGCTGTTGCCATTGCCGTAGCCTTCCAGTGGATTTTCAATTTCATCGTGAGTAGCACTTTTGTACCGATGTTCAATATGCACCTCACCGAGGGCGATGACTTCGGTCATTGGTTCACCTACGGTCTCTATGGTGTCATCTGCGTCATTGCTGCCATCTTCGTATGGAAGTTGGTTCCCGAGACCAAAGGCAAGACATTGGAGGATATGACCCGTCTTTGGAAAAAGGCATAGCATTCTAACCACTTACTATCATAAATAAGAAAACGCTGGAGCGCATGGTATTTGTGCTTCAGCGTTTCATTTTGTTCTGATCG
Source organism: uncultured Prevotellaceae bacterium (assembly GCA_902769705.1). GTDB lineage: Bacteria > Bacteroidota > Bacteroidia > Bacteroidales > Bacteroidaceae > Prevotella. Next base: position 2,110 of record CACXPX010000069.1, read on the forward strand.
ATTTTGCTAT
>CACXPX010000070.1:0-1450 GCA_902769705.1 uncultured Prevotellaceae bacterium
AAAAAGCCTTTATCGTGAAATGGGAACAGAGATTGTTATTCTCGATTGTATCGGATTTATCCGTCACTTCTTGCATTTCTTCCATCGCCGACGTATTCTGTTCCTTGATAACTATCAGGAACTGGTGCTCAGAGAACCTTCAAGCTCCGTATCTCAAGCGTTGAAAGATGCTTTCCTCGCTTTAAGAGTTGCTGCACAAGAGTGACTGTTCAACTATGAAAGGACAGGGTGCGATACAACTTGCATTACCGCATTATAAATGCAAATATTATATTTAGTTGGATTATAAATCCAGCAAAGGGACTATCACCCGTTAGCCGAGACTCATTCAGAACATACTAAAATCCCTTCCTCTTCGATATGAGAAGAAGAAGGGATTATTCGTTTGGCTCAAGACTGATTCTATTTGGCGTATGCTACGCTTCTGGTCTCGCGTATCACGGTAATCTTCACCTGTCCGGGATACGTCATCTCGTTCTGTATCTTCGTTGCAATCTCGCCAGAGAGCTTTTCGGTTTCGGCATCGTCCATCTTGTCGGCACCAACGATGACACGCAGCTCGCGCCCGGCCTGGATGGCATAGGTCTTTGTTACGCCGGGATAGCTCATAGCAATGGCTTCAAGGTCGTTGAGTCGCTTGATGTAGGCTTCCACGATCTCACGGCGTGCGCCCGGACGGGCACCAGAGATGGCATCGCAAACCTGCACGATTGGAGCAAGCAGTGTCTGCATCTCCATCTCGTCGTGGTGAGCACCGATAGCGTTGCAGATGTCGGCCTTCTCCTTGTATTTCTCGGCAATCTTAGCTCCATAGAGTGCGTGGGGCAGTTCGCTCTCCTCGTCGGGAACCTTGGCCAAGCTCGGAGGCCATCACTGCACAGAGATTGGCTGTTTCGCGAGCGTGCTGGAGCAGGTTCTGTCCGTAGGAGCTGCGATACTTCATCTTACCTACGATACGTATGAGCTCTGGATGCAGGCCGTGGATTCCAAGGTCAATAGCAGTGCGCTTGCCCGTTTCTATGATTTCGTTCTCGAGCTGCTTCTTCACCTTAGCCACTACCTCCTCGATGCGTGCCGGATGGATACGTCCGTCGGCTACGAGCTGGTGCAGAGCTAATCGGCAAATCTCGCGGCGGATGGGGTCGAAACCGGAGATTACGATAGCCTCTGGGGTGTCGTCGACTACTATTTCAACACCGCAAGCAGCTTCCAATGCCCTTATGTTACGACCTTCGCGACCAATAATGCGGCCCTTCACTTCGTCGTTGTCGATATGGAACACACTCACCGAGTTCTCGATAGCCGTTTCCGTGGCAACGCGCTGGATGGTCTGAATGACTATCTTCTTGGCTTGCTGGTTGGCATTGAGCTTTGCCTCGTCCATTATCTCGTTGATGTAGCTGACAGCTTCGAGCTTTGCCTCTTCCTTGAGACTCTCGACCAAGCGCGA
>CACXPX010000070.1:1510-2475 GCA_902769705.1 uncultured Prevotellaceae bacterium
TGCTGCACCTCTTTCTCCAGTTCACTCTTCTTGTTAAGGAACTTCTCCTTAACCTCGAGCAGCTTTTTCTCTTTTATCACTTCTGCTGACTTTTCGGCAGCAGCCATCATCTCGTTATATTTTCCAGTAATAACATATCGGAAAATCGCATAGCCTGCAGCACCGCCAATAAGCAAGCAGGCCACAGACACAATTATTGATATTGCTGACATTTTGTATATTTGTTAGATATTCTCATTTAGTTACAAGCTGCTATTGTTTCAAAGCATCTTCAATCTCCGCCGTGAGTTTCCCGAGAATATCAGTGAAGGGAACAGTATCGTTACGCTTCGCCTCTTTTTCATATCGCAAAGCAATGTCGATAAGAGCCATATACAACAGGTCCTTATCGCTCTTGCGGCCTTTGAAAACAGAGGCATAAGTGTTGACTGTGTCGGTAATAAGAGTTGCGGCCTTGCGATAATATTCCTCATCTTCGCGCAAAACATTCACGGAGATTTCGGTATCATACACGTGCAACCTTATATGTAGTTTCTCTTCTGCCATGCTCGGGGGTTACTTCTCACTCAGGAGCGTGATACATTTATTAACGTTGCGGATGAGCTTAGCCAGTCGCTTCTGGGCACTTTCCATGTCGCCGTCGGTGATTTCAAGCATCTTAGCCATCTTCAACGATTGATAGTCGGTCTGCGATTGAGTCAACTGCGCCTTGAGGAGAGCTATCTCCTTGTCGCGTTCGTCAACCATCTGGTAGAGGTCGTTGTTTTCCTGCCGCAGCTCTTTATACTGGAGCAGCATCTGCCTCACCCGAGTGGTAAACAGGTTTAGTGTTTTCTCGTTCGCATCCATACACTTAGTAAATTCGCTTACAAAATTAGTTGAATATTTTTAATAAGCAAAAAAAATCATTACTTTTCGGTTTTCCGTGGCTCCTTCTTGGCCAGCATCACCACTTGATATACGAA
>CACXPX010000070.1:2573-4379 GCA_902769705.1 uncultured Prevotellaceae bacterium
TAAAGATAGGGCTGAACATCCTGCAACTTCTTGCAGTTCTTCTTGATGCTGGCATCTATCTCGTCGAAAAAAATGTCATTTTGGTTGTAAAGTTCTTTAAGCATCTTCTTACAACGCGACTTCTCGCCTACACCGAGTTTATTATTAACAGTCGGAATATGAAGTGTCGACTTGAAAGTACGCAGGTCTGGAAGCATAGCTAAATTGGTGATACCCAGTCGTGATGCGAGTGTTGCCTGGAAATATACTCTAACGAGAGCCATATAGTCTTCCATTCCAATGGCTTTTTGTTTATCGTCGGTGCCACGTCCGAACAATCTTGAAATAAAATTCATTTGGTTTTGTTGAATATTTTCGTAAGTAAAAAGTATAACAAAGCCCATTAGGGCATACAAAGGTAGTAATTTTCCGGCATTACCAAAGAATTGTTTTATTGAAAAATATTGATTTTTACCACTTCACACCATAAATATTTAAAATTAAAATCATACCTTTGCAGGTGAAATATGGGCTTTTAGCCAAAACTAAGATGCTAAGGCAAAGCTCTACAGCGACTTACTAAGAGAAGAAGAAAGTATAGATGGCTAACAACAGCGGCAACAACATCATAAGACAGATGATTGTTTTGGGCGACTTTCTGTTGCTCAACGCACTGCTTTTGTTCTTCCTCAAAGTCTTCAAGGACTATGTTCCGCCTGTGATGATTCAGTCTACACGCATCTTTTTCTTCATCAACAACGTGTCGCTGCTTGTTGGTTTATACATCACTCCGCCAATAATTCACGAACGCCACATAGACATCAATCAGCTTATCACCAGAATATTCAGGCTTACCCTGTTTCAGGCACTGTCGATGTTCGTGTTTTTCAGGCTGCTCTACAACACTGGGGAGCTGTTCAGGTTCATGCTTATCTACACTCCAAGCCTGTTTGTAAGCCTGATAATAGCCCGTATTATCGAGCGCTTTATTATCAACACCTATCGCCAGCATGGAGGAAACTCGCGTTCGGTGGTTCTTGTTGGCAACGACCCGGCTCTTCTGTTGGTTTACAACGAGCTGGCCGGCAATCCGGCAAGGGGCTATCGCATCAAGGGCTATTATGCTGACAATGAGCTGAAGAAATGTCCGAAGCAGGTAGTACGGCTCGGGACGCTTGATGATTTGGCCGCGAAGATGCAAAGCAACGACATCAAATTCGGCATAGACGAGCTGTTCTGCTGTCTGTCTCACGATGAAAACGAGAAGATTATGAGCATCATGCGCTTCTGTGATGCCAATTTCATAAAGTTCTACTACGTCCCGCGAATGATTGGCAACTACAACCTGAACCTCAAGCCGGAAAAGTTTGGCAGCATACATCTGTTTACCAACCACAAAGAACCATTGCGGAGCTTTGGCAACCGTTTGCTGAAAAGGACATTCGACGTTGTGGTAAGCTCTCTTGTCTGCATCGTAATGTTACCGTTTTTGCCTATCATTGCCCTCATAATCAAGCATCAGAGCCCGGGTCCTCTGCTGTTCAAGCAGAAACGAACAGGCATGAACGGCGAGACTTTCACTTGTTACAAATTCCGCTCCATGCACGTCAACAAGGCAGCCGACACCCAACAGGCCACACAAGACGACCCCAGAAAGTTCCCATTCGGCAACTTTATGCGGAAAAGCAACCTTGATGAGTTCCCCCAGTTCTTCAATGTACTGATTGGAAACATGAGCATCGTTGGCCCACGCCCCCACATGCTGCTTCACACAGAGGTATATTCCGAACAGATTGGACGCTATATGGTGCGCCACTTCTGCAAGCC
>CACXPX010000071.1 GCA_902769705.1 uncultured Prevotellaceae bacterium
TCGTATGCAGGAGAGAGCGTCCAGCCTTTTGGGGTAAGCAAGAAACCATGATTGCGGAAGTGGTCGTCGGTGTTGCCAAACATGACGTTGAATGCCACTCTGCGATAGAGTTCGCGGAGATTCTGGTGCACATCGGTACACCCACGAAGGACGAAATCAACGATATCAAGATAGCCGTTTCCTGTGCTGCTGCCAGCTCCATCATCAAATCCAAGCAACGACATAGCAGAAGCAAAGTGTATGCGATGGCCTTCTGCTGTTCTGTCGAAGCGTTCTGAAAGAAGCAGGTCACGGTCTTTTGAAATCTTGATGGTGCGCGTCTTTGCCACGTTGATGCCAGCCTTTGCCGCAAGTTGATGCGAGAAGTGCTCAATAAGCTCAGTATTCTCCAAATCTTTTTTTGATGGGAACTTGGCTACATATAGTTTGCCGTCCGTATCAACCACGTTGGCCTTAGGACGAGCACCACCAAGCGAAGTTCCTGGATCAATCAATTGGTCGAGCCAGCGTTGTTCTGGCAATTCATTACGCTCCTCTGCCAATTCTATCTCATGGCACGCATCACACAGGGCGCGAAGACTCTCGATAGGTGGAACAAGGAATTTCGCACTCGCGTTTATATAGCCATCGCTATCTTCCTCTTTGTATCGTATGCCTCCCATACGGGTGAAGTCTTCGATGCCAATGAGATAATCATAATTTGTAAGCATGCGTTTCGGTCTGCCTTCCTGTTGGGCTGTTAGTCGCTCTCTGCGGTCAAGCAACAAACGTCCCCAGCGATCTGGGAATGAATCCTTGACAAAGCCGAACACATTATCATCTCCACGAGGATGCTGCAACGAAAGGACATTCAGCAGGTCACCACTCAGCAGAATGCCGCCATGTTGTTTCAGCCACTGGTGCGAGTACTCAAAGACAAAATGATCCTTGCCACGAATATGTTCGTAGCCTAACGTTCCAATCTCTTCGGGAGAGGTTAGGAAGTCAAAATCTGCGTAAACTGTAATCCTCTTCATTTCCTCAACAATTCTGCATCCTGAAGCTGTCTGCCAAGAGCATCGTCAGCAGCCAACAGGGTGATATCCTTTTCTAAATTAAGTGCAAAGAGTACACGCGCATAGATTCCCATGGAGACCGTTGGGTCACCATGTTCCACTTTAGAGACTGTTAGGCGTGTTACCGTAGCCCTGTCTGCAATGTCCTGCATAGACAAATGCCTGCGCTTGCGGGCCAACATGATTTGCTCGCCCATAATCTTCAGGTTCTGGCTCAATGCCCTTGGCATCGTTTTACCGAATGTGTTCTTTCCCATAATTGTATCTTATTGGGTGCAAAGATAAACAAAAATGTTTAATATAACAAACATTTTTAGGAATATTTGTGCTTTAACACATGTTTTTGGTTCTTTTGGTCTGAAAACTGCGCTCCATCAGTCGATCTAGAGAGACTTTTTGCTGTTCTCGACTTCTTAATTTGTTAAAAGACCAATATTTTTGCCCTTTCACTCATATTTTTAGCAAAACTTGATATTTTTTGCTAAAAAATCGTTATCATTGTCCCCAGTATTATATAATAATGTGTAACTGAAATGGCAATACAGGTGACATACAGGAGAACCAGGAGGCTGTCGATGCGTATCGTGAAGAACGGCGATGTGCATGTGTCGGCACCCATTGGCATGCCTAAGAAAGAGGTAGAACGGTTCATTGAGGAACACCGCGAGTGGATAGCCGAGGCACGTAAGAAAACCTAAAAGCCCTGATAGAGCCGATGGTGGAGAACCACTCCAAGGAAATGGGTGTGAAGCCTTCCGTGGTCTATTACAAGGCGATGATCTCACGATGGGGTGTCTGCAATGTCAAGCAGAAGTCCATCTGCTTCTCGGCCTATCTGCTGCTGTTGCCGGAATGGTGTGTCGAGCACGTGGTGGTTCATGAACTGTGCCATCTGTTGGAGCCAAGCCATAATGCCCGTTTCCATGCACTGATGGACAAGTTCTTCCCTCGTTGGAAGGAAGCCAGGAAGGCTGCGATTAAGCGAGTGAAGATTGGAGCTTGCTCCGAATCATCCGAGCGTGAGCAGGCTCGACCGAAGGTCAAGGCTGCGATTAAGCGAGTGAAGATTGGAGCTTGATTCTGGGTGTAAAGTTACGAATTATTGATAATTCTTTGTTTTTTTTGCCCCCAATATTAAGAATAAATCTGAAAAACTGATGCGTTTTCAGAAAATAGTCTTACCTTTGTAGCGTGATTCTGGAAAGAGTCGCCCGTAAAGGTGCACTTAGCTGTGCTTAATTGGGAACTGGAGTGTGAATCTCCGACTGTCCCGCAGCAGTGAACTCCGTTA
>CACXPX010000072.1 GCA_902769705.1 uncultured Prevotellaceae bacterium
CTCTAACGATTATCAATCGTCAAAGAGTTACACAGTTCGTTATCTCACAGGTCAAGAGAGTATCCCTCTGCCTGCTGGCAGAAGGCCGTGGAACATGAGCATCCTGCTGAAGGGAGCACGCATGAACAACCTAAAGGGAATTGACGTTAAGTTCCCTCTGAACGTAATGACCGTGGTGACAGGTGTCAGTGGTTCGGGCAAGTCATCACTCGTCAAGGGAATCCTCTACCCTGCTCTGAAGCGCCATCTTAGTGAGGTGGCCGAGCAACCAGGCGAATATATCGCTCTCGAAGGCGACTGGGAGCAGATAAAGCACGTTGAGATGGTTGACCAGAACCCCATAGGCAAGAGCACCCGTTCTAACCCTGCAACATACGTTAAGGCATACGACGCCATCAGACAATTATTTGCCGACCAGCCGTTAGCAAAGCAAATGGGCTTCTCGCCGCAATATTTCTCGTTTAATGCGGACGGCGGAAGGTGTGACGAATGTAAGGGTGCGGGTGTCATAACCGTTGAGATGCAGTTCATGGCCGACCTCTCTCTCGAGTGCGAAGCATGTCACGGAAAGCGTTTCAAGAAAGACATCCTCGACGTACAGTTCCATGAAAAGAACATCGATGATGTGCTTGAGATGACCGTTTCGGAAGCAATAGAGTTCTTTGACCAATACAACGAGAAACTCATTGCCGACCGTTTGCGTCCGCTTGATGCCGTAGGATTGGGCTACATCAAACTTGGACAGAGTTCTTCAACGCTTTCTGGTGGTGAGAACCAACGCGTGAAACTTGCTTACTATATAGGTCAAGAGCGTCAGGAACCCACTCTATTCATCTTTGACGAGCCCACCACAGGCCTCCATTTCCATGATATACGCCGCCTCTTGTCTGCTTTCGATGCCTTGATAGAGCGTGGTCACTCAATCATCGTTATCGAGCATAACATGGACATCATAAAATGTGCCGACCATGTGATAGACCTTGGACCGGAAGGTGGTGCCGCTGGCGGTTTCATCGTGTGTGAAGGGACGCCTGAGGACATTGCTAAATGCGAGAAAAGTATAACGGGAAGATTCTTGAAAGACAAACTATAAGACTTCACAAGCAGAGCGGTAAACGGGACTCGAACCCGCGACCCTCGGCTTGGGAAGCCAATGCTCTACCAACTGAGCTATTACCGCATAATGTGAGTGGTCATCGGCATTCCATAATTCATCAACATGCGAAAAGAAGCATTTTCATCAAATGCGGTGCAAAGGTAGTTAATTTCTACCACTTTCAATAATTATCTCTTCGATTATTCCTTCTATTTAACTTTTTTAACAAAGAATGTCTTTCTCGTTGCTTTAATTGGTTATTGTGGCGCTTCCAACTGCCAAAAGCACATTCGTAAACTCTTTCGGTTATCATAGAAATCGGCCACACCTGACCGTGATGAGTGTGTCCACTCAACTGGAAATCGATGCCGTTCTGCTCCGACTCTTCAAGGTTATACGGCTGGTGGTCGAGCAGAATCGTGTACTTGCCTTTATCCGTATTCTCCACGAGTTGTGAAGTCTTCTTGCGTCGAAAGTTTGACCTGTCGTCACGTCCGATGATTTGTATCGAGTCAACCACAACGGAACTATCGCGCAATAGCGTTATTCCCGCTTCCTTATAGAATGCAAGAGAGTTAGGCTCGCCGGCATAATACTCGTGATTTCCCAAGCATGCGATGACGGGAACGTTAATTCTCTTGAACTCATCTGCCATCTTATCCTCTTCTAGAGGGCGTATCGAGCGGTCGATAATGTCACCTGCTATAAGAATAATATCAGGCTTTTCCTTGATAATCATATCCACCCAGCGGTGCAACTCTCCTCGTCTGTTATGATAACCGAGATGGAGATCGCTCATCAGAACGACCTTCACAGGACGAGACAAAGGCTTAGCGGTCTTCAAACTGATGGTCTCACGATACTTATTATAATAATGTATATTACCGTATATCAGCAATCCACCTATTAGGACCACAACAAAGAGCGTTCCACAGATACTGTCCTTAAGAAATGACGACGGCACCAGACGAACCAACCTGCCAATGTCGAGAAGCAAAAAAAGCATAACTAAATAGAGCAACACTATAAGCCAGCCCGTTCCCACTTGATATATAACACTTGAAACACCCATCGGCCAAGAATCGAGAAGGGTCGATAAGGAAAAGAAAAGACACGCGAACGAAAGGACAACAACAGCTATTGACGCCCACTTCACCCATGAAGAGAACGGCAGGATGCGCCAGAAATGCCACGCAACATAAGCATTAGCCAGTAGCAATAATGACAAGAAAACTATAAAAAACAATCTCATTATCTTCAATATTTGGTTTGCAAAAATAATATTTTATACTTGAAATTAGGCAAAAAGCATACTCAAAAATAGTGATTAATAAAAAATAAACCTTAAAGAGCATGCTTTTTTGAATGATTTAGGATAACTTTGCAAGCAAAAAGTGGCGTAATGGATTGGCAAATGATTATAGTATCGGCAATTGTTTTGCTTGCCGTTGTGTATGTTGTGATGAGGATTCGGAGAACTGTAAGTCACTCTGACGACCCTTGTTGCAACTGCGGTTGTTGCCAGCAAGGCAAACATCAGAAGACGTTTGATGACGGAAAATGCCATTGCAACGAAATAAATAGCAGCAAAAATTTGCACGATTGAAAATAAAACACTACCTTTGCACTCGCTTAAACGAAACAGGGTACCTTGGCCGAGCGGTTAGGTAACCTGCTAGGTACCTCTACAAACGATGCTTCTCCGTACTTCAATGGAGAAGCATTTTTCATGTAAATATTTGTGAGTGTGGTCTCTTTTTCGTAATTTTGCACCATGATTTTCTATTTCTCTGCAACAGGTAACACACGATGGGCAGCAGAACTCTTGGCTAATGCCACTGGTGAAAGGCTCGTCAACATGGCAGACAATGATGTTCCGGCAACATGGGAGTTAAGCGAAAACGAGCGCATTGGCTTCTGTTTCCCTGTTCACGGATGGCGTCCGCCAATGTTGGTAAGGAGATTTATCAGCACGCTCGACATAAGAAACTACAACGGCAACTATGTGTGGGCATTGTGTTCTGC